>JAKIUN010000003.1 GCA_021647505.1 Gammaproteobacteria bacterium
ATCCCAGGGACTTTATGCGTTACGTGATGGATGGATTGCGCTTCACCATGCTAAATGAAACGCCCTGTGCGGAGCCGCATGCAGGGTGTTGTGGGGACTGGGGGTTAGAGACCCCCGGTTACCCGATGTACGCCCAGAAGCAAAATCGCAAAATCAAAATCGGGGTCAGGTCTTGCAATTATGCACTATCCAGTTTATAGGTGATTGCAAGACTCTGTTTTTTAGAGATTATTTCCATTTATACCTGATTCGACCTGTATGGCAGGTATAAGGAAGTATTTTTTCATGCTGTAATCGGCCTGTAATAATCCCAGGGGCAATGCCAATATAGTGAGAAAATTTTCTTATGCTTGATGCAGAAAAATCATAGTTATCCTTAAATTTTTGAAATTCATTAGCAGGAATCAATGTTTTTTGAGAGAACTCATCTGCTTCATCTTCCTGTCTTTCCCATTCAGGAGATGGTTTACTCCCCTCCAAGAAAGTATGTCTTTTATCGTGCAAAAGAATATGTCCAAGCTCATGGAATAGGCTAAACCAAAATACATCCGCCCAACTTCCTCGAAGCGACATCATTATTACAGCCTTGTCTTTTTTAACCCAAAAGGTGGCACCTGTTGTGTAAGTTTTTTTAAAGTGAGGTATAACAACAAGAGCAATCCCAAACTGGCTCAGTATTCGCTTTAGCTCTGGAAAGAATTCACTAGGTTCGTGCTTTAGAGTTAATGCTCTTATATTTTTGATATTAGAAAACAAAATATCTTTATCAAATTTTTGGCAGTCGATCTCATTCGCTAGAACAGCTCCTGCTCTTAACCATGAAACAAGAGCTTCGTGGTTAATATCATTGTCACTACTTTGGCGAAATGCAGGACGATATTCTCTAACCTCCTTCAGATTAAATAAAGACGATACACCAAAAAAACGCCGAAGACTTTGAACTTTTGAAAGAGGGATTCTCGTCTTCTCGACCAACCCCAATTTACCAAGCTTGGAATAAGGAAAGCTCCCCAAAAGCGACTCCTCTTCCTTAGCAACTTCAGCTTCGATTTGACTAGCCCTTATAAGTCTGTACTCAGCCTCCAAAGAACTCCATATATACGCAGGGACACCTACAACCTTCTCAAGCTGAATAGCTGTTTCTGGTGTTATGGATTTTTCACCTTTAACAATCTCATTTATAGCTTGAGAAGGCCTACCCATTCTACGAGCTAGCTCCGCTTGAGTAAGCCCAATATCCTCCAATACCTCTTCGAGATACTCACCTGGAGGAATGGCTAAATCAGAGACAATTTGTGGTTCAGTCATCATAGTGCTTACTCACCTCCTCAATCATAGCGATATTTAAGCATTCACCCTCTACCGTAAATATCAATCTATGGAATCCGGTCAAATTAACGGCATATTGACCAGCTCTATCCCCCTTTAGGGGGTGGCATCTAAGCCCAGGCAGCTTACTTAAGTCATCAAGACTATGAGTCGTCTTGATGATATTAATTCTCTGAACGTACTTACGCCCAACGACATCACCAAATTCTCTAACGGCTTGTTTTGATTTCAAATAGCACTTTTCAAGCTTCCCTGTACGGAATTTAACTATCAAAATATTACCTATTAAACAGACCTATCACTTCAAGAAGAGTTCACCCCTAGGGTGAATATTGAATATTGTACTAGGCATGCTCTAGATTGTCGACCAAGCCTGGAAAAGTATGAATATCGGGGATTGTGAAGAAGGTGAGTGCGCATACATTTCGCCATAGTTTCGCCACCCATTTGCTGAAGCAGGGGGGGGGGAAGGCGTCATGAGTCCGCTGGAGGACTTGTAAATGGGCAGTGCTAACCCCCGGACATCATGAGCTGTTTGAATCTCTTTGGGTCGAATTCCCTGTAGCTCGCCTAAAGCGCCTTGTGCGTTGAACGCCCGCAGGAGGAGTTATCCAGAATGTTTGATATTCTGTACATTCTGTATTCCCGCCTGCGCGGGAATGACGGTATGCCAAGTCTCTCAATATTCTCTCAGTATCATTCAATGCCCCGCTTTCGTATGACGAAAGTCAGGTGGTCACCACGGCACCCTCGGATGCAGGACTGGATACCCTCCGCACCAGCAGTTAGCATGTACGATCTCAATAGACTCTATATCCTTATGATCAAACAGGAAGTCATCGTCGCAGGCCGGTCGCTTTGCTATTGCGTGAATTTCAATCGGCGTAGAAAGACACGTTCTTTGATCAAGATTCTTCCGGATGGCGGTGTGCTGGTCGATGTGCCGGTATCGGTAAATCTGCTACAGATTCGGCACTGGGTTGCTGAGCAGGCGGAATGGCTGTTACGGCGTCGGGACGAAATCAAAACCAGCGCGGGTTTTGTTTGCCCATTATCCTATATTGAAGATGAAGAGCATCTTTTTCTTGGTGAACGGTATCGACTGAGACCCATCAGCCATCGACATCATTTACAGCCGCAGGGTATCTCCGCGCAATCCCTCCATATCCACATCGCCAATACAGACCCCGACAGCATCAAGCATCGGCTCTGGCGCTGGTATCGTGAGCAGGCGCGTACGGTATTTCAGCAGCGGCTTGCTGACCTGAGCGAAACCGTGCGCTGGGTGGAGTTTGTGCCCGAGCTGAAGCTGCGCAAGATGCGTCGCCGCTGGGGGAGCTGCAATTCGCGGGGGCTTGTGACCCTGAACACACATCTGATCAAGGCACCGGTGGAATTCATTGACTATGTGATTCTGCATGAGCTTTGTCACTTGCGTGAACTTAACCACAGTCGTCGGTTTTATCGGTTGATGGATCATGTCCTGCCGGAATGGCGAAGCGTTAAACAGAGGCTTGATGAGAGGGCGGATTTCATTGGTAATGAATGATTTATTCCTGCGGCCTGGAAGCTGGTTGGACGTAGCCGTCTCCTCGCCAGAAAAAAGAGAAGTCCTCTAAAGGTCTGCCACGCCGATACCGACAACTACCCAGGAACTTCCGAACTATTGATGGTACGGCGCTATGTCCAGATTGAATATCGACACGATCAGCGTATTGCTGGTTGAACCTTCCTCTGCGCAGAGCAGGATTATCGGAAGTTATCTGCGGGGGCTTGGCGTTGAGCTTCTGTTTGTGGTGAAAACGGCCACAGAAGCCTTGCAGGAAATGCGCACGGCCACACCGGATCTGGTGATCAGCACTATGCATCTGGCCGATATGACCGGCACCGAGCTGGTGCAGACCATGCGTGCGGAAGAGCCCCTCGCTGAGGTACCTTTTATGCTCATCTCCAGTGAGACCCACTACCGCTACCTCGAACCCATTCGCCAGGCCGGTGTTATTGCCTTGTTGCCTAAACCCTTTACACGTGAGCAGTTGCAGGCGGCCATGCAGTCGACGCTGAATTATCTCGATCCGGGTGAATTGGCGGCGCGTGATTTTGCCAGTGAGGAGCTGAAGGTACTGGTCGTGGATGATTCGAGTACGGCACGCCGGCATATCTCGCGTGTGCTGAGTAACATGGGTATCGAGGACATTACCACCGCCAACAATGGTGTTGAGGCGCTGGCGATTATCGGCGAGAATTTTTTCGACCTGGTGGTCACCGACTACAATATGCCACACATGAATGGTAAAGAGCTGGTAGAACAGATTCGTGAATCCAGTGCTCAAGCCAGCATCCCGGTGTTGATGGTCTCCAGCGAATCCGATGAGAGTCGCATTGCCGCCGTGCAACAGGCCGGTGTTTCGGCCATCTGTGACAAACCCTTCGATTCCGGTACGGTAAAACAGCTCATCGAGGGGATGCTGAACTGATGGCGGAGATCGGCCTGGAAAACCTGCATGTGGTTCTGGTGGAGCCTTCCATGGCGCAGCATCGGATCATCTCAAACTATTTACAGCTACTGGGCGTCAGCCATGTGCAGTGGGCCCGTAAGGGTGAAGACGCGCTCGCCAGCCTGACGCCGCCGGCGCCGGATTTGATTATCAGTGCCATGCACCTGCCGGATATGACCGGCACCGAGCTGCTGGAAACCATCCGCCGTGGCGATGTGCAGCCGGATGTGCCCTTCATGCTGGTATCCAGCGAAACCCATTACCGCTATCTTGAACCCATTCGTCAGGCTGGTGCCATTGCCCTGTTGCCCAAGCCCTTCGAACTGGAGCAGCTGCGCACCGCGCTGTATGCCACGTTGGACTATTTTGATCCGGGCACGCTGGAGACGGACAGTGTGCTGCTAGAGGATCTGAACGTACTGCTGGTGGATGACAGTGGTCTGGCGCGTCGCCACATCGGGCGTATCCTGACTTCCATGGGTATCGAAAACCTCACCGAGGCGGAGAACGGCCAGCAGGCCTTCGAGCTGGTGAAGCAGAATTATTACGACTTGATTATTACCGATCTCAACATGCCGGAGATGGATGGCAAGGAATTCGTTGAGCATGTGCGGCAGGAAAGTGAGCAGGCCAGCGTGCCGATCCTGATGATCTCCAGCGAGCAGGATGCCAGTCGTCTGGCCGGCGTGCAGCAGGCCGGTGTCTCGGCTATGTGCGACAAGCCCTTCGATGCGGCATCCATCAAGCAGTTGATCGAGAACATCATCGAGTAGTTGCCGCAGAGGACACAGAGAAATCAAAACCAGTTTGGCACGCCGCTAATCAATAACTTACCGCCATGCATGCAATGTAATGCCAACAATAACACGGCAGGAAAATGCCCGAATTGTGTGACATCTCACGTCGTGGTGAGGCTTTTATGGTTTAAAATGACCCATGAATTTCAGTTCCTCAATAGCTTCCATATAAGGCTGGAACCGTTCATCTCCACTTTCAAAGGCTTTTGCTGCGGCCATTGCATTTTCCAGCGTATCCCATTTTGCAATATCCGCAAATATCCGGCCACCATCAATAGGTGAAAATGTATCCAATTCGATTAACCCGGAGAAATCTTTTAACGCCGCTCTTAGACCATCTCTTATACCGGGCATTTTGGCCACATATTCTTCTCTGACGGTAAATACAGCCACTTCCAATACGTACTCATCGTTTGACATGAATCTGCCTTTATTTTTTAAATGAGTGGCTATTTTAAACAAGTGCTACTGACACCATACTGTCAGTAGTGTTTAAATTCTTAATTGGGATCTAGGTGGCCAGGGTCAGTCGGTCCTGCCACGCCGTTCCAGTACAACGAAGCTGTAGGCGTGGGAATTTTTTTCATCAGCGGTGCAGTCTGCGCGCTCCATTTCCTGCCATTGTGTCATGTCGAATGCCGGAAAATGGGCATCGCCCTCCACCTCGGCGTGCACCAGGGTCATGTAAAGACGATCTGCAAGAGGTAGGGCCTGCGCATACAGTGATGCCCCACCGATCACCATGACTTCTTCGTCTTCCGCCGTGACTGCCAGTGCCGCTTCCAGGGAATCAAATACCTCCGTGCCTTCGGCCCGGTAGTCCGGGTTGCGGCTGACGATGAGGTTACGCCGGCCTGGCAAGGGCCTGGCGCCGAAGGACTCGAAGGTCAGGCGGCCCATGACGATGGGCTTGCCCAGGGTCTGTTTACGGAACCACTTCATATCGGCCGGCAGCTTCCAGGGCAGGCGGTTTTCGATGCCGATGACGCGGTTGTCGGCCATCGCCCAGATCAGGGAGACAGTCATGGATTTTGCCGCCACAGAGTGCACAGAGGGGCGCAGAGAAATTCAATCATGGCTTGTATCGCTCTGTGCATCTCCGTGCCCTCTGTGGCAAAAGATCGTTGTCCGTCATTCGCCGACACGGGTTTACACCGCCACCGGTGCTTTAATGTGGGGATGGGATTCGTAACCCGTCAGCTCGAAGTCATCGAAGGTGAATTTGAACAGGTCGTCGATGTCTGGATTCAGGGTCATGGTCGGCAGGGGCAGCGGTTCGCGATCAAGCTGCTCTTTGGCCTGCTTAAGATGATTGCTGTACAGATGTGCATCACCCAGGGTGTGGATGAACTCGCCCGGTTTCAGGCTCGTGACCTGCGCCACCATCAACAGTAGCAGGGCATAGGAGGCGATGTTGAAGGGTACGCCGAGAAAAATGTCGGCACTGCGCTGATAGAGCTGGCAGGACAGTTTGCCGTCGGCGACGTAGAACTGGAAAAAGGCGTGACAGGGCGGCAGGGCCATGTTGTCGATCTCGCCTACGTTCCAGGCCGAGACGATGAGGCGGCGTGAATCCGGGCTGTTCTTGATCTGCTTCACCACCTGACTGATCTGGTCGATGTGGCGCCCGTCGGCGCCGGGCCAGGAGCGCCACTGTGAGCCGTACACGGGGCCGAGGTCACCATGTTCATCGGCCCATTCGTCCCAGATTTTGACACCGTTTTCCCGCAGATAGCGGATGTTGGTGTCGCCGGACAGGAACCACAGCAGTTCGTGGATGATGGAGCGCAGGTGCAGTTTTTTGGTGGTGACCAGGGGGAAGCCTGCGGTCAGATCGAAACGCATCTGGTGGCCGAATATGCTGCGGGTGCCGGTGCCGGTGCGGTCGGTTTTGATGGTGCCGTGGTCGTAGACATGGCGCATCAGGTCGAGATACTGGCGCATTACTTACCCTTTGTTTTTCGCTTTTTGGGAGAGCTGTTTGCTTTCGGCTCGGGGTTGACCGGTGCGGCTGGCGGCTGGCGGCTGGCGGCGATAGGCCAGCCACAGCAGTACGATGCCGGTGAGGATCAACGGTGCCGACAGCAATTGTCCCTGGGTCAGCCAGCCGAAGGCGATGAAGCCGAGGTGTTCATCGGGCTGGCGGACGAATTCCACGGCAAAGCGAAACACCCCGTAGCCAAGGGCGAATACCCCGGACACGGCCATGCGTGGACGCGGCTTGGCGGAGAAGATCCAGACAATGAAAAACAACACGATGCCTTCGAGGAACATCTCGTACAGTTGTGATGGATGCCGCGGCAACGGCCCGGCGCCGGGAAACACCATGCCCCAAGCGACGTTCGTCGGCTGACCCCACAGTTCGCCGTTGATGAAATTGCCCAGCCGCCCGGAGGCCAGACCGATGGGCACCAGCGGGGCGATGAAATCGGTGAGTTCGAAGAAGCTGTGTTTGTACTTGCGGCCGAACAACCACATGGCCAGCAACACTCCCAACAGGCCGCCGTGGAAGGACATACCGCCTTCCCAGAGGCGTAAGATGGACACGGGGTCACTGGCGAAGTGACTGAAGTTGTAGAACAGGGTGTAGCCGATGCGGCCACCCAGCACCACGCCCAGCGCGCCATAGAAGATCAGGTCGGAGATCTGCTCGTCGTTCCAGCCGGAGCCCGGCTGGCGCGCGCGCCGACGGCCCAGCCACCAGGCGGCGCCGAAGGCGATCAGATACATGATGCCGTACCAGTGGATTTTCAGCGGGCCGAGGCTGACAGCGACGGGGTCGATCAGGGGGTAATTCAACATGGGGGCAGAGTTTACCGTATGCGTCGGATTTCTGCCCGGCAGGCATGAAAAAACCAGTGGTCAAAATGACCACAGGCCGTTACCTGTCGGATGTTGGCGTCAAATGGCGTTACGGGATTTCAGCCATTTCGCCAGTTCCTCGGAACCACCGATGCGCTCGCCGTTGACGAACACCTGTGGCACCGTGTCCGTGGCGCTGACGGCGCGCAGGGTGCGATCGCTGTAATCCTGATTGAGAACCAGTTCTTCAAAGGCGATACCGGCATCGCGCAGCATGCCCTTGGCCTGAACGCAGAAGGGGCAGCCCTTGCGGGTGAATACCGATACGTCCAATACCGGCTCGGCGTCGGGGGCGATGTAGGCCAGCATGGTGTCGGCATCGGAGACGCCGTAGGGGTCGCCATCCACGTCCGGCTCGATGAACATCTTTTCCACCACGCCGTCCTTCACCAACATGGAATAACGCCAGGAGCGCTTGCCGAAGCCGAGCTCGTCCTTGTCCACCAGCATGCCCATGCCGTCGGTGAAATCACCGTTGCCATCGGGCAGGAAGGTGATCTGGTCGGCTTTCTGCTCGGCCTTCCACTCGTTCATGACGAAGGCATCGTTGACCGACATACAAATGATCTCGTCGACACCGTTGGCCTTGAATACCAGCGCGAGCTGATTGAAGCGCGGCACATGCGACGATGAACAGGTGGGTGTGAAGGCACCAGGCAGCGAGAAAACGATCACGGTCTTGCCCTTGAAGATGTCGTCGCTGGGAAGGTCGATCCACTCGTGATCCTGACGGGTGTGGAAGGTGACCTTGGGGATATTTTGGCCTTCGCGGTTTTCGAACATGTCTGACTCCTTTAGCAGGTGTTTGTCGAGGTGTGTTTTAACGTGTTGGAGCAGAGTCTAGACGTGATTCATCTATCCGTAAAATAGGATGTTTATATTATAATGATCTATTATTTAGATCATTGATCCGGTGCTACCACAGGAAACCGCGACGGCATGAACCTGCCCACGGTCAAACAGTTACGCTACTTCGTTGCCCTGGAGAGCCATGGCCACTTCGGCAAGGCTGCGCAGGCCTGTTTCGTCTCCCAGTCCGCCTTCAGTGTCGCCATCCGCGATCTCGAACGCCTGCTGGAGGTGCAGTTGGTGGATCGCACCAACAAGAGCGTCACCATCACCGCCTGCGGCCGTGAGGTGGCGACCAGGGCGCGTGATTGCCTGCGTGAAATGGAGGAGCTGGTGATGCTGGCGCGCAGCAACCGCGACCCGCTGGCGGGCAAGCTGCGCCTGGGCGTGATTCCCACCATCGCCCCTTTTCTGCTGCCCAAGGTGCTGCCGGCACTGCGTCGGGCCTATCCGCAGTTACAGCTGTACCTACACGAAGACCTCACTCAGCGTGTCTATGCGAAGCTGATGGCCGGCGAGCTGGATCTGATGCTTATTGCCCTGCCGTATGAATTGCGCAATGTGGAGCTGATGAGTCTGTTCGATGATCCCTTTCGGCTTGCCTGCCACGAACACAGCAAACTGGTGGATCCGCAGCATTACAAGGTGGAGGATCTGCCGCAGGAGAGCGTGCTGTTGCTGGAAGACGGCCATTGTCTGCGTGACCATGCCCTGTCGGCCTGTGAGATCCGTAAGCTGGAGCAGGTGAGTGGCTTTGCCGCCAGCAGCCTGCTGACCCTGGTGGAGATGGTGGATGCTGACCTGGGGATTACCTATCTGCCGCAGATGGCGGTGGACTCATCGCTGCTGAAGAGCACGCGTATCCGCACCTACCCGTTGGCTGAGAACAGTGTGCGTGAGATCGGTCTGGCCTGGCGGCGTGGCAGTGCCTTTGGTGAGGCGTTTCGGCTGTTGGGTGAGTTTATTCGCTCGCATCGGGCGTAGATCAGGGGCGAGGAGTGATTGATGACCGGCGGTGTAGGATGCGGGTATTGCGTCAGCACGTATGGGGTTTCAAATATCAGTTAGAGAGTATCCGCGCGATGAACGCTTTCAGGTAATCCGTCTCAGTGATAGCCGGGTGCACGGGATGATCCGGCCCCTGATGCCCCTGCTCGATGATCTGTGCGGCGCGATCCACATGGCGGCTGGCCTTGAGAAGGGTGTCGCGCAGTTGGTCGTGCTTGAGGTGCCAGGAGCAGGAGGCGCTGACCAGATAGCCACCCTTATTGAGCACCTGCATGGCCATCTGGTTGATGCGGTGGTAGGCATTCAGGCCTTCCTTGAAGTCCTTCTTGCGCTTGATGAAGGCCGGCGGGTCGATGATCACCACATCGAAGCGCTCGCGAGCCTGGCGCAGGTTCTTCAGCGCCTCGAAGGCATCGCCCTGCAGACTGGCCACGGTATCGCCGAGACCATTGAGTTCGGCGTTTTGATGGATGCGGTCGATGGCGCTCTGGCTGGCGTCCACACACATCACCTCACTGGCACCCGCGACGGCCGCCTCAATGCCCCAGCCGCCAATATAACTAAACACGTCCAGCACACGCCGGCCTTTCACGTACTGCTGCATGCGTGCGCGGTTCATGCGGTGGTCGAAAAACCAGCCGGTCTTCTGCCCGCCCAGCGGGTCGATGGCGAAGCGGGCGCCATTTTCTTCGATGACGAGTTCGTCGGGCAGTTGCCCGTGGGGGGTTTCGACGTAGCTCTCCAGTCCCTCCAGCTTGCGCGAACCATGGTCGTTGCGCAGCACGATGGCCGTGGGCTTGAGCACCTGTTGCAGCGCTTCGACGATGTTGCCCTTGTGGCGCTCCATGCCGGCGGTGGTGATCTGCACCACCAGTACCTCGCCGAAGCGGTCGACCACCAAGCCCGGCAGGTTGTCACCCTCGCTGTGGATGAGGCGGTAAAAGGGTGTGCTGAAGACGGTGTCGCGCAGGGACAGGGCAATATTGATGCGGTGCACCAGCAGGGACTTGTCCAGGGTGTATTTCGGGTCGCGGCTGACCAGGCGGGCGCAGATCAGTGAGTGAGGGTTTACATAGCCGCTGCCGATGGCGTGGCCGCGCGAGTCTTCGATGCTGACGGCGCTGCCGGGTTCGAGATCCTTCAGCGGCGTTTGTTTGATGTCGATTTCGTTGCTGTAGACCCAGAGGTGGCCCGCGCGCAGCCGGCGTTCCTCGTTTTTCTTCAGGCGCAGGGGGGGCAGGGCTTGGCTCACGGTGGGTGATTCCTCTCAGGCCGGCGCTTGCCGGCGGGCTATTTGTTGGTTTCGTTGAACACGGCCTCGGCCTTGGCGCCGAGATAGACATAGAGCCCCAGACCGATCAGCAGGCCCACGGCGGACATCATCATCCACACCGCATCGGCCAGGTGCTCGCCGTCGCCGAGTGCCGACTTGAACATCAGCAACAGGGATTCGATGGACACGGCGATGAGGATGGCGGCCATGAAGCGGGTGATGGTGCGGCGCGTGGAGCTGTGACGGAAGATATCCTTGTGCATTAGCACTTCTTCCTCGAAGGTCGTCTTGGCCAGATCGAAGATCGCCAGCCCCAAGGTGAGGTAAATGATGATCCCGAAGGGGCGCAGGTAGAAATCGTGGCCACCTACTTGATCCGGCCGCATGTTGATGAGCTCGTTCAATGAGGCATACAGCAGCAATATGACGACGGCAAACAGGCCGATGGCGATCGCTGAATAGACCAGTTTGAACAGCGGCGCAAAGCGGCGCCGTGCGGTGTCGCCCATGAGAAAGGCGATGGTGCCGGCCAGATCGATATCCAGCACCACATAGCCTAGCAATTTGCCGTCGTGATCTTTCACCGGTGCGGCGGAAGAGATGCACAGGCTGGTGTTGGCGATGGACAGGTAGGGTTCGGTGACGACGACACACTGGCTGTCCTTTACCAGCTGGAAATAGGGGCGCTGACTGCGATCCTTGCCGACCAGGGTTTTTTTGCGTTTATCTCCGGAGGGGCGGTGGTTCTCACTGTGCTGCAGGCCCTCGGTATCCAGCGTGTACAGGAGTTCGACGAAGGGGTAGCGCTCTCTGAGGCTCTCGATGGCGGATTGCTGAAGCTTTTCGTCATCGAACAGGCGCTGTTCCGTGATGCCGGAAAGAATGGAGGCCAACAGATCATGGATGGCATCGTGATATTGGTGATAGCGCTCAATGACGCCGATGTAGCTCATTTCAGACAAGGCCGGACCCTGCGAGTTGGTGTGACTGGGCGGAATGATAGCACCGTTGGGCGCAGGGGAGCGGGTTACTGTATGAGGGGTAAAATTGAGCGGGCAAAAAGAAAGCGGCCTGAAGGCCGCTTTCCGACGAGCTGTTGCTATCAGCAATCTCGGGCAAGATTACTTGGACTGTTCAACCATATAGTCAACAGCGGCCTTGACTTCATCGTCAGACAGCTTGGAGTTGCCACCCCTGGGTGGCATCATTCCCTTGCCCTTGAAGCCATCGATGGAGTGGGTGTACAGGGTGTCCATGCCCTGGGCAATGCGATCCTTCCAGGCTGCTGCATCACCCGTTTTGGGGGCGCTGGCGATGCCGGTTGCATGACACATTTTACAGGTCTTTTTGTAAACAGCCTCGCCATCAGCGGCGAAAGCGGTGCCAGCGGTCATAGGAAGGGCGACCAGGGCAGCAGCCATGGCGATGGTCTTAGCGGTTATTTTCTGGGACATGGTATTCCTCCAAGGTGGATTAAAATAGTTGGTTATTCAGTCCGTAATCTCTTTAGGCTAGACTAAATTTCCAGCTTTCCAAAATCTGGCCAACAAAAATTTGTTGCGGCTATCGAAGCCTGCGTCAATAGGCGAAATTCTGGTATTCAATAGCTGGATACCCGTGTGATGATTCGACATTTCAAGTTATCGACTTGAATTAACTTACGAAGTTTGAATCAGCGGCGCTAGTAAAGCGCCCCGAAGATGAACGTAAGATGAATGCTGTGCGGGTGCAAGCTGAACTCAGGCTGAACCCAAACTGAGCGCAGGCTGAATGGTGGCGAAATGGCGGGTATCGGCGGTGAAAAATCAGGATATTGAACGGGGTTGTGCTCCGCGTCGCCATGATTGTGAAATATTACCGTTGGGGCGACAATCTTTCCTGGCCGTAACCGTGGTAGGCATTTCTACCGATGGTTTTCGGCCCTCATCAGGGTACCGTGTAGTTCTGCTGGGTCATTAGGTCGATACCGCATTCCAGGGTTTCAAACCAGTCGAGGAACTTGCCGATCATTTCCTTGCCGACGAAGGGGCGACCGTGCTGCGGTACGATAATCTCGACATCCATATCGCGCACCATGTTGACCCACAGGCGGCAAATCTTGTTGGATACCATATAGCGCTGGTGAAAGCCCAACATCTTGTTGACGTGTTTGTCGAAGTTGCGCACGGGACGCTCCGGTGCGGTGTCGACCAGTGAGGCGCCCGCGTCACCGGAGAACAGGATCTTGCTGATGGGGTCGTAGAACTGGAAATTACCCACCGAGTGTAGAAAGTGCGCCGGGATAGCCTTGATGACCGAGTGCGCCAGCTGGATGTCCATGCCTTGATCCGGGATGGCGATTAGGCGCCCTTCGGCCTTTTCTTTCATATAGCCGGGCACCAGGTGCGGCACGAAGCGCTCCCACAGACAGGAGATGACGATCTTGGCGTCACTGTACATCAGCCATTTGTCCAGCGAGGAGATGATGTCCGGATCCTGGTGGGTGGCAATGATGTAGTCGATGTCCTTCACCTTGACGAACTTGTTGATGGCCATGGATAGCGGCATGTAGGTCAGGTCACCACCGGGGTCGAAGATAGCGGAGTGCCCTTCCCGGATGATGACCATCTGGTTGGACTGGATACCCTCGCCCGTCACCAGGTCAGTGAAGGTAAGTACCGTGTGTTCATCGTTTTGGAAAAGGATATTGGCCTTCATGGGATGCGGACTCTGGATTGATATTTATTCATCGCGTCGTGCAGATGCTGCGGTAACGGCGATCTGCCGCAGCGGGGAGATCCATGTCCGTACTATTTTCTGTAGCGGGGGATCATAAACACCCGCTTCTGTAGCAGGGGATTATAAACACCCGTTTGAGGACAATGCCAGAAAAATGTAGCACTTTTGTCTGTCCGCCGCATGCATGCCACATACTTGCCCGTCATCATGAAATTTTATGGTTTCGGCAGCATTTATGTCGCAAGTGCAGGACTCCATCAACATCACCTCGATGGAACACCTGGGTCTGTGCCATCGATTTTTCGATGTTTGCAACTTATTAGGGAAGGAGTTTCAGAGGATTGTCCCGTGAGTTTCCAGCGGCTTGCCCATTGACCCGTCAGGACGTGCTGGGTAGGCTTCCGCAGAATGAAAATTCAATTAAATGGCGAGCCGCGCGAACTGTCTGATGGTTACACCGCGCAACAGTTGGTCATCGATATGGGTCTGAATGGCCAGCGTCTGGCGATGGAGGTCAACCGTGAAATCGTGCCGCGCAGCGAATACGCCGGATACATCCTGCACGATGGCGATCAGGTAGAGATCGTCCACGCCATTGGCGGTGGTTGAGCCCAGTCCTACGCAAATCTTTCCCGCGAGCTATAATAGCCGCCATTTTCATCCCGGCGCTTGTCGCCTTTAGTCATTGGTAAGCAATCTTATGTCAGAGCATACGACCTCCCGTGGCGATGGTTTTACCATCGCCGGCAAGACCTATCATTCCCGCCTGCTGGTCGGCAGCGGCAAGTACAAGGATCTCGACGAGACGCAGCGAGCCACCGAGGCCAGCGGTGCAGAAATTATCACTGTCGCTATCCGTCGTACCAACATCGGCCAGAATCCGGGTGAGCCCAACCTGCTCAATGTGGTACCGCCGAGCCAATATACCATCCTGCCCAACACCGCTGGCTGTTACACCGCCGAAGATGCCGTGCGCACCTGCCGTCTGGCACGCGAACTGCTTGATGGCCACAAGCTGGTGAAGCTGGAGGTTCTCGGCGACAAAAAGACCCTTTATCCGGATATGATTGCCACCATTGAGGCCGCCGAAACCCTGGTGAAGGACGGTTTCGACGTTATGGTCTATACCTCCGACGACCCCATCCTCGCCAAGCGTCTGGAAGAGATCGGCTGCTGTGCGGTGATGCCGCTAGCCGCGCCCATCGGCTCCGGGCTGGGTGTGCAGAATCGTTACAATCTGTTGACGATCATCGAAAATGCCACGGTGCCGATTCTGGTGGATGCCGGCGTCGGTACGGCCTCGGACGCCGCCATTGCCATGGAGCTGGGTTGCGATGGGGTATTAATGAACACCGCTATTGCCGGCGCCAAAAACCCGGCGCTGATGGCCTCGGCGATGAGAAAGGCCATCGAGGCCGGCCGTGAGGCATTTCTCGCCGGGCGTATTCCGCGCAAGCGCTATGCCTCTGCCTCGTCGCCCTTGGACGGAACCTTTTTCTAAATTTTGCCGAACGTGCAAGGAGCGGGTCATGCCCGCGATTGGCGGTGGGAAAACAATAAAGCTGTGGGAGCGGCTTCAGCCGCGAATGAAACTCGCCTCTAACTTCGCGGCTGAAGCCGCTCCCACACTCGGTTGAAACAGCGACTATTCGTCCGTGGTGCGCGGCAATTTCATCGCGGGCATGGCCCGCCCCTACCCTTCCATCGCAACAGATCCACATGTCTGAGCAGCCAACAGAACACAAACACCGCCCCATCCGCAGCTTCGTGCGCCGCGAAGGCCGCCTGACACGCGGTCAGCAGCGCGCCATGGACGAGCTGTGGCCGCGCTATGGCGTGGATACCCCCGGTGTCGATGTGCTGGAGCCGGAGCGTCAGGCCATGGCCATCGCGCCACTGGATCTGGGCGCGTTGTTCGGCCGCGACACGCCGAATCAGCGGGTGCTGGAGATCGGTTTCGGCATGGGTCAGTCGCTGGCCGAGATGGCGGCCCTGTTGCCCCGCAATGACTACCTTGGCATCGAGGTGCACCACCCCGGCGTCGGTACCCTCCTGCGCTTGCTCGGCGAGGGCGATCTGCACAACGTGCGGGTAATCTGCGACGATGCCGTGCAGGTGCTCAAGCATCACCTACCCGATGCCTGCCTAGATCGCGTGCAGCTCTATTTTCCCGATCCCTGGCACAAAAAACGCCACCACAAGCGGCGCATCGTCAGCCCCGAGTTCGCCAACCTGATTGCCCGCAAGCTCAAGCCTGGCGGGATATTCCACCTCGCCACCGACTGGCAGGACTACGCGAAGCAGATGATAGCCGTGCTCAGTAGCGTCCCCGGGTTTTGCAATATTGCCGGAGAAGGCGAATATTCCCCCCGCCCCGAGTGGCGCCCCCTGACCAAGTTCGAGCGACGTGGCCAGCGCCTCGGGCATGGGGTGTGGGATATATTGTTCGAGCGTTGCAGTGAAGAGTAACCCAGCAGGCTGGATATGGTTTATCCCCAATTAATCCGTTGAATCATAGCAAGCAGCCTGGGTTGAGCCTGCGAAACCCGGGAAAGCGGGCTCTTTAAACGCCCTCTTCTCACATTGGTTGCCTCCCGTCCAATGCTGCGGATACTTGCTCCTCTCCACATCCCGAATCTCCCGGGTTTCGCAGGCTCAACCCAGGCTACTGGTTTCCCGCTGGCAGGGGAGCCATTAATCTGTGGGAGCGGCTTCAGCCGCGAATACGGTTCCAGCTTTCTTCGCGGCTGAAGCCGCTCCCACAGGGCCAAAGCCGTGGCTTTTGTGTTAAACGGTAAGTCCATCGCGGGCATGGCCCGCTCCCGGCACGCAATCACTCCTCACGAAGACGCCCGGCACTCTACTTCCCCAAGAATATTCATGCGCCCTATAAGTTGGACTGATTTGGAGGGTTTTTAAATTAGTGTATTATTAATTGCTAAGCTAAAGGATAACCACGCCGCGCTCCAGCCACCCGTGGGGAGGAAGGTTTTTTGGGCAACGAGAGTAAAAATACCCTGATCAAACGCATCGTTGCCGGTGTGATTTTCGTTTTTTTTGGTCTCTACCTGGCCAGCGTGGTGCCCAGCATCGAGGTAGCCTGGGTCACCGCCATTCTGCTGCTGACGATTTATCTGTTCGCCTTTGAGATCGTCGGCGTGGACGTGGCGGCGGTCTCTATTATGGTGTTGCTGGGCCTGACCAGTCTGCTTGCCCCGGTCATGGGCCTGGAGCAGGGGCTGGTGGACAACCAGCACCTGTTCGATGGCTTTGCCTCCAATGCAGTCATGTCGATTATCGCCGTTATGATCATTGGCGCGGGTCTCGACAAGACCGGCCTGATGACCAAGGTGGCGTCCTTTATCCTCAAGGTCGGCGGTACCACCGAGACACGTATCATCCCGATCATTTCCAGCACCGTGGCATTTATTTCCTCGTTCATGCAGAACGTGGGTGCGGCGGCGTTGTTCCTGCCGGTGGTGAGCCGAATCTCGGCGCGCTCCGGCCTGCCCATGTCACGCCTGCTGATGCCCATGGGCTTCTGTGCCATTCTCGGCGGCACCGTGACCATGGTGGGCTCCAGTCCGTTAATCCTGCTCAATGACCTGATCTTGACCTCTAATCAGGCCCTGCCCGAGACACAGCAGATGGCGACCTGGTCGCTGTTCTCGGTGACACCCATCGGTCTCGCGCTGGTGGCCACGGGTATCCTCTATTTCGTTATCGCCGGGCGTTTCGTGCTACCGGTGACGGCGATAAAGGAAGATGCCGCCACCGGCTCCTCCACGATGAATTACTTTCAGGGCACCTATGGCTTGGACTACGCCCTCTTCGAGGTGCGCGTGCCGGCGGAAAGCGAGCTGGTCGGCCACCTGCTCGATGACGTGGAGCATGCCTACAAGATCCGCGTCATTGCCGCTCAGCGCGGCGCCGACGACCTGCGCATTGGCCCTGGTGGCCTGGCGCGTGATGTGGGCATAGAGGCGGGCAGTATGCTGGGCATCCTGGCCTCGCCAAAAAACCTGACGGCCTTCGTCAAAAAGTTCGGCCTGGAGCAGCGCCCCGACCTGGAGACCTTTGCCGAGGCCTTGTCTGCGGGCAGGGCCGGCATTGCCGAGGTGGTGATCCCGCCCGGCTCCGGCCTCATCGGCAAGAGTGCGCGCGACGTGTGGATGCGCAAGACCTACGGCATCGCCATGGTCGCCCTGCACCGTGTCGGTAAGACTCTGCGTGAGGGCGAGGGCATCCGTGATTTGCCATTACAGGCCGGTGATACTCTGGTCGTACACACCACCTGGGATGCCCTGGCGCGACTGGAGAAAGACCGCGACTTCGTGGTGGTCACTACCGAATATCCACATGAGGAATCACGCCCGCAAAAGGTGGGTGCGGCGCTACTGTTTTTTGCTATCGCCCTGGCGATGGTGTTGTTCACCGACCTGCGCCTGTCCGTAGCCCTGCTCACTGGCGCGTTGGGCATGATTCTTTCTGGCGTGATCAAGATCGAAGAGGCCTACCGGGCGGTGTCATGGAAGACCGTGTTCCTGCTCGCCAGCCTGATTCCGCTGGGCATGGCGGTGGAAACCAGTGGTACCGCCAGGTGGATCGCTGAACAGACCCTGTTGGTGGTGGGCGGCATGCCCCTGTGGGTGATTCAAGCTTCGGTGGCGCTGTTGGCGACCTTTTTCACCCTGGTAATGTCCAATGTCGGCGCTACTGTCTTACTGGTGCCGCTGGCGGTCAACATCGCCATCGGCGCGGGTGGCGACCCGGCGGTGTTCGCCCTCACTGTCGCCATCGCCACCTCCAACTCTTTTCTCATTCCGACCCATCAGGTCAATGCCCTGATCATGGGGCCAGGGGGCTACAGCGTGCCGGACTTCATGAAGGCGGGTGGCATTATGACGATCCTCTTCCTGGTGGTCATGATAATGATGATGAATCTGGTTTTTTAGGCACCAGATAATCTGGCGTACAATGTCTGGCGGGACAGCCGCCGGCCCGCCAGTTTTCAACTGGAAAGGAACGCTCGTCTTGAACAGAACGCTCGCCGCCTTGCTGGCCGTTTTTGCGCTTTGCCTGCCGGGCCTCGCCTGGGCAACGAGCGGCGACATGGAACGGCTGGATCTCACCCAGCACTGGGTGGGCTATGCCGCCCTCGCCATATTCGCCGTGGCCTATGTCCTGGTGATGGCGGAGGAATTCACCCTCCTGCGCAAGTCCAAGCCGGTGATCCTCGCCGCCGGTATCATTTGGGCCATGATCGCCGTGGTCTATGTCAACAATGGCATGACCCACGAGGCCGAAGCGGCGGTGCGTCACAACCTGCTCGAATATGCCGAGCTGATGCTGTTCCTGTTGGTGGCGATGACCTACATCAACTCCATGGAGGAGCGGCAGGTGTTCGACGCCCTGCGCTCCTGGCTGATCCGTAAGGGTTTCAGTTTCCGCCAGCTGTTCTGGCTGACCGGTATCCTCGCTTTCTTTATCTCACCGGTGGCGGACAATCTCACTACCGCCCTGCTGATGTGCGCCGTGGTATTGGCGGTGGGCGGTGACAACACCCGCTTCGTCAGTGCTGCCTGTATCAACATCGTCGTCGCCGCCAATGCCGGCGGCGCCTTCAGTCCCTTCGGTGACATCACCACCCTGATGGTGTGGCAGAAAGGCATGGTGGAGTTCTGGGGTTTCTTTGCCCTGTTCCTGCCCTCGGTGGTCAACTTCGTGGTGCCGGCCGCCATCATGCACTTCGCCATCCCCAACAAGCGGCCCACCGCCAGCGATGAAAGGGTGCCCATGAAGCGGGGTGCGCGACGCATTATCGGCCTGTTCCTGCTCACCATCGCCACCGCCGTCAGCTTTCACAATTTCCTGCATTTGCCACCGGTGATCGGCATGCTCACCGGTCTGAGTTATCTGCAATTCTTTGGCTATTATTTGAAAAAGACCACCCGTATCGACGATAATATCGGTAACAATGGCCGCATGGGCGAGGTGGTGCCCTTCGATGTCTTCAACAAGGTAGCGCGCGCCGAGTGGGACACCCTGCTGTTTTTCTATGGTGTGGTGTTGTGCGTGGGCGGACTGGGTTTCATCGGTTATCTAGGCCTGGCCTCGGAACTCATGTACGCTCAGTGGGGCGCCACCGCTGCTAACATCGCCGTGGGTGTGCTGTCGGCCATTGTCGATAATATCCCGGTAATGTTCGCCGTGCTCACCATGCAGCCGGAGATGTCCACCGGCCAATGGCTGCTGGTGACCTTGACCGCCGGTGTGGGTGGTAGCCTGTTGTCCATCGGTTCCGCCGCCGGCGTGGCGCTGATGGGCCAGGCGCGTGGCAAATATACCTTTTTCGGCCACCTGAAATGGACGCCGGTGATCGCCCACGGCTATGTTGCCAGTATCGCTGTGCATCTGTGGTTCAACGCCGAGTTGTTTTGATGACTGGTCGTGGCGGTTTGTTTCCCCGCGTGGTGTGGCGATTGCATCAAGGACATCTATGTCGGCTGTGAGCGGCGTATCTTCAAGGAATGTGAAGCGATCCCGGTTGGTAATAACAGACAGAGGAGACAGAAAAATGATCTGGGCGGCATTTATAGAATTCGGCATCCTGGCACTGATCATTGGTTTCGTCGTCTGGGCGATCCGCAGTAAACCCAAACCCTGAACTCCCTGTGCCCTCGCTGTAAGAGTGGGCCATGCCCGCGATGCCCACATATTTCATTGGAGCGGCTTCAGCCGCGACAGCCCTCCAGCCGTACCAAAACAATCCATCATTGACGCCACTAGTCAAAAGGTATCCAATTATCTATATTAAGGATAAAGACATTGCACTCATCAAACCTGAATGGCATGGAGGGCAACATGAAGCGGATGCAGAAATATCAAAAACTGCTGCCGGCACTTGCACTATTGCTGGCTGTCGGCGCGACGCCGGTGGCCGGCCACCAACAATGCCGGGACTGCCACGAGTCTGGCACACCTTCGGCCAGCAATCTTAAAAAACCCTTATCGGGCCTCTGTATCGACTGTCACCAGGCAAGAGTCGACGCGGGTGAGCATGCCGTGGACATTCCGGTAAACACCGCACCGACGGCGCTCCCTCTTCAAGCGGGTGTAATGACCTGCGTCACCTGTCATGACCCGCATGCCCAAGGAATTGCATTGCGCATGTCGGATCCGGAACTGTGCCAGGCGTGTCATCGGCAGTGAGAAAATGCAGTTTCTGGGATTTTCATCAGGTCGCATTGATATTCTTTGAATCTCGCTGATATGCCGTATGAGTCAGTGAACATGATAGAGCTTAGAGACTTTGAACAACGGGATATTGAGGTTCTCGGTAAATTATTAAATAACAAGAATGTGACTCAGTATCTGACCACACGTATTGCCCAGCCTTACACAACTCAGGATGCGGAATGGTGGGTCAATACTGGCAGCAAGGCGGGGATTGCAAAGGCGATTGATGTGGATGGGACGCTGGTAGGAGTTATAAGTATAACTATCGGTGACTATGAAAATGCCCGATCAGCCGAAATAGGTTATTGGCTTGGAGAAGATTATTGGGAGGAAGGAATTGCAACAAAGGCGGTGGATAAAATGACAAATTATGTATTTTCCAACTCTGAGATAGTCAGATTATTTGCCCCGGTGTTCGCGCCCAATAAAGAATCAATGCATGTCCTTGAGAAATGTGGGTACATAAAAGAAGGCATCTTCAAAAAATCTATTTTTAAAGGTGGAAAATATCTTGATGAGCATATCTTTGCAAAGATTAATTTATAATCCATTTCATAACTACTCAGACAGCTTTTTAACCGTCGAGATGTAGCCTCGAATTCGGCAAAAATGTTTTCGCACCTTGATCAGATCGAAAAATGATTCCACATTCACTCCTGATCAAACATCCAGATTAGCCACCTGCAAGGCATTGCTCTCGATAAATTCACGACGCGGTTCCACCTGGTCACCCATCAGGGTAGTAAACACCTCATCGGCCGCCACTGCGTCTTCGACCCGCACCTGCAACAAACGCCGCACTTCGGAATCCAGCGTGGTCTCCCACAGTTGCTCGGGATTCATCTCTCCCAGGCCCTTGTAGCGCTGGATGTGCTGTCCGCGACGCGCCTCTGACATCAACCAGTCCAAGGTTTCTTTAAAACTGCTCACAGGGGCCTTGCGCTCGCCTCGTTGCACATAGGCACCCTCACTCAGCAGGTCTCGCAGCTGTTCACCCAGCGCAATCATGCTGGCGTATTCAGCGGAACTGAAAAACTCGCTGGTGAGTACACGCTCGTTACCCACGTTGTGACTAATTGCATTGACCCGCGCCAGCCAGGCGGCACCGTGCTCGGCATCGTCTTCCAGTGAGATATCGTAACGAATCTCGCTAAAGTCGGCGGCGTTCAGGCGCTCTTCCAGTGCCTTGAACCAAACCTCGGCCTTCACCCTGTCCTGTATTGCCTCCGGATCGATAGCGGGCAGATAGACCAGCTGCTCCAGGAGCGCGGGATGGTAGCGTCGCGACAGTCTTTCCACCGTCGACATAACTGTAAGATATTGTTTTGAAAGGATTTCTAGTGTAACACCAGTGATTGGTGGGGTACCTTCGGCCACATACAGGCCGGCATTTTCAAGCGCTGTTTGTAACAGATAATCATTCAGCTCGGTATCGTCTTTGACATAACGCTCCTGCTTGCCCTTTTTCACCTTGTACAGCGGCGGCTGGGCAATATAGATATGACCGCGCTCAATGAGTTCCGGCATTTGACGATAGAAGAAGGTCAGCAACAAAGTCCGGATGTGCGAACCATCCACATCGGCATCCGTCATGATGATAATGCGGTGATAACGCAGTTTGTCTGGATTGAATTCGTCCCGGCCAATGCCGCAACCGAGGGCGGTGATCAGGGTACCGACTTCCGCCGACGACAGCATCTTGTCGAAGCGCGCCTTTTCCACATTCAGAATTTTACCCTTCAACGGCAGAATTGCCTGACTCTTGCGATCTCTGCCCTGTTTGGCGGAACCGCCAGCGGAGTCACCCTCGACGAGAAACAATTCAGACTTGGCGGGATCCTTTTCCTGACAATCGGCCAGCTTTCCTGGCAGGCCAGCGATATCCAGCGCACCCTTACGGCGCGTCATTTCCCGTGCCTTGCGGGCCGCTTCACGGGCACGTGCCGCATCAACAATCTTCGCCACAATGGCCTTGGCCTCGGTCGGGTTTTCTAGCAAGAATTCACTGCACTTCTCAGACACGGCCGACTCGACAATGCCCTTTATCTCTGAAGACACCAGCTTGTCCTTGGTCTGGGATGAAAACTTGGGATCCGGCACCTTTACCGAGAGCACCGCCGTCAGACCCTCGCGGGCATCATCACCCGAGGGTTGCACCTTGGCCTTTTTCGCCACACCTTGCGCTTCAATGTATTGATTCAGAGTACGAGTCAATGCACTACGAAAACCCGCCAGATGGGTGCCACCATCGCGCTGAGGGATATTATTGGTAAAGCAGAAGATATTTTCCTGGTAAGAGTCATTCCATTGCATGGCAACTTCGACCATCACGTCGTCTTTTTTGGTGACGAAGGAAAAAACCACAGGGTGCAGCGGTGTCTTGTTGCGATTGAGATGCTCGACAAAGGCGGCAATACCCCCTTCATATTCGAAAACATCCTGTTTTTCAGTGCGCTCATCGCTAAGCAAGATGTGCACACCCGAATTGAGAAATGATAACTCTCGCAGGCGTTTGGCCAGGATATCGTAATGAAATTCCGTATTGGTAAAGATCACCCTGCTAGGGAGAAAACGGAGTTCTGTACCGGTTCGTTGGGTTTCGCCAACGACTTTCAGTGACTCAACTGGATCACCATTATGATATTCCTGATAGTGTGCCTTGCCTTCGCGCCAGATGGTCAG
Source organism: Gammaproteobacteria bacterium (assembly GCA_021647505.1). Lineage (GTDB taxonomy): Bacteria > Pseudomonadota > Gammaproteobacteria > SZUA-152 > SZUA-152 > DRQN01. Next base: position 23,256 of record JAKIUN010000003.1, read on the forward strand.
CTTCAGCCATTCAGACAGTGCATTGACTACAGATACGCCGACACCGTGCAAACCACCCGAGATCTTATAGGAGTTATCATCAAACTTACCGCCAGCATGCAACACCGTCATAATGACTTCTGCGGCAGAACGACCCTCTTCCTCATGAATGTCGACCGGAATACCGCGCCCATTATCGATGACACTAATGGATCCATCGGTATGGATGGTGACACTGGTTTCCGTGCAGTGTCCTGCCAAGGCCTCATCGATCGCATTGTCCACGGCCTCAAAGACCATATGGTGCAATCCCGTCCCATCATCAGTATCACCAATATACATTCCGGGGCGCTTCCGCACGGCATCCAGCCCCTTGAGGACCTTTATTTTCGTGGAATCATAATTACTTTCGTCTGACATCACACACTCCGCGCAGATTTTGCGCCCGTTATCGATCAATAAGGTATTGCACCTAGATACTGCAAGTGCTCGCACTCAGCACGACTACTTACAAGATCTAGGTTGCATTATATCACCTGTTCAATATTACCGTGTTCCACGTGGAACACGGTATGCGCTAGTTCATCCCACATACCAGCCAAACTGCTCAACGAGGTTGCTGTGATAAATACCTGACTATGGGTAGATAACAGGACACTCACCAGTATTGCCCGAGAGGTTTCATCCAATTCTGCTGCAAGATCATCAATTAGAATAAGTGAATGTTTTCCTGTCAACTCCCTGAGCAAGATAGACTGGGCCAGAAAGAGAAGACTGATAAACAGTTTTTGTTGCCCACGAGAAAGGACATCCCTCCCTCTTTCTCCACCAATTCTGAAACGAATATCTGCACGATGCGGCCCCGACTGCGTAAAACCTCGCGCAAGATCCAAATCAAGAGATGCCGCCAGAACTTCGCCAAACTCCGCTCCCCTCTTCCAGCCGGGATAATAATCCATCTCCATATCCTGCATGAAGTCTATTGCGTGCTTTCCAGGAAACTCATATAGAAAGAATGCTATCTTTTCAAGATAGGCCTGCCGATAGGTATTGATCTTTACGGCAGATTCAACCAAAAGCGCATCCCACTGTATGATCGCTGCTCTACTCCATTGGGCCTTCAGAGCAGCATTTCGCTGTTGCAAGGCCCTACGGTAATTACGCCAGACCTGCTCATAGCAAGGTTCCACGTGGAACACACCCCATTCAAGAAAGCGTCGCCGGACTTCCGGGCCCTGCTCAAAAAAGGCATGCAGGCTGGGTTCGATAATCTGGATAGGTAAAACTTCGGTAAGTTGGCTGGCCTTGGTTATTGTTTGGCCAGAAAGACGAATTCGCGTTCGCTTGTTTGCGCGCTGAATACCTAGATGGAATTCTCTGTCGTTCAGATGTATCCGCCCCGTAATAATAAATTCGTTTTTTCCTTTCTGGATAAGCTTTTCATTATTAGAGGACTTGAAAGACCGGCCACGACCGAGGAAGTAAATAGCCTCCAGCAGACTGGTCTTGCCACTACCATTGACGCCGGTGACTAGATTAAAGGCCGGGTGCGGGCACAGTGTGGCCTCGGTGATGTTTCGAAGATTGGAAACATTGAGGTGAATCAAACCCATTGCGGGCTAAAAAAACTCTACAGACGCATCGGCATAATGACGTAGGTACACTCTGTCTGACCCTCTGCCCGCATCACACAACTACTATTAGCATCGCCAAGAGCCAACGTTACATTGGACGTATTGATGGCATTCAGTGCATCCAGTAAGTAACTCACGTTAAAGCCTATCTCCAGCTTGTCGCCCGTGTATTGAACCTCGATTTCTTCCTCGGCTTCTTCCATTTCCGGGTTATTCGCCTGTGCCTGAATTAATCCATCCTGCAAACGCAGCCTTATTCCGCGATATTTTTCATTGGAAAGGATAGAGGTGCGAACCAGTGCCTGCCGCAGCAATTCATGATCGGCGGTCACATCCTTAGTAGAATCCCGTGGAATAACACGCTGATAGTCCGGGAACTTACCGTCAATGAGCTTGGAGGTGAAGGAATACTCCCTGAGCACAATGCTCACATGATTATTACCAACGGTCATCTTCACGGGCTCATCCTCTTCCGATAGCAGTCGGGACAACTCCATCACTCCCTTACGCGGCATAATGACCTGAATCTTTTCACCCGGGCTGACATTGGCCTCGTGCTCGCAGACAGCCAGGCGATGTCCGTCTGTTGCCACCGTGCGTACTATGCCACTGTCGACCTCCAACAATAATCCATTCAGGTAGTAACGAACATCTTGCTGTGCCATGGCAAAGGCGGTTTTATCAATCAATTGCTTGAGCACCTTTTGCGGGATTTCAAACTCAAATACGCCTTTGACTTCCTCGATATTTGGGAATTCGCTAACAGGCAGGGTAGTCAGATTAAAACGACTTTTTCCAGACTTGATGGTGGCCCGTTCTTTCTCTTCGTCATAGGTGATATTGATCTGTGCACCCTCGGGCAGGGCTTTGCAGATGTCCACGAGTTTGCGTGCCGGCAAGGTGATGTCTCCGACCTCTGCGCCCACGAGAGAAATCCTGGCAACCATCTCTACTTCCAGATCTGTTGTCGTCATGGAGAGTCCATCGTTACTGACGTTGAGCAACAAATTAGATAACACGGGTAGTGTCTGACGACGTTCCACCACCCCAGTAATTGTTTGTAGGGGTTTTAGAATGGATTCTCTTTGGATCGAAAATTTCATATCAGTCGTCCTGTTACTTAATATTTATATTATTAAGAAATAACTTATTATTACTATTATTAGCTACCCAATATTCTGTGGATAAGCAGTTTTTATCTATATATTTCAATGAATTACAATAACTAATAAGTACCGAATAAAGCTGCTTGAATGCACTGTACAAGCTGTGGATGAAATGTGAATAGGTTGATGTTTTCCAATAGCTGTCAACTTATCCACAACTCATCCCCATCAACTTGACAGGGTTCTGAGCAGATTCGAATAATCTTCCATAATTCTGATTTCGCTGATCTTGAGTTCTTTGATCTTCCGGCAGGCATGCAGCACCGTGGTATGGTCGCGGCCACCGAAGGCATCGCCGATTTCCGGCAGGCTGTGATTCGTCAGCTCCTTGGAGAGGGCCATCGCGATCTGTCGTGGGCGTGCGATGGAACGGTTTCGTCTCTTCGACAGCAGTTCGGATACTCGGATCTTATAATATTCCGCTACGGTCTTCTGAATATTCTCGATGGTAACCAATTTTTCCTGCAAGGCAATCAGATCTTTCAAGGCATCTTTGGTGAAATCGACGGTAATGGGTTGTCCGGTAAAGCGTGCATTGGCAGAAACACGTCGCAGGGCACCCTCCAGCTCACGTATGTTTGAGCGGATTCGTTTGGCAATGAAAAAAGCGACGTCCTGGGGCAGCTTGACCCCCAGCTGTACGGCTTTGCTCATGAGGATGGCGACACGAGTTTCCAGTTCTGGTGGTTCGATGGCGACGGTCAGGCCCCAGCCGAAGCGGGATTTTAAGCGTTCCTCTAAACCTGAGACCTCTTTTGGGTAGCGATCACAGGTGAGGATGATCTGCTGTTGGCCTTCCAGCAGGGCGTTGAAGGTGTGGAAGAATTCTTCCTGTGAGCGTTCTTTGCCGGCGAAGAACTGAATGTCATCGATCAATAGGGCGTTGACCGAACGGTAGTAGCGTTTGAATTCGTCGATGGCGTTGTGTTGTAGGGCCTTGACCATATCTTGTACGAAGCGCTCCGAATGCAGGTAGACGACCTTGGCGCTGGGATTTTGTGCGACGATGAGGTTGCCAACGGCATGCATCAGGTGGGTTTTGCCGAGGCCGACTCCGCCGTAGATGAACAGTGGGTTATAGGCGTCGCCGGGGTTTTCACCGATCTGGAATGAGGCGGCACGTGCCAGCTGATTGGATTTACCTTCAACAAAATTTTCGAAGGTGGCCTCTGGGTTGAGGCCACTGTTGTGGACGACCGTGGTGTTGTTGCCACGTTTCCTGCCTGCACTGCCCGCTGCCGGATCGGCCTTGGGGCCGCGGCCTATATCCGGTATCGAGCCACCGATTTCGAGAATGACCTCGAAGCTGGCATTTTCATTCTGTTGGCAGACGAAACCCTGAATCTGGGTGAGAAACCGGTCGGACACCCAGTCGGCAACAAACCGATTGGGCGCTAGCAGGCGTAGGGTTTGCTCATCCTCGACTGCTTGCAGAGGCCGAATCCAGGTATTGAACTGCTGCGGGGATAATTCTCCCTCGAGATAGTCGAGACATTGCTGCCAGGTGCTCATGGCCTGAGACTCACGGAAATTCCCCACAGATTAGCAAAGATTAAAGACGCCGGAAGGCAAGTGCGTAAGGGCAGGAGTTTATACCGCTGGAATCAAGTTATCCACACCTCTGGATAAGCGTTTTGAGGAAGGGACTTAAGGCTGGACTTAACGACATCCAATCGCAAAATATTTCCTGCCGTCGAGCGGTTTCTGGTCAGCCAGCCCGGAGCAGGGCTGTGATATGGGTGTCTGGCTGGTGTACTTCCTGCATGGCAAGAGCTACTTGGGTAATACACAGCAGGAGTGGAAAGTGTGTCTGATGCGCGATGCGCGTTAAACCGTTTCTTGCTGGCACGTTGATGAAGGCCTGTCCCCCAAGGGGCTGGCCTTTTGTTTTTCTGAATCCTTGCTTGTTATTGCACCATTATGCCCGGCGTGCCGGAGGTGGTGGGGCAGACCCAGACCGCTGCCGAAACATCGATTATCGGTGCGGGTCTGTCGGTGGGCAAGATCACCCGCCAGAGCAGCGATACCGTGCCCGTGGACACCGTGATCAGCCAGGAGCCAACGGCGGGAAGCCCCCCGGCGCCGGCGGGTGGTTTGCCACCCGAGCCCGCCGACGTTGCCCCCCCGCTGGCTCCGGGTCAGTCAAGCAGCCTCCAGCAGACCACCGCCTTTCTCTACAGTGGCGTCAATCCCATCCAGACCGGTGTTGCGCCCGATACCATCGAACTCAAACGTGCCGTCGTGCTGCGTGGCCGGGTGCTGAACCGCGATAATGCTCCTCTCAGCGGCGTCACCATCAGTATAAAGGGCCATTCCGAATTCGGTTAGACCCTGAGCCATGCCGATGGCATGTTCAATATGGCCGTCCTTGTCGTCCTGAGTCATCTGTCCGTCCAGTAAGCTGTAAGTCCCGGATCAAATGCAGTCTCAGGTTATTTCCGCTAGTCTTGAAGCAATACTGATCGGCGACACTGATGTGAACCCGCAACGGACTCGAGAAGCGGCGGCTCCCCCCTGTGTCAGGATAGATGTCCGGTGAATGGATTACAGATACGCAGCTGATGGCCGATCAACTGCCCGTCTTGCATATCTTCGGAATACAAGGTTTCACATCCTGCGAGAAGAGCAGCGGCCACGATCATCGCATCGTACACGCTTAGTCCATACCGCTCAGCGACAAGCTTACCTCTGTCATGTGTTTCAACGGTCAATGGCTTGGTTGGACACATCGATTGAATCAAAGCTAATACTTCGTTAATTTCTATCCATGACATGGCGAGTTTACGGTGCGCCACGTTGGCCATTTCATTCAACACCTGCACGCTAATCAGACCGCCTGCCAGCACAATTTTCTCAGCCTTGTCGGCCTTATCAGTATCAGATGATAAGAGATAAAGTAGAATATTGGTGTCAATAAACGCTTTAAACTCGGGCATTTGCATCATCCCTATCAAACTTGAAATCGGCCGGCAGCTTTCCCCGGAACTGCCGTAACCGCGCAAGAAAAACTTCGTTCCCAGGTTTCTTCCTCACCTGAAAAACTCGCTCGTCAGCAATCACCACTTCGATATCGTCGCCTTCGTGCAGTTTCAGTGCTTCGACTACTGAGGCGGGCAAGCGAATTGCCAAACTGTTACCCCATTTTGAGACTTGCATGATTGATTCCTTTTTGGATATACATAAATTAAATGTATATCATTTTGTTTGCGGGCGTCAACCCTAAACGAAAAGGCTCCTCGTTGTTTCACACGTGGTGATTCGGCAGCGCGGGTCGCGGTGTTCAGGAGTGGGTTCCGATAGGCCGGTATGAGGTTCCCAAAAGCATGAATATACAGGGCAGACGGATGGCGGCGTGATGCATTTCGATCCGGTTTTTATGGTTTTTCGGTTCCCGGTATTTCCTGCGCAGCCAAGTCAAAGGTATATACCCCGTCAAAGGGTTCCCTTTTTTCTGTTGAAAAATATCTTGCCTTATTGACAATCAAGGCATCAGGAAAGTCGGCCTCTTTCTTTTTGCCGCCAATCTTGACCGGCTTTGCCTGCCGGTAGTCGTTCAACGCCCGCCATACGGTCTGCCCGCCTTCAAAGCAGAGGTTCGGCTCTTCGAACAGTGAGTTGACCACGTCCACAATCGCCGTTTTATCCAGCCTGTATTTTTTCCTTTGAGTGTCCACAGGGTTTCGGTTAACACTACGTCCGTTATCAGCACAGGCACCGAGCCAGTAATCAACTTGCCGGCTTCGACTGAGTGCTTATCGTCATCCCACAGCAAGTAACGAAAATACATTGGTATCGATGGCGATCATGCCGTGCCAGATTACACACGCAAGGGTGGTATGCTGCCTACCGTATCTCTCCGGCCATCGGGGTGCTTCAGGGCGGGTTGTCAATGCTGTCGGTGGCAGGGATAAGGCTTGACAAATCAGGGTTTGGTGCAGTATTCTGCGCCGCTTTTTAATGAATTCACCAGCGGATAATCCGCCCGGATCAATACACGGAAAAGGCCATGAAACGTACCTTTCAACCCAGCACTATTCGTCGTAAGCGCACCCACGGTTTTCGTGCCCGCATGAGCACCAAGGCCGGTCGCAAGATCATCAGCGCGCGCCGTGCCAAGGGCCGCAAGAGACTGAGTGCCTGAGTCAGGGGAAAGCGTGGCCGGAAGCCCCGGATCAGCCTTCTGAACAGATCGCGAAGTCCGCCGCCAGCTCTGAGGGGTTTCCCCGCCAGCTGAGATTACTAAGTCGGGGAGATTTTCAGCGCGTCTTCAATGATACCCGGTGTAAATCCGTGGATGAGTGCCTGCTCGTGCTGGCAACGCCCAATGGCCGCAAGTACTCGCGCCTTGGACTTGCCATCAGCAAGCGCAACATCAAGACTGCCGTTGGGAGAAATCGTGTCAAGCGTCTGGTGCGTGAGAGTTTTCGCTGTCATCGGCAACAGCTGCCCGGCCTGGATATTGTAGTGCTCAGCCGCCATGCTACCCACGACTCAAGTAACCCAAGCCTGCTGCATTCCCTGAATCGTCATTGGCGCCGATTGGTAAAAAGATGCGCAAACTCCTCATCCTCCTGATCCAGGCTTACCGCTACCTGCTCAGCCCACTATTGGGTCCGCATTGCCGATATCACCCAAGTTGCTCTTCTTATGCGCAGATGGCGTTGGAACGTCATGGCGCTGTGCGAGGTGGTTCAATGGCGGTGAAAAGGCTGTGTCGCTGCCACCCTTGGCACGAAGGCGGTTTTGACCCTGTTCCGGAAAAGAAAGACTGAATTATCATGGATAACCAGCGTTTATTGCTTTTCGTAGCACTTTCACTCGTTTTGATGTTGCTGTTTAGTGCTTGGCAGGAACAGAATGCTCCAGCCCCCGCAGAACAACAGACGGGACTGACTTCTGCGGATCCCAGCGCGCCTTCGGTGGCGCCGTCGCCGCCCGCAGATGGGCCGACGGTCTTGCCTGCCGAAAGGCCTGCGGTGGCTGAATCTTCGACAGCACCAACGGTGATTGGTGGCCAGCATATCCTGGTGGAGACTGATGTGCTGCGGGTGGAAATCAACACCGCTGGTGGCGAGGTGAGTCGTGCGGCGCTGCTGGCCTATCCCTGGACGATGGATGATCCTGAGCCGGTACAGCTGCTGGACAATCGCTTGCCTAACCTGTTTATCGCCCAATCCGGCTTGGTGAGCACTGAGGGTTCCGCGCCGGATCATCATGCCCTCTATCAGGCGGAAAAAAACGAGTATCGTCTCGGTGCGGGTGAAGACCGCCTCACGGTGCGTTTGAACTGGCAAAGTGAAGACGGTGTCAGCGTGATTAAAATCCTCACTTTCCACCGCGACAGCTACATCATCGACGTGGACTTTGAAGTGACCAGCGTCGACAAGCCTTGGAGAGGGCGCGCCTATGAGCAGTTGCAGCGCACCAAGGTCGCCGAGCGTGGCCAATCCACCTTCATCTACACCTTCATGGGGGGCGTGGTGTCCAGCGAATGGGATCCCTACGAGAAAGTCCACTTCGATGATATGGCCAGCTGGAAGCCCGAGCAGAGCTACAGCAGGGGCGGCTGGGTCGCCATGTTGCAGCACTATTTCTTCAGTGCCTGGATTCCCGATGCCGATGCGCCCAGTCATTTTTACACCAAGGCATTGGCCGATGGCCGCTATTTGATCGGTCGCTCCGGTGCGGAACAGACGGTTTATGCCGGTGACACGGCACACTTCCATAGCCGTCTGTTCGTGGGCCCAAAGGTGCAAGAGCGCCTGGAAAAGATCGCCCCCAACCTGCGTCTGTCCGTGGACTATGGCGTGCTGGATATTCTCGCCAAGCCGGTGTTCTGGCTGTTGAACCACATCCACTCGCTGGTCGGTAACTGGGGCCTGGCGATCATCCTGGTGACCCTGATTATCAAGCTGTTGTTCTACAAGCTATCGCAGGCCAGCTACCGCAGTATGGCGAAGATGCGCCTGTTTGCACCCAGAATGAAGGAACTGAAGGAACGCTATGGCGACGACCGCCAGAAGTTCAGTAAGGCAATGATGGAGATCTACAAGAAGGAGAAAATCAATCCGCTTGGTGGTTGCCTGCCGATGTTGGTACAGATCCCTGTCTTTATCGCCCTCTACTGGGTTTTGTTGGAGAGTGTCGAACTGCGTCAGGCACCGTTCATGCTGTGGATTCAGGATTTGTCGACCAAGGATCCTTACTATGTTCTGCCGGTCATCATGGGCCTGAGCATGTTCATTCAGCAGAAGCTGAATCCGCCGCCTCTGGATCCTATTCAGCAGAAGATCATGTCCTTCCTGCCGTTGATTTTCACGGTCTTCTTCGCCTTCTTCCCGTCTGGTCTGGTGCTGTATTGGGTGGTCAACAACCTGTTGTCCATTGCCCAGCAGTGGTATATCACCCGGCAGATCGAGGATCAGGCAGTCGGCAAGGGCAAGACCTGATTGCGGCGCGGTCGTGAGCGAAGCAAAGACCGCCGCTGATACCATTGCCGCACAGGCGACCCCTCCTGGTCGAGGAGGGGTGGGCATCGTGCGGGTCTCCGGGCCCGCTGCGGCCAATATCGCCGAGGCCCTGTTGGGCCACCTGCCGCAGCCGCGCATGGCTGAATACCTGCCCTTTCGTGACACCGATGGCACGGTGCTGGACACCGGCCTTGCCCTGTATTTTCCCAATCCCCATTCTTTCACCGGTGAAGACGTGCTGGAGCTGCATGGCCACGGCGGCCCGGTGGTCATGGATCTGTTGCTCGGCCGCTGCCTTGCGCTGGGTGCGCGCATGGCCCGCCCGGGCGAATTTTCCGAGCGCGCCTACCTCAATGACAAAATGGATCTGGCTCAGGCCGAGGCGGTGGCGGATCTCATTGACAGTGCCTCCGTGCAGGCTGCGCGGCTGGCGATGCGTTCCTTGCAGGGCGTATTTTCGCAGCGAGTGTACGAGTTGCTCGAAGCGCTCACCGAACTGCGTGTGTACGTGGAATCCGCCATCGATTTTCCCGAGGAAGAGATCGATTTTCTCAGTGACGGCGCCGTGGCCGCACGGCTGGCCACCGTACAGCAACGCCTCAATGAGACCCGGGCCCAGGCGCGTCAGGGTAACCTGCTGCGTGAAGGCATCCGCGTGGTTATCGCCGGCCGTCCCAATGCCGGCAAGTCCACCCTGCTGAACGCCCTCTCCGGGCGCGAAAGCGCCATCGTCACGGAGATTCCCGGCACCACCCGCGATGTGTTGTGTGAACACATCGCTATCGACGGCCTGCCCCTGCACATTATCGATACCGCCGGCCTGCGTGAATCCACCGAGGCCGTGGAACAGGAGGGCGTGCGCCGTGCCTGGGCGGAGATTGAATCCGCCGATCACATCCTGCTGCTGCATGCTGTCGACAGTCATGATGACGACAGTGAGCTGCGTGTCCGTCTGGCCGCCGCCGGCCCGCCGTTGACCCGCCTGTGGACCAAAATCGACCTCAGCGGTGATCTGCCCCGCCGGTGCGAAACGGCACAGGGGGTGGAACTGTGGCTGTCGGCCCGCAGCGGCGCTGGACTCGACGAGCTGCGCCGGCATCTCAAGGCCTGTGCCGGCTACCAGCCCGGCGGTGAGGGTCAGTTCATGGCCCGCCGCCGCCATCTCGATGCCCTGGCGCGTGCCAATGATCATCTGTCACGAGGCAGTGCCCAGTTGCACGATGCGGCCGCAGGAGAGCTGTTGGCCGAAGAGCTGCGGCAGGCACAGCAGGCACTGGGCGAAATTACCGGTGAATTCAGCGCCGACGACCTGCTGGGGGAGATTTTTTCCAGCTTCTGCATTGGAAAATAATGCGCCGCCTTGATCTATGTCATGGTGATATTCATCTTCTTGCTTACTCTTTCATACGATTGATGCTAAATTTTTCGATAACCTAAAGTATTGGCAGGGAGATGAATGATGAAAAGTGTTTGCAGTGTGTTCGGTCTTATTCTGGCACTGGTTGCCTTGGCGCTACTGTCGCCCGTGCAGGCTGGTAGTGAGCGGCTGGTGATGGTGATGTCAGTACAGAAAATGTCGCACGACCAGCTGGTACATGTACGCTTTCAGGACAACCAGGGGCATGCCCTGCGCAGCGACGTAATGAAACGGTTGGCGGTTCGTCGCGGCAACTGCGATACGGGCCGGGAACTGTTGATGCCGGAAGACTACAAGTTCGGCTTCAGCCCGGAAAAAGAAATGGGCATTTACCTGTCGCCACAGGCCTGGAAGGATGCACCACTGTGCTTTTCCGACCCGGAATTTGGCCGGTTGCAGACGACAGTGACCAGAAAAGACGTTGGGCAATCCATCGTGCGAGTATTCGAGTGAACAGAACTGAGGATTAGGACTGGGTACGGGCTGTTTAGCAAGTAGCCTGGGTTGAGCCCGCGAAACCCGGGGGAGATGGCGCACAAACTCCCGGGTTTCGCGGGCTCAACCCAGGCTACGTTTCTGACGGTATAATTAATGACTTACGTGAAGTGCGACTCAAATATGGGTTAAATAAGCGCCATTCTTCTCAGTCCTCTTTCCTCCACATCCGGGTTAACATACGCGGCATGATTTTCTGTGCCGAATTCTGTATGCCTTGCGGGTTGTCCCACGCGTGAATTTCCGCCGTCAAATGAAATGTCGGCCTACCGCGATTATCCTGCTGGTAGCGGTGAGCCTGTTGCTGGGACTGCCTCCCCTGGCGGCCGGCGAGGCGGGAAAGTGGCGTTACTGTCTCCCGGCGCCTCGCTTTGCCGAGCCGCCGCCGGCCCCGATGGACAACAATCTGCACTTCAGCGCCGATTTTGCCGAGGTGGAAGGCGGCCGTTATCGCCTTTGGGGAAATGTGCTGGGACAGCGCGGTGCGCAGAATTTGTTTGCCGAACAGATGACATACAATACCGGGAGCGAGACTGCACAGGCGCAAGGAAAAGTACGCTACCGTAACGGCGAGCGCCTCCTGTTCGGCAGTCAGGCCGATATGGCCCTGGAAAGCGAGACGGGCGAAATCAGTGAGGCAAGCTTCTGGTTGCTGGATACACACCTGCGCGGCCGGGCCGAGACGCTGACTATCGAAGGCCCTGAGCAGATGCGCCTGCAAAGCACCCTGTTCACCACCTGTGACGAGGGCAATGAATTCTGGCGCCTGAAGGCTGCCCGTTTGTGGCTGGATCAGACCGGGAATGTGGGGATTGCCCATCACGCGCGGCTGGAGCTGTTGAGCGTGCCGGTGTTTTACACGCCCTATCTGAGCTTTCCATTGGCCGGCCGAAAGACGGGTTTCTTGCTGCCCACTATCGGTGAATCGTCGCGTTCTGGTGATGAGTTCAGCCTGCCCTGGTATCTCAATATCGCCCCGGACAAAGATGCCACCCTGACACCCAGATACATGAGCAAGCGTGGTGTGTTGTGGGACGGTGAATTCCGCTATCTCACTGCGCGAAGCCGTGGCGACATCACACTGGCCTATCTATCCGGGGACAAAGTCTTTGGTGAGGATCGCCGCGCGATCAGTTTCAACCATCGTGGTGACCCTGCCGCCGGTTGGCGTACCAGCCTGCGTTATCGGCGGGTGTCGGACGACGAATACCTCAATGACTTCGGCAACCAGCTCAATATCACCAGCATCACCCACCTGGAAAGCCGCGCCGATGTGGGCTATCGCGATACCTATTGGGGCGCCACCGTGATGGTGCAGAAGTATCAGACACTGGATTTATCGCGGCCGCTCACCTCACGCCCTTATGCCCGTCTGCCGCAGATTAAGCTGGACATGTCGACCCTGCGCATCGGCGGCGGGTTTGAATTGGACGCCCGCGCCGAACTGGTGCGCTTCGACCGTGAGGCCGGTGTTATCGGCAATCGCATCGACATCCAGCCGTCGATCTCCCTGTCCATGGAATCGGCTGCGGCCTTCTTGACGCCGCAGCTGGGTTTTCGCCACACCCGCTATTCCCTGCAGCGCTCCGCGTCGGACGGCGACGCAAGCCCGCTGCGTAACCTGCCCCTGTTCAGTGTGGACTCCGGGCTGTTCTTCGAGCGTAATCTGCGCGATGGTGGCCGCGTTGCCCTGCAAACTCTGGAACCGCGCCTGTTCTATCTTTATGTCCCTTACGTGGATCAGTCCGAGCTGATTCTCGATGAAAACGGTGCGTCACGGGTGTTCGACAGCAGCCAGCCGCTGCTCAGCATCGGCCAGATGTTTCGCGACAACCGTTTTAACGGCGCCGATCGTATGGGTGATGCCAACCAGCTGAGCGCAGTACTGACCAGCCGTTTTCTCGATGAGGGTGGACGGGAACTTGCCCGCGCCTCGCTGGGTCGTATTTTCTATTTCAGTGACCGTGAAGTCACCCTGCCCGGTAAGGCCGTTGAGATGCAGCGGGTCTCGAACTGGCTAGGCGAAGTGAGTACTCACTGGACATCTTCGCTCAGCGGTCGCCTGAGCCTGGAATGGGATGAGGAAGAAGGCGAGACGGCGCGTGGCAATGCCAGCGTGCGTTATCACCCGGGCCCGCGCAGCGCCCTGAACTTGGGCTACCGCTTCGAGCGTGATCGCCTCGAACAGACTGATATCTCCCTGATGTGGCCGCTCTGGAAAGGCCTCAGCGTGCTGGGCCGACAGCGATATTCTTTGCAGGATTCCGTGCTGCTGGAGAGCGTGGCCGGTTTTGAATATGAGAGCTGCTGCTGGATTTTCCGTGCCTTGAAGCGCCGCTACCGGGTCAATGTCAGTGAAGAGCAATTGAGCGACACCTTTTGGTTTCAGCTGGAGCTGAAGGGTTTGTCCAGCGTGGGGCGGGATGTCGAAAGCCTGCTGGAGCGTGATATCCTAGCGCGTTGATGCCACTCAATCGATAAAAGAGCCGTGGCCGCTATTCGTCGCAGAGACATGGTGCACACCGGGGGTTCAGGCCAAAGTTCGTGCGAACCGGTGGTGAATCAGGTTGATGGTTGAGATTAGCCCGATAATTGAACTTATCTTTTTTCGTGACAGCGCAGCGTGGCGTCATGGGTTCAGTGGCATTCAGCCTTTTTCCGTGCCCTCTGCGCCTCTCGGTAATTGCTCCATGCATTACACTACCTCCTGCATCCATGCAGTCGTGTGGCGACGTAATGAATACAAAATTGTGAAAAAACTCTGGAATCCACCGTGTTGAAAAAAGTTGTTTTTCTCTCCTTGGCCGGGCCCGCCCTGCTGTTGGCATTACTTCTGTCCCCGGCATTAGCAGAGGATGACTCGGTTGCGCAGGACGGTACGGGTCAGGGCAATGGGGAATTGCTGGATCGAGTGGTTGCCCTTGTTAATGACGATGTCATCACCGAGCAGGAACTGGCCAGCGAGGTGGCGATGATCAAGAGTCAGCTGCGCGCACAGAATACCCGTATCCCTGCGGATGATGTCCTGAAGCAGCAGATTCTCGACCGTATGGTGCTACGCCATATCCAGCTGCAGCTGGCGAAAAAGGCGCACATCAGTGTCGATGACGAAACCCTCAACCGTACCCTGGAAAGCATTGCCCGGCAGAACAACCTGACGCTGCTGGCGTTCCGCGATGTGCTCGAAAGAGAGGGCATGCAGTACACGCGCTTTCGTGAAAATATGCGCGATGAAATTACCATCAACCGCCTGCAGAAGCGCCAGGTCAATGACCGTATTAACATCACCTCGCAGGAGGTCGATGCCTTTCTCGCCAATCGCGCCTTGCAGACCGGCACCCAGTACGAATACCAGCTGGGGCACATCCTTATCAGCGTGCCCGAGGCCGCCAGCCCGGAGGCTATCGCCAGCGCACGTAAAAAGGCCAACCAGGTCGTTGATGAGTTGCATGCCGGGGCTGATTTTGCCGAAATGGCGGTGGCCGTTTCCGATGGCCGTCAGGCCCTGGAAGGTGGCCGTTTGGACTGGCGCGAGGCCTCTGCCCTGCCCACCCTGTTTGCCGACTGGGTTGCAGGCCGTGAGATAGGCGTCATCAGTGACGCTATCCGTAGCCCCAGCGGCTTTCATATCATTACGCTGCTGGACAGGCGCAGCAATCAGCCGCAGCTGCTGGTGACCCAGACCCATGTGCGTCACATCCTGCTTCGCGTCGATGACCCGACCCGCAGCGACCGTGTCCGTCAGCGCATCGAAGATTTAAAATTGCGCATCGAGTCTGGTGAGAACTTTGCCGATCTGGCGCGCGCCAATTCCGATGACCCGGGTTCCGGCTCGCAGGGTGGCGATCTTGGCTGGGTGAATCCCGGCACCATGGTTGCGCCATTTGAAAAGGCTATGGACGCCCTGCCGATGGGACAGATCAGTGAGCCGGTACAGAGTCAGTTCGGCTGGCATCTCATCGAGGTACTGGGACATCGTGAACAGGATCGCACCGAAGATATGCAGCGCAACAAGGCCCGCGAGGCTATTCGCACCAGTAAGCTGGAGCCCGCCATGCAGACTTGGTTGCGGCGTTTGCGTGATGAGGCCTATGTGGAGATGCGGTTGTAACCGTGTGTTTGCCACAGAGATGCGGAGTACAAAAAATATGTCGATCTTTCCATGTCTCTGTGATGAGGTTCCACATTTGCGCATTTTTAGCACCCATTCAATCCCAGGCCGTAGTCTCCACCCATGACCGCTTTTGTGCCAAGACTTGCTCTCACCCCCGGTGAACCCGCGGGCATCGGCCCTGAACTTTGCATACAGCTGGCCCAGCAGGGTCTGCCGGCACAGATTGTCGCGGTGGCCGATCCGCAGTGGCTGAGCGAGACCGCAGGGCGCATGGGTCTGCCCCTGCAGATCGAGTCCTTCGATCCACAGGCACCCGCCCGGCTGCAGCGCGCCGGGGTGTTGAGCGTGTTGCCGGTACCGCTGGCGGTGCCCGTCACCCCGGGACAGTTGTGTGCCGCCAACGGCGCCTATGTGCTGGCGACACTGGATGCCGCGGTGGATGGCTGTCTCAAGGGGTGTTTCGATGCCTTGGTCACCGGCCCTATTCACAAGGGCGTGATTAATGACTATCTGCATTCCACCGATCCCGAGGCCGCGAAGGTCTTTTACGGTCACACTGAATATCTTGCCGAGCGTAGCGGTGGTGGTTTGCCCGTGATGATGCTGGCCACCGAAGGTTTGCGGGTAGCGTTGGTCACTACCCACCTGCCGCTGGCCGAGGTGCCGGCCGCCATCACCCGTGAGCGCCTGCACGAGACCCTTGATATCCTGCACGCCGATCTGCAGAAAGACTTCGGTATTGCACAGCCGCGTATACTGGTCTGTGGACTCAATCCCCACGCGGGTGAAGACGGTCATTTGGGGCGTGAGGAAATCGATGTGATTATCCCGGTGCTGGAGGAACGGCGTCGGTGCGGCTGGCAGTTGCTAGGCCCGCTGCCAGCGGATACCCTGTTCACCCCGGACAACCTGGCGCGTGCCGATGCGGTGTTGGCCATGTATCATGATCAGGGCCTGCCAGTGCTCAAACACCAGGGATTCGGCCGCGCCGTGAATATCACCCTCGGTCTGCCACTGATCCGCACCTCCGTGGATCACGGTACTGCGCTGGAACTGGTTGGCACAGGCCGGGCACGCACCGACAGTTTGATATTGGCCGTTGATCTGGCTGCCGAGATGGTAAGTAAAAGGCGAGCAAACCTATGAATGATCATCGTCCACGCAAACGCTTCGGGCAGAACTTTCTCCAGGATCCGAACGTGGTGGCAAAGATCGCCTATGCCATCGCCCCCCATTCCGATGACCACCTGGTCGAGATTGGCCCCGGCCTGGGCGTCCTGACCGAGGCGCTGCTGCCGCAGGTGGAGGCGATGGATGCGGTGGAGCTGGATCGTGATCTGATTCCCAAGCTGGCGCGACGTTGCGGTGCCCTTGGCCAGTTGCAGATTCACAGCGCCGATGCGCTAAAATTCGACTTTGCCAGCCTTGCTGCCGATGGCCGGCCGTTGCGCATCATTGGCAACCTGCCTTACAACATTTCTACCCCACTGATGTTCCATCTGCTGAAGAGCCGCGCAGTGATCCACGACATGCACTTTATGCTGCAGAAAGAGGTGGTGGATCGACTGGCCGCGACACCGGGCGGCAAGGATTACGGCCGCCTTAGCGTGATGATGCAATACCACTGCGCGGTGGATTCTCTGTTCGACGTGCCACCCGGCGCCTTCAATCCGCCGCCCAAGGTGAACTCCGCCGTGGTGCGCCTGCGGCCTTGGAAGGAGTCGCCGGTAGTCGTGGCGGATGTGACCCTGCTGGAAAAGCTGGTGACCCAGGCCTTTTCTCAGCGCCGCAAGACCCTGCGTAATACCCTCAAGGGTTTGCTTACTGCCGAACAGATCAGCGCCCAGGATATCGACCCGGCGCGTCGCGCCGAGACCCTGAATCTGGCAGAATTCGCTGCTCTGGCACGGGTGGTTGCAGGGGTGGTCGAATGAGCAGGGAGCCGGTTTAATGGCCTTTGGATTCGCAGGTATCGTGGAATTGTTGCTGGCGCCGCCGGGACTGTCGATCTGGCTGATACTGGTTGGTGTCTGGTTGCTGTACCGCCACCGGCGCTCACGTTTGGGCCTTGGGCTGGCAGGCAGTGGACTGGCCCTACTTTATTTGTTCAGTACGCCCATCGTCGCCCAGGGACTGTTGTCCATGTTGCAGACCACGCCGGTGATTCCGCCCATGTTGCTGGATGGACAAGGCGCGCAGGCCATTGTCGTGCTTGGTGCCGGGCGACGTGAAGATGCGGCGGAATATGGTATCGACACCCCGAGTTCACTGGCGCTGGAGCGTCTGCGTTATGCGGCCTGGGTTGCACGCCGCACGGATCTGCCAGTACTGGTGAGCGGTGGTCTAGCGAAGGATGGCCGCCCTCCCGAGGCCATGCTGATGATGGAAGTCATGGAAGCGGAATATGGAGTGCCCATTCGCTGGGTGGAATCCGACAGCCGTACCACCTTTGAGAATGCCCGCTATAGCAGCCAAATCCTGAGAGCTTCACAGATCAAACGGGTGCTCCTGGTAACTCATGCCTGGCACATGCCGAGGGCGGTGTGGTCATACAAGCATTTCGGCATCGAGGTGATACCGGCACCGACGGTCTTCGAGCAGTGGGGTGGTGGCGACCTGACCGTGCAGGACTTTCTGCCCAATGCGCGGGCCTTGCAAAAAACCGCCTATGCCTTTCACGAATATCTGGGCAATATTTGGTATCGGCTGCGTTATTCTTAACGATGCTGCTTTCTGTAAATTCATAAAATCTCCGGGCTAAAGCCGTTCTAGCTCCCTGTTCAGTTTTTCTTCGATACGTTTCTTGTATTTTAGATAGTTGATCGCCTGTACCTCTCCGTTGCGCTGGTTACCCAGCAGGCTGGGTGAAAGGTCGACATCGGTGATATAGATGGGATATTTCAGGCCGCTACCGCGTTTGTCCAGCACATAACGCGCCACTTCGCAGAATAAATCCTTGCCGTGATCCAAGGTGGAGAATTCGGCATCGTTGCAGTATACGGTGAAGGCTGTGCCATGCTCCATCCGATCACCAATCACCTGTACATTGAAATAATACCGCCCCGTTTTCTGTTGCACCGATTGACGTTCAAAGCTGTATTTATTACGGCCTTTTGTAACCTTGAAAATTTCCAAACCATCGAGTAACAGGGCGGCGCCGTTATCCTGAAATAGATAGCTTTGTCGGCTGAGAATGGCATCAAAAAAATGGCTGTACTGATGGATTAGTGAGGCATCATCGAAGTAGGCAACACGCTGATGAAACAAGGCGCCATGCTGGTCGAGCACGAAGACATCCACTTCACGGCCCTGTTGCAGGTAGAACATCTGAATCAGACCACCGCGATTACGTTTCAAAATAGCGGGCAACGCTGTATCGAGCAGTGCCTTGCGATCAACGATAATATTGTTCCGGCGTGGTTGTGGTTCACTCAGCTGTTCCATCAGATCGGCGTAACTTTCTTGCCGCGAATAGAGAAAAGATCCTTGGTCGGACTCTAATATGTAATAGGATTTCTCAACTTGTAAGACATAGCGCATCTGACTGTCATCACGGCAGTGATAGAAAACCTGCGCAATATCCTCATACAGCTCTTCGATGCGCCGCGCGATGGCGTTGCTGTGGCTGGAGGAAAAACTGAAGGCCGAAAGCTCGGCAGGTTCATCCAGGCCAGCATGAATATTCATGCGTAGATACTGTGCCAGACAATCCAGCAGACCACTGATACCCGTATATTTATAGGTAATAATTTCACCCCAGCCACTGATCAACAGCAGATCGAAGCTGATTGCCAGATTGAGTGAAAAACCACTGTAATTCATGATATCGGACTGGTCGCTGACTAGATCCGTGCCGCGCCGTGAGTGCATCGGCAAGGGGTCGATACCGACATTGGCGAACACGGCGCCGTGCAGGATACCCGGTGGCCGGGAAAAATTTTTAATGGAGGTGGGCGGTAGTTGTCCACCAGGAAAAAGACTTTCCAGGGTGTTGATAATGGCACGCACTTCCTGCAGGGAAAGAATGCCGTGTGAGACTTCCAGCGAGATGATGGTGCGTGGGCCGATGAGGCCGTTAAAATGACACCAGGCGAGAATCTCGACCACCGAATAGGTGCGCTTCAGTGATCCCCCTGGCTCACCGGGTTCGACGCCTGTGGGATACAGGCCCCAGCTTTCTTCTGTATCACGGCCCCTGCCCTGTTGGATGGTCAGGTGGCGCTCGATGATGCTGGAGGAAATTCCCCGGTTGATGGTTTCGACTTTGCCAGCTTTGCGTTCGAATGCGGCATAAAGCTTGCGCCCAAGAATATTGAGATCTTTCTGCTCTATGCGGGCCAGGCTGGCATGGGTACGTGCAAAGCGTGACAGTGACATATAGCTGTGAGTGATTTCATCGGCAAGAATTTTGCGCTCTTTCAGTACCCGGTGTACATTCCACTGGCGGCGCTGATCCAGCAATTCAATCCGTCCTTCATGCCAGAGCCACTGCCGGCTCAGGTCCTGCATGCGTTCCCAGCGCCAGTTATGACCGCTGCGCGTCGGCTTGCTCAGTGGTAGCTGAACCTTGAAATAAAAACAGCGACGCACCAGTTCCAATCGTTCCGGCTCATTGCGACTTATCAGATAGCGTTCGAGTTTATTGATCAGGATGGTATAGGGATCAAGCTCATTCAGGTCGGTGACGCCAGCATAGATGGCCTTCTTGAAGCGCAGACTGAGCAGGTCACTGTTGGGATACTCGGCGGCATAGGCCTCCATCAGCAGCATTTTCAGCACTGACTTGTAGGGTGAGTCGATACCCTTGTAAACCTGCCACAGGGCGGCGCCGAAATATTCTTCGGCGGGGATGGCCGACAGGCCGCCGAAGTCAATGACTTCATTGACGGGAATAAAGCGTTTGTGCAGCAGATTAGCGACAAACTCATCGTAATTGCATTCCTGCTCAGGCGGTACCAGCCACCACACCGGATAGCGCCCGGCCACCAGCAGGCCGGTGCGGTAAAACTCTTCCAATAGTAAATGGTGTTGCGTACTACCGGCGCTTTCACTGCTGAGTTCCACTACGGTACCCTTGCGGAAGGCATCAGCATTCATGAGAAAGAAGTGCACTTCCAGATTGACTGAGTCGGCCCACTTCTCGATGGCCTGGCACTTATTACGCAGGTCGTTGAGTTGCTTTGTTGACAGATCGGGTCTGTGGCAGATCCAGATATCGAAATCACTTTTTTCCGAATGGGCAATGGTACCGACACTGCCCATGAGAAAAATGGACTGGATGTCGTAATTGCGCAGGGCGCGTTTCCGGTAATCGAAACTCTTTGCCAGCCGTTTTCCAGCATCGCTGCTCTTTTTCGTCGGTGACCAGTCAGAGATGCCAGCCGGAGTTTGTTTACTGACAAAACCAGGCAACATGGCATGGTTGATATGAAACAACAGTGGCAGTAGATCGAGAAAATCACGTGTACGCCAGCGCAATACTTCCTGTGTGCGCCGTAGGCGTTCGCGATTGATGGCGAGGAATCGCTTTCGCGCCGCGCGGACATCCAGCAGGGGTTTGTTGCTTTTTTGTGAGGTGTGATTGGCCATGAGTGAGAGGTGTGACACAGAGATGATGAGAACTGCGTCGCACTTTCTTAGTGTCGGCATTTTGGCAGATTTGTTGAGATATCCGCTGGTCAAAGCGGCGTGACGGGATTAAAGTTCTCCTACCAGCTGTCGCTGATAGGGCTATGAAAAGATTAACGAATTTGTCCGAGGTAAGATTTCTCGATGAATATCATGCAGTTAAAAAGGCAGGCGACGAAAATCCGACGCCAGGCAGGGGCGGAGCACTGATTCTTCCCTGGCCGGGTTGCCGCTATGCTGCCAATCAACTTAGGGAGCCACGCCCGATGCAAATACCCCATGCCGAACAGAGCCAGTCCATTCTTGCCGAGGCACCTTTTGGCGTTGCCACCGTGGATGCCGATGGCCGGCTGAGTTGGTGTAATCGTGCACTGGCAGAACTGGCGGGGTGGCCACTGACGGAGCTGGCTGGGCTGCCGGAAGCAGCACTGCTGGTTACGGCCGGGGTTCCGCCTACCGGCATCGTGCAGTTTGAACAGGGCGGTAAATCGGTGCAGCGGGTGGTGCTGGATCGGGGTGACGGCCAGCGGGTCATTTATTACCAAGATGTCACCGTTCAGGAGACCCTGCGCAGTGAGTGTAATGCACTGGAAAAGCAGCTCCAGCAGCACAACACCATTGATTCGGTCAGTGGCCTGCTCAACCAGCAGGCGGTGAGGCGTGGACTGGAACCGCTAGTGTCTCGCAGTCGTCGCTATGACAATCCACTGTCCGTAGTCATCCTATCGTTCACCAATCTGGCGGATGTGCGCGGTGAGCAAGGTGATGGTGCCGCCGATGAGGCGGTACTGAGTGTCAGCCAGTTGCTGCGCGACCAGATCCGCTGGGCCGATCTGGTTGGTCGGCTCGACAATGGTGACTTTATCTTTGTGCTGCCGGAGACCGACCAGGTGGCCGCTGAGGCGCTGGCCGGCAAGATCGCCCGGCAATTGAGCGAATTCACCCTCCCGGCCCTGGGTGGGTTGCGCCCGGAGGGCAGCTTCGGTGTGTCGAACTGGCGCCGTGGTGATGATGCCAATCTGCTGATTAAGCGTGCCAATGGTGCCCTGAGCAAGGCGGTAGAGGCAGGTCTGTTCAGTGTCGTTACGGCTTGAATTATGGCCTGAAGCGCCTACTGTTGGCGGTTGGCGCAATTCTGAAAAAATGATCGATGTTTTCTGTGCCTCATAGTGATAAATTTGGGGGCGCTGAATATGCATTCTACCCAGGGCTACACACGGGCTTTCGTGGCTGGTTGTTGAATGTGATCACAATGACGGAACTTGAGCACCGGGCTATACTCCAAGTTACATTCTTGCCCTGGCGTCACCACTATGCAACGTACTATCAACCATCAGAACCTGGATGCCGGGTCTGTCCAGACAACGTCATGCAGCCGATTGCTTGGCCACGTGTTTCGGCCCTTGTTGTTCACCCTCCTGTCACTGTTATTGGCGGGCCAGGCGTGGGCGGGCCAGGCGGACGAAACTGATGGTAAAAGCGTCTTCCTGGTCGCCACCGATCAGCTGCGGGGAACCGGTTTTGAGAGAACCGTGGTGCTGATGGTTCACTTCGGTGGTCGGGGCGGAACCACCGGGCTGGCGATCAACCGACCCTCGAAGATGTTGCTGAAGGAGGCCTTTCCGAAGATTGCCCATCTGCGCGACAGCGACGATGCCCTGTATCTGGGTGGACCCGTGGGCAGCCAGTCCGTGTTCGTGCTGCTGCGCACCGAGCAGCCGAAGAAGGGCATGATGCCTCTCATTGAGGACATCTATTTCGTCCCGGGCCATCGGATTTTGGCCGAATCCATCAAGGGTGACAGTCGTGTCTTCGCCGGTTATACGGGCTGGGCACAGGGCCAATTGCAGGCGGAGATCGAGCGTGGTGACTGGCGTGTAATCCGTCGTGATCCTGATATTATTTTCGATCAGGATACCGCTGATCTCTGGCAGCAGCTGTCGAAGCGTTGGTCCGGAAACTGGATTTAGGCGTCTCGAATGGTTTGTGGTGAGTCTCCACGGCCAGTTTCACACCTTTGAGAGCCGCTGTTCGTCTACCGAGGTCAACCTCACGGTGGCAGCTGGATCAATTCCTCGACATCAAGAACCACGTCATCCAGTGCGCTATGCACGGCACCCTGTTCCGCGTCGGCGATGGCCTGTGCTAGCGAGGCTCGTGCCAGGCAATTGCTGTAGGCCTTGCCCTTGAGCGTATGCTAGTGAGGATCTGGGTGGAGATTGCAGCGGAAGCGAAAAAGGGAGACTGACGATGGCCAGAAAATACGACCGGATCGAGCTGGAACACGCCGAGTTCATCAAACGACAGAAGATATTCTTCGTCGCCACCGCAGCGGCCGGGGGGTGCGTCAACCTCTCACCCAAGGGCATGGACAGCCTGCGCGTGCTGGATCCAAACCGCGTGATCTGGCTCAACGTCACCGGTAGCGGTAACGAGACCGCCGCTCACGTCACCGAAAACCCCCGCATGACCCTGATGTTTTGCGCCTTCGAAGGTAAGCCGCTGATCCTGCGCCTGTATGGCGAAGCACGTGCCATACACCCCAGCGACTCGGATTGGCAGACATTGCTGGATCACTTCCCACCCCTGCCCGGTGCCCGGCAGATCTTCGAACTGAACGTGGATCTGGCGCAAAGCTCCTGCGGCATGGCTGTGCCACTGTTCGACTATGTCGAAGATCGTGAGGCCCTCAACGACTGGGCTCAGCGCAAGGGGCCGGCAGGAATCGGGGAATATTGGCGGGAGAAGAATGTCACCAGTCTCGATGGAATACCGACGGGGATCGATGGCGAGTAGTCAGTGGGTCTGCTAAGAGAGGCAATGGCGAAACAAGTGGTGGCCAAGGGGCTTGTATGGGTGACTTATACTGGCTACCGTGTAATACACGATTATAAATTTAGGAGGGTTTCGTGCCAGATGGAAAGAGAATTGCACTGCTTAAGGATAATCGTCAATAAATTTATAACAAAGCGCAGAATGGGAAGGGATGATTCACAACCAAAAATACCTGCGATATCATTCCCTGTCTTGCTCTTTGCCCTGTTTGACACAAGAACGATTATAGATTTCCGCCAGCGAGAGTAATAGTGAAACTTCATCCACACTTTCAAGTGCATGGTCTTTTCTAAACACCAGCATAATACCCTTGCGGATCTCCAGATAAAATCCATCATGCTCCACAATGAACTCGATAAGCTCTGGTGGAATATCCGACAGCGGATCGGCACCCTGTTTTGTATAAAGGCGATATTTTGCAGTAAGTTTGTTACTGCTTGGTAACACTACTTCATCATAATCGACCAGATAGCGCTCTAAATAATGCCCTGGAGTGATCACCATATCCGGTATTTGGCTACCCGAATCAGCAGGGCATCGTGAGGTAATGATAGTATGCCAGTGCTTGGTGTAATAATTCGGTGCCGATGTGTGGCTGTAATCGTACAGGCTTATATGACCACCTAGATATTCACCTGACAGAACATTACTTACTTCCTTGTCTGCACCACGGTGCAGATAAATGAAGCCTTCTGTATTTAATATGCTCGTCGGTTCAGGCTGGAAATCCAGCTTGTATTGATCAGCCAGACGCTCCATTTGCACTTCCCTTTTGCTACGCTGAACCTGCTCTTTGATCAGAGTAGTGTCCTGCATACGGGCTGCCAGTGAGTGTCGTGTAAATGGAATAAAATTTTCCACGCCAACCAATTCAAAGGCACGGCCATCGCGCACGCATTCTTCTTCAAATTGATGCAAATACTCCATGGCTGTATGGTCAATAATCCGCCCTGACTCCGTCACAATCAAAGTAACACCGACCTTGGATGGTAAGCTGCTGAGCAACTTGTCTAAAGGTAAAAGATTGAAACACACCAGCGAAGACAATGTCATTTCATAATGAGTGATACCTTCTCTTTCCTGTTTCTTGACCCTTATTACCGGTGTTTTAAACAAACTCCTCAAGTTATCCCAGAGCAGACAACAGCTACGTTTAAAACTCAAGCGCCCTGTCAACACAAAGCGAAAAGATGGCGCCAACAGATACAACAACATTACTACTTCAGCAGCTACACCGATAAGAATGCCAGAAAGAAGATCCGTGCCGAGAATGGCAAAAACAGTGATAATGAAGATGACGATCTGGTCACGGCCGATAGCGTAGGTTTTAGTGAAAACCTTATATTCACACAGTTTCCAGCCTACATAGATTAGAATCGCGGCAATAGCCGCCAGTGGAACCATCGCGATAACATCCGTAATAAGAAACAAAAATATCAACAAAAATATTGCATTATAAAAATTTGCCCACAGTGTCCGTCCGCCAGCATCAATATTTGTTCGACTTTTAATTCCTCCAGGAATGATAGTCAATCCGCCAAAAATACTCGACAGCGAGTTGGAAACGCCCATTGCACGCAAAGTTACGTTCGGATCTGATTTGCGCTGGAACGGATCAATTTTATCAACGGCCTTAATCGTCGCTAATGATTCAACGCCATCGATCAGTGTCAGGGTAATCACGACGATCAAAATACTCCACCATAGTTCTGGCCGTGAAAATACCTCACCAAAGGCCGGGAAGGTGATCCCGTCCGCCATTATGCTATCCGGCATTGTGATAAGATATTTTTCGTCAAGACCAAACACAGAGCCCAACAGGATGCCAAATACAGTCACAAATAACGGTGGTGGTACTTTACGCATCCAGTCGTACTTCGATTTACTCAGGTAAAAAATAAGAAACAGACTGAGTGCACCAATAACCAGGACGTTCCATTCAACCTGTAATAAGGCCTGAGGAAGTTTTGCAACAGACGCCAACATGGTTTCAGAGGCGGGTAATATCGCTCCCATCAAGGGAGGAATCTGTTTAATGATAATAATCAAACCGATGGCTGCGAGCATCGCCTCAACCACAGTCACAGGTAAAAAAATGGCATACCGACCCGTTTTGAAAAAGGCCAAAACTATCTGCACTAACCCGGTGATACAGATTGCTACCAAAAGCAGGGGATAACCTTCAGCAAGGTCACCGCCGCCTAACAGCAACATTCCGGCTAAAAGTGCAGGGGCCAAACCTGCAGCTGGCCCACTAATCGTGACATAAGCACCACCGAGAAAAGGAAATATAAGGCCGGCAATAATCGCAGAAATCAATCCGGTAACGGGCGGTGCACCGGAAGCGATAGCAATACCCAGGGATAGGGGCAATGAAACGAGCGCGACTTGCATGCCTGCTAACAAGTCGTAACGCCAGTGCTTTAAGCCTTTAATGCCATTCTGTGGGGCTTCAGTCATAATATTTACGCCTCAAAACTTATTTGGTCTTTTATTTAGCCGTATGTGGTGCGTTATACTAAAAATGGGTGCAGAAGGCCATGATTATGCTGTTCCGTCCGCTTGAGATAACACCACCGTTCTCGCGAGAACGGCTTGCTTGGCTGAGACGATGGAAGCCTGACTTAGCGGCGCCATCAAAGCCTGGGCCTTGCAATACGCCGGGTCGAGTCTACGCTGGGTGCACAGTCTTAGCGAATAGCAAGCCGCCTGGAGTGCCCTAGAGGATGCCGACTCCATCGTCAGCGGCACCCGTTACGAGCATCCGCAACGGCAAACTACCTCGCTCTTCCTGAAGGACACCTTTGCGACAGGGGTTCAGAGGGTTTGCGCCAGATATTCGCGCAGGAACTCGCCGAAGGGGTTCGCTCCGGGTCACGTACCTTGCCGCGCTGCACGGCCAGACTGCTGCGGTAGACCTCGCTGGCATGGGTATCATCGAGCAGTTCGCATACGCCGGTCATGTCATCGAGGATCTCGCCGGCCCATTGCGACAGCTTTATCTTGCTGCCACGGCGGTGCAGGTATAGCTGTGGATCGCGTCCACGGTGGGCGGTAGCCAGTTCGTTGACGTCCAGTGAGCGCAGTTCGACGTATTTCACCCCGCGCTGTTTGAGGGCGTGGATGGGTTTTTCGGTGGCGCCGGTGATCTGCTTGGGGCGAATGGTGGCGTTGAGCTGTTCCCAGCGGTTGTTGACGAAAACGCCGACAGGGGTTGATGGCAAGTAGTCAGTGATTTGCGAAGAAAGAACAATGGCGAAACAGCTGGTGAGCCAAAGGATTTTCATATGGCCGATTTATACAGATGTCCGTATAAGCCGGTAAATTACGGATGTTCATTCAATACAGCTATAAGAGCAATAAAAATCGAGATTGGAGGAAAAATTGAAACTAAAAAATGCTATCGAAAACATGGGAGAAATTTCAGCAATAGACATTGCGAAAAATATTGCAGAAAATGAAGGTATTGATTGGGAGGGTGGCGCAAAATTTATTTTCTCTGTTATCGCGAATGATATTGAAAGAGCCCCAGGAAATATTGGTGGAAAAAATGATACGAAGCAGGATGTAATCAAAAAGTGGCTACTTAAATATCAGGGTGGCTTTGATGGAAGAGCTTCGCAGCGTATATCTAACCTGCCAGGAACAGTTGCAGACCCAATAATTGAAAAAATAATCGGCGCACGTTTAGATCATCTTACCGATGAAGACTTGAATAAAATAATATTCGCCCATCCTTTGGGAATGTCCGCAGAAAACATCCTTGGATTGATTCTGGAAGAATATTTATCTAAAAATTTAATAGCAAACGGTTGGCACTGCGCATGGGGAGAGACGGTAAAATCAGTAGATTTTGTAAATGAAAATGGAAGTTTGCTACAAATTAAAAACAGAAGCAATTCAGAAAATAGTTCAAGTAGCGCTGTACGTGATGGTACTGAAATCAAAAAGTGGTACAGAATTAAAGCTGACCGCACTGAATATATGTGGCCACAATTAAATAAAATTTGTGGAACTGATAACTTGTCTGAAGACAAGTTCGTCAATTTTGTGAAAAAAATATTAAGATCAAACCCAGGTTGTTTAGCTGTTGAGGATGGCAGCCCTTGGAAGTAGTCGACATCAAAAATCAGTCAGCCAAACTGAATTTCTTGTTGAGTTAAGTGATGCTGTGTAGCATTGTTGTACGATTTAAGAAACTGCTCCTCCCATTCATGATTGCTGGTATTTTTATATCTTGAGTAGTTAAATCCAAGAAATTGTTCAGGTTTTTCATTATTTAGCAGAGACACAATCAGTCTCCCTATAGCAAAGCCTAAGCCAGAAGGTACAGCGTTGCCGGCTTGCTTATATTGTTGAATAAGAGGGCCAGCTAATATCCAGCTATCTGGAAACTCCTGTATACGTTTGTATTCCTGAATAGATAGCGGCCTGTCTTCTTCTGGGTGGGCTAAATCAGTGGCAGGCATGGCAGGATGAGTGACTACCGTTGGTGAAGGCTTGTTCCAAGCTAACCTTCTTAGGAAGCCTGTTTTACCACCACCAGCATAAAAAGATTTCCCCAAAGCTTCTTTTTGTAATTCTTCTGGTAAATTTCTCCAATTTTCACCAGGCTTTAGCATTCTATAATATTTCAGTCGCTTCTCTGGAAAATTTAGGTGTTGATGTTCTGTTAAACCTTTAACTGCTTGCTTAAATGTTTTCCATTTTGGCAATCCATACTCTTTTTTCTCAGTGTGAGTTGGTGTCAAATATGGAGGAGTCTTACCATCTCTCGCACAAACAATTATTACACGCTCTCTTATCTGTGGTGTGCCGAAATTGGCGGAGTTATAGAGATTAAATGAATAGGAATACCCTGATTTTTTTAATTTTGACAAAATAAAATTCAAAGCCCCTCCTTTCATTTCATCGGCAGTCAGATCAGGGAATTCTGAGCCTCTCTCGTCATGAGGCCTATGATCCATCGGGCAAGACAGTAAGCCTCTAACATTTTCAACTATGATATAGTTGGGATTTAATTCAATAGCTAAGTCAATGTATTTTAGAAATACATTACCCCTATCATCATTGAATGCCTTGCGTTTCCCTGCTGTGCTAAAAGCCTGACAAGGTGGCCCCCCGATAATAAGGTCAATTTCATCTGCCTCGGTAAGACCTGAAGCATCCAAAATATCTTGCTTGGAATAATCATTAATATCACTTAAAAGCGCCATATTAGGTTTATTAAGTGCAATTGTTTGACGGCAATACTTATCAATTTCACATGCAAGTCGAACATCAAACCCCGCTTTCTCAATACCAATATCTAATCCCATTGCGCCTGAGAAGAAGCTGAGAGCTATTGGTTTGTTATTCGCATCTTTTTGCACTGCATAAGCCGCGTGATCTTCCACAATCATATGGGATGTTTGTAATCCATAGCGTTTTACCGATTCTGATTCCAGCATCCAAGAACGACCAAATCTTGTGGCAGATAGAATCCCTGTACGGCATAATGTGCGAATTCGCTGCTCACTAATATTTAATAGATAAGCGGCTTCTTTGGTTGTGATGTGGGTACTCATAAGCGCAGCCTTTTGCGAAACCAATAGAAGGTACCTATTTTACTGACGTCATATTGAGTGTCAATGCAAAAAACGCTCTATCAATCAATAGCATATACTCAGACTTCTATACGCTACAGCCACATCACTTTTAGCTGTCGGTGATGCTAGTGGTCTGTCAACCCTGTCGGGGTTCAGCGTTCCTGGATCTCCACCGGCACCTTGTTTGTTCACAGGGCCTGCGCGAAATATTCGCGCAAAAAATCCCCGAAAGGCTTGTTATCGGCGTCTTCGATGGCCTGTTGCTGCTGGCGTGATTGCTCGGCCATGTGAATGAATTTGGTACGACGTTCTTCGCTCAGGCTGAGGCTGTAAAAATGGTCACGATGCTGCTGGGACATGCGCATGCCGAAGTGGAAGAAGCCTTCGCTGTTAGCACGCATTTCCGCCAGCATGCGCGCCGAAGGGGTTCGCTCCGGGTCACGTACCTTGCCGCGCTGCACGGCCAGACTGCTGCGGTAGACCTCGCTGGCATGGGTATCATCGAGCAGTTCGCATACGCCGGTCATGTCATCGAGGATCTCGCCGGCCCATTGCGACAGCTTTATCTTGCTGCCACGGCGGTGCAGGTATAGCTGTGGATCGCGTCCACGGTGGGCGGTAGCCAGTTCGTTGACGTCGATTTCGCGGCGTTCCTGCGCGTCGATGGGCGGGCTGTCGAGCAGCAGGCAGTAGACCAGAAAGGCTTCGAGAAAGTGCATTTGTGGCAGGCTGATACCCAGCGGATCGAAGGCGTTAACGTCCAGTGAGCGCAGTTCGACGTATTTCACCCCGTGCTGTTTGAGGGCGTGGATGGGTTTTTCGGTGGCGCCGGTGATTTGCTTGGGGCGGATGGTGGAGTAGTACTCGTTTTCGATCTGCAGGATGTTGGCGTTGAGCTGTTCCCAGCGGCCGTTGACGAATGTACCGATGCGCTCGTAGGCGGCGCAGGGGGTGCTGATGGCGCAGTTGAGGGTGTCGACATAGCTGTCGAGGTCGTCGTAACAGGCCTTGATGCCGATTTCGGCCTCCTGATTGTTCTGGTAACCGATGTCGCCCATACGCAGGGAGGTGGCGTAGGGCTGGTAGGCGGTATGTTGGTCGAATTCCTTCAGCTGGGTGGGTTGGCCGTTGAGGAAGGATTTGCACACGGCCGGTGAGGCGCCGAACAGGTAGGGCACCAGCCAGCCAAAGCGTTGCAGGTTGCGGATCAGGCCGAAATAATGATCGGAGATGAAGTCTTGCAGTCGTCGCTGGTCGTTTTCGAGCTGCTGGTAGGCGGGCCAGAAGGCCTCCGGCAGGGAATAGTTGAAATGCACCCCGGCGATGATTTGCATCAGGCGGCCGTAACGATGGCCAAGGCCACGCCGGTAGACAGTCTTCATCTGGCCGATGTTGGAGTCGCCATAGCGGGCAATGGGGATACTGCCCTCTCCGGCGACCACACAAGGCATGCTGGTGGCCCATAGCAGCTCGTCGTTTTCCAGCTGGCCATAGACGAAGCTCTGTACGTCGCGCAGGGCAGCCAGTACTTCGCCAGTGCCCGCGAGTGGAGGAGTGATGAATTCGGTCAGGGCCTCGGAGTAATCGGTGGTGATCAGCGGGTGGGTGAGCGGCGAGCCCAGCGCAGCGGGGTGCGGCGTTTGCGCGAGCTTGCCGTCCGGGCTGACGCGCAAACTCTCTTTCTCCAGGCCGATGTGCGCACCTGTGAGCAGGCCGCGCTGGGCACTGCTGGTGAGTTGGTTGAGACGCCGCCGGAGCTTTTGTTCTACCATGGGAACCTTTGTTTTTCGGCGGTTTCGCCAAGAAAAAACGCAGAGTCTACCGCAAGCCGAATGTTACAGGCAGTCGGTGGCTGGGAAATGCACATATTGCTTGCATGTGATATCTGTTTACGGCATTTTCACGCTGTGCGCATGGGGGTATAGTCCGCGCTTGAATCATCGATTTACGAACACAGCAAGGAGCAATACGGTATGGCCAAGATCATTGTCAATCGAGAGAGTTTCAAGGTCGACGAAATTGAGCTTGAACAGGGCACACTGCACGTCGGCCGCAATCACGACAATGACCTGTGTATCGACGACCTGACGGTGAGCGGCCGCCATGCGCAGATCGTCACTGTGTTCGGTTCGACGTATGTCGAGGATCTGGGCAGTACCAATGGCACTTCCGTCAACGGCAAAAAGGTGAGAACCCACACCCTGCGCAATGGTGACGTGCTCACCATCGGTCACTATCAGCTGCTGTTCCAAGGTGAAAGCGCGGTAAATCCCCACATAGATGGCGACGAAACCCGGATGATCAATCAATCTCAGGTCGAGGTGTTGATGAAAAAGGCGGATGCACAGCACCATCAAGCGGAACGACCCGTCTACAAGGCGTCGCCTGCCGCTGCCGTGCATACCGCTTCTGCATCACACGCCGCCGCAGCGAATGCCGTCCGGGCGCAGGCGGCACCTCATGTGGCGATAGCCAACAAGGGCCCATCACTGGTCAGTAACAATCGCGTGGTGCCAGAGCCGGAGGCTGAAGTGCTGCCGGATATCGAAGACCCCAGTGACATGATCGGTAAACACACGCCGCCAGCGCAGGGCATGAAGCCCTTGCGCCGTGGTGACGTCTCTCCCTCCTCCTCGCTGAAAATCGTTGCCCTGGCGGCGCTGACCGCTGCGGCAACCTTCCTGCTGATGATGCTGATCTTCGACCTGTAATGAACGGTTCGTTTGCCTGCGGATGCTGGTAACCCCCTGCCTGGGCGTCATTTCGTTCGCCGATCCCGGCTG
This sequence comes from Gammaproteobacteria bacterium, assembly GCA_021647505.1. Classification (GTDB taxonomy): domain Bacteria; phylum Pseudomonadota; class Gammaproteobacteria; order SZUA-152; family SZUA-152; genus DRQN01. The sequence goes on from JAKIUN010000003.1 coordinate 55,365, forward strand.
TCAGTCTGGGGGTGTATCAAGCTTGCCGAGACCCTGCCGATAGGATGGGAGACGCGGAAATACCCACAGACAGTGGGTGTGTTGCGCGGTTACCCCCTTTCGTTCCAGTAACACGCACAGATGCCTGCATGGAGCTAGTTGTAACAAGTCCGACAGAACACAGCCAGCATTTGCTGGTAGTGGATGATATCGAGAGCAACCGTGATCTCATGCGCTTGCAATTGCAGCGTTATGGTTATCGGATATCGCTGGCGGAAGACGGCGAAGAGGCGCTGGCGATGATCGCGCGAGAGCGTTTTGACCTGGTGTTGCTCGATATCCGCATGCCCGGCATGGACGGTATCGAGGTATTGCAGCAGATTCGTTGCAGTTATTCTCAACTTTCCCTGCCCGTCATCATGGTGACGGCCGAGGATCAGGAACAGCGTTTGATCGAGGCGTTACGGATTGGCGCCAACGATTATCTCGCCAAGCCCCTGCGGCTGCCAGTGACCCTGGCGCGCATCGAGGCCCAGCTCAGTGTTGGCCGGCTCGCCACGATCCAGGAAGACGTGGTGCAATTCACCAGCCACGACCTGAAAAAACCGCTGTTGGTGATGATGGACATTGCCGAAACCATGCAAGAGGAAGTGCAACAGTCGGGTGTCATGCCGGCAGACAGCGGCGAGCTGCTGGATCTACTGATTCGCACCGGGCAGAATATGCAACAGGTGATAAGCGGTTTCCTCGACCAGGAAGGGCTGGGCTATGGCCGTGAAGAGCCTCTGCGGCGAGTGCTCGACCTCAATCAGACGATGCAGAAGTCCCTACAGGCAAATCTAGACTATGCCACCCGCAAGGGCGTCGTGCTGAGTAGTGAATTTGCCGAACAACTGCCATCGGTACAGGCCAATGAATTCCGTCTGTGCCAAATCATGGACAATCTTATTGGCAACGCGCTGAAATTTTCCCCACGGGAGACGCACACCGTGGTGCGCACCCGCGCAGAGGATGGACAGGTAGTGGTTGAAATTGAAGACAGCGGCCCAGGGCTCGACAAGGACGATTTCAGCAAGCTGTTCACCAAGCATGCCCGACTCAGCAACCGGCCCACAGGCAATGAAAGCAGCAGCGGACTCGGCCTGGCTATGTGCAAGCAGCTTATTATCCTCGATAAGGGCACGATTGGTGCGCGTAACAACCCTGAAAGCGGTGCAACTTTCTGGATTCGGCTGCCAGTCAGTGTATTGAACGAGTGCTAGTCCCTTGACACTGGACTAGTCAAACCTGTTGCCGTTACCCGAAGATAACGGGAGAATGACGGCATGTCAGACGACTGGAAAGACCGGCTCACACCCGAGCAATATCACATCACCCGCGAAGGTGGCACGGAAAGGGCCTTCAGCGGCGCCTATTACCGGCTCGATGAGCCCGGCGTTTATCACTGTGCCTGCTGTCATGCCCCCCTGTTCCAGGCGCAACAAAAATATGACTCCGGCAGTGGTTGGCCTAGCTACTGGGCGCCCATCGATGAAGGGGCAGTCCGTGAAATCACCGACAACAGCCACGGCATGAGTCGCACGGAGGTGCGCTGCGCCGGCTGCGACGCCCACCTCGGCCACGTCTTCACCGATGGCCCGCCGCCCACCGGCCTGCGCTACTGCATCAATTCCCTGTCACTGGAATTTGTCGCCACGGACGAATAAATCTTCTTAATTATTGCTGGATACCCCTGAAATGACCCAAACAAGAGACTGTCCCTGCGGTAGTGGCCACCCGTTTACGGACTGCTGCGCCCCCTATTTGTGTGGTGTAAAGATTGCAGCCACGGCCGAGATTTTGATGCGTTCCCGCTATACGGCCTACGTTGAACATGACGACGCTTATCTGCTTGCCAGCTGGGATCCGCAGACATGCCCGGATGACCCTCACCCCAGTGCTGATGACGGCAGTACCTGGATTGGCCTGAAAATTCTACGCACAGAGGCCGGAGGTGAAAATGATGACGAGGGCGTGGTGGAGTTTGTTGCCAGCTGTGACGTGCGCGGCACACCGGCGCAATTGCACGAGATCAGCCAGTTCCGGCGTAGCGACGGCCGCTGGTTATATGTGGATGGTGATACTCAACAGCCAGTGCGCCGTAGCCAGCCAAAGATTGGCCGCAATGAGTCCTGTCCCTGCGGTAGCGGGAAAAAATACAAAAGGTGTTGCGGGGGATAGTACTCTTTGAATAAGTTATACAGATCATTTCAGCCAATCTTAACGGAAGCAGGACTGAAACGTTTTGGGCTGATCCTGGAATACTCTCTTGCCTGTAAAACTTTAAGGGGCATCGTTCATTCTTATTTGCAGATCAGTACAGCAAAACCCACGCCCTACCCCGTTATACCGGATGGAACCCAGGCGGTTTATATCGCACCTCATGGTGCAAAAATAGGTGGGGCTCAATCCCGGGCACGTGATATTCAAATACTACAGCCGGGGGATTGTTTTGGCATTCGATTTTACCCCGGCGCCTTGCGATATTTTTTTGATATAAATATTTTTGGAATTACCGATCAATTCGTTGATGAGAATTTTCTTCCTTGTTGTGGGTTCGGTGAATTACATAACAATATTTATCAATACCACAGCTTTTATGAACGGGCACGTGTTTGTGAGCAATGGTTGTTACAACAATATAAACCCCGTCCGGCACTCAGTTTAAACATGCGTTGTCCCTGATATACCAGTCCTTTGGTAATATAAAAATTGCTCAGTTGGCGACAATGGTGGGTTGAGGTAGTCGTTATTTAAATCGCTTGTTTCGACTTCACGCCGGGCTGAGTACTAAGGAATTTGTCCAGACGATTCGTATTCAACATGTCTGTAAAAAACTGTATATGGCACTGGGCAATTCTCTGAATGCAGCACTTGATCTGGGATTTTTTGATCAGTCTCACCTGATAAAAGATTATAAGAAGCATTTGTTATTGAGCCCAATTCAGGTCAATATTGCCGCAATGTCAGCGTATTGCCCCGCTGGGTGAATTCCAGATGCTTGAGAAAACTCATCCCCAGTAGTACCGCCTGCTGCCGCATGGCAGGATTGATGGAGGCGCGTACGCCTTGCAGTGAGATATCGTCCAGAGAGACATCGTCCAGCACGGTAGCATATGCTTTTACCGGGCCATTGGCCGTTTGATAGATCACTGCTTTGCCCTGCCTCAGGCGCAGACGTTTTGCCACCGGGCCGGGGATGGCGACGTCCGTGGCGCCGGTGTCCAGCATAAACACCACCGGTTCGCCATTGATGCTGCCGCTGGCTACATAGTGACCGGCGCGATTGCGGGTCAGTACCAATTCCCGCACACCATCGGCGCTGGTGCGCGTCTGCGGGTTTTGGTTGGGATTGCGCTGCTGTTCGTCCCAGTCCTGAAAAAACAATGTCAGCAGACCGAGCAGTACGATCCACATGGCAATGGTCATGCCGACGCCCAGGCGGCGTTGCGAATTCTCTGCCGGCATCAGTCAGCGGTGACCAGCGGGATTTTTGTGGAGGGGGGCATATTGTGAGTGTCCTTCATATAAAATCTTTCAATGCAGAATGCCGTGAAATGCTTCATCATGATAGGCCATGCGACCCATCATACCAGCCCTGCTCACCCTCAACCTGCTCAGCGCCTGCGGTGGTGAGGACAAGCTGGATTTCCAGATTTTAGATAGCGGCCTGCCGCCACCCCTGATCGAGGTCTACACGCCGCTCAACGGCAGCACGATTCCCGCCAATAGCGATTTTGTCGTGGACTATGCCGTGGTGCGTGGTAAGGGTGGCGACTATGTAGAGATCCGCGTGGATCAACAAAAGCCCATGCGGGTTAACAGCCTGAAAGGCCGGCACCGGATGAAAGGGCTGAATCCCGGCCGGCATGCCCTGCTGATCCTGGAGTATGCGGCCGACGGCAAAAAGACCGGCGGCATGGCGAGAATCGAGATTACTGCGGAATAAGTAGCAAGATCCCGGTTACTGTTCGCTCAGCACAAACTGCCCGTCGAGATTTGCCAGCAGCGAGGCAGTGATTTCCTTCACCGCCTCATCGGTGTATTCCTCCCGTTCCTCATGTCCCCATACCACGCCTGGCCAGAAAAAGTCGTTGGGGTGGCGACCGACCACATGCACGTGCAGCTGACTCACCACATTGCCGATACTGGCCACGTTAATCTTGTCACAGCCAAAGGCCGGCTTGATGAAGTTGGCCAGGTCGTCAGTATCACGCACTAGTCCAAACCGTATTTCATCATCCAGCTCGAACAGCTCCGTGGCGTCCGTGTGTGGCACCAGAATGAACCAGGGTACGAGGGCATTGTTGAGCAGCAACAATTGGCTGTCCCCCAGCTTGCCGAGAATGAAGCAGTCATCTTTTAGTTGAGGGGAGAGGTGGAAATTGCTCATGGGAGTGTCAGCTGGTCGTTGGCATCGAGTGAGGAAGAGTTTGTGGGGTTCTTGTGATCGGAATCATCCTCCTCGGGGATCGCTACGATCTGCCAGCATTTGCTGTGGCCTTCCACGCACAGGTATCGTCTCCCCGACTTGTACAGGCGGATCTTGGTGCTCTGTCCCGGTTCTACGGTGCGGTCTCCGTTGACGATGATCTTCTTATCTTCGGTGAGAATGACGGTCTGTGGGTCATCCAGAAACAAAAGCGGCACTAGATTCGATGAGATGGTTTTCTTCCCTGGTGTTTCGCTTATCTGTTTATCGGTGCAGGCGACCGTCAGCAATAGCAGTGGACAAATGGCAGACAGTGTAATGGCCTGCCTGAGTTTACGACTCGATTTCATGGTATCGCTTCCTGTGTTCTCGATCAGCATCGGGGATGGCTAGTCATGAGAGCTTGGCCGGCAACCACCCTATTTCGTCGGTGGCGTATAGCCGTCCGGTGTGGTGCCGCCGTCGCCGAAGAAAAAGCGCTCCATTTCCTTTTCGAGGAATTCCCGCGCCTTGGGTTCGATGACCGACAGGCGATACTCGTTGATGAGTATCGTCTGCTGCTTCACCCAGGCCGCCCAGGCCTCTTTGGAGACATTGTCGAAGATGCGCTGGCCCAGTTCGCCGGGATAGGGGGAGCGATCCAGGCCTTCGGCCTCTTTACCGAGCTTTACACACTGCACTGTTCGTGACATGGCTGTTTCCTGTGTCTGATGGAATGGGACATGATTCGTTGCGCACTATTGTAGCAGGCTGGCGTCCGCCGTAGACCATTTGTTATATTCGTTTATCAATGCCAATTTTTTACTATACGATCTGAAAAAATAGCTGTTTTAGTACCTTTATGTAGATATTCAATTACACCAACAAGTTTCTTTGGAATAATCAATGTTAATTGGCATCTGAGTTGGTAGTGAGACTGAGTAGTTCATTGTGTATGACATTAACTTTAATTTTAGATCTTCACAAAGTAGATAAGCATTCTTAAACTCCTCTTTTTTAGTGAAATCTCCAGACTCACCATCTCGATCTCACAGTTATCAAAAATGGAATGTACTACTACTTCTTTATCTTCGATTGTATAGAAAATGGAAAACGTCGAACCACACAACCCTGGAAGTAAGAATAATAAATTCTGTACATTATCGGATCGAAAGAAAAGCAAGTGATTAATATTTAATCCCTCCGTCCCCTTTGCCATGCACATTATTATAAAGATTCAAGGTTTTGTTTGAGATTAGCAGTTGGTGTAAATGAAAATGCCTTCCCAATTTTTGTTTTATTTAGAACCCCCATTTTAACTAACTTAAGCAAATCAGTTCTGGCAGTATCATAAGTTACATTATGCGCACCTCTATGACTTTCAACATAAAATACTGCATCAGGATTTTTTAAGGCTCTATTTATTAGTGCAATTTGCCGATAATTAAGTAATTTATTTAAGCGAGGAGACTTTCTTACTATATGTTCAACAGTTTTTATTTCTTTAGATTTATTCTCTAAATAAATTAGTAAGTCTTTTGTTGCTTGGTTAATGACGTTTAATTGATGAACAATAAAGTAGGTTACATCATTATCATCTGTTTCTGTATGTAGATAGGCTCGTGTATATTTGGCGGGGGCAGACTTTAGTATTTTAGAAATAGAAATAAATTCCATGGTCCAGTACCCTTGTTTTAGCATAGACCAATAAAATAATGCCCGTGCTGTTCTACCGTTACCATCTTCAAATGGATGGTCATATGCAAGTAGGAAATGCAATATTATTGCACGAATAACAGGGTGTAAAAATTCTGTGTGATGGGTAGCATTCGCAAAGTTACAAATATTTTCTATTCTGTTTTGTAGTTCTTTTGCTTTTGGGGGGATGTGAATTATAGTTGCATCACGGTCATCACCCACATATATATCATCTGATACGCGCAGCCTGCCTACTGTGTCTGGATCGTCCATTGTGTTATTGCTTAGAATTCTATGTAATTCATATATAAGTTCAGGCGTAAGTGACTCATTGGATATGTCCTTTATATATTCCATTGCATGATAATTATTAAGGATCATTGTTTCAGACTTATCACGTGGCTTACATTTTTGCCTAAGCATTTCTTTGGCTACTTTTCTAGTTGTTGCTGCACCTTCAAGCTGACTTGATGTTATTGACTCTTCAATTAATGAATTTATAAGATAAGTATCTCGTGTATTTGGGTTGGCTATTTGTTCCGTTGTTTTTAACTCTCCACCCCCATGTACATCTATTTCATGTAATAACCGACGTACTGTATCAGGCTCGCCAAAAACGAAAGAATTACCATCTTTATCTGAATGTGGAATATTTTTGTAAAGTGCTTTACGTGCAATTTTTATAGCTAACCACCATTCTTCAGGATTTGACATTGCTGAAGGGAGTTTTAAGTGCCTTAATTTGTCCCAGTGGTAGTACTTCCCTTTGGGGTCAGGTTTTATACCAGATGAGAATATTTCGCCTAGTTTCTCAGGGGTGTGTTTGATTATATAGTCAATCGAGCTTTGAAAGCTGGGCGGGGAAGCTGGGATTTTCACACTTATTACCAATAAATTATTTATTGGTAATAAGTGTAGCATCTAAAAATGCAATTTACTACCAAATTGACATTAATTGGTAGTAAATTGGTATTAAGGACTAAATACCAAATCGGTATTAATTGGTAGTAAATTGGTAGTTGTCAAGTCTTTATCTTGCTGATTTATATGATGTTATTAATTTATGGTAAATAATCTAACAGTTGTATTGAACTGACGTCCGCAATCTACCTACTTATGCGGACGCCGGTATAAGTCCGCAGGCACTGTTTTCTTATCGCCAGGTACCCCCATACTAATCAGGATATTTCCCGGAAACAAGGCAACAGCATGTCAGGCACACCTACCTTATAGCGCGAATTCTGGAAGGCGGCCGAGGAGTTTAGCGACGGGAGCGGGCAACCCGCCGGGGGCGGTGTCCTGAGGGTGGTGCCACAGCCAGCTGTTGTCACGCACGGCATGGGTGGAGACGAGATGGGCGTGCACCGGAGTGATGTGGAGATGAAAGTGGCTGAAGGTGTGGCGCAATGACGGCCAATGAGCGGCCTCTTCCACTTGCAACCCCCATTGCTCGCGGCCGGCTTCGGTGACGTTGCTGCCGGCAGGCAGTTCCGGCAGGCTGAGCAGTCCGCCCCAGATGCCGGTGGGCGGGCGGCGCTGAAGCAATATCCGGCCTTCGCTGTCTTGCAGCAGGAGCATCACTGTTTCGCGTACCGGCAGGGTTTTCTTCGGCTTGCGGCCGGGGAAGTCGGTCTGTCGGCCTTCGATGCGGGCACGGCAGGCGACGGCCAACGGACATCTGTTGCAGCCTGGCCGGCTGTGGGTGCAGACGGTGGCGCCGAGATCCATCATGGCTTGGTTGAAGTCAGCACTGCGCTGGTGCGGTGTCAGTCGTTCGGCGTGATCCCACAGTGCACTGAGCACGGCGCTTTTTCCCGGCCAACCTTCCAGTGCATAGTAGCGTGACAGCACCCGCTTGCAGTTGCCATCGAGGATGGCGTGGTGCTGATTCAGGGCCAGTGACAGGATAGCGCCAGCGGTGGAGCGGCCGATACCGGGCAAGGCTTGTACCTGCTTGATGTCTTCGGGGAAGTGGCCACCGTGTTCGTTGCGCACGATCTGTGCCGCGCGGTGCAGATTGCGTGCGCGGGCGTAGTAGCCAAGCCCGGACCAGTGTAAGAGCACGGTGTCCAGATCCGCCACCGCCAGTGTCTCAATGTCGGGGAAGCTGGTTATGAAGTGCTCGAAATAGGGGATCACCGTGGCCACCTGGGTCTGCTGTAGCATGATTTCCGAGACCCACACGCGATAGGGCGTGATCTCACGCTGCCAGGGCAGGTCGTGGCGGCCGTGGTGGCTGAACCAGTCCAGCAGGTGGCGGGCGAAGTTGCCGCCCATCAGCGGAATAGGCCCTTGAGCGCCTTGTCGGCTTCCTCTTTCAGCTTTTCCTTGGCCTTTTCACGTTCCTTGACCACCGCCTTGTCGGTCTTCTCCTTGAGCTTTTTCTTCTGCTGATCCAACTTTTGCTTGGCCTTGGCGTTCATCACCGACTTGAGATCCAGGTTGATTTTGGGATCGGCGAAGGGCCCCTTGATGCGGATGGGGATGGGCAGACCCCTGAGTTGTTCCAGATCTTTGCCGGCCTGGCCGGTGGCGGTGTTGACGATGGTACTGACGAGCCGGTAGTCGAGGCGCTCCTTCGGCAGATCCACCGTGCCTTCGCCGCTGATGCGCAGTAGTGGCGTCTTGGCGGACAGATCCTTGTTGGTCACCACGCCATCGGCGATAGACACGCTGGCTGTGATCTCGGCGAAATCGGTTCGTTTCAGTTCCTCGGGAGGTGCCGGCTTGCCCTTTAGCTTGGCCTGGGCGCTGCGTAACATGTGACCAATATTGATGCCTGTGACAGAACCGTCGAGGAATTGCATCTGTGCGCTGCCGTTGAGGGTCTTCATCATCGCTTCGGGCTCACTGCCCAAGGTGGTGATCTTGGCCTGCAGATTGGCGGTGCCGGAGATAGGGTCATCACCATTAACGTCTTTCAGCAGCGGGCCGGCCTGCACATTTTTGATGACTTCGTCGAGACTGATTTTTGGCGTGTCGCTGCGTACATCCATGCGGATGTCGCCGGCATAACTGCCGCCGTAGAGATTGGCCTGTAGCGGGTGCAGGCGTAGCTGGCCGCCCTTGGCCTTGAGTACTAGCAGGATGTCGGCCAGTTGTGCATTGGCGGCCTTGAGCTTGCCGATGGTGATGCGGCCATCCACGTCCAGCGCGCGCAGGGGCTCCAGCGGCAGACCGGCGGCCTCTACGGCGGCTCCGGCGGGCACGGGCACGGGCGGGGTGTCGGGCTTTGGCGGCAGGTAGCGATCCACGTCAATGCCATCGATGGCGAGATTGAAGCGGATGGCGGGCTGCGCGAAGTTGCTCACGGTGGCGTTGCCGGTGAGCTGTGTATCGTCGGCGGCCAGGCTGAGCTCTTGTAGTTCGATGGCGTCCAGCGAACCATCGAAGGTCAGGGAGAGACTGGCCTTATTGAGTACCTGTGGGTCGCTGGTTTCCGGTAGCTCGATATTGGCGCTGCCAGCCAGCTGACGGGGTGAGAACTCCGCGATACTGAGTTGACCGTGGGCCTGCGGGGCGTCGATGATCTGCGTGGCTTCGATATTGCTGTCGATTTGCAGACCAGCGGCCTTGATCTGTAAGGTTTTGACCGTTGCTGTTTGTTTATCTATGCTCCATAAAGCCTCCATTGAGAGTGAGGACTCACTTATAAGCTGGCTGGGGAGGTCGGCTGGTAGCAGACTGGCGAGGGCCTGAGGGTCGCTGATGTCGATGCGGATGCGGGCGTCGCCGTTCTGCCACTGCTCAAGACGTATATCACCGCGCAGCTCCGTGCCGAGGACATCGATTTGCAGATCGGAAATAGTGGCCTGCTGCGTGCCGAGGTTGGCCGCGACTTCGGCACCGAGGCGCAGGCTCAGCGGGCTGACCGGCAGGGTCTCGCCCTGGCTGTCGATGGTCAGCTGCAGGCCGCTGAGCTGGAGCTGTTGTAAGGCGTCGTCGATATCAACACGGGTGGAGAACTCAATGTGGTTGCGCAGCGCGGGTTCGCGGGTTTCTACGTCCAGTGAGAGGTGGATATCTACGGGTTCGCCCAGGGCCAGGGCGCCGGTCTGTAGCTGCAGATTGTCGATGGTTATGTGCTGACCGCCTTGCTGGTCGTCCCAGACGATACGGGCATCACTCAGTTCGATGCCACCGATGGCTAGCGCCGCCAGCGGTGGTGGGGCGGGTTCATTCGTCGATGGGATTTTCTCCGCCGGGGCTTCGGTAGCTTCCGCGGGTTGGCCGATGAGGTCATCCCAGTTGCTGCTGCCATCGGCGTGGCGCGCCAGATTCAGCTGTAGGCCGTGCAGCAGGATGGTCTTCATCTCCAGCTGGCGTTTAAACAACGGCAGCAGCTTGACCTTGATGTCCACGGCCTTGACCTGTGCCATGGGCTGGTCGCCAAATCCCGCTGCGTTGCCCAGCCGGGTTTGGCCCAGAGACAGGCCTAGCCAGGGGAACACGGAAAGCTCCAGGTTGCCAGTGATATTCAGCTCGCGGCCGGTGGCATCGTGTACCGCCGTGGTGATGTCGTCTTTATAGTCATTGGGGTCGACGAACAGCAGTATGCTGATCAGTGTGAAGATAATGAGCAGTACGGCGGCGCTCAGGGTATAAAGGGTGATCTTGAGAAATTTGGGCATGAGAGACTCGCGGGTTGTGCAGTTGCCGCTAGCGTAACGCATGGCGTGGTTGATTTCGATTCGCTGCGGGCGCTGAAATCGAACCACAGGCCAAATGAATTAGCCAGATAATATGTTCGATACGAAATTACCTGGATTCAGCCAAGGGATAATCCTGGTGTCGGTGTCCGGCCCGGCTCTAGAGCTACCTCTCCAAAAGTGGCTCAAATTGGCTCTCATAAAGCGCTGATGAACTCTTCATTGACAAAATAGCTTTTCAAGCGGCGCCACATCTGGCGCGTCACCTTTGGCAGCACGCTGTAAAATACTCGGCACAGGAAGGGGTTCACGAAAACGGACGGGGCGGGAAACCCAAGTCGCAATAGGCCCGCTCGGTATGAATTGAGTGTGCAGATGACGCATCAGATTGCTCATTTCCGCCAGCAGCTTTTTGCCCGATATTTGGGTTGACATAATAGTGAATTACACATAGGGTGAAACCAATAATCTACGCCTGAATTTCATGGAATAATTAAGATATCAGGGCAAATGGACGTATTTTTATGTGATTTTCGAGTGTTTTTGCCTGATTTTTGGTTGAACACTGCAGGAAAGCAGGGCGATTATGCTTGCTACCAATTAAGTTACCTTCAAAAGGTTTATCAGTAACCCTGCTGTTATAGTGCTATTATAGCATCAAGCCATAAATGATGGTAATTCCAATGGTGTAAGCAGCGAGAATGAATACATTGATCGGGTTTCCAGAAAGTTTTGGTGTTTTTATCTGGGATACGTTTAAGGCTGCGAGAGAGACTCCACTAGCATAGAGAATGACAGAAAAAATACTCTGGCTAAATAGACCTTCAAACAAAAAGATGAAAACTAGGATAATATTGTTGTTATCCAAAGCTAGTCCCGTGTATTTGCTTCCACCAGCAAGACCAAAAGTACTGAAGTAACTCAGTCGTAATGCACTTGCGGCAAGCATTACAAATGCACCCGGCAAGTAGATAAGTTCAAAATTACCATAGCTCATGAGCAGAATAGCAGGTGCAACACCGTAGCTGACAATATCAATTAATACATCGAGTTGCCCTCCAAATATGCGGTCATTTCCAGTGCGCCCTTTCATTCTACGGGCAATGAGGCCGTCGGCCCAATCAAAAGCAACCGCCCAGATCATACCAATCATCGCAGCTGCGTAAAGTCCGGATATACTGTAATAAATAGCGAGAAGGGTGCAGGCTAGCCCGGCTAGCGAGCAAGTATTAGGCAGATCCTTGGCGTAGGAGAGGATCGAATTTGGTTGTGATTCTTGAGTTTCAGGGGTTTCGATGGTCATTGTTTACCTTTATATCCAAGTAGGCGTTATAGCTAGAATGCGGCGGCGGTATGTTAACATGTTTGATTTTGTCTAGAGGTGGGAATTTAACAATGCTTGTCTATACGGTTGGAACTTGGGACTTACTTCATGTTGGTCATTTGGCGTTACTCAGGCATTGTAAAACATTAGGTAATACGGTCGCAGTTGGGGTCGCCTCGGATGAGGTAGTAGCGAGTTATAAATTTAAACCTCCTGTCATTCCTCTAGAACAGAGAATAGAAATGCTTAAAGCTTTACGTAGCGTTGATATTGTACGTCCCTATCATGAGCTGGAATACACGTCAGCATGTAAAGAATTAGATGTAGATATTTTTGTTATTGGAGAGGATTGGGGGAGTAAATCTCATAATATTGAAGTTGAGACTTTTCTAAAGGAAGCAGGTAAGTCCATTGTTCAGGTTAGCTATCACCCTCAAACTTCATCTACAAAAATAAAAGAAAGCACGATCGCACAACTTTCCATAGCGGTATAAAATTCGTCAGTCAGATAGGCATATAAGCATCAAGAGCAGAAAAATAGAAAAATGGGGTCAGACTCGAATTAATTTCTTATGGGTTAATTCTTTCTGTTAGCTGTTGAAATATACAGTAGTTTGGTTGCGCTTTGAAGGTGAATATAATATAAATCAAAGTGATTCATTTAACCGCGTTACTTTGGCGTCTACCTGTTGTTATATATAAGATAGGAAAATTCATGCTCAGGCTTGAAGGCTTGAAGGAAAAATTGCATTAATTACTGGTGCAGCTAGAGGAATTGGTCAAGCTATTGCTGAATTATTCTCTGTTGAAGGCGCACAGGTAATCTTGTCTGATATAAATGATGAGATTGGGCAAGAAGTAGCAAACAAAGTTGGTGTAAACTCTAAATACATTCATCTAGATCAGGTATTGTCGGGATTTCTGTTGCTACAGCATATGCCTCAAGCAAAGCCGCAGTATGAAACCATACAAAATCAGTAGCCCTGTATTGTGCACAGAAATCCTATCCCATTCGGTGCAGCTCAATCCATCCTGGTGCAATATTCACACCAATATAGGATGCTATGCTTGATGGGGGACTGCGCTTGGTAGTGCGGTGGCCGGGATGTTACTGCTCATTTCCCTTGCCCACGTCTATATCCTGTACCGCTGCCAGTTGCCCGTTTGATGGTGGTTTTGCCACCGGCATACAGCTGGACAGCGTTAACTGTGGTGGCTCAAAAGAGAAGGTGAAGTTACCCGCCTTGCGCAGCCCGCTGAGCCCCAGAATGTGTCGTGTACGTCCAGGAAATACGGCGGCTTCCACATCATGCAGCTCACAATTGTCGCCCAGGCGAATCATGTCGAGGCGATATACGGCAACCCGTTTGCGCTGGCCGTTGGCGAGGATGCCGATAAGATTTCTGACGAAGCTGGCCCGGCCCTGTTCCTGCAGCATCGCCAGGCTATGTTCGTTGATAGTGTTATAGCTGGAGCCCGTATCGACAAGAAAATCGACCGCCCCAACCCCCATAATCTCACCCTGCACGTAGAATGTTTTGGCACTCTTCTCCGTCATCGGCACGATATGGTCGACAGGTACTGCCGCAGAAGCATTACCCGCGACAAACAGCAACAGCCCACATAGCACTCGCCGAACTGGTATCACCGGTCATTCCCTCCCTCGTAGTGCGCCACTGTGCCAGACGACCTGCTTCTGTTGTTATATAACGGCAGTCTGGCGGACAATCTTGAGTAGGGGTATAGCGGCCGAAACGCCAGTGCAGTTGCGTGTAGACTCTGCGGAGGAATGTGGCGGCTTCCGGCGAACCAGCGTGATATGTCATATTGAATGCGTCCATACCCACATTCAGTGCATGAGGCACGATGCACCACAACAGATATAAGACCTGTACCCTTAACGCTAGTCAAGATCCAGTTTAGTGTTTCATGCTGAATGCAGACTGAATTCAGATGTAGATAAGAATGGCGAGGGAGGGCCGTACCATCAAAATCAATTTTGCCGAAACAACGCTGCTTCCAGCTGGTGGCGGTGCAGTAGCTTGTAAAAATCGGTGCGGTTGCGCTGTGCCAGGCGGGCAGCCTGGCAGACGTTGCCGCGGGTCATTTTCAGAACCTGTACGAGGTAGTCGCGCTCGAACTGACTGACAGCTTCACCCAGCGGTAGTACCTCCCGGCCTTTGCCGCGCAGGGCGCGTTGCACAAGACTGGCGGAGATAGCCGGGGAAGTGGTCAGGGCCGAGACCTGTTCCACGACGTTGAGCAGCTGGCGGATGTTACCGGGCCAGGGGGCGGCCATGAGTAGCTCCATGGCTTCGCGTGAGAAGGAGCGAGCCTGGCAGTTTTTGCTGCGTTGTCGCAGTTGGCCGAGGAAATGGTTGGCAAGCAGGGGGATATCTTCACAGCGCTCGGCCAGGGAGGGCAGTTCCAGCATGACGACATTGAGGCGGTAGTAGAGATCTTCACGGAATCTACGCTCGCCGATGGCGGCCTCAAGGTCGCAGTGAGTGGCGGAGATGATGCGTACGTCTACCGGCAGCGCCTGGGTCATACCTAGTGGCCGCACCTCGCCCTCTTGCAGCACGCGCAGCAGCTTGCTCTGAAACTCCAGCGGCATGTCGCCGATTTCGTCGAGAAACAGGGTGCCGCCGTTGGCGGCTTCGAATAGGCCCGAGTGGTTGCGGTCGGCGCCGGTGAAGGCGCCCTTGCGATGGCCGAACAACTCTGACTCCAGTAGGGCCTCGGGGATAGCGGCACAGTTGATGGCGACGAAAGGGCCCTTGTGGCGTGGGCTGGCGGCGTGGATGGCTTGTGCCAGGCGTTCTTTGCCGGTGCCGCTTTCACTTTGTATAAGGATGCTGACGTCCGTCTGCGCGACTCGCCAGGCCTGTTTCAGCAATTCATCCATACGCGGGCTGGTGGTGACGATTTCGCGCCGCCATGCTTGGTCTTCGTCGTCATTGCCGCTATCTGTCTGTGGCCCTGCATGGTGCAGGGCGGCGGTGATGTTTTCCAGCAATTGCTGGCTGTCGAAGGGCTTGGTCAGATAGCTGAAGACACCCTTTCGAGTGGCGTCCACGGCATCGGGGATGGTGCCGTGGGCGGTAAGGATGATCACTGGCAGTGAGGGGTAGCTGGTGTGTACTTCGTTGAACAGGGCGAGGCCGTCCATGCCTTCCATGCGCAGGTCGGTAATGATGACCTGGGGTTGGAAGGTGGACAGACGGGCCAGGGCCTGGCGGCCGTTGGCAGCCGTCACCACCGTGAAGCCAGCGGCTTTGAGGCGCATGGAGAGTAGCCGCAACAGACTGGCGTCGTCGTCAACGAGGAGTATTTTATTTTTGCTCATGGGCTTTTGCTCCCTTCCTGTCGGATGCCGGATTTTCGACTGCACGTTCTTTTGCGTTGATGTCCTGTTCGATGGATTTCAGCTGATCCAGTTGTGACTGCTGGGCCTGAACTTGTTTCTTTAGGGATGTTGCAGTGGCTTGTATCTGCTGGAGTTCTTTTGTCAGTACCTGTGCGCGGCTCTTTTCCCGGGCGAGTGACTCCTCCAGCAACATCTGCCTTGCCAGCAAACGCTGATGTTCGGCCAGGCTATCCGTGAGCAATCGCTGGCGGTCAGCCAGACTATCTGCCAATTGTTGCGCCAGTCCCCGTTGTGGGTGCTGCGCTGTGGCGGGATCGGCAAGAAAACCTGTCAGAAGTCTGGCGGCCTCCGCGTCATCGCGGAAGGGGGTGTCGGGCTTGCAGAGCAACAGTGCCAGGCGTAGACGGTTGCAGGCGTCGTCCAGCCCCCCAGTTGGTTGCAGTGCCTGGCGCAATTCCCGTCCGTCGTTGGCGGACAGGCGAGAAGCCAAGGAGTAGTATTCAACAACATCGCCACAGCTTTCGGTTTTGGCCGGCAGTGGACTATTGCTGAATGGCAGCGGTGCGCAGGCGCTTAGTAGTAACAACGCAAGAATCGTCCCGGCTTGCTGACGGATCATGAAATTACCTGTCTCCTGTTCATTTATTCATTGTGTTTGCCATCCAGTGGCAGGGTAACGCGCAGATGTGCCCCGGCCCCGTTATTCTGAACCGTGATATCGCCCCGATGCAGGCGGGCGTAGCGCTGGGCGATGGCCAGTCCCAGTCCGGTGCCTTTTACATGGCTACGCGGCGACTGTCGGCCCTGAAAAAAGGGCTCGAATATTTGTTGTCGCTCTGTGCTTGGGATGCCGGGTCCATCATCTATGACATCGATCTGGGCATGATCGTTCGCGCTTCGCAGGCTGATTCGAATCTGTCCGCCATCCGGTGAGTATTTAATAGCGTTGGATAACAGGTTATCGAGCAGGGTGCGCAACTGTTCACGCTCTCCACACAGGCTAACCGCTTGCAGTTCGCGGTGCACGGAAATTTTTCGTGCCTGCAGCGCCAGGCGGTGTTTATCGATGATCTCCGGTAGCAGCGTGTGCAATTCGACGGTTTCTTGACGCAGCAGACTTCGTTGTGCCAGGGCTGCGTTGAAATTCAGCAGGGCCTCTACTTGTGTCTGTAGCTGGAGACTGCTCTCGCGCAGAATGTCGGCGACTTCCGCTTGTTCGCTGTTAAGCGTACCGACCACTTCCTCGCGGAGCAATTCCACGCCCTCACGGATGGCCGTCAGTGGTGTTTTCAGCTCGTGGGAGACGTGGTGTAAAAAGGCCTGTTTCTGTTCGTCCAGTTCGGACAACCGCTGGCGCAGCCAGTCGAGTTGCTCGCTGAGTTCACGGATGTCTTGTGGGCCGCCGACTGTCACCGCCGTCGTTAATTCGCCGGCACCGAGGCGGCGGATGACCGTCCCCAGGCGGCGCAGCGGACGACTAATGAGGAGGCTGAAGATGACTGCCAGGATCAGCGCCAGTGGAATCAGCCCCAGTGCCTGCCATAGTAATTGACGCTGTACACTTTCAACTTGGCGGGTCATGACATTGCTCTCTTCGGCGATCATCTGCGTGACCTCGAAGGGAATTGGCCTCGCCAGTCGGGTAAGGTCGTGTTTTTCCGTCAGCCGTTGCGGTAGACCCGCCGGTAGTTTTTCAGGCATCTCGGCGACCTCATGAAGTTGGTGGTACAGGGCTTCCTCCTGCTGGCGCAATTGTGACAACCGCTGTGCCAGGCTCTCGGTCAGGGTTAAATCTTCCAGATGGGCCATGGCCTTGGCGAGCTGGCTGCGTTGATCTTCATAGCGTTGCAACACGGCGGGATCGCGCAGAACCAGGTATTGGCCGGTGCTGCGTTCCATATTCAGCACCTGGGTCATGATGATGCGGCTGGCCTCGACTGCCCGGGATGAATCTCGCACGGCGAGTTGCATCTGCACCGAAAGCTTGTCGATGAGCATAAATGTGTTTACCAGTGCCGCTGCAAGCGGTAGCGCGGCAAGGAAAAAGCCAATCAGTGCCAGTTGAAAGATCGAAGTGGGCAGGGTGAGCCGCATGGCGTGATTCATCACCGGTTACCAGCTAGCCTGGTTGGGGAGTGGAAAATGATGTGCGCAACGGAGCCAGTATGAGACACTACACTAGAATAGCACCCAAAAAAATAGCCCTAAAAAACCCCATCCGTGGAATTTTATTAGAGCCGAAGGCATAAGTTAGAAGATTGAGCCCTCTTAACGCGCGCTGCCAATGGAGTGGCGAGCGATCAACGCATCCTTGCGTCGTGATGGGCCCCTACTCTCTGAGAGAGAGGAAGAGTGGAATGAGTAGGGGCCGACCAATCTTTGCTGTTTAGGCAGTAGATTTAATTTCCGCCTTCTTCACCTTCCGGCATGACCAGTTCAAACCGAGCAAATTCAACCTCGTCTAGTACGCCGTCTGTATTGAGGTCATAGGTGTCCCACTGCTCATTCAATCCCGGCAGTGCGGCGGCTTCTTCCTTGCTGATGGAGCCGCTTTGGTCGGTATCGGCCGCCTTAAAGGTACCATCGGCAAAAGCTGCGCCGCTGGCCAGGGTAAAGGTGAAAAGCGCTGCAAATAGTAGTTTCTGGTTCATGAAAGCTATCCTCTATTTAGTCTTTAGTTAGGCGTCCTTGAGTAGACGTCCCTGTGGTTAGCAATGCTGCTTGCATCCGTGTGTTAGCAGTGCTGTTTGCGTCGAAATTTGCCACGATCCAAACTGTGGCGTGTAACATCGACTACCGTGACTAAAGCATGTTGCGTGCCAGATCATTTAATCCTTATTTTTTCAGTGAGTTACAGATTTTAATAGGGTTTGACCTGATTGTTGGCGAGGATGTTTGTTGCCAATCGGAGACAGATAAAGGCTCGGTGGTGGGTAACTGATTGAAATACAATCACAATCAATTGTCTCTAGATGGAGACAGCCGTCAATTTGGTGGTGAAACCGGGGAGTTGATTGCCGCAAAATGGCCAGACTCCCGATGAGTGATGGCCTGTGCTAGCCGAGGGTGGTGAGCAGCTTATCCAGCGCCTGGCCTCGATGGCTGAGGTGATTTTTTACCACGGGTGAGAGCTCCGCTGCTGCGCAGTGTTTGCTGGGTACGAAAAACACCGGGTCGTATCCAAAGCCGTTTTCGCCACTGGGCTGATGCAGGATGTAGCCCTCCCAGGTTCCCTGGCAGATCAGCGGTGTGGGGTCTTCGGCGTGGGCCATGAAGACCATCAGGCATTGAAAGCGCGCCGTGCGCTCGACTTCCGGCACGCCTTGCAGTGATTCCAACAGTTTCTGCACATTGTCTGCATCCGTGGCGCCTGGCCCGGCAAAGCGGGCGGAATAGATGCCAGGGGCGCCGTTGAGGGCGTCCACCTCCAGCCCGGAATCATCGGCGATAGCAGGCAGGCCGGTAGTACGGGCGGCGTGGCGGGCCTTGAGGATGGCGTTTTCGATGAAGCTAAGTCCGGTTTCCTCGGCCTCGGTCACGTTGAAGTTAGATTGCGGCAGGGCCTGCATACCCAGGCCTGCAAGGATCTGGTTGATCTCGCGCAGCTTGCCTTTGTTGCCGCTGGCCAGTACGACCTTGTCGGGCAGAGTCTTGCCGATGCGCATTTTTCGTCCTTTCGTTAATATTGAAGGGCGTTTGCCACAGAGGCGCGGAGGACACAGAGAAACAACAATTAAAAAAATATAACCACTAAAAAGAACACAAGGCGCTCGAAGGCAACAATATAAAAACTTTGCACTCTTTTAAGGCCTCCCTCGTGGTAAAATCTGATTTTTCTCCGTGCCCTTCTGTGCCTCCGTGGCAAACAAATACCCTACACTTGGCTCAGCACTGCTTGCTGATGCTCAATCAGTTCAGCGATGCCGGATCTGGCCAGCCCCAGCATGGCGTCCAGTTCATCCTGACGGAAGGCGTGGCCTTCGGCGGTACCTTGCACTTCGATGAAGGCGCCGGCGTCATTCATGACCACGTTCATATCGGTTTCGGCATTGGAGTCTTCGTCGTAGTCCAGATCCAGTACCGGGGTGCCGTTGAAGATGCCCACGGATACCGAGGCCACTTGGCCGATGATGGGGTTCTTTTTCACCTTGCGCTGATCCACCAGCCACTGCATGGCGTCGGCAAGGGCAACAAAACCGCCGGTGATCGAGGCGGTGCGGGTGCCGCCGTCGGCCTGGATGACGTCGCAATCGACGGTGATGTTGCGCTCGCCCAAGGCCTCTAGGTTGACCACCGCACGCAGCGAGCGGGCGATCAGGCGCTGGATCTCCATGGTGCGTCCGCCCTGCTTGCCGCGCGCTGCTTCGCGCCCCATGCGCGAGCCGGTGGAGCGCGGCAGCATGCCGTATTCGGCCGTTACCCAGCCACGGCCCTGGCCCTTGAGCCAGCGTGGGGTGCGATCCTCGACGGTGGCGGTGCACAGTACCCGGGTGTCACCGAACTCCACCAGCACCGAGCCTTCGGCGTGTTTGGTGTAGTTGCGGGTGAATTTGATGTCGCGCAATTGCTCGGCTGAGCGGCCGCTGGGTCGCATGGTGTGTCCTTGTTTCGGTGTGATTCATTGTGGGCACGCATTATACCCGTGTGGCGGAGTGGGAGGCCAGCCAAGGGCTGGACGCAGGCTCGGAATTCTGTTCTAATGCGCGGCTCTCGTGTTTTTGGGGTCTTTGTGATCCCCGGCGCGCTGTACAAAATAACGAAATTCAGAGACTGAAGTCATGGCTAAAGTATGTCAGGTTACCGGTAAGCGTCCTATCACCGGTAACAACGTTTCCCACGCTAACAACAAGACTCGGCGCCGTTTCTTGCCGAATCTGCATTCCCATCGTTTCTGGGTTGAGAGCGAAAACCGTTACGTCCGTCTGCGTGTTTCCGCCAATGGTATGCGTACTATCGACAAGAAAGGCATCGACGCTGTGCTGAGCGAAATGCGCGGCCGCGGCGAAAAGGTTTAAAGCGCCTGCAGCGGATTTAATTTAGAGAGCGCCCGCAGCAGCGGCCCCTGAAGGAGAAAAGAAATCATGCGTGATAAAATCAGACTCGTTTCCAGTGCCGGTACCGGCCATTTTTATACCACGGACAAGAACAAGCGCAACATGCCGGAAAAAATGGAGATCAAGAAGTTTGATCCCGTCGTCCGCAAGCATGTGATGTACAAAGAAGCAAAGATTAAGTAGGGATATTGAATCCCTGATAAGAGCCCGGTGTTTACCGGGCTTTTTTTTGGCTGATTTTCTGTCATCATTGCCGCCTTGATGTGCCTGGCTCGATGGGCCCCACCGTATTTGTAAAATTTAGAGGAGTCTCTCCGTGTTATTACGCAAATTATTTATTGCCGCCTTTTTATTCTCCGCCAGCAGTAGCCTGGCCATGGCGCAGAGCCTGGATATCAATCTCGGCGACAAGAGCGCCAGTTTCCGCTACAACGCTTTCGTGGGGGGGTCGACCTTCGGCCGTACCGAGCTTAATTTTGGTGTTCTCTATAACGAGGACAAGAACCGCTATGCCGATATCGGTTTGCTGGTGGTGGACACGGCCGGCAGCAAGGCTCCCGGGCTGGAGGTCGGTATCGGCCCCAAGGTCATGTTCCTGTGGGAAAACGATCGGGACGCCAAAGGTACGGCGATTGCCCTGGGTGGACGCCTGAATTTCAAACCGCAGAAGATGAAGCGCCTGCGTCTGGGACTGGAGGGTTACTTCGCACCCAGTATCACTTCGTTCCAGGATATTGATAATGCCTATACGCTGGAGGGGCGGGTAGGTTATGAGATCCTGCCGACGGCCACGGCCTATGTTGGTTATCGCAGTATCCGGGCTTCGCTCAACAAGAACCAGGGCACACAAACCATTGACCAAGGCGCCTTCCTGGGCATTCAACTCTTTTTCTGATCTTAAGTCCGACAGCCTCCTAGATCCTCCCCGCGCGAGCGCAGACCCAGACGTCAACCTGGGCAGCGCCTGCGTCACGCAGGGTGCGGGCCAGCTCCTGTACCGTGTAGCCGGTCGTCATCACGTCATCGATGATGGCGACACGGCCTGCCAGCTTCTGCCTTACACCAAAGGCTCCTTTGAGGTTGTTGTGCCGCTGCTCGGCGGGCAGCTCGGCCTGCGGTGGGGTATTGCGTAGGCGCCGGCAGCTGTGGGTGTCGAGGGGCAGTTTCAAGCGCCGGGCGATAGGACGCGCCAGCTCCAGTGACTGATTGAAACCGCGCTCACGCAAGCGGGCCGGATGCAGAGGGACGGGTATAATGCGTTCGGGCAGGCCGTCCGTGCGCCCCTCCAGCCATTGCGCCATCAGCCCACCGAGGGTGCGTGCAAGCACCAGCCGGCGGTTGAACTTGAGATCCTTCAACAGGTGATCCAGCGGCGCGTGGTAGGCAAAGGGCGCCAGACAGTGCGTGAAGGCCGGGGGTTCTGTCTGGCACTGCCCGCAGAGGCTGCCGTGCTGGTGAGCGACCGGCAGCGGGATGGCGCAACGCGCGCAGGCGGCCTCGATGATGGGCAGGTCGAGGCGGCAGGCGTGGCATAGATCCAGCCCGGAAGCACCCCGTTCACCGCACAGCACACACACCGGTTCCAGTAGAGCGTGCCGGTTAATATTTAACCATTGGCTGATAAATTCAACCCTCCCTGGTTGACAGCTTCCCTGTGCGCGCTAAGATGCAGCACGTCCCTGAGTACTCCGCCAAGGTTGTATTGGCAAAGTACGAGTATCCCCCATTCACTGCCCGATCCCAAGGAGTCCCCGCATGGACAATGAAGCCTACCACCGTATCGATGCCTTTACCCAGCGGATTCTCGATGGTGGCGACATCTGTGCCGAGGAAGGCCGCTGGCTGCTGGGGCTGGATCATGATTACCTGCCCTGGCTGATGGCGGGGGCCGACCGTATTCGCAAGACCTACCGTGGTAACGAGATCGAAGTTTGTGGGATCTCTAATGTACGGTCGGGGAACTGCTCCGAAAATTGCTCGTTCTGCTCACAAAGCGCCCATCACAAGACCTCGGCACCGGCCTACGATTACATCAGCAGCGAGGAGCTGGTGTCGCAGGCCCAGCGTGCCCGCAACTGGGGTGTGAGTGACTTCGGCGTGGTCTCCAAGGGCTGGGGCATACGCTCGGACAAAGAGCGTAAGCAGCTGGGCGAATACTTTGCCGCCATGGAAGAGCACTCGGACGTGGGTCGTTGCGCCAGCCTGGGCGTGCTGACGCCCGAGACGGCTGCTGAACTGAAGGCTATGGGGCTGGAAAATTATCACCACAATATCGAGGCCGCCGAGAGCTTCTTCGGCAATGTCTGCACCACCCACACCTACCAGGAAAACATCGATACCATCCGTCACGCCCGTGACGCCGGCCTGAGTGTCTGCGCCGGTGGCATCCTCGGCATGGGCGAGAGCCTGGATCAGCGCGTCGAACTGGCCATGCAGCTGCGCGAACTGGGCGTCGATTCGGTGCCGATGAACTTTCTCAATCCGGCCGAAGGCACCCCAATGGGCAAGCTTGCGACCATGGAACCCTTCGAGATCCTGCAGAGTATTGCCGTATTCCGCTACCTGTTGCCACGCGCCGAGATCCGCATCGCCGGCGGCCGCCATTTCCTCGGTGACATGCAGTCGATGATCTTCATGGCCGGCGCGTCCGCAGTGATGATTGGCGACTATCTCACCACCCACGGCCGCAGTGCCAACGATGACCTGAAGATGTTCGACGACCTCAAACTGACCATCCGCGGTGACACTCAAAGCCGCCGCACAGCCGAAAGCGAAGCCTGATCAGAGCAGTCATGGAGGCTGAATTGAACGCCGCCCTGATTGAGCTCCGGACGCAGGCGCTGTACCGTTCGCGGCGAGTGGTGGACGGGCCGCAGGCCCCGCAACAGGTCATCGATGGGCGAGAGGTGCTGAGTTTTTGCAGCAACGACTATCTGGGCCTGGCCAACCACCCCGAGGTGATCGCCGCTCTGCAGCGCGGCGCTGATGACTATGGTGTCGGTGCCGGTGCGGCACACTTGATCAACGGCCATTCACGCGCCCACCATGTCCTCGAAGAAGCACTGGCCGAATTTACCGGCTACGAACGTGCACTGTTGTTTTCCACCGGCTACATGGCCAACCTCGGTGTTATCACCGCCCTGCTGGGCAAGGCCGATGCGGTGTTCGAAGACCGTCTCAATCATGCCTCGTTGATTGACGCTGGTCGGTTGTCCGGCGCTCGCCTGCGGCGTTATCGGCATGTTGATCCTTCATCGTTAGACGGATGGTTGGGCAAACACCCGCAGGGCCGCCGCTTGGTTGTTACCGACGGTGTCTTCAGTATGGATGGCGATCTCGCCCCGCTACCCGCGCTGGCGGCATCGGCGGCACGCAACAAGGCCTGGCTGATGGTGGATGATGCTCATGGCTTGGGTGTGCTGGGGCGCCAGGGCCGTGGCACACTGGATCATTTCGGCATGGATGCCTGCGAGGTGCCGGTCTTGATGGGTACCCTCGGCAAGGCTTTCGGTACCAGCGGTGCCTTTGTCGCCGGCAGTGAAGCCCTGATCGAAACCCTGATCCAGCAGGCGCGCAGCTATATCTACACCACCGCCCTGCCCCCGGCGCTGGCCGAAGCCACGTGTACCAGTCTGCGCCTGTTGCAGCGTGGCGAGGGGCGGCGCGAGCGTCTGGCGGCCTTGATCCAGCGCTTCCGTCACGGTGCCGGGCAGTTGGGTCTGGAGCTGATGGTATCGGAGACGCCTATCCAGCCCATCGTCATGGGCGAGACGGCACGGGTGGTGGCCGTCAGCGAGGCACTGTTGCGGCGCGGCATTCTCGTCACCGCCATTCGTCCACCCACTGTGCCTGCGGGCAGCGCACGGCTGCGTGTGACCCTGTCGGCGGCGCACAGTGAAACACAGGTCGACCGGCTGCTTGACGTGCTTGGCGAAGTGGCCGCATGAACGATTCCCGGTTGTTTGACAAATTGTTTTGCAAAATGCAGGGCAGCGGGCCGGATCTGGTGTTGCTGCATGGCTGGGGCATGAATGCCGATATCTGGGATGGCGTTGTGCCCATGTTGGCAAAACAGCACCGTGTCACCGGTGTGGATCTGCCAGGTCATGGTCGAAGCGGTGATCCGGGGAGTGACTATTCACTGCCGGCGCAGGCGAAAAAGATCGCGGAAATCCTGCCGGCAGGATCCATTCTTGTCGGCTGGTCGCTGGGCGGCCTGTTGGCGCTCCAGGTGGCGTTGGATTTTCCCCGGCGCATCAAGGCACTGGTGCTGGTGGCCAGCAGTCCCCGCTTTGTGCGCGCGGGCGACTGGCCCGATGCCATGGATGGTGACGTGCTGCGAGGTTTTGCCAATGAGTTGCAAAGCGATTTCACAAAGACCATCAAGCGTTTTCTGGCGATACAGGTACTGGGTAGTGAACATGCGCGTGAAGAACTACGCTGGCTGCGCGAGCGGGTATTTGCCCATGGTGAGCCGGATCGCAAGGCGTTGGCCAGCGGGCTGGATATTCTCATGACGGCCGATTTTCGTGACCGCCTGCCACAGCTACAGTGCCCGACACTGTTGATGAGCGGTGAGCGTGACACGCTGTTTCCCGTGCAGGCGGCGCGGCGCACCCAGGCCCTGCTGGCCGATGCAGCCTTGCATGTTATACAGGGCGCCGGCCATGCGCCGTTTCTGTCGCACCCTGAAGAGTTTGTCTGCGTACTGCAGGAGTTTCTGGATAATGACAACTGGTGAATAGTCAGACTTTATTACATAAGCGCAGTCTGCGTAATGCCTTTGACCGCGCCGCCGAACGATACGATGACGTGGCCGTGTTGCAGCGTGAAGTGGGCGAGCGCATCATGCAGCGCTTGCAGTTGGTGCGGATTGCGCCACAGACCATTCTCGATGTGGGCGCAGGCACCGGTGTGTTCAGCCTAGCACTGAGCCAGCGCTACAAAAAATCACGTGTGCTGGCAGTGGATATCGCTCCGCGCATGCTATTACAGGCACGCAAGCGCAAGGGCTGGTTCAGTCGCCAGAGTTTTATCTGTGGTGACGCTGACAGCCTGCCCATTGCTTCCGCCAGCATCGACTTGGTTTTTTCCAATTTCACCCTACAGTGGTGCGGCGAGCCGGATCAGGCCTTTGCGGAATTCCGCCGGGTGCTGAAACCGGGCGGCCTGCTGATGTTTTCCACCCTCGGCCCGGATACCCTGAAAGAGCTGCGGCAAAGCTGGCAGGCCGTGAATACCGCGCCGCACGTGCATGACTTCATCGATATGCATGATGTGGGGGATGCCCTGTTACGGGCGGGGCTGAGCGACCCGGTGATGGATATGGAGAGCTTTACCCTCGCCTATGACAATGCCATGCAGCTGATGCGCGAACTGAAAATCATTGGTGCGCATAATGCCGCCATCGACCGCCCGCAGGGCCTGACGGGAAAAGGCAGCCTGAAAAAAATGCTATCTGCTTACGAAGACCTGCGCCGTGATGGCGTATTACCAGCCACCTATGAAGTGGTCTATGGACATGCCTGGGGGCCGCTGGCAGGCAACGAAATCCGGGTGTCATTTCCCTGATGGCCGGTATCTTTGTCACCGGCACCGATACCGATGTCGGCAAGACGCACATTGCGCTGGGGCTGATGGCGGCGCTACAGCAGCGGGGTTTGTGCGTTGCTGCCATGAAGCCGGTGTCGGCGGGTTGCGAGCTGGATGGCAGTGACGGCGATCAAGGCTTGCGTAATGACGATGCCCTGCAGTTGTCGGCGCAGTCGTCGGTTGCTATCCCCTACCGGACGCTGAATCCCTACGCCTTCGAGCCCGCCATTGCCCCGCACATTGCCGCACAGGTGGTGGGCGTGACCATGCAGCTGGGAGTGTTGGAGCGTGCCTGCGCGGAGATCGAAAATCAGGCCGACGTGGTGGTGGTCGAAGGCGCCGGCGGCTGGCTGGTGCCGGTCAATGCGCGGCAGACACTGGCGGATTTGGCCGTGGCGCTGAGATTTCCGGTAGTGCTGGTGGTGGGGATACGTCTGGGCTGTCTGAATCATGCCCTGCTGAGTGCCGAGAGCATTCGCGCCCGTGGCCTGACGCTGGCGGGCTGGGTGGCCAACGAGATATCGACGCAGGTCGTTTGTGTCGAGGAAAACATCACCGCCCTGTCGCAGCGCCTGCTGGCGCCGTTATTGGGGCGCATACCCTACGACAGACAGGCTGGCGCCGAGCGCACGGCCGCCAGCCTGGACGTTGGCCCGTTGCTTGAATCTATTTCCGTAAAACCATAAAAAAACGGCGGCGTCACAGTCGGCGCCGCCGTCTTCCATCCCTCTGCTGACTACTTGCCGAAGTTGTAGAGCAGAGCAATAGCGACTTCGTCATCGACCTTTTCTTTGCCTGCTGGAACCACGGAAGAGTGGCGCAGGGTGTAGCTGATCTTGGTGTGTAGATTACCGGCGATCTGCGCAGTAAGGGCGGTAACAGAACGGGTCACGGCGCCGCCCTTGTCCCGGTCGCCGATTTCCGTGGTGAGATCCTCGGTGAACTTGGTGGTCTTGCTCACGTTCCACAACAGCTTGAGGGCGCCGCGAACGGTGAATTCATCCTCGGTTTTCTCGGGAGTTGTATCGGTGCGCTTGATCTGGTTTTGCCGTGCGCCGGGTGCAACCTCGAGATCCAGCGTCACCTTGTCGTTTTGTACCACGCGGTGACCGTAACCGATATTGGCCGTGGCGCGGTATTCATAGCCGCTGAAGCGGTCGGCTTCGTAGCCGAGGAAACCAAAGAAGTAGCCGCGTTCCGTGATCTTATAGTTGCTTTGGCCGTTGGCAAGGTAGCGCTCGGCGTTGGTGCTGCCGTCGTTGGAAGTGTTAAGGGCCTCGATGACCAATGTATTTCGCCATTTGTCGAGCTCCTGCTCGGCCTTGGCCTTGGCATTGATGGTAGAGGTATCGGTGTTGCCACCGGTCTTTACGTAGCCGAGTTCGGCCTCGCCCTTCCAGTCCGCACTGGCAAGGCCCGGTGCAAGACAGGCGGTCAGAATAGCGATGGAAAGAGAATTTCTGTTCATGTTCGATCCTTGGGATAAATGGTCGGATTCAGGAGATGCCACGGGACGGATTATAGCCTGACTGGATTTAGCCTTACACACCATATTGCGTGCGATAGGCGCGAATAGCGGCCAAATATTCTGTCATATCTGTCGACTTGCCCAGATATTCTACCAGATTGCCCAATTGCACGATGCTGGCCACCCTGAGCCCATAGTCGCGCTCCACTTCCTGGATCGCCGACGTCTCGCCTCGACCACGTTCCTGCCGGTTCAGTGCGATGACCACTCCTGCCGGTGTGGCGCCGCTGGCCTGGATGATGTCCACAGATTCGCGTACCGAGGTGCCGGCAGAGATGACATCGTCGATGATCAGCACACGGCCTGCGAGTGGTGCGCCGACGATGATGCCGCCCTCGCCGTGATCCTTGGCTTCCTTGCGATTGAAGGCATAGGGCAGGTCACGGTGGTGGTGATCGGTCAGTGCGATGGCCAATGCTGCGGCCAGCGGGATGCCCTTGTAGGCGGGGCCGTAAATCATGTCGAACTCGATGCCGGAATCCATTACCGCCTGTGCGTAATAGCGGCCGAGACGCGCCAGACTGCTGCCGGTATTGAACAGGCCACTGTTGAAGAAATAGGGACTGAGGCGGCCGGACTTGAGGGTGAATTCACCAAAGCGCAGCACGCCCACGTCGATGGCAAAATCGAGAAATTCACGTTGATAGTCTTGCATGGTGGCCTGTCCATAGTGAGATGAAGGAAATACGGCGTATTCTAGCGCAAGTCGCCCTGCCCCGGTGGTCCGTTGCGATATCTCTTCAGGGTATTTCTCTACGGTATACTGGCGCGTTTTGTCGCATCGACCGGAGAGCTTCATGAAAGTCATTACCGCCAACGTCAACGGCATACGCGCCGCCGCTAAAAAGGGTTTCTTTGACTGGCTTGCCCGGCAGGATGCCGATGTTGTCTGCATTCAGGAAACCAAGGCCCAGGAGCACCAGTTGGAGGCCGAGCACTTTTATCCTCATGGTTACCATTGCTATTACGTGGATGCGGAAAAAAAGGGCTATAGCGGCGTGGCCATCTACGCCAAAAAAAAGCCACTGAAGGTTATTACCCAGCTGGGAGAAGGCTTCGAGGACATGGACGCCGAGGGGCGTTTCGTCCAGGCCGACTTCGACAGCGACATGGGCAAACTCAGCATCGTGTCGCTCTACCTGCCCTCGGGTTCCAGCAAGGAAGAGCGACAGCAGATAAAGTTTAGTTTCATGGAGCGCTTCACCGAAAGGCTCAGGGCCATGCGTCGCAAGCGCAGTGAATTCATTATTTGCGGTGACTGGAACATCGTGCACAAGGAAATCGACATCAAGAACTGGAAGAGCAACCAGAAAAATTCCGGCTGCCTGCCGGAAGAGCGTGCCTGGCTGGATGAAGTATTCGGGCCACTGGGTTTCGTCGATGCCTTTCGCGTGGTGAATCCGGCGCCCAGTCAGTACACCTGGTGGTCAAACCGCGGCCAGGCCTGGGCCAAAAATGTGGGCTGGCGCATTGATTATCAGGTTATCACTCCGGGGCTGAAGGAGCGTGTCGAGGCCGTGGAAATCTACAAAGAAGAGCGCTTTTCCGATCATGCGCCGCTGATCATTGAGTATGCAGTAAAAATACAGTAAGGCAAAAGCGATAGGTGAGTTTAACCTGACCGGTTTTTTAAAAAGGTTAAAGGCTTTGCAACAGAGGTTGGAGCTTGAGGGGGGGAGAGTGACCTCTACGGATTTAAACGAGCTTCCAGCAGATCACGATAATCCCTTATTCGCGTCACGTAGCGCACCGGCTCATTGCCACGCGCATAGCCATAGCGCAGGTCTTTGTGGTATTCCTTCTGGCTAAGCAGAGGCAGCACCTCTTTCATATCTGCCCAGCGTTGTGGGTTTTTGCCCAGCTTGCGGGCCAGTCCCTGGGCGTCGCGGAAATGACCGCGCCCGACATTGTAGGCGGACAGCGCCAACCAGGTGCGGTCGGGTTCGGTGACATCTTCGCCGATCATGTCGAGCATGCGACGCAGATAGATGGCGCCGGCAAAGATATTCTGTTCGGCATCCAGCCGGCTGGTGACGCCCAGTGAACGGGCCACGGGCTGAGTTAGCATCATCATGCCACGCACGCCGGTGGGACTCTTGGCTCGCGGATTCCAGTGAGATTCCTGATAGCTGACAGCCGCCAGCAAGGTAGGGGATATGCCCTGCTCTTTTGCCGCTGTTTCGAACATGACGCTATATTGCGGATAGCGTTTATCGATACGACGCAAAAAGCGCTTTACATCGACATAATCGAACACTTCGACGAAGCCGAAATACTTTTCCTGCAAATGATCCAATGCAGAGAATTTATTAAACTCTTCAAACCATTGCGTGATGGCATTGTTGAGTTGTGGACTGTTTTTGGGGAACATCCAGGCGAGCTGGGAATTCGATGCCAGTGTATATTTGAGCGATAACTCAGGGTAATAGCGGCGATTGATGGCTGCTATGGTAGAGTCCGCGACCGTGCACTGGATTTTTTTCTGCCATACTTTTTTCATTAATTGCGGCGTCAGTAATCGCGTGTCAGTTTTCCAGTAGATGTCGGGATATTCGGTCTGCAGTTTTTCCAAGGTACGGATGTAACTGCTCTGCGCGGGAATAACAATCTCCAGCCCGGCAATGTCTCCGGCATCACCAACACGTTTGCTGTTGCGGTGGCAGATCAGTTCTTCATTAACCTCTTGATAGGCTGGGCCAAAATCAAAGTGTTTTTGCCGTTCTTTGGTGATGGTAATGCCTGCGGCGGCGATGTGGCCCTCACCCTGCCGCAAGGCATTTATCACTTCTGGCAAGGAATCAAAAACTCGAAAATCGGGTTTTACACCGAGGCTTTTGGCAAAGGCACGCGCCATTTCGTACTCCGGGCCAGCCGGCTTGTCGTCGCGATCGAAGTAGTAGGCGGTGGGTTCGTTGGTGGTGAGGATCACCAGTTCGCCGTTGTTGCGGATCTGTTCCAGCAATGGCCGGGGGGCTGGCGGTGGGGGTTTTTCGCTACAGGCTGCGAGTGAAAGACATAGAAGAAAAGGGAGCCAGCACCGGTGAACATGTCTCTTGTTCATCGGCATACGGCCTCAGCCCTGCTGGTGCTGATTCTTCAGTGCAACGTAATGCCGTGCTGAATACTCGATCCAGCGGCGTTCCTCTTCAGACAAGACACGCACCTTGCGTACCGGACTGCCCAACCAAAGATAACCTCCTTCCAGCATTTTTCCCGGCGGCACCAGGCTGCCTGCGCCCAGCAAGACATAGTCCTCCAGTTCGGCGCCATCCATGATGGTGGAGCCCATACCGATGAGGCAGAGATCACCAATGGTGCAGCCATGCAGAATGACTTTGTGGCCGACGGTTACATCTTTACCCACAAGCAATGGATGACCATCTGGCGCGTCCTCGTGTGGATGGGTGACATGCAGCACCGAGCCATCCTGGATATTGCTGCGTGCACCGATACGGATGTGGTTGACGTCGCCACGCGCGACGCTCATGGGCCAAAGTGAGGCATCGGCGCCTAACTGGATGTCACCGATAATCAACGCGGAGCTATCGACAAAGGCCCCCTCACCCAGCACCGGCGTTTTGCCCTGAAAGCTGCGAATATTCATGACACCTCAGCGCAGTGTGACCAACTCTTCCGAGCTGGTGGGGTGAATGGCGACGGTGTTGTCGAAATCCTTCTTGGTCGCACCCATCTTGATCGCCACGGCGAAGCCCTGCAACATTTCGTCGACACCCTGGCCGATGAGGTGGCAGCCGACGACCCTCTCTTCCGCTCCCACGCATACCAGCTTCATGGCGGTACGCTGCTGGTTGGGACACAGGGCATGGTACATGCCGGTGAAGCGGGTCTGGTAGACCTTGA
This sequence comes from Gammaproteobacteria bacterium, assembly GCA_021647505.1. GTDB lineage: Bacteria > Pseudomonadota > Gammaproteobacteria > SZUA-152 > SZUA-152 > DRQN01. Next base: position 86,870 of record JAKIUN010000003.1, read on the forward strand.
CCGCTTCACCGTGTTTTTCACGTGCCTCGCCCTCGGTCAGGCCGATGGTAGCAATGGGTGGGTGGCTGAACATGACGGTGGGAATCAGGTCGTAGTCCAGCCTGCGCTCAGGCTGGTTGTTAAACAGGCGGTCGGACAGACGCCGCCCGGCGGCCACCGCCACCGGCGTCAATTGTGCGCGGCCGGTGACGTCACCCACGGCGTAGACAGCGGGCACGTTGGTGTTCTGAAATTCATCGGTAGGAATATAGCCGTGCTCGTTGCTCTCGATACCGGCGCTATCCAGGGCTAGTGAGGCGGTGTTCGGTTCGCGACCGATGGCGCAGATCAGTGCGTCGTAGCCTTCCAGCTTGATGCCGCGCGCACAGTGAATATCGAGGCAGCCATCGGCGCGCTTTTCGACACGCTCGACGCTGATGGAGGGCATGATGTTGACCCCGGCATTGACCATTTCTTCCATCAGCGTCTCACGCAACATGGCATCGAAGCTGGACAGGAAGTGGTCGCGGCGCAGTAACAACGACACCTCGCTGCCGAGGCCGTTGAGCAGTCCGGCCAGCTCCACGGCAATGTAGCCCGCACCGATCACCGCCACCCGTTTCGGCTGCGTTTTGAGGGCAAAAAAACCGTCGGAGGTGAGCATGTGCTCAGCGCCGGGAATGGTAGGAAGAATGGGTTTTCCACCGGGGGCGATAACGATGTGGTCGGCGGTATAGATTTCACCGTCGACGCTGACCGTGTGGGCATCGATGAAGCTGCCGGTGCCTTGCAGGTGATCGATATCGGAATCGGCCAGATAGTTGCCGTACCAGTCGAGGATGCCCTGAATATAACCCTCACGCGCCTCCACCAACTTGCCCCAGTCGAAACCGCGCAGCTCGGCGTCAAAGCCGTAGCCACTGGCATTGTGAAGGGTCTCGGCAATGCCGGAGGCGAACCACATGACCTTCTTCGGTACGCAGCCCACATTGACACAGGTGCCACCCAGCTTATTGTTTTCGATGATGGCGGTCTTCCTGCCATATTCCGCTGCGCGCTCCGCCGCCGAGAGGCCGCCGCTGCCACCGCCGATACTGATGAGGTCATAATGCGTGGTCATCACTTATCCTTCTTTTTTGTAGGGTGGGCACCGCCCACCACTTAGCCGATGTTTGTTCGTTGGCAACGGACGGATCCACCCTACGAATTACTGTTCACATCCACCCTCGCCTGCTCACTCAAGGCGGCGCCCTTCTCAAAGCCTATTCTTTCAAACGAATACTGAGCCGGCCGTCCTCAACACGGATCGCATCCACGCCATCGGCGAATGCCGCCCAAAAACCACCTTGCTGCCCAAACTCCTGAACCAGGTCGATATTTTTCATATTCCCCAGCCAGGCATTGGGCACCGGCACACCCATCACACTGACGCCCTTGAGCACCACCACCGGCTGGCCATCATTAAACGCCAGCTCCACCCCGGCCTTCACCTTCAGTGTCTTGCCCCCCAGCACGGGAAAGTCCTCGTCCAGGGGCAGCAGGAGCTTGACACTGAGCAGATCGCTGGACAGGTCGATGGCCAGTTTTCGCGCCAGATCCGTATTGTTGGCCAGCAGGGCGTTCAGTTCCTTTTCCGTGAGGGCAATATCCCGGCTGGCGCCAACCTCGCTGTAAGCTTCGGGCTGCAAAGGCAGCGTCGCACCGGCCCGGCCCGGCGTGGTTTCCAGTCGCGACAGCTTGGCGTCCAGCACTTGGTTCTCTTCGGCCGACAGGATCACCGGCTTGAATTCATCGGGAAATACATAAACCGTCAGCACCCAGACCGAGACCACGGCACCGGTGATAATTGCCAGCAATACCATCAGCACAACATGCAGGCGGTCAAAGCGCCGTGGCCGTGGAGGATGTTCTGTGGGCTCTATTGATTGTGTCTCAGTCGTCATAGCCGTGTAGATATCCTCTCCCTCCCTCAAATCAAGCGTGGATGCTACCCAGCCATTCGTCGACCTATACCCGCAGACGGATACCGGTCACATCCACTGCAATGGCGGCTCATTCATCACCGCCGCCTGTTCGCGCAGGGCGAGGATCTGTTCTTCCCAGTAGCGTGGCTCACCAAACCAAGGGAAGTTACGGGGGAAGCTGGGGTCATCCCAGCGCCGTGCCAGCCAGGCCGAATAATGGATCATGCGTAAGGTACGCAACGGTTCGATCAAGTGTAGCTCGCGTGGGTGAAAATCCATGAATTCTGTGTAGCCGCTGAGAATTTCGTCAATCTGGAGGGTCATCTGCGACCGCTCGCCGGACAGCAACATCCACAGATCCTGCACCGCCGGCCCCATGCGTGCGTCATCAAAGTCGACGAAATGGGGGCCATCGTCGGTCCATAAGATATTGCCGGGGTGACAATCGCCGTGCAAGCGGATCACGGCGTAGTCACCGGCGCGTGCGAAGCCGGCCTCCACCTGCGCCAGTACGTCTTTGCTGAGGCTGAAATAGGCCTCGCGCAGATAGTCGGGGATCGTCGCCGCCTCGCGCAGGTAGTCCACGGAGGCGTGGCCGAAGCCGGCGATATCCAGTGTGGGACGGTACTTGAAGGCTTTTGTTGCGCCGATGGCATGAATACGGCCCATAAAGCGGCCCATCCACAGCAGCTTGTCCAGATCTTCCAGATCCGGCCAGCGGCCGCCACGGCGCGGATAGAGGGCAAAACGAAAACCGGCATGGCTGACGGCATCAGTGAACAGGGTCTTGCCATGGGCATCGGCCAGCGGCGCTACGGCGGGGATCTCTGCGGCGGCCAGCACTTGGCTAAAGGCGTGCTCCTCGTGGATGGCCTCGTCCGACCAGCGTCCGGGGCGATAGAATTTCACCACCAGTGGCTGCGCGTTCTCTACGCCCACCTGATAGACGCGGTTCTCGTAGCTGTTCAGCGCCAATAAACGGCCATCGGTGCGATAGCCTGCGGCGTCCACCGCATTCAGCACAGCGTCCGGCGTCAGGGCGTCGTAAGGGTGCCGGTCTGAGGGGCTGAGAGCATCAGTCATGGATTTCCTATTGGCTTGAACCAAAGCCATTAGGGTAACATCATTGCGCCATAGCGACCCCGCAACCCAAACAACCCGGAACCCGAAGGCACTTATGAACAACCCCCTATTGCAGCTCACCGATCTCCCTCCCTTCAGCCAGATCAAGCCGGAGCACGTGGAACCCGCCATCGACCGGGTTCTGGCCGACAACCGCGCCGAGATCGAGCGCCTGCTGGCGGCCACGGACGACTACAATTGGGACAACCTGGCCGCACCGCTGGCCGACCTGGAAGACCGTCTTAACCGCACCTGGTCACCGGTCAGTCATATGATCGCGGTGGTCAACAGCGATGCCTTGCGCGAGGCGCACAATGCCTGCCTGCCCAAGCTCAGCCAGTACGCCACCGAACTGGGGCAGAATGCACGCCTCTATGCCGCTTTCCAGCAGGTGGCGCAAGACAGCCGGCTGGACACGGCCCAGCGCAAGGCCATTGACAATGCCCTGCGTGACTTTCGTCTCGCCGGAGTCGATTTGCCCAGTGAGCAAAAACAGCGTTACATGACGATACAGCAGCGCCTCTCCACCCTCGCCGCAAAATTTTCCGAGAATGTTCTGGATGCCACTCAGGCCTGGAGCAAGATTGTTGAAAGTGAAGGCTCACTCTGCGGTATGCCCCCGTCTTCCGTCGCCATGGCACAGCAGGCAGCCGAACAAAAAGGGCTTGACGGCTGGCTGCTGACACTGGAGTTTCCCAGCTATTTCGCCGTCATGAGCTATGCAGATCATCGCCAACTGCGCGAGGAGGTGTACCACGCCTACGCCACCCGCGCCTCGGATCAGGGCCCCCATGCCGGGAAATTCGACAATGGCCCGCTGATGGAGGAAATCCTCGCCCTGCGCCACGAGCTGGCCAGACTGCTCGGCTTCGAAAACTACGCCGAACGATCACTGGCCACCAAAATGGCACCGAGCACCGACAAGGTCATTGCCTTCCTCAGCGACCTCGCCGATCGCTCACTGGGCATGGCGCGGGAAGAGCTGGACGAACTGGCCGCCTTCGCCCGCGAACTGCATGGCATCGATGTGTTGCGGCCCTGGGATATCACCTATTACGCGGAAAAACTGCGCCAGCATCGTTATGCCTTGAGCCAGGAAGACCTCAAGCCCTACTTCCCCGAACCCCGCGTGGTCAGTGGCCTGTTCGAGGTGGTCAAGCGCCTCTATGGCCTGCAAATCGAGGAGTTACAGGACGTCGACATCTGGCACCCGAGCGTGCGTGTGTTCGAGATCCGTGATCGCTATGACGAACTGCGTGGCAGCTTCTATCTCGACCTCTACGCGCGTGAAAACAAGCGCGGCGGGGCCTGGATGGATGAGTGTCTCTCACGCCGCGCCACCACCGAGGGTGTACAGCTGCCAGTGGCCTATCTCACCTGTAACTTTACACCACCGCTGGGCAGTGATCCCGCATTGCTCACCCATAACGAGGTCATCACCCTGTTCCACGAATTCGGCCATGGCCTGCACCACATGCTCACCCAGGTGGACGTCATGGCGGTATCCGGTATCAGTGGTGTGCCGTGGGACGCCGTCGAGCTGCCCAGCCAGTTCCTTGAAAACTGGTGCTGGGAGCGCGAACCCGTGGATCTTATCGCCGCCCACTATCAGAATGGCGAGCCCCTACCCGATACCCTGTATTCGCGTATGATAGCGGCGAAAAATTTCCACGCGGGGATGCAGATGGTGCGACAGCTGGAGTTCTCTCTGTTCGACTTCCGCCTGCATCGCGACTACGACCCCGCACTGGGCGCACGGGTACAGGAAATCCTCGATGTCGTGCGTACCGAGGTGGCGGTGATCAAGCCACCGGAATATAACCGCTTTCAGCACAGCTTCAGTCACATCTTCGCCGGTGGTTATGCGGCGGGATATTACAGTTATAAATGGGCCGAGGTCTTATCTTCCGATGCCTTTTCCCGCTTTGAGGAAACGGGTATTTTCAACCGTGACACCGGGCTGGCGTTTCTTGCAGCGATTCTGGAACAGGGTGGTGCCCGCGACCCCATGGATCTGTTCGTGGAATTCCGCGGCCGCGAGCCGGAGATCGATGCCCTGCTACGCCACAGCGGTATCAGCACCTGCAGTGAATAAATAACAGGAAGGACGGCATGATTCTATCGAGCAAGATCCACAGGCTGCTGCTCACGACCCTGCTGGGCATAGCGCTGCCGGCACACGCCGCCTTTATCACTGACCGCATCGAAGTGCCGCTGTATGCGGAGAAGCATAATCAGGGCGCAGTGCTGAAAAGGCTCCTTAGCGGCACCCAGGTGGATATCCTCACGAAAGACGGTGAGTTCGCCCGCATCAGCACCCGTGATGGCACCCGCGGCTGGATCGAGTTCAAATATGTCAGTGCGGAAAAACCTCTCGGGCTGGAATACTTGGAACTGCGCAGCCAGTACAAGGCCTTGCAGCAGGAACTTGCCGCCGCACGGCAGGCACCCGAGGCGCGGCAGGAAACAACCAGCCCCGGCATCAGCGAGGAAGAACTGGCCGCTCTGCGCCAGGACGCCAAGGACACCAGCTGGATGAAGGCCGAGATGAACAAGGCCCGAAAGCAGGCGAAAAAGCTCGAAAATGAATTGAAGACCCTGCGCACAAATGCGCTGAAACAGAGCGATGACTCAAGTATCGTGCAGGAAGAACTGACACAGCTGCGCACGCAGAATCAGGATTTTGAGGCCCGCTTGGCCGCCGCGCTGCTCATCAACGAAGAACAGCGTGCCACCGAGGCCATCATCATTGAAACGGTCGCAACAGCCGAGACCGAAACCCACCCGGCCCGTAGCGAAAACAACATCTGGCCGGTCAACCTGGAGTGGTTTTTTGGCGGTCTGGCCGCTGCTTTTATCCTCGGCATTATCAGCGGCATGCGCTGGCTTGATCGACGCATCCGCAAAAGGCATGGTGGTTTTCGAATTTATTAGGGAGTGTTAATACCCTGTAAACATGTTGTCACATCAAGGAGAAAATCATGACAACCCGGTCATTTGTGAATACTCTGCTGGGTATTCTGCTGCTGGCTCTATTGCAGCCGTACCTGCGAAAATGCCGTCCTGACATGATCCATGTGCATGGCGTCAGTTGACACGATTAAGGAAGGTACAATGGTCTACCTCTATCTGACACTCGCCATCATTGCGGAAGTGGCGGCGACCAGCGCGCTAAAGGCCTCAAAGGAATTTACAGTACTCGGGCCGTCGATTGTCGTCGTTGTTGGCTACGGCATTGCCTTCTACCTGCTGGCGTTGGTGCTGCGTACAATGCCGGTCGGCGTCACCTATGCCATTTGGTCAGGCCTGGGCATTGTGCTGGTCACGATCGTCAGCATCTTTCTTTACGGACAAATCCCCGATCGGCCCGCCATCCTGGGCATGGCGCTGATCATTGCGGGCGTCGTGATTATTAACGTATTTTCTACCACAACAAGTCATTAGCGGTCTGCCCAAAGGTCTGCTTGTGCGGCAAGGCCGCAGCGACTGTCTGACACTATTATTTGGAACCCCCGATGAAAATTTCTTCCTGGAACGTCAATTCCCTCAAGGTGCGCCTGCCGCATGTGCTCGACTGGCTCGATCAGCAGCAGCCCGACATCCTCGGTCTGCAGGAGACCAAGACCATTGACGAGAATTTCCCCATTAACGAGATAGAGGCGGCCGGGTACCGCGCCGTGTTTGCCGGGCAGAAGACCTACAACGGCGTTGCTGTGCTCAGCAAGTTACCGGCCTCCAACATCGTCACCGATCTGCCTGGGTTGGAAGACCCACAGCGCCGCGTGCTGGGCGCCACCCTCGGCTCGGGCACGGACGCCGTGCGCTTTCTCAATCTCTACGTGCCCAACGGCTCGGAGGTGGGTTCGGACAAGTACGCCTACAAGCTGGCATGGCTGGAGGCGCTGATTCGCTACATCGACCAGCAACTGAGTGAGCACGAAAACCTGGTTGTGGTGGGTGATTTCAATATTGCCCCCGACGACCGTGACGTGCATGATCCGGCGGAATGGCAGGACAAGATTCTCTGCAGCCCGCCGGAACGCGAAGCCTTTCAAGGTCTGTTGGATCTGGGTCTGTCCGACTGCTTCCGCATCTTCGAGCAGGAAGAGGCTATCTACAGCTGGTGGGATTACCGTGCCGCCGGTTTCCGCCGTAACCGTGGTCTGCGCATCGACCTGTTGTTGGCCAGCGCGGCCATCAGCGCGCGTTGCACGGCCAGCTACGTCGACAAAGAACCACGCAAGCTGGAACGCCCCTCGGATCACGCCCCGGTGGTAGCCGAATTCTCATGACCGCACGTACCGCATCACAATGATAGAAATCCTCGCTCTCGCAGCCGCCTTTCTGCTTGGCCTGGGAGCCCGTCAGGTCGGCCTGCCACCATTGGTGGGTTACCTCATCGCCGGCTTCCTGCTCTATGCGCTGGGGATGGAAAGCTCTCCTGGCCTTGATCTGTTCGCGGAACTGGGTGTTACCCTGCTGCTGTTCACTATCGGCCTCAAGCTGCGCCTGCGCAATCTGCTGATGCCGCAGATCTGGGCCGTGGCCAGCCTGCATATGCTCGTAGTGGTGCTGTTTTTGACCACCGTGCTGTTGCTCGCCGGTGTGATCGGGCTCAGCACTTTTAGCGACCTGTCGCCACAGACCATTGCCGTCATCGCCTTCGCCCTGAGCTTTTCCAGCACCGTGTTCGCGGTCAAGGTGCTGGAAGAAAGCGGCGAGATGTCCGCCCTTTATGGACGCATCGCCATTGGCGTACTGATCGTGCAGGACATCATCGCCGTGGCCTTTCTGGCCGTCTCCGCCGGTAAGATACCCTCACCCTGGGCGCTGCTGCTGCTCGGCCTGATCCCCCTGCGCCCCGTGCTGCGGCGGCTACTGACGCACGCCGGGCATGGCGAGCTGCAAATCCTGTTTGGCCTCAGTCTGGCCCTGGGTGGTTCGCTGGTGTTCGAAGCGGTCGGCGTGAAGGGCGATCTCGGTGCCCTGATCCTCGGCCTGCTGCTGGCCGGCAGTCCCCGCGCCTCGGAACTGGCCAAGCACCTGCTTGGATTCAAAGACCTGTTCCTGGTGGGTTTCTTTCTCACCATTGGTCTCGCCGGTGGCTTGAACTTGCATACCCTGAGCATCGCCCTGCTGCTGGTGTTACTGGTGCCGCTCAAGACCGGGCTGTTCATATGGCTGTTCACGCGTTTTCGCCTGCGTGCTCGCAGCGCCTTCCTCACGAGCATCAGCTTGGCCAACTACAGCGAGTTTGGTCTCATCGTCGGTGCCGTGGCGGTGGCCAACGGCTGGCTGCCGGCGGAATGGCTGGCCATCATCGCTATCGCCCTGGCCCTTTCTTTCATCGGCGCCGCACCGCTCAACAGCTGCGCGCATATCCTCTATGGCCGCCTGCGCAAGCACCTGGTGTATTTCGAGACCGGCCAGCGTATTGCCGAGGAGGCGCGCATCGACCCGGGGCCGGCAACGGCACTGGTTCTTGGCATGGGACGGGTCGGGCTTGGTACCTATGACAGCCTGCATCAGCGCCTGGGTGATCTGGTGCTGGGCATTGACCAAAATGCACAGGCCGTAGAGCGACATAGCGGTGCCGGCCGGCGGGTTATCCTCGGCAGCTCCACTGACCCGGAATTCTGGGAGCGCATGCGCATGGACTTCGATCAGCTGCGCCTGGTGATGCTGGCCATGCCCAGCGAGCACGAGAACCTGGAGGCCGCACGCCTGTTACGACGCTTGGGTTATACCGGTCACATTGCCGCGATTGCCCGCTTCACTGACGAAATTGCTCATCTCAAGGAGGCTGGCGTGAATTTTGTCGTCGACCTCTACGCCGGTGCCGGCAGCGGTTTCGCCGATGATGTCTGGCATGACTTGGCGCCCGACTTTACGGGTGTCTGGGACAGACGGGAGAACAAGCGTGAGAAGGAATAGTCACCGACTCCGGTTGCTCCATCATTAAAGCAGCTTGATGGAGCGACTGGGGTCAGTGCAGATTACAATGCTCCGGGTTTTGGGAGATGGAGGCATACACCGTGTCATATAATTTTTCCTTGCCGCGCCGGCTGCATTCCACATACACCAGATCCAGTACTTCGCGGCCTTCATCGGCCTCTTTGCCGGCCCCCATCAGGGCCTGGCAAACACTGCGGCGGACAAATCGAACCAGCGCCTTTTCTGACATATTCGGCAGGGCGTGTTCCAGTCTGTCGATCTTCATGGTTTTCTTCTCCTTGCTTGTCCATTACTGGGTTATCGTCCCGTAGTGAGAAACTTCCACCACAAATGCATGGTGCAACTTACGTCTACAGCCAGTTTTTTCAGGTGTGGCAACGATGTGCTTGCCACATCCGTTGCAAGGGAGAATAATCAAACGTGATACCCGACTAAACCCATCGGATTATTGCCCGCACGAAATAGAAAGGAGAGTCACCATGCATAAAACCACCCTGATCGGCGCTGTACTGGCAGCCGCCCTGTTTTCCGTCGGCAGTCTGGCTTGCGACGCTATGGGGCCCGGCGTCCACATGGGTCAACTGATGTCCGTTGACCCGGCCAATAACCGCTTTACCATCCGTGATGCGCAGTCCGGCGGCCCCATCACCTTCAGTGCCGATGCCGATATCCTCAAGGCTTTGAAGACCCACAGCGGCAGCGTTAGGGTGGATTACGAGGAAAACGACGAGGGCAACAAGGCAGTCGACGTGTCCTTTTAACAATTCGGTACAGAGTCATCGCTAAACTTGCCGACAGGCAAGCCGAAGAAGGGCGGGTCAACCGCCCTTTTTTGTGTTACCCGCTTTTTCGGGGTCTTGACCGGTGCATTTGGTGCAGTGATCAAGCGGCAGGTAATATGCAAGTCAGGTCAGTACCACTCCGTTGACAAATTTTGCCGTGCGGACATGAATTCTGGCCATCTTTCCCGTTATACCGGGCGTGTTCCGATATAACGATATAAAGTTAGCAAGATAGCAATATACAGTATAAGTCACCGAGCAAAAATAGCCAGACCATGAATTTTATTTCTACCCTGCAACGCTGGTTTCCACCGCAAAGTGAGCTTAGCGGCAAAAGTATTCTGTTTTCCGCCGGTGCTGCCCTGGTCTCGGTCATTCTCGTCGCTATGGCCAGCCGGCAGATGCTTCAAGGTATCGCCGGGCCCTTCCTGCTCGCATCCATGGGCGCCTCCTCGGTATTGTTGTTCGTTGTCCCCTCCAGTCCCATGTCACGTCCGTGGTCCTTCGTCGGCGGGCATCTGATCGCCGGCCTGATCGGCGTCACCAGTGTGCAGCTGATTCCCGACATCGCTACCGCTGCTGCTGTGGCTGCGGGTGGTGCCATCCTCGCCATGCACCTGCTGCGTTGCATGCACCCACCTGGTAGCGCCACCGCCCTTCTGGCGGTGGTGGGCGGTGACGCGGTGCATAATCTTGGCTACCAGTTCCTGCTCTCACCGGTGGCCATTAACGTTGCCATCATGATGGGATGCGCCTTGCTTTACTGGCACTTCAGCCAACGGATACAGCAAGGTGTCAGCCGTCAGACACTGGAAGCGGAGCTGAAACGCAGTGAGGAAAAATGGCTCAGTAGTGGCCCGGCCTTCAGTGACGAAGACCTGAAGCGCGCGATGGTGGAAATGGATACATTTCTGGATATCAGCCGTAAGGATCTGAAGGAAATCTACAGCCGGGCGCAACAGCATACGCATGCCCGCCAACTGGGCAGTCTGCGCTGTGGTGAGATCATGAGTCAGCCAGTGATCTCGGTGGAATTCGGTAGTGAGTTGAAAGAGGTCTGGAATCTACTGGAAAAATACGCCATCCGTGGTCTGCCAGTGATTGACCGTGCCCAGCATGTGATCGGCATTGTTACCGTCAGTGATTTCGTCCGTCACGCCGAGCAGTTGCCGCAGGAGACACTGTCGGAGCGCCTGACTCACCTGCGTCACCGTACCACACGCCTGGAGTCGGATAAGCCAGAGGTGGCGGGGCAAATTATGACTCATCCGGTGTTCACTGCCAGCGAGGGTCAGCCCCTGTCCGAAGTGGTTCAGCAATTTACCGCCAAGCGCATCCATCACATACCGGTGGTTGATCTGAAACAGAAGTTGGTGGGTATGCTTACCCGTGAAGACGTGATGGCCGCTTGCGGCTGTTTGGCGGACGAAGCAGTGCATGACTCTGAACACTGACTGGCCAGCGTACTCCGGCTTGTTACTTCGTTGGTTAAATATTCATCTATTATTAATAACATCTTTATCTGACATTAATCTCTTGCTCGGCAGGATACTCATCTGGCTCTGCTATAACAGGCAATGAGACAGGGCTTCTTTATGAGCCGGGCGACATTGAAGATATTGACAGCACATTGCTTGAATATTCTTAAGAATCCGCAATAGGCAAAATTATTGGGTAAAGAACGTGCACGTCCCTAAACGTGTGGTAAACATTGTTAGATCGCTATGATGGCTGACCTGACAGTGGCGTAGGCTTTATATCCTCCAGCTTATAGCCAAAGCCACGTACCGTCTTGACCAATGAGGGGGAAAATCCTTCATCTATTTTCTTTCTGAGATTACTGATGTGAACTTCTACCACATTGGTCAATGGATCGGTGTTGTAGCCCCACACCTGGTCAAGAATTTTGCTGCGACTGAATACGCGTCCCGGAGCATTCATGAAATACTCCAGCAGCACATGCTCCTTAGGGGTCAGTTCGATAAGCTGGTCTGCCCGATGTACTTCTCGGGTCTCCCGGTTGAGCGTTAAATCGGATACCTGCAGCACGGTAGATTGTTCTTTATAGCCATGACCGCGGCGCAGCAGCGCCTGGATTCGGGCGATCAGTTCGTCAAAGGCAAAGGGCTTGGTGAGGTAGTCATCCGCTCCGATGTGAAGACCCTCGATTTTATCTTCCAGAGTATCCATGGCGGTGAGCATTAGGATAGGGGTGTTGATACCTCGCTGGCGCAGTTGGCGACAGATTTCCTGGCCGCTGATATCGGGGAGCATCAGATCCAGTAATAGCAGATCATATTCGGTGTGGGTGGCGAGTTGCAGGCCGAGCATTCCGGTAGTGGAAGTTTCAATCAGGTAACCTTCCTCCTCCAATCCTCGTTGGACAAACTGCAAAATTCGTTCATCGTCTTCGATAATCAGTATTGTCATAATTCACATCCTCACAAAGATTCATATCTCGGCTGTATCCGCAGCCAGGGGTTCAGATGATAATATCGGCAGGGTAATTGTTACATGGGTCTGCTGGCCAAGTGTACTGACCACGCCAATTGTTCCCTGGTGTGCTTCAATAATCGTTTTGGCCAGGGGGAGTCCCAGCCCGGCACCGGAAGGAGTACCGTTGCGGGCCTGTTTGCCCCGATAAAAACGTTTGAACACCTCGTTCAGTTCTGCGGCAGGGATCCCCATGCCTTGGTCGCAGACTGTCACTGTGGCGCAATTTTTATCGGCTTGCAGGATGATAGCGATTTTACCTCCGGAATCAGAATAGCGGCAGGCATTGTCAATCAGGATGAGAAATACCTGCTGTAATCGCCGCCGGTCACCCGATATGCTGATGTCCTGCTCGGGTAATTGCAGGCTCAATTGCAGTTTTTGTTGGCGAGCCAGTGCCCGGGTACTTTCATAGACATCACTGATCAAGTCATTCAGCACCAGTTGGGAGAAATCAAAACGGAGGTTGGCGGATTCGGCACGGGCCATGAAGAGCAGATCTTCCACCAGTTTCCCCAATTGGTTGCTAAGCGCTACAATCCGCGTGAGGGCTTCCCGGTATTCTTCCGGGGCTTTGTCCTTGCCCCGTGCCGTCACCTCGGCTTCGCCTCGAATGGCGGTAAGCGGGGTGCGTAATTCATGGCTGATGTCGGCTAAAAACCGCAGGCGACCCTCATCGATATGTTGTAATTTTTCATTGGCCTTCTGGAGTTCACGGGTACGGATATCCACCACATTTTCCAATTCCATCTGAGCGGACAGCAGATGCTGTCGTTGCTGAGACAATTTCTGAGTCATGTCATTGAAGTTTTTTGCCAAGTAGGTGAATTCGTTACGTCCGGGCAGTTCAATACGGTGCGTCAGATCATCCTTGGCTACCTGACGAACTCCCTTCACCAGTTGGTTCAGTGGGGTGCTGAGATTGCGTAACAACCAGGTGGTCATAAGCAGTGCCAAGCAGAAGGCGACGATGGCGGTTATTGCCGCCATCCATTTAAGGTCACTCAGTAAACGTTGGGCCTGATGTCGGGCGTTTTCCAGTTCTTTGCGCTCCTCCGCAATCCCTTGATCGATAATAGGTTTGAACTGCTGGTCAATAGTCTGCTCCAATACCTCCTTCAATACCGCTTGTGCCGGTTTTTCCGCGCCACGGCGCTGCAATAGTATGATACGTTCAAATGCCCAGATCCCCTCAGTCAGGAGTTTTTCGATTGCGTTAATCTGCTCAAGCTCTTGCTTTGCATCTGCCAGTTCCTGCTCATCCACTTGATATATTTCGGCATTGGTGGCAATCCGTAGCTGGTTGAGTGATTGCTGGAGGTTCTGGTAAGAGAGTTTTGCCTGTCCCACGTCGGCATCGCCATCAAGCACAACGATATCCACCAACTCTTTGAAGTGGCGATAGGCATCGTGGGAAAGTTGAACGTAGGCCTGGGAAGTATTATGGGCCAACTGGCTGCGCTGGAAGTAGTATTCTGCCCGGTGAGTGCCCCAATACAGGGTGGCGGCCAGTAGCAGTATAATACTTAACAATACGGAGAGGGCTGTGGTCAGCTTCAATCTGAACATCATGGCATTATTAAAGCACTCACCAGGAAAAATTATGAAGAGAATATTAAGGCCATATTAAGAAAACATGAAGAGAATATTAAGGCCATATTAAAAAAAGTTTTTGGTAATTATAGCGAGGGAGAGATCTTCTAAAGGTACCGCACTTTTTTTGGCAGCCGCCCCGCCTTCGGCTGATATGCTCCGTGGGACTCCCCATCCTACACGTGATCCTAAGAATAATCACAGAGCTGAGTTTTAGCAATGGGTCTATCGATTTGTTTTCTCTGCGATGGTGGCATATTTGTCATTATGGCCATTCCAATTGGCTATGTAGATACTAGCTATAGGGTTCTTGTCAAACACCATTATCACGGAGTCGGATCATTTTATTGTCGGTGTCCGGGCCTTCTTTCAGGTACATCGCCAATAGAGGTATAGCCCTGGTTTAGAAGAAATTTTCTTTAAAAAATAGGCTCTTCTCCGGTCTTGTGAGTGAGTATTAGGCTGAAACGTAGAACATTGAATCCTTGTCCGAAAGCGAGGACTGCCTGATCTTAAGTTTGAAATACTCGGTATCCTTAATCCCTTTTGCGCGCTTACGGATCATGCCAATCGCAATATTTCCAGTTCGTAGGGTGATGGGCAATGCCCACCCTACAAGATTATTCCTTCAGCAGTGTCAGCAGCCAGGTTGAGGTTGCATTCGCAGCAAGCTGCGGGGAATTAAACCCCTAGAGATTGAAGGAACGTGCATGTAATAATTTCCCGATCTTGCATCCCGTTTTTCTATGCTGTTTATTGAGATTGAATACCCCATAAATCATGTACCATTTTTTTGTCTACGGCCTGCATGGACGCAGGTACCAAAAGTAGGCGCTCTTAGGCGAGGGGCGAGAGCAGGACGCGGTAGCTTTATCCACAAGGAATCTATCTTCAGTTACCCATCATCACCGATAGTGCCTGCCTGGTGAGTGAGGCGAGTGTATTGGGCCGCGCGAAAATCTGGGATTTAGCTATAATTGGCAGGAAGGGCCGTTATCGTAGAGGAGAATTTTATGACCTCAGTCAATATGCCGCGCGACGATGCGGCCATCAATATCAACACCAAGGCCGTTGCCAAGCGCGACGTTAAGCCCACTGAGCCCTATCCGGCTACACCGCCAGTGAAAAAGCACGAAGAGGAGCATGTGGCCGTACCGCCTGTACAGGCTCGCCAACAGCGCCGTCAGGGTGACCGGCGGCAGAAAGACGAGCCGGTTCTACTGGATACGCGCACGGGCCGTGATCGTCGCAAGGGCGGCAAGCAGGATGACGATGACGACACCCGGACTAGTCATATCGACGTCTACACTTAGTATGAGACACTACGCTTTGGCGGCGTTATGCGCGGCGCGTTCAAGCATCGCTGTTGACAGGTCGATGCCTATCACCCGTCCCTGCGGGCCGACCGCTTGTGCCAGCGCCATCGCCAGTGCACCGGTGCCGGTGGCCGCGTCGAGTATTTTACTGCCAGGCTTTGGGTTTAGGTGGCCCAGTGCACGCTCGGCGCTGAAGGGGAAGAAGCGCAGGGCAGGGCTATCGTAGCCGCCAGCGACCTCATCGAAAACCGAGATAACCTTCTGCTTGCGGGCCTGTGTATCGAGACCGCTCACTCGAAGCGGCCTTCAAGGCGACGCAGGCGGGTTTCGAGACCATCGATTTCATCGAGCAGGTCGAGGATCATGGCAATGCCGGCGAAGTTGACCTCTAGATCCCGCCGTAGACGCAGTGCGGTACGCGCCCGGTGCAGGGCGTCCCCCTGGAATCGCCACGGTGCCAGATGTACGTCCACGGGCTCGAGCAGGCCCTCCTGTACCATTTCCACCAGCACCCTGCGTTCCACGCTACAAGCGCGGCTCAGGTCTTTCAGCGACAGTTCGGTGTTTTCGTCCAGCAACACGCCTGCCAGTATGGTTAACTGTGTGCTCATGTGCTCAAACCTCCAGTGCGGCGCGTGGATTCAGGGGCATCTGCTCCGCCATCTTGCGGTACAGGGCTTCGTCTTCCGCCGTGTGTGGTTCGGGTGCGATTATTTCCAGCACCACATACTGATCGCCGGCGGGCTGGCCCGGCAGGCCGCGTCCCCGCAGGCGAAATTTTTGACCCGACTTCGCCCCGCGTGGGATCTTCAGATTCACCTTGCCGCCTAGGGTCGGCACCTTGACTGTGGCGCCCAGCGCCGCCTCCCAGGGGGTAATGGGTAGATCCAGCGACATATCGTGGCCCTCCACCCGGTACAGTCGGTGTGGCTGGAAGGAGACTTCGATATACAAGTCTCCCGCCGGCTGGCCACCGGCGCCCGGCGAACCCTGCCCGGCCAGGCGGATCACCTGTCCTTCACGGATGCCCTTGGGGATGGTGACATTGAGGGTGCGTTGACGAGTCTGTAGATGGCCATCCGGGGTCAGGGTGGGCGCCTGTAGAGTAATGGTGCGAGTTGCTCCCTGGTAGGAATCCTCCAGTGAAATCAGAATCCTGGCATGATGGTCTTGGCTCGGATCCTGGTGGAAGCCCGGGCCGGCGCTGTGTCGTCGACCGCCACCAAACAGGCTCTCGAAGAAATCGCTAAACTGCTCGGCACCGGCGGCGCCCTCGAAACCGCCACTGAACTCGAAGCCGGCGCCCCAATCCGGTGGCGGGGTGAAATCCTCACCCGGGTGCACGCCGCTGCCCAGCTGGTCGTAGGCCAGGCGTTTTTCTGGGTCTTTCAGCACCGCATAGGCCTCACCGACCTCTTTGAAACGGCTTTCGGCATTGGCCTCCTTACTAACATCCGGATGATATTTGCGCGCCAGCTTGCGGTAGGCACGCTTGATTTCACCCTCTGAGGCATCCTTTGATACACCCAAGATCGCGTAGTAATCCTTGAATTTCATGCCGTGCTGGCTCCTCAGAATGTTTCTGGTCTGTAGCATGCGGCCGGCAGACGGTGAATTCAAGAAAGTGGCGCATTCATGGCAGTATCACTTTCAGCCGACAAGCTCACAGCCTGCTACACTTGCCGCGTTCAATCATCATCGTTTCCGGGAGAGCATAATGTCTGAGCATGTATACAAAATGATCGAGCTGGTGGGCTCATCCCCCAACAGCACCGATGACGCTATTCGCAATGCCATCGCCCGTGCTGGCAAGACCCTGCGCAATCTGGACTGGTTTGAAGTACTGGAGACCCGTGGTCAACTAGTTGATGGTAAAGTGGCGCATTTTCAGGTCACTCTCAAGGTCGGTATTCGCCTCGAAGGCTAAGTCGGACTTGACAGGAGATATCGCCAACCCGTATTTGTAATATACAGAGGGCGTAGGGCTGGCCCCAAAATAATCAATAACTAACTGAAAGAATAAACATTTATGGGAAAATCACTGGTTATCGTCGAGTCACCCGCCAAGGCCAAGACGATCAACAAATACCTCGGCAAGGACTTTATCGTGAAGTCCAGCATCGGCCATATCCGCGATCTTCCCACCAGCGGCAGCAGCTCGGCGAAGTCAGCAATGGATCCCAAGGCGCGTGCCAAGCTGGCCGCCGAGGCGCGTAAACTGCCCCCGGAGGAGCGCGAGCGCCGCAAGCGTGAGCGCGCCGGCAAGGCGCTGGTGCAGCGTATGGGCATCGACCCGGAACACGGCTGGAAGGCGCATTACGAAACCATGCCCGGCAAGGAAAAGGTGGTTGCCGAGCTGCAGAAGCTGGCCAAGTCCGCCGACGCCATCTACCTCGCGACTGACTTGGATCGCGAAGGAGAGGCCATTGCCTGGCATCTGACCCAGGCCATCGGCGGCGATCCTGCCCGTTACAAGCGCGTGGTATTCAACGAGATCACCAAAAATGCCATCCAGGAGGCCTTCAGCCGGCCCACGGAGCTGAATACTGATCAGGTCAACGCCCAGCAGGCACGACGTTTCCTCGACCGCGTAGTGGGCTACATGCTGTCGCCGCTGCTGTGGAAAAAGCTTGCGCGCGGACTCTCCGCCGGTCGTGTGCAGTCCGTCGCCGTGCGCCTGGTGGTGGAGCGTGAGCGTGAGATCCACGCCTTTACCCCGGAAGAATACTGGGAAGTCTTCGCCGACCTGCACAGCGATGCCGGCGAGCCCCTGCGGATGCAGGTCGTCAAACAAAACGGCAAGACCTTCCGCCCACCCAACAAGGGCCTGACGGATGTCGCGCTGGCGATCCTTGAACACACCGACTACACCATCACCAAGCGCGAGACCAAGCCCACCACGAGCCGTCCGCGCGCGCCCTTTATCACCTCTACTCTGCAACAGGCCGCCAGCACGCGTCTTGGTTTCGGCGTGAAGAAGACCATGATGATGGCGCAACGCCTGTACGAGGCCGGCCATATCACCTACATGCGCACCGACTCCACCAACCTCAGTGGTGAGGCGGTCGCGACGGTGCGCGATTATATCGGCAAGAAATACGGCAAGCAGTATCTGCCTGAAAAGCCCGTCAACTACAGCTCGCGCGAGGGCGCGCAGGAGGCCCATGAGGCCATCCGTCCCTCTAATGTGCACACCATGGTCTCCGACCTCAAAGACATGGAACGCGACGCACAGCGCCTGTACGAACTCATCTGGCGCCAGTTCGTCGCCTGCCAGATGCCGCCGGCCAAGTTTGATGTCACCACCCTAACCATAGAGACCGCCGGCTTCGAGCTGCGCGCCAAAGGCCGCACCCTGCGCTTCGACGGCTGGACCCGCGTCATGCCGTTGCCGCAGAAGGGCGCTGACGACGCCCTACTGCCCGACGTCGATAAGGGTACGCACTTGAATCTGGACAAGCTCGACCCCTCACAGCACTTTACCAAGCCGCCGGCACGCTACAGCGAGGCCTCGCTGGTCAAGGAGCTGGAAAAACGCGGCATCGGCCGCCCGTCCACCTATGCCTCGATCATCTCCACCATCCAGGATCGCGGCTACGTGACGGTGAGAAACCGCCGCTTCTACGCGGAAAAAATCGGCGAAATCGTCACCGACCGGCTGGTGGAAAACTTCGACGACCTGCTCGACTACGGTTTTACCGCCAGCATGGAAGAAAAGCTCGACGCCATCGCCGCCGGCAAGCGCGAGTGGCGCGAAGTACTGGACAGCTTTTACGCGGAATTCCGCGCCCGTCTGGACAAGGCGGAAAACGACGAAGGCGGCATGCGCGGCAACGACCCCATCCCCACCGACATCGACTGCCCCAGCTGCGGCCGCAAGATGCAGATCCGCGCCGGATCTACCGGTGTATTCCTCGGCTGTTCCGGCTACAACCTGCCGCCCAAGGAACGCTGCAAGAGCACCATGAATCTGATTCCCGGCGAGGAGGTGGTCGACGCCGATGCCGACGAAGAGAGCGAGGCCCGCGCCCTGCGCGAAAAACGCCGCTGCGACAAGTGTGGCACCGCCATGGATAGCTATCTCATCGACGAACAACGCAAGCTGCACATCTGCGGCAACAGCCCCGACTGCGACGGTTATGAAATTGAGCAGGGAAAATTCCGCATCAAGGGCTACGAAGGCCCGGTGATCGAATGTGACAAATGCGGTGCCGAGATGCAGCTCAAGACCGGCCGCTTCGGCAAATACTTCGGCTGCACCAATGCCGAGTGTAAGAATACCCGCAAACTATTGCGCAACGGTGAAGCCGCCCCGCCCAAGGCCGACCCGGTGCACATGTCCGAACTGAAGTGCGAAAAATCCGACGGTTACTTCGTGTTACGCGACGGCGCTGCCGGCATTTTCCTCGCCTCCAGTGCCTTCCCGCGCTCGCGCGAGACCCGTGCGCCGTTGGTCAAGGAGCTGATTCCTCACTGCACAGAGCTGGATCCCAAGCACCGCTACCTGTGTGAGGCGCCGCAAGAAGACGACGCCGGCAACCCCGCCATCATACGCTTCAAGCGCAAGGAAAAAGAGCAGTACGTGATGACCGAAGTGGACGGCAAGGCCACCGGCTGGGCCGCCTTCTACCGTGGCGACCAGTGGGCCATCGAGAAAAAGGTGGCGAAAAAGAAAACAACGGCGAAGAAAAAGACCGTGAAAAAGAAAGCCACCAAGGCTTGATCTAGGGTCTGTTGACGTTCTATTTTCATCACTGTTGCGCCTGAAAAAGCGCCAATCAACGCGCGAGGAGAGAAGTTTGGTGACTGCAAATAAACGACGAGCAACGCCGAGTGGCGCTTTTTCAGATGCAACCCGCAGGGCTGGGCCACTTTTTCCGCCCTGCGGCGTTGTCAGTCGCTTGTGTAGAACAACTACACAGCACTCCTTCCGCCTTGCAGGACAAAAAAAGCGGCTCCAGCAGTGGGGAAAATAGAACGTCAACAGACCCTAGTACCCACGATGAAAAAGAACCTGCGCCTGCGGCCGTTGTGGTTGCTCTGCGGCTGGGCCATGCTGGCGATGGCGGTGTGGTTGAGTCTTATCGCCGCTCCACCGCAGATCGTGGGAATCCCCTACATCGACAAAGTGAAGCACCTGTTGGCTTACGCTGTGCTGATGGGCTGGTTCGGGCAGATCTACACGACGCGGGGCACGCAACGAGGCTGGCTGATCGGCTTGGTAGTAATGGGCATCATGCTGGAATTCCTGCAAGGCTGGGGTGGTGCGCGGTTTTTCGAATACGCCGATATGCTCGCTAATACCCTGGGTGCTCTGCTTGGCTACTGGCTGACACGTAACGTGCTGGCTGGAACTTTGGCCCGTGTTGACCTGCGGCTTGCTCGTCGACCTCATTAAGGGCTTTGACTCCTTCGCGCTTAGCGGATCCCTTAGCGCTCTTCACTCACCATTACCAAACATCTTCAACGGATGGATCATCATAACGATCTAGAGTAGCTGGCCATTCTGGTATGCCTTCTTTTATTGTTTCTTTCAAATCATCTAGGTCATCTTTTTCGGTTCTTCGAAGAATTGTGTGAAGGCCTATGGGGCCATTTTCAGGCCACCACAATAAAACAATATGCTATTTCTGAATCCATCGAATGAACGATAACCCCTGGCATTCGACTTGACGGTCTGAATCT
>JAKIUN010000042.1 GCA_021647505.1 Gammaproteobacteria bacterium
CGGGCGCTGGGCGCGTCGCTCACCATTCTCACCCCGCGTTCGTAGTAGGCGATGCATCGTGCTCACTGAACACAGGTGTTGATTTCTTTCGAGCAGTCGGTGATAGACTTCACTGGGTGGCTGATCACGGTAAGGTGTGCTGTGCAATGTCTCAATGACCTGCTCGCGTTCTTGCTCGCTCAGTGCGCGGGGTTGCACGGATTCTTTCCGTGATCGCCGAGGCGGAGGATGACCATCTGCTGCACGTTTACGCCACTCATACACACTGCTGCGATTGAGCCCCAGAGCTCCACAGGCAATACTCATAGGCAGTCGATCAGGGCGCTGTTCAATAACGATGTTCATGCACCGTTCCCATTGCGTAAATGATCGAGCATCGACAACGCTTTTTTTTGGAGATCCAGGCAGTCATTCGCGATTTCCAGTTTGCGTTTCAGGCGATCATTCTCTTTGCTCAGTCGTTCGTTTTGACGTTGTTCCGGTGTTTTCGAAGCAACGGGTCCTGGGCGGCTCTTACCCAGACCTTCAACGCCACGCTCAGCATACTCGCGTCGCCAAGCGGAGAGTTGATTGCTGTAGAGCTTCTCTCGTCGTAGAATTGCTCCAAGCTCTCCATGCTTGCACGCATCGGCCTCTGCAATAATGCGCAGCTTGTAGTCTGGCGTATACTGGCGTCTCGTACGTTTTTCCAGTGCGGGTTCTGGTGTCACTTGGCTCTCGGGTAGTTCTGATGTGCTTTTTGGCATCTCGATTGATCCTGTTTCCATCACCCTGAAATCTATGTTATCCCATTAACCGACTGTATGGGACTAGGTTGACACACAGGGCCACCATGCTGTCAGCGCCGCCTTTATCGACTTGTTAGATTAGTCGCCCCACTGAACTCGCCCAGCTGTTAGATTTGCCGCCCTCATACTATGGCCATTCAGTATTCATTTTCCCGATTCCCACCTGACATCCGGGTGGGTAGTTTGTATATCAACATTTATTCGGCGCTTTTTCAATACCCTTTTTATTCTCCTTCAGGCACAGCAGTGCTCCATGACACAAACAGAACCCTCAGCAGAACCCTCAGGGTCAGTTCTCGCATTGTAGCATTTTCATATAAGCATTATTGTCGGATGTTATAATACGAGAACTGACCCCCTTCCCTACCTTCCCTATTCAAAGTCTTGCAAGATGGGAAGAGACCATATATGGGTTGAGCTCGCGAAACCCGGGAGTTTGTTGTGACGATTCTCCCGGGTTTCGCAAGCTCAACCCAGGCTACACGCTTGGTTTACGGGTATGCTTCAGGTGAATCTGGCTCCGTCTTAATACTAGGGTCGTTACTAGTCACAATACCTAGCCCTGTTGATACATATATTCGTACAAATCCATGGGTACGACAAATACGCGTTGCTCGACAATAGTCATTTGTTTTAGCTAACCATCTCATGCTCTTCACCGCCACAGGGTCGGCTGCAAGATCACATCCATGAGGACAATTTTTCTCCATGGAGTCATACTGTGCACAGCTCCAATCAAGTGCCTTAACATCAGTATAAGAAGGATTACTCCTCCAATCTGACTCTAATTTAACCAACAGTTTTCCCATTGGCATTTCCTTAACCACCACATTCACCAATCGCCCTGGCACCACAATGACCTTCGCTACATCCATCCATTCAATAAACCGCTGCACATTCTCATCCGTCAGAGCCGCCGCCTCAACCACATCCTTCGCCGCATCAGCAACAACAGAAATCTTTCCACGCACCTTGCCATTCACCTGTACCACCAGCTCCATGGTATCGCTCACCATGGCGTCGGTGTCGGCCTGCGGCCAGGTGGCATCGAGAACGGATTGCTCATGCCCCAACACATTCCACAATTCGTGGGTGATGTGTGGTGCGATAGGCGCCAACAGGCGTAACAGAAAATCAATACCCTCAGCGAACACGGGGTCATCGCTGGCTTCGGTCTGCCCCAGCGCATTGACCATCTTCATCGCTGCGGCAACCACGGTGTTGAATTGGTATTTCTCGACATCGCGGCCAGCCTGGTCAAGCAGGCTGTGAATCTCGGCGCGCCGCTTTTTCTGCTCGACGGACAAAGCGGCGGCATCAACCTTGGCGCCATCGGCATACCACTGTTTTAATGCCAGCAGACGTGCATCGTCGTGCACCAGCCGCCACACGCGCTTAAGGAAGCGCGCGGCGCCTTCCACGGCGTCGTCGTTCCATTCCAGCGACTGCTCGGGCGGCGCGGCGAACATGGTGAACAGGCGCACGGTGTCGGCGCCGTATTGGTCGATCAGCGCCTGCGGGTCGACGGTGTTGCCCTTGGATTTGGACATCTTGATGCCGTCCTTGAGCACCATCCCCTGGGTGAGCAGGTTGGCGAAGGGTTCGTCGCCTTTTACCAGCCCCTCGTCTCTCATCAGTTTGTGGAAGAAACGCGCATACAACAGGTGCAGGATGGCATGCTCGATGCCGCCGATGTACTGATCCACGGGCAGCCAGTAATGGGCACGCTCGTCGAGCATGGCTTCGCTGTTGTCGGGACTCGTGAACCGGGCGTAGTACCATGACGATTCCATGAAGGTGTCGAAGGTGTCGGTCTCGCGCTCGGCCTTGCCGCCGCACTTCGGACACGTCGTTTCGTAGAATTCTGGCATTTTTTTGATGGGCGAGCCGACACCGTCGAAGCTGACGTCTTCCGGCAGCACCACGGGCAGATCCTTTTCCGGCACCGGCACGGCGCCACAGCTGTCACAGTTGATGATGGGGATGGGCGCTCCCCAGTAGCGCTGACGGGACACGCCCCAGTCGCGCAGGCGATAATTGGTGCATTTGTTGCCCTTGCCATCTTTTTCCAGTTTGGCGGCGATGGCGTCGAAGGCCTGCTGCGAAGTCAGGCCGGTGAATTCGTCGGAATTCACCAGTATGCCCTTGGCAGTAAAAGCCTGCTTATCGAGGTCGATTTTCTCATCACCCGCTGAAGCAATCACCTGTCTCACCGGCAGGCCGTATTTGTGCGCGAATTCCCAGTCACGCTGGTCGTGGGCCGGCACCGCCATCACCGCGCCCTCACCGTAGCCCATGAGCACGAAGTTGGCAGTGAACACGGGCACGCTGTCGCCGCTGAGGGGATGGATGGCCTTGAGGCCGGTATCGACGCCCTTCTTTTCCATGGTCTCCATGGCGGCCTCGGAGGTCTCCATCTTGGCGCACTCTTCGATGAAGGCCGCTAGCTCGGGATTGCCTTTCGCGGCGCGTGCGGCCAACGGGTGTTCGGGGGCGACGGCGACATAGCTGACGCCCATCAGGGTATCGGGGCGGGTGGTGTAGACACGCAGGGACTCGTTAGAATCCGCCACAGTGAATTCCATCTCCACACCCTCGGAACGGCCGATCCAGTTGCGCTGCATGGTGCGCACGGCCTCGGGCCAGCCGTCCAGCTTGTCGAGACCGGCTAGCAGTTCCTCGGCGTAGTCGGTGATCTTCATGAAATACTGCGGGATCTCGCGGCGCTCCACCGGGGTGTCGCAACGCCAGCAGCAGCCTTCAATGACCTGCTCGTTGGCCAGCACGGTGAGGTCGTGGGGGCACCAGTTGACCGGCGCGGTCTTTTTGTAGATCAGGCCCTTGTCGAACAAGCGGGTGAACAGCCACTGTTCCCAGCGATAGTAGTCAGGATCGCAGGTGGCGAATTCACGCTCCCAGTCATAGGCCAGGCCAAGGCGCTTGAACTGGACGCGCATATAGTCGATATTTTCATAGGTCCACTTGGCGGGCGGCACCTTGTGCTTCATGGCGGCGTTTTCCGCCGGCAGGCCGAAGGCGTCCCACCCTATAGGTTGCAACACGTTCTTGCCCCGCATGCGCTGGTAGCGGGCGATAACATCGCCGATGGTGTAGTTGCGCACGTGGCCCATGTGCAGACGGCCGCTGGGGTAGGGGAACATGGCGAGGCAATAAAACTTCTCTCGCTCGGGGTCTTCAATAGCGCGGAAGCTGGCATTTTCCTCCCAGTATTTCTGCGCTTTGGACTCGACAATTTCGGGGATGTAGGGTTGCTGCGTGCTCATGCTCGGATCGCCTGTCATTTCGCTGGAGAAAAAGGGCGGCTAGGATACCGCAGGAGTCCAAATAGCCACAACACAACCCTTGTGAAGTCCTGTATTCCCGGCTCTTGTCATCCGGCCCCGGTGTCCCCCATACTCAGGATAGAAAACTCATCGAAGGGGATGCCCCATGAAGGATCAAAACAAGCACGAAAAACACCTCCATGCTTATGATCGCATGCTGGAACGCACACGGGAATTTCTCAACGAAGCGGGCGAGGAACTAAAACCGAAATTACAGCATGCGCTGGACGCGGCAGTAGAAAAGACCACCGAGCTGGGCGAGCTGACGCGTGAGGAGGCGGAAAAGATCGCCGAATACCTGAAGCGTGACCTACAGTCTGCCGGAGAATATCTCGCCAGCGACAAGGCCAAGGAACTGGCCGACTGGTTCCGCTTCGACATCAAACTGGTGGAAGACCGCATCCTCGACGCCCTCTCATTACTGGTCGACCCCACCAAGGTGGAGCTGGCGCTGCTGGCCGAGCGGGCCCGTCTGGCGGACTGGCACACTGGCGAGATTACCGGCCCCGGCACCCTGGCCTGTACCAGCTGTGGTAAGGAATTGCACTTCCATAAGACAGGCCACATCCCGCCCTGCCCCAAGTGCAGGAGCACGGTATTCCGCCGTCAGCTCGACGACGAATAGCCCGCGTTCAATACAGGTGTCTCTCCCATCTGGCAGCGCATCCTGCCTGCTGATCGCACGATTCATTGGTGGCTCCGCGCGCTACTGACACACGGCTCGCGAGCGACGTCAGTAAATGCCGACATCCAGGTAAGAACGGGCGATCTTACGAATCGCCGTGACATAGGCGGCGGTTCGTAAATCAGTAATTTTCTCATTGCCGTTGCGCACTTCGAGAATCCCCTGAAAGGCCTCGCGCATGGAATCATCCAGCCCTGATCGCACCAGATCCAGCTCGCTGGCGCCGGCATCGATCTTGTCCTTCAGCGTCTGCGGCAATACCTTCCCGGTCAAACTTTCCAGTGCCTCAATCTGATGGTGGCCACGCACTTCATCGAAGCGCCGCTGCATACGGCCGAAGCGGATGTGTGACAGATTGCGAATCCACTCAAAATAGGAAACGATCACACCACCGGCATTGGCGTAGGCGTCGGGAATGATCACCACGCCACGCTTGTTGAGAACCTGATCCGCCTCGAAGGTGACCGGACCATTGGCCGCCTCGATAATGAGACTGGCCTGTATGCGCGCGGCATTGTCTGCGGAGATCTGCCCCTCCAGGGCGGCGGGAATAAGAATATCGCACTCGCTCTCCAGCCCCTTGGCGCCATTTTCGGTGTACTCACCACCCTCAAAGCCCTCGAAGCTGCGACGCTCCACGCGGTAGCGATAGGCCGTCTCGACATCAATACCTTTGGCATTGTGCAACATGCCGTGACGATCAATGATACCGATAATGCGGCAGTCATCCTCTTCCTGCAGGAATTTGGCGACGTGATAGCCCACATTGCCGAACCCCTGCAACACCACCCGTTTACCAGCCAGACCTGGCTCCATCCCCGCCGCCTTGACTTCGTCCGGGTGACGGAAAAATTCCTGCAGGGCGTACTGCAGGCCACGGCCGGTGGCCTCGGTGCGGCCGTGAATGCCGCCATGCTCCACCGGTTTGCCGGTGACGCAGGCGGTGTAGTTGATATCTTCGGGATTGAGGTGCTTGTAGGTATCGGCCATCCATGCCATTTCGCGCTGGCCGGTGCCCATATCCGGCGCCGGCACGTTGGTGGCCGGATTGAGAAAACCCTTGCGCACCAGTTCGAGGGTGAAACGGCGGGTAATGAGCTGCATCTCGTCGCGGTCGTACTGACGGGGGTCGATCATCAACCCCCCCTTGGAGCCGCCGAAGGGTACATCGACGATGGCGCACTTGTAGGTCATCAGTGCCGCCAGCGCCTCCACTTCATTCTGATCCACGCAAGGGGCGAAACGGATACCGCCCTTGGCAGGCAGACGGTGGGTACTGTGCACCGCACGCCAACCGGAGAAAACCTGTATCTTACCGCGGATCTTGACCGGAAACTTGACCTGTATCACCGCATTGCAGGCCTTGATGGCCTCGGCCACGTCTGGCGCCAGATCTATGCTCAGCAGGGCGCGATCCACCATGTGATCCACGCTCTCCAGAAATGACAATCCATTGTGATGATCCGCCATGTGCGTCTCCCTTCTGTATTGACTGTTTGGACAGGCCCAACATACTGCGCCGGCCGCCGTGATGCCAGCGCTAACGGCCGCTGTCGCCTGGATCCTGCAAGTGATCGTACTTGCGCAGTGCAATATATTGATTCGTAGAGCGAATGACAACTTTGAGCATAATCTTTATTGTGATTGCCAAAAAGTTTCATCCCGTTATACGGATCAAGCACTTGTAGGAGCTAAGTGTCAGACATAATTTAGTGGAATTTTGTATCAGGGAGGATCTATTAACCCGGCAATAATTTCAGCAGCCCGTTAGCGAAAAACCTGACGACGCCGCAGAAATACAGCTGTCAGCAGACTGGAAAACAGCAACCCTAACAAAGGATAGTTACCCCCCAATACGTAAGGCGTCGCACCGCTGCGTGGTTGCAGGCTGCCGCTGAGCACGAACACCTCGAACTGTGGTGACTGTGCGGAGATTTGGCCACGGTGGTCGATCATCGCGGAGATGCCATTGTTAGTGGCGCGAAACATGGGCCGCGCCGTCTCCATGCTGCGCATGCGCGCCATCTGCAAGTGCTGGTGCGGCGCCAGTGAATCACCGAACCAGGCATCGTTGCTGACGTTGACCAGTACGGTGGCCTCTGGCAAGGCGCGTATCACCTCTTCGCCAAAGGCATCCTCGTAACAGATGGACACGGCGATCTTCTGTCCGGCCACATTGAGTGGTGGCTGCGTGGCTGCGCCACGACTAAAGTTCGCCATCGGTACCTGTAGGATATCCAGCAGACTGCCCAGCAACCACTTGAGGGGGATATATTCACCGAAGGGCACGAGATGGTGCTTGCTGTAAATCTGTGGCGGGTCACCAACCGCCACCACGCTGTTGTAATAGGTCTCCGGCGCCGATTCAGGACGTACCGGCAGACCCAGCATCAGATTTGAGCCATGCTCTGCGGCCTCGACGGCCAGACCCTGCAAGAATCGCTCGGCCTGATGGTAATAGGCCGGCAGTGCCGTCTCCGGCCAGATGACAATATCGCTATCGGCCCAATGTTGACGTGACAGGCGCGTGTACAGATCAATGGTCGGTTGACGCTGCTCGGGCAACCATTTGAGATTCTGCGGCACATTGCCCTGAACCAGGCTGGCGCGCAATGCCTTGCCGGCCGGCGCCGACCACTCGACCTGCAACAGCCCTGCTCCCAGCAACCAGATTCCCAGCAGGGGCAACAGCGGTAACCAGCGCCGCCTCGGCATCTGCCAGGCCAGCACCAGCAATCCGGCACTCAGTGTGATCAACCAGCCGATGCCGTAGACACCCAATACCGGCGCCACGCCGGCGAGCGGGGAATCCGTCTGACTGTAACCCAATGCCAGCCAGGGAAAGCCGGTCAGCACCCAGCCACGCGACCACTCCAACAGCCCCCACAGGGCTGGCAAGACCAACAATAATTGCAACCGCGAGGAAAGCATCGAAAAATAACGGCGATACAACCAGCCAGTGAACGCCGGAAAGGCCGCCAGCACCAAGATGAACAGTACCGTCGACAGCAGCGACAGTGAGACACTCATGCCACCAAAGCGATACATGCTCACCGCTACCCAGGAGACGCCCAAGCCGAAATAACCAACACCAAATAGATAGCCTGCGAGAAAGACATGGCGAGCGGGCATTGTTTGCCACAGCCAAAAAAGCAGTGCGAGTGAGACAATCGCCAACGGAAAAAGGCCAAACGGGGCGAAAGAGAACGGTAGGGCAAGCCCGGCAAGAAATGCGGCCAATAACCAGCGCAAGGGAAGCTGGGCCAGCCATGCCTTCATGGCATCAATGCTCGCTGGGAGATTCAGACTTGGCGGCCGTGGTGTCGACGGTCAAACGCAACAGATAGATACGCCGGCTGTCCGCCCGCAAAACCTTGAAGCGGTACGAACCCAAATGGCAGACCTCGCCACGCTGGGGCAGATGACCGAACTCGTGCATCAGCAGGCCACCAATGGTATCGAAATCATCGTCGCTGAAATCAGCGCCGAAATATTCATTGAAATCCTCGATGGGCGTCAGCGCCGTGACCGTGTACTTGTTGTCAGAATGGCGCACGATGGACACGTCGTCATCGATATCGTGTTCATCCTCGATGTCGCCAACAATCTGCTCCAACACGTCTTCGATGGTCACCAGCCCAGCCACACCGCCGTATTCGTCGACCACAATGGCCATGTGGTTACGGTTGGCACGGAACTCATTCAGTAACACGTTGAGGCGCTTGCTCTCGGGAATAAACACCGCCGGGCGCATCAGATCACGCAGATTGAAACGCGGCTCATCATCACCGCAACGGGCGGCACGCTGGGCAAAATAGGTCAACAAATCCTTGGCCAGCAGAATACCGACAATTTCGTCGCGGGTATCACCCATCACCGGGAAACGCGAGTGGGCGGAATCCACCACTACCGACAAAAATGATTCCGGTGGCTCATCCTGCTTTACCACCACCATCTGCGAGCGTGGCACCATCACATCACGTACCTGCATGTCGGAGACATTGAGCACACCCTCGATCATGGACAGGGCGCCGGCATCCAGCAGATTGCGTTGTTCCGCATCGCGCAACAAGACGGTCAGCTGTTCACGATCCTGCGGTTCACGCAACAGGGCCTGGCTCAGTTTCTCAAGCCAGGAACGCGCCTGTCGTTCACTATTGGCGGCCGCGCTACTCGATCGGTCTTCGTTCATGATGACACCATTGCGTGTAACAAAGTTTGTAACAAGGCTTGTAACAAAATGATTCCCCAAAAATCCAAAGGCCGTTTATGCGGATTCGATGTAAGGATTGCTGAAACCCAGTCCGGCCAAAACCTGGATCTCCAGCGATTCCATCTGCACCGCCTCGGCATCTGTTATGTGATCGTAGCCCAACAGGTGCAGGGTGCCATGCACGACCATATGGGCCCAGTGATTCTCTTCCGTCTTTCCCTGCTGCGCCGCCTCGCGTTGTACCACCGGCATGCAGATCACCACATCACCCAATTCACTCCCGCACTCGGATGCCGGCAGGCCCAGCGGCGCATCAAAAGGAAATGACAGGACATTGGTGGGTATGGTCTTATGGCGGTAATCACGGTTGAGCTGAACCATCTCTGTCTCCCCTACTAGGCGCAGGGTCATTTGCCGTTCAACGGGAAAGGGTGTGTCCAGCGCATCCAGGGCCGCCTGCGCCCAACACGAAAACTGCCTGGCATCCGGCAAGCGGATCGAATCAATATCGTCTAACACAAACTGGACATCCACATGCAGCGTCATTAAGGCTTCCGTTCCCTGCCATTGTCAGACAACTTTTCATTCCCTGCCTCCTTCTTCGCACTTTCCTGTGCAGTTTCGTATTCATCATAGGCCGTGACGATACGTTGTACCAGTGGATGACGCACCACGTCCTTGGCCTGAAAAAAGGTGAAGCTAATGCCGTCGACATCCTTCAGCACTTCAATGACGTGGCGCAGACCGGAACGAGTGTGTGAGGGCAGATCCGTCTGTGTGACATCGCCGGTGATCACGGCCGTAGAGCCAAAACCGATGCGGGTAAGGAACATTTTCATCTGCTCGACGGTGGTGTTCTGCGCCTCATCGAGAATAATGAAGGATTCATTCAGGCTGCGGCCGCGCATATAGGCCAGCGGCGCCACTTCGATGAGATTGCGCTCGATAAGCTTGTCGACACGCTCAAAACCGAACATCTCGTAGAGGGCATCGTAGAGTGGGCGTAGGTAGGGATCAACCTTCTGCGCCAGATCGCCGGGAAGAAAGCCCAGCCGCTCACCCGCCTCGACGGCAGGTCTAACCAGGACCAGACGGCTAACGGTCTGCTTTTCCAGTGCCTCCACGGCACAGGCAACAGCCAGATAGGTCTTACCGGTGCCGGCGGGGCCGATACCGAAGTTAATATCGTGACTCACCACATTACGCAGATAGTGGCGCTGGTTGAAACCGCGCCCGCGCACATCACCGCGTTTAGTGCGAATCACCACATCGCTGCAGTCATCCTTTGCCTCGCCTTCCAGCAGGGCCTCGACACGCGCCTCTTGCAGAAACAGGTGGACACGATTGGCCGAAAGATTTTCCTGCTCGGCTTCCCCGTACAGTCCTTGCAAAACCTCACCCGCTGCACGCACCGAATGTGGCTCGCCGATAACACTGAAGCTGTTGCCACGGTTATTGATTTCCACCCCCAACCGGGCTTCGATCTGGCGCAGGTTTTCGTTGAAGGGACCGCACAGATTGGCCAGTCGCTGGTTGTCGGCGGGTTCGAGGATGAAATTGCTGGAATCGGGTTGATCGTTCAAGGCGTTGGGTACCGTGGAGGTTGGTTGCTGCGGGATAAAAATGGGAAATCAGGCGCAGTCGGCCACGTCGCCGGCTGTGTCATCGGTCTGCACCACGTCGCCACGCAGTGAGTTGGGCAGGGCCGCGCTGATGCGCACATCGACAAATTCACCGATCAGTCGCGGCGGGCCGCTGAAATTCACCACGCGGTTGTTTTCCGTGCGGCCACGCAGTTGCTCGGCTTGCTTGCGCGACGGGCCTTCGACAAGGATACGCTGTACCGTGCCCACCATACCTTCGCTGATGGCCGCAGCCATCTTGCCAATGCGCTGCTGCAGGATGGCCAGGCGTTGTTTTTTCTCGGCCAGCGACACATCGTCCGGCAGATCCGCGGCCGGGGTACCGGGGCGGGCGCTATAGATGAAACTGAAGGAGTGGTCGAAACCCACGGATTCGATGAGCTTCATGGTGGCCTGAAAATCGGCCTCGGTCTCGCCGGGAAAGCCGATGATGAAATCCGACGACAGACTGATATCCGGCCGCACCTCGCGCAAGGCGCGGATCCTGGCCTTGTATTCCAGCGCCGTGTGACCACGCTTCATGTGCAGCAGGATACGATCGGAGCCACTCTGTACCGGCAGATGCAGGTGGCTGACCAGCTCCGGCACCTCGGCATAGGCCTGGATCAGCGAGTCGCTGAATTCGACCGGATGTGAGGTGGTGTAGCGAATGCGGTCGATGCCGTCGATGGCGGCTACATAGTGAATCAGCAGGGCCAGGTCGGCATTTTCATCTTCAAAATCGCCGTCATGCATCAGACCACAGTAGGCGTTGACGTTCTGTCCCAACAGGTTGACCTCGCGCACACCCTGCGCCGCCAGCTGGGCGACCTCGGCGAGCACATCGTCGAACGGCCGGCTGACCTCTTCGCCGCGCGTATAGGGCACCACACAGAAGGTGCAATACTTGCTGCAGCCTTCCATGATGGAGACAAAGGCGGTGGGGCCTTCGGCGCGCGGCGCCGGCAGGGCGTCGAATTTTTCGATTTCGGGGAAGGAGACATCGATATGTGGCTTGCCCTCCGCCGCCAGCGCTTCGAGCATCTTGGGCAGGCGGTGAAAGGTCTGCGGGCCGAACACCAGATCGACATAGGGGGCACGCTGACGGATCGCCTCGCCCTCCTGGCTGGCCACGCAGCCGCCGACGCCGATCACAACATCCGGGCGCCGTTGCTTGAGTTCGCGCCAACGGCCCAGCTGCGAGAAGACCTTTTCCTGCGCCTTTTCGCGGATCGAGCAGGTATTGAGCAGCAGCACATCGGCCTCTTCAGGGGTCGGCACCAGATGCAGACCATGGCTGTCATCGAGTAAATCCGCCATCTTGGTGGAATCGTACTCGTTCATCTGACAACCGAAGGTCTTGATATAGAGTTTGCGCGCCCCGCCCTTTACCGTGCCGTTCATTGCCGGCTCAGCCTTTGCAAGACCGTGTTGTTGCTCAAGGTGCTACTGAGAGTATTGCTGAAGGTCATTACTGGAACTGATCACCGTAAATCTGAAATTACGGAGAATTTTAGCACATCTCTCAGCAGCATTCCCTGTAGGCCCCGAAGGGCGCGGTCTGCCAAGGGTTATCGCCGTATTGGCTTGCTTGGAAGGACAACCTGCCTTCACCGTTTCCATTGTTCGCCCCTTGTTTTTATTAACTGCCAACCAAAAATACGCAGGCAATCAGGCAACCGCACCATACCGGCGCAAACTACACGACAGATGGAAATGGATCACCTATCCCTGGCGCGTGTTTATCCCTTATTCATGCCGGGCGGACAGTGGCCGCCAAATGAGACCAACAACGGTCAGTGCTGAATCTTCGGCCAGTACTGGTCAAACACGAAGCCGGGGCTGTGTGGTTGGGTGTGACACTCGGCGCACATCTTTTCTTTGTTCCAATCGCTATTGGGCAGGGCCACCTTGCCCTGCGCTTCCACATGGGCACGGCCCGCACCGTGGCAGGACTCGCACTGCACACCCATCAGGTGACCGGTCATGCTCATGTCGATGAAACCACCGGGTTTGTCGAAACCCACCACATGGCACTGGATACACGCCGGGTCGAAGGACTTGCCGACCGCCTCAAGGCTGTCATAGGCCATGGCATGATTGCTGGCGGCCCAGGCCTTGTGTTCGGTCTGATGGCAAGTCAGGCAGGTCTCTTCGCCCACGAAGGGACTCTGCCCCTGCTCGCGCTGCTTGCGCAGTTCCACGCGCTTCAGGTAGGCGGCCTTGACCGTCGCATTGTAGTCTTCGTACCAGTCGCGCATTTTTTCCGCATCGGCAATGGTATCCGGCATGGGCAGCACCTCGTGTCGCCACGACTGAATTCGCCCATCGGCCAGGGTCAGATCCACACGCCCCAGACGCATGCCGCGCGAGCCGGGTTGCAGCACCAGGGTTTTCCCCTGCAAGGAAGGCTCACCGTATTCTTCGTAAGCGGAGCGCTGAATAAGGATATCCACATCCTCCAGCCCCAGCTCGCTGACCGCCAGTTTCAGCGGCAGCCCGGTAGCTAGTACGGTAATAACACCGTCGACCTTTGCCTGACGTAGTGCGCGATGTAGACCCGCAATGTCGTCATCGACCAGCGCGTGACTCCCCTGCATTTGCTGTAGCGGTGACTGTTGCGGATCCAACCAGCTGAAAAAAGCGATGCGCACCCCGCCGCTACGCTCGATCAGCCGTGATACCGGCAGACTGTCACCGTGCCAATTGCTGGCCACCCAGGGCAGACCAGCCTCCAGCACGTGTTCCGCACCGAGGGCCAGATCGCGCCATTGCAGACCGATGGCGTCATAACCCAACCGCTTGAAGCCGGAGAGGATGTATTCGCTCTTGAGCCGGTCACCCGCGCCCTCCACGCGCAGCAGTCCGCCGGAAGAAATCACCACCAGCTGTGGATTTTCCGCCCGCAATTGATCCAGCAGGGTCGCGCGGCGCTTGAGGCCACCGAGATCGCCCGCTTCGCTACAACCACAGGGTTCCAGCTCTCCATCGAGGTTACCGGAATAAATCAGGCTGAGAGAAGAGGCCGCCATAACGGGGCCTGCGCCGAACAGCATCAAGGCCAACAGCAATAACGACCAGCAGCAGCGTAATTTCAGGACTGGCAGTATCGGCAAAGGACGGGACATACGAAGAAACCTGCGCTAGCGGAACAATCAGGGGGCACTACAAAGGCATGGGACAGGCTCTGGGTAAAATTGTTCATCCAGTCTGGCGGATTTGGTGGCATCAATTCACCTGCCGCTTGGCCGCCAACACCTTGATCAGACGGTCTTCCAGCTCAATACGGTCGGCCAATCGCTCACCTAGCAGTGACAAATCTTTAGCCAGTTCGCTCAGATTCATGCAGTGATCTTCACAATCGTACTTGTCGTTGAAATCGAGAATCAGCTGGGTGATTTCGGCAATGAAAGGATAAATCTCATCGGCGACCTGCAGCACGGCCGTGCGGCGCTCACGCTCTTCGTCGATGTGACGATAGAGCTGAAAATGGGCGCTGGCGGTGTAATCGACCAACGATTCACAGAAGCTCTGCAACAAGACCTGCAGATCATGATCCGGCTTGAAGGGCTGTTTGGCCGCCAGCTCGCTGTATAAAGACAGAGCATCGGTGCGGGATTCGACCAAGTGGTGAATCTCCTGATGGGAACGGGCTCGGCGTTCCGGAGTCTTGAGCTGGTTTTCTGACAGCATGTTGATCCTTTTAATTATCTGCAAACTGATAAATAGCCCGGCATGGGCTTGCGAGCATCTTAGCAATCCCGGCTTTTGTGTGTAAACAAGGAAAAAAGAAAAGCCAGGCAAATTGAGGGAAAAATACCCGGGAAAGATGGCCGGCCGCCCCAATGATCAGGGTGGAAAGAGTGTCAGCCGCTGATTAATTCTTCCATCTTGCCCAGCAAACGAGAAAAATCCACCGGTTTGGTGTCGTAGTCCTCACAACCTGCCGCCAGCGCCTTTTCCTGGTCACCGGCCATGGCGTGTGCAGTAAGGGCAATCACCGGGATGGCCTGCGTATCGGGGTTTGACTTGATCTGTCGGGTGGCCTCCCAACCATCCATGATAGGCAAGCTCATATCCATGAGGATCAGGGCCGGCTTTTCGATACTGGCCATACTAACGGCCGCACTGCCATCCACCGCGAAAACAACGTCATACCCTTTGCGCTGCAGGCGCCGGGAAAGCATGTCGCGGTTCATTTCGTTATCTTCCACCAAAAGTACTTTTGGCATCTTGCGCTTCCTCTCTCAACTGCCGTCAGTGAACATGGCTCTTCCACCCTGCCCGGTTTCGGTCTTCAGCCCCAATGCCATTTAAGTTAACAAAATCACGACTATTTTGTAGGTTGGCGGTGACGAAGGAACCCCAATATTGTTGGTTTCGTTGGGGTTCGCAGGCTCACCACCAACCTACAACAAACAGGATCTCAGGCTTAACTTAATGGCATTGCCTTCAAACCTCTGCATCCTGAAAATCCTGGCGGACACGCAAAAACTCTGTCTCGACCTCCCGGAAGGCCTGCACGACATCCGGATCAAAGTGCCGACCCTCGCCCTCCTCGATAATCAACCGACTCCTTTCATGACTAAAGGCCTTCTTGTAACAGCGCTGGGAAGTCAGGGCATCATACACATCTCCCAAGGCCAGAATCCGCCCTACCAGGGGAATTTCTTTTTTCCGTTTGCCGTAAGGATAGCCACTGCCATCCCATTTTTCATGATGGCTTTCGGCAATGTCGATACCGATGCGGATAAAGCTGTTGCCTGGGTGTTGGTGATCGACCTCACGCAAGGTATCCGCACCGAGCACGGGATGACGCCGCATCAAAACCCATTCCCCCTCCGTGAGTTTTCCCGGCTTCAGCAATACCGCGTCATCCACGCCCACCTTGCCGATATCATGCAGGGGACTGGCCGCGTAGATATTGTCCACGAAGGCTTCATCGATCTCCGCATGGTAGGTCGCGGTGCGCCCCAGCTGCCTGGAGAGCAACCGGCAATACTCACGCATGCGCTCCAGGTGTTTGCCGGTCTCCGGATCGCGGGATTCCGCCAGCTTGGACATGGCAAAAATGGTCGCCAATTGCGACTCGGATATCTCCCGCACCTGGCGGTGCACACGCTCTTCCAGCTCATCGTTCTGGCGCTTGATGCGGCCGCGATAGCGCACTTCCTGATCCCGCAGGCGCTTGCGCTCCAGGCAGGCATTGACTCGGGCTCGCAGCATGGTGTAATTGACGGGTTTGACGAGATAGTCCTCGGCACCCATATCGATACAGCGCACGGCGTTTTCCTCGTCATCATTGGCAGTAATCATGATGACCGGGATATCACAATAGCGCACATCCTGACGCATGCGTTGCAGCACTTCGATGCCCCCCATGGCCGGCATCATGAGATCCAGCAATAACAGATCAACGGGTTCCCGCGCAAGCGACTCCAGTACCTCAAGACCATTATTCGCCGTGGACAGCCGAAAACCCATTTTACCCAGGCGCCGGCACAAGAGATTACGATTGGTCTCGATATCATCGGCAATCAAGATCCTAAAACAACTGACATCCCCCGCAACCGTTTTCGCTGCTGAAGCCTGAATTACATCAATCACATCTCCTCCTAGCCTCGCTACCGCTCCCTCACACATCCGCAAGTTTACCCATACACGGCAACCTCAGTCACTGCCCTGAAAGCGGGCCTGGGCACGCAGTTTGGTGGCAATAAACTGGCTATGCGGCACATACAGCAGATCGGCCAGCTTGCGCACCAGGTGCTCCTCGTATTTTTCCATTTTCGCATCGGCAAAAACCACCTCCCAGAGCCGCTCCAACAACTGAATCTTCTGCTCCTTACTGTAGTTAGCATTAATCAGCGAGGTGAACTCATGATAGCTGGTAGCACCATCGGCCTCTTCCTCCGCGAGCTGAATCAACTCCGCAGTCTCCGCAGCCGACAGGCCGAAGGTCTTGTGAACCGCCTGGGAAACTGCCGCTATCTCCTCCGCAGAAATCTCATAGTCGGCACGTGACACCTCGATCAGTAATGCCGCACAGGCCAGCCGCAGACGATGCTCCTGGTTATCTCCGCTGGCACTATCAGGGCTGAGGTGTGTTTCAAAGAATTGACGAATACGGTCTATCATGGTTTCAACGTACACTGTAAAAATGGAGGCTCTGCCAATGGGTTCCCGTCTGTCGATAACGTAACGAATTAGCGGCTGCGAACTCAATTTACCTGAGCCCGCAACGAAAGCAAAGAGGCCACTATGCACCCGTTCAGCCGAAAACACCGCCTGATCCATCTGTTTCTTGCCGGCCTGCTACTCGTCGGCCCGACTGTACAGGCTGGCAATCAAGAGATCATCGAACAATTACTGGCACAGGATGACGCCCCCTTCGGCGTGGTGTTTGAAATTGTCGAACGCGATCCAGATGCCCTGCAATGGGCCATCCCCGCCATTAACCGCTATGTACAGCAACTGCGTAAACACTTCCCGGACATCGGTCTGGCCGTGGTCTCTCATGGCCGGGAGGAATTCGCCCTGATGAAAAACCAGCAGGTGGGCAATGCCGAAATACACCAGGTGGTACAGTCACTGGTGGCCGATGATGTCCCCGTGCACGTCTGTGGCACCCATGCCTCATGGCGCGGCAAGACTGCCGATGACTTTCCGGATTATGTCGATGTGACCCCCGCCGGGCCGACGGCTATCCACAATTACGAGGCCATGGGTTATGTCCTCATCGAGCTGAAAAGACACTGAGCCATCATCAGTCACAACCACCAGCGCCGCCGGCCATTCCCAAAGTTATACCTGAATCCGTGACTTCAGGCGTCTTCCTTTTTCTGGTCAGCCATGGCTTTCTTGACCATCTTTTGCAATTCACCCTGCTGGTACAGCTCCAGGGTGATGTCGCAGCCACCGATCAATTCACCATTGATGTAAAGCTGGGGGAAGGTGGGCCAGTCGGCAAAACGTGGCAGATTCTCGAAGATTTCCGGATCCGACAGCACGTTCACATAGGAAAACTCTTTGCCACAGGCACCCAGGGCTTCCGCGGTGCGGGAGGAAAACCCGCACTGCGGCAGTTGTGGTGTGCCTTTCATGTAAAGCACGACCGGGTGGCTTTCAACCTGTTCTTTGATGCGTTCCAATACGTCCATCTTGCTCTGCCTCTTGTATATGCAATTATTCGATTCAGAAACCATGCTACATGGGGTCTCCGTGCCGTCTTTTAAAGGAGACCCGCAAGTCTACCCGACCATTCCCGAGCAATAAAGTCGGAATTTATCCGGCAAGCTATTCCGGCGCCGTGTCCACATTGCGTTGCAGCCACAACTCCAACAGGGCCAGGTGCCACAGCTTGCTACCCTGTAGTTTGGTGAAATACTGATCCGGCGCCGCCAGCAGTTTGTCCACATAGGCACGCTCGTAGACCCCGCGCCGACGGCAGGCGCTGGAATCGAGAATATCACGCATGAATTCGAGAAAGTCACCGCGCACATATTTCAATGCCGGCATGGGAAAATAGCCCTTTGGCCGATCGATGACTGAGTCCGGGATCAACCCACGGGCAATGCGCTTGAGCATGTGTTTGCCGCCGGACATGAGCTTCAGCTCCGGCGGCATGCGCATGGCCAGTTCCACCAGTTCGTGGTCGAGGAAGGGCACTCGCGCCTCCAGGCCCCAGGCCATGGTCATGTTGTCGACGCGCTTGACAGGGTCATCGACGATCAGGGTAGTGACGTCGAAGCGCAGTACCCGATCGAGAAAAGTGTCGGCGCCCGCCTCGGCTAGACGCTCACGCACCAGCCGCGAGGTCGGGTCGCCGCCACGGTAGGGCTCGGTAACGGCTTCGAGGAATTCGCTGTGCGGGCGGTCAAAATAATGCCGTGCAAAGCGCTCAAGATCGCTGCCCTGGTCGGCATCCATCTGCGGATACCAGAAATAACCGCCAAACACCTCATCCGCTCCCTGGCCACTCTGCACCACTTTTACGTCCTGCGAAACACGCTCGGCGAGCAGATAAAAGGCCACCGCATCCTGCCCCACCATCGGTTCGGCCATATTGTCGACGGCATCCGGCAGATGCGGCAACACCTCACTGTTGGGGATGTGGTATTTGGTGTGGCGCGTACCGAAGCGTTCCACCACCGCATCGGAGTACACAAACTCGCTGCCCACCTCATCGGCCACATCCTCGAAACCAATGGAGAAGGTGCGCAGATCCTCGACTCCCGCCTCGGCCAGCAGCCCTACTAACA
This sequence comes from Gammaproteobacteria bacterium, assembly GCA_021647505.1. GTDB lineage: Bacteria > Pseudomonadota > Gammaproteobacteria > SZUA-152 > SZUA-152 > DRQN01. Next base: position 18,914 of record JAKIUN010000042.1, read on the forward strand.
GACTGGAATCCAGACCACCCGAAAGCAATACGCCCACCGGCACATCGGCCACCGTCAGGCGGCGCTCCACGGCCTTGCGCAGGGCATCGTGAATCCGCTGAATCCACTCTTGTTCGGACGTCGGCTCGGCGGGACGGGTGGCGTCCAGGCGCCAGTATTGCCGGGACTGTATCTGTCCATCCGGGGTGATGGTAAGCGCGTGGCCGGGAGCCAGTTTGCGCACACCGTTGAGAATAGTGTGCGGCGCGGGTATCACGGCGTGCAGGGTAAGCTGGTGGTGCAACCCCACCGGGTCGATGCTTTTATCCACCCCGCCGGCAGCCAGCAACGCCTGTGTGTTGGAGGCAAAACGAAAGCCGCTATTCACCAGTGAATAATAGAAGGGCTTGATGCCCAGGCGGTCACGCGCTGCGAACAAATACTGCCGAGCTTCGTCCCAGATAGCGAAAGCGAACATGCCGTGCAGCTCTTCGACGCAGCGTTCGCCCCAGTGATGATAGGCCTTGAGAATCACTTCGGTATCGCCATCGGAGAAGAAACGGTAACCCACCGCTTGCAGCTCCGCACGTAGGGCCTTGTAGTTGTAGATGGCGCCGTTGAACACCAGCGACAGACCCAACTCTTTGTCGACCATGGGCTGGTGTGAACGTGCGGAGAGATCGATCACCGACAGCCGCCGGTGGCCCAGTCCCAGCGGGCCATTAAAGTGCATACCCTCGTCGTCCGGGCCGCGCCGGGCCAGCTTTCCGTTCATGGCCACGATGGTCGCCGCCTCGGAAGACCCGCCATCGAAACGCAATTCACCGCAAATACCGCACATATCGCCATCCAGAAATCAAAAATGGCATTCTACCCGAAACCTATGGCGGTAAAATATTCGCCACGGAGACACGGAGAAAACCATTGAACTCATGACTCCATTCCGCAGTATTACGCATCCTGTGGCGCTCAGCATACCCCACTGACAGCAGATTTTACTGCCAAGTCTACGCCACACGGCAGAGCGCTATCGCGAAAAACTCTGTGTACTCCGTGCCTCCGTGGCCAATGAGCAAACCCGGTGATATGGTTATTCGCCATGAAGTACGCCGCTATACTCTGCCTGTTCCTCGCCGCACTGCCCCTGCACGCCGACGACAGCGTTGTGAATTTCGAGCAGGTCATCGCCGGCATGCAGGCCGCTGCCAGTAAAGTCCGCGATGCCACCTATATTATCCACAAACAGGAATATGCCGATGGCAGCCAGCAGCCCGCCGAACGCATTGCCGTCACGTATCGCGCACCTAATGACGTCTACCTGAAATGGCTCGGGCCCAAATACCACGGCCGTGAACTGCTATTCCGCCCTGGCTGGAACAGGGATCACCTACGAATCAGCCTCGGCCGCTGGCTGCCAACTGTAAACCTGGATCCGCACGGCGGCCTCGCCATGCGCGGCAATCGCCACAGCATCTATCAACTGCCCTTTCCCGCCATCGCCGTCAACTTCCTGGACTCGGCGGCACTGATCAAGGCGAATCCTGCGCTACAGGTGAACATCACTGGCCTCGGCGAGCAATGGCACTTCGGTGAAACCGGCCACTGCTACCGCTTGCTGTTGCCGAAAGACAGGGAGCCGCAGCTCTATGCCGCCGAGGTCATGCTCTGCGTCAGCCAACGCACGGGCTTGCCGTTGCATATCCGTTCATGGGACGTGGAGGATGGCCAACGGCGGCAGGTGGAGGATTACGGTTATGAAAGCGTGCGGCTGAATGGGGGGCTGGAGGATCGGGACTTCGACCCGGACAATCCGGCGTATGACTTTTGAGCGGGGTAGATTTCCCAGGGATCCCTTTCAACGCTGAAGACGCAAAGGTTTGTGTTTTTTCCCGCTACACCATGCCCTGAAACAGCATTAGTCAACCGCGTGGGCACAAAAACGTGCCCATATATGGTCTCCTCCCAATGTCATTAAGTTAACAAAATCACGACTGTTTTGTAGGTTGGCGGTGACGAAGGAACCCCAACATTGTTGGCTTCGTTGGGGTTCGCAGGCTCACCACCAACCTACAACAAGCAGGATCTCAGGCTTAATTTAATGGCATTGGGTCTCCTCCCATTTTGCAAGATCGAACTTGTGACACCGCAGAGCGGTGTAACGAGTCAAATTAAACAATGGCTCCCTACGAACCCCAGCCACCTCCCCCCGGCGTCTCCACTGTCAGGCGTTCGCCGGCCTGCGCCTCATAGCCAACCTTGGGCGGAAGCCCGTCACCATTGCGCAGATTGCGGCCCACCGCCCCGTCACCACCGCCCTGCAAACCCCACGGGGTATGGGTACGACGCTCGGTGAGCAAAGTCACGGTGGTCGGCGCAAGAAATTCAAACTCACGGATCAGGCCATCGCCGCCGCAATGCCGACCCGTACCGCCGGAGCCGGCGCGCAGGGCATAACGGCGAATACGCAGCGGGTAGTGGCTCTCCAATACCTCGATAGGTGTGTTGAGGGTATTGGTCATGTGGGTCTGCACGGCGCTAAGGCCGGGGCCGCGCGGGCCAGCACCCATGCCGCCACCGATGGTTTCGTAATAATCCCACTCACTGCCCGCAGCGCGCGAGCCCATGGCGAGATTGTTCATGCTGCCATGACTGGCGGCGGCGATGGTACCGGGCAGGGCCTGGGTCAGCGCACCTAGCACCACGTCGACAACACGGGTGCTGGTTTCGACGTTGCCGGCAGCCACCGCAGCGGGACGGCGGGCGTTGAGCAGGCAGCCTTCGGGGGCATGGATGTCGATACTGCGGAAGCTGCCACTAGCGGCCGGCGTGTGGGCCGGCATCAGGCAGCGGAAGGCGTAATACACGCCGGCGGCGGCCACCGACAGCGGGCAGTTAATGTTACCGGTGGTCTGTGCTGCGGTGCCGACGAAGTCGACGCGAATATGGTGGCCGCTGACGTGGAGACTCACCTTGATGGGCAGGTCAGTATTGCCGCAGCCATCGTCATCCATCCAGTCACAGAAGTGGTACTCACCATCGGGGATGGCCGACAGGGCGCTCTGCGCCAGGCGTTCGGCGTAGTCATTGAGTTGTTGCAGGCCACCTTTATAGGCCGCGACACCATGACCGGTTTCGCCCATACCCTCGACCAGCGCCCGCAGCCGCGTCAGTCCGGTGCGATTAGCGCTGATCTGCGCGGCGAAATCACCGCGCGACTGCTGCGGGTTGGCCGTCACCCCGGCGATATGTTGCAACATAGCCTCATCCAGCTTGCCAGCACGCAGCAGGTGCGAGGGTGGAATAATCAGCCCTTCTTCGTCGAGACGCCGTGAAATGGGCATGGAGCCGGGCATGCTGGCGCCGATGTCGGCATGGTGGGCACGATTGACAATGAAACCCACTAACCCATCCGCCACGTACAGAGGGGCAATCAGGGTAATGTCGGGCAGATGCGTGCCACCAAGGAAGGGGTCATTGAGGATCACCATGTCACCGGGCGACCAGTCCACCTCACGCACGATGCCGCGCATGGCATAGGCCATGGAACCGAGGTGCACGGGGATATGCGCGGCCTGCGCGCAAAGTTCGCCACCGGCGTCGAACACGGCGCAGGAATAGTCCAGGCGATCCTTGATGTTGGGCGAAAAGGCCGTGCGTTGCAGTACCGCACCCATTTCGTCACATACCGCCTCGATGCGGCTGGCGAAAATGCTGAGTTCGATGGCGTTCATGGCAGACAGTAGTGTACTCCCCATATTAAACCCGATAAAAACACTATTTCTCAATCACCGCTGGAGCGGGCATAACCCGCTCCACGAAACCCTTATCGTAGGCTTTTCGTTGGTTATTGCCGTCAATCAGGTTAGAATGAGTCCAGCTCATCGCCAAGTCTGATGCCAACCGCTAGAATAGGTGGTTGCAGCGAGCCCCGATTTACCACCTAACGTCAAACAGATCGACAGGAGAACACCCGATGGCACATGAATTGCCTGCACTGCCCTACGCCCAGGACGCACTCGAGCCGCATATTTCCGCTGAGACACTGGAATACCACTACGGCAAGCATCACCAGACCTACGTCACCAACCTGAACAATCTCATCGAGGGCACCGAATTCGCCGATGCCTCTCTCGAAGACATTATCATGAAAGCCAGTGGTGGCCTGTTCAACAATGCAGCCCAGGTCTGGAACCACACCTTCTACTGGAACTGCCTGAGCCCCAACGGCGGTGGCGAGCCCAGCGGTGACCTGGCCACGGCCATCGACAATACCTTTGGTTCCTTCGATGACTTCAAGCAACAGTTCGCCACCGCCTGCGCCACCAACTTCGGCTCCGGCTGGACCTGGCTGGTGAAGAACAGCGACGGCAACATCGAGATCGTCAATACCAGCAACGCCGGCAGCCCCCTGACCGCCGGCCAGACCCCTCTGCTGACCTGTGACGTGTGGGAACACGCCTACTACATCGACTACCGCAACGCACGCCCCAAGTACGTCGAGCATTTCTGGAATCTGGTCAACTGGAACTTTGTGGCGAACAATTTTGCTGGCTAGAAAAGCCTGTTAATCCATACGTAAAAGGGGCTATCGGCCCCTTTCGCACCCAAGGTGCGCTGGTGATCTGCACAAGCTGGCTGATGGTCGATGCCGCCTTCGAAATCGGCCAGCATACCGATATTGCACCACTGCTGGCCAAGCAGGTTCCCGAGTGGTTTAACCGCCTCCCCATACTCAAAAATACCGCCGGCTATTTTCTCCATGGCAATTTCGATCCCCTCGATCTACTCTCCCTCTCCCTCTCCCTCTCCCTCGGGGCCTTGATGGCCTTTGTACTGATCCTCGCTACCCGGCGCTTCGCCTTCTCGGGCGACGGCGCGACGGACGGTGTATAATTCCCGCCCTATAACATCCCCCGGCCCAAGCCATGAGCAAGAAACCTAAACCCATCCAACGCGGCGTCCCCCTGCGTGGTGCAGAAAAGGTCGCGCGCATCCCGATCAAGGTGGAGCCCAGCACTTCCGTGCAGCGCAAGCCGCGCTGGATTCGTGCCAAGGCCCCCACCAGCGCCGAAGCCATGCGGGTGAAAAAACTCCTGCGTGAGCATAAGCTGGTCACGGTGTGCGAAGAGGCCGCCTGCCCCAATCTGGGTGAATGCTTCAGCCACGGCACCGCCACCTTTATGATCATGGGCGAGATCTGCACCCGCCGCTGCCCCTTCTGTGACGTCGCCCACGGTCGCCCGGAACCGCTGGATACCGACGAGCCGGCCAATCTTGCCCGCACCATCGGCCTGCTAAATCTGAAATACGTGGTAATCACCTCGGTAGATCGCGATGACCTGCGTGATGGTGGCGCCGGGCATTTTGCGGATTGCATCCGTGCCGTGCGCGAAACCAACCCACAGATCCGCATCGAGATTCTGGTACCGGACTTCCGTGGCCGCATGGACACGGCGCTGGCAATCATGGAGCAGGCCCCGCCGGATGTCTTCAACCACAATCTGGAAAATGTGCCACGCCTGTATAAAAAAATTCGCCCTGGGGCGAGCTATGCCTGGTCACTGAAACTTATTCAGCGCTTCAAGAAAATGTGCCCGAATGTGCCCACCAAATCAGGGCTAATGATGGGGCTTGGCGAGAGTTTCGATGAAGTCGTCGAGGTACTCAAAGACCTGCGCGCCCACGATTGCGACATGCTGACCCTTGGCCAGTATCTGCAACCCAGCCTGCACCACCTGCCGGTGGATCGTTTCGTTACCCCCGAAGAGTTTGACCGACTGGCCGAGGTTGCCCGCGAACTGGGATTCAAGCATGTCGCCAGCGGCCCCATGGTGCGCTCGTCCTACCATGCCGACCTGCAGGCAACAGGGGTAATGAAGGACTGAGGTCTCAGTGCAGAGGACTGTGTAGAATGGCACTTATCTTAACCCATACTTGAGTCGCAACTTACGTAAATAATTGATTATACTGCCATAAACGTAGCCTGGGTTGAGCCTGTGAAACCCGGGGGAGGCGGCACGATAAACTCCCGGGTTTCGCTACGCTCAACCCAGGCTACTTGCTGAGTAGTGTCTCTCACTCCTCAGCCCTCAAGCCGTTAGTCAGGTTCCGCGCAACAATCGAAAGCCACCATTCAAATCCCTGAAAAGGGTAGAATCGAACATTCCGCACATTACCTAAAGAAAAAAGGAACACTATGTCTCACTTAGTAAACCCCCACGGGGGAGGAGAGCTCAAACCGCTGCTGCTTGAAGGCGCCGCACTCGACGCCGAGCGGGCCCGTGCATCGAACCTGCTGCGGGTCAACATTTCCTCACGAGAGGCAGGCGACCTGATCATGATGGGCATCGGCGGCTTTACACCGCTGAGTGGATTCATGACCCACGCAGACTGGCAAGGCGTCTGCGATGGCATGAAAACCGCCGCCGGCCTGTTCTGGCCTATCCCCATCACCCTTTCTACGGATCAATCCACCGCCGCCACTATCACCGAGGGTGACGATATCGCCCTCTTCGATCCCGAGCGCAATGAGATTATTGCCACCATGGTGGTGACCGAGAAATACGCCATCGACAAAGCACACGAGTGCATGCAGATCTACAAGACCACCGACAATGAGCATCCGGGCGTGAAGATGGTCATGGCCCAGGGCGGTGTCAATCTGGCCGGGCCGGTGAAGGTGCTCTCCCAGGGCGGTTTTCCGCAGGAATACGGTAAACAATTCATGACCCCGGCAGAGACCCGTGCCGAATTCAACAAGCGTGGTTGGAAGACCATCGCCGCCTTCCAGACCCGTAACCCCATGCATCGCTCACATGAATATCTGGCCAAAATCGCCATCGAGCTGCTGGACGGTGTACTGGTACACAGTCTGTTAGGCAAGCTAAAGCCTGGTGACATTCCGGCTAACGTGCGTTCTGAGGCCATCGGTACCCTGATCGACAAGTATTTCGTCGACAATTCCGTGATCCAGGCCGGCTATCCGCTGGACATGCGCTATGCCGGCCCGCGCGAGGCCTTGTTACACGCCCTGTTCCGTCAGAATTACGGCTGCTCACATCTTATCGTTGGACGCGACCACGCCGGCGTCGGCGATTATTACGGCCCTTTCGACGCCCACCATATCTTCGATGAAATCCCCGTCGACGCACTGGAAACCCAACCGATGAAGATCGACTGGACCTTCTGGTGTGACAAGTGCGACGGTATGGCTTCCATGAAGACCTGTCCGCACGACGCCGCTGATCGCATGCTGCTGTCCGGCACCAAGCTACGCAAAGCCCTGTCTGAAGGCGAAGAGGTATCTGTAAAGTTTTCCCGCCCCGAAGTACTGGCGATACTGCGTAAGTACTACGCCAGCCTAAAAGACGACGAAAAAGTAGAGGTAAAGCTGTCCGGCCATTCGGCCAAATAATGCACGATATTTTATAGGTAGGATGGGCACTAGCCACCGGTTTCACTGCATTCAAACCATGATGACAGGCCGTGCCCACCCTACCTGTAACGGCAACCAGCAGGAGAAACCTACTCGCCTATTTTCAAAAGACTACTGTGAATATGTCGCAAATATATCAACCAATATGTCACAGCATCACAACCATATGGTCAATACCGTTGAAGAGAGGAAAATATCATGGAAAAATAAGTTATCAAGGACGGAAAGCAATGAAAATAGAACCATCAATACTACTTTGGGTCCACTTTAGAGCGTCAACGCCGCTGGATGAAAAATGAGCACCGGCCCTTCGGGTGCCTCTGAAAAAACGCCATACTGCGTTGTTCGTCGTTTATTTGGAACCACCAAACGTCTCTCCTCACGCCTTGTCTGGCGCTTTTTCAGAGGCAACAGGACTGTCAAAATGATTGAGAACACCCCCTAGGCTTGTTACCGGTGGTGATTGATTTGAAAATACATACAGAGCGGGGTATTTCGCGAAGGTGACACAGTATGATGATCGAGGGAAAGGACAGGGTCATGCGTTTTACCTATTTCCGATTTCCCTGTCTTTATGATTAATTAGTCCCGAATAAAGGTTAAAGCCACCGCCTTTAGGCGGTCAGATTTATCCGTGCCGCTTGTTGTATGGGTTGTTGAAGGTGCGTATGAAGGCCAGTTGTTTTGGTTGTCACTGTAGGATGCTGGTGAGCGGTAGCGAACCGCATCGTTTGCGGTATTACGTTCTGGGTGCGGGTGATGGTGTCACCGTTCTTGATCGATACGGTTCGTGGAACTCACCACATCCTACAGGGGTTGCCGAGAATCATGCCAGGGCTGGGTTTAAAAAACGGGTCTACCGACCCGTATCCGGACTTTCAGTCCGTAAGACTAACCCACCCGCTTTAGCGGGTGGTTGTTGAGTTCATTTTATTTTGAGTTCGATCAACTTGTTTAAGCTTGATGTGAATTGCCGCTTTGGCCATGAGATGGGCACTCACGGGGGCGGTGATGAATAAGAACACGGTAATCAAGACTTCGTGCAAACTGATGTCGTCTATTTTAAAACTAAAATACAGTGCCGAGGCAATTAACAATGCCCCTACGCCTAGCGTGGTGGCTTTAGTGGGTCCGTGCAGTCGCATAAAAAAATCGGGAAGTTTATATAGCCCGATAGACCCTACAAGGGTAAAAAATGCGCCAATTATGATTAGCGTGGATAAAACCCATTCAAACATTACTCTTTCCTTTTAAAAGCTTGCCCACCCCCTATTCATAATTAAATAAAGGTAGAGGGGAGAGAGGATTTATCTAACTGTAACTATTTTTTTACAACCATCATCAAGTGACTTATTCCATAATATCACCACGAAGAAGGTATTTACTTAACCCAATCGTACCGACAAAGCCCATTACTGCTATCAACAATGCGGCTTCAAAATACAAGGCGCTTTTAAAATAAATCCCAAGCAAGACCAGTAATGCAATGGAGTTAATATAAAGTGTGTCGAGCGCTAAAATACGATCAGGCACATCGGGGCCTTTTATTAAGCGTAAAAAGCTGAGTAATAACGCCACACTCACCAGTCCAAATCCAATTAATAAAGCGGTTTCTAACATGCTGTAAATACCTCTTTTAGAGGCGCTTCATAACGCTCTTTAATTTCTTTAATTGTTGCGGGAATGTCTTCAATGTGCAACGCATGAACCAGTAAGCGTTTTCGATCTTTGGTTAAATCACATGAAACGGTGCCGGGTGTTAACGAAATGGTGTTGGCTAATAAGCTGATTCCCAAGGGTGTTTCGATGTCTAAATCAATGTAGAAGAACCCAGGCTTTAAATTTTTATTTCGACCTAAAATAAGTTTTGCTACCGCCATATTGGCGACTAAAATATCCCATAACACGACACCCAAAAATTTCAATAGCGTTAAGGGCGATTGAATGCGTACCTTTTCAGGCCAAAACCCTGATGTGAGCCAAGGAATGAGAATTGCTAAAATCAAGCCTAAAACAATATGCCCTGCCCCTACCGTATTATTTAACAACAACCAAACACCCCATAAAACCAGTGTGAGAATGGGGTGAGGAAGTACTTTTCTGAGTAATGTTTTCATTATTTACTTTCCTCCGTGACTGCCGGAGTGGTGAGTATGGCATCAATGTAAACGGCACTGTTAAATACTTGGTTGGCCGTTGCTTCGGTAAACGCGGTGATGGGTTGTGCAAACACAACTAAAACTGGACTGGCTAATAATAAGCCAATCACCGCAATAAACGCCATACGGTTCAGAGGTTTGCCACACTCTGACGCAGGAACCGACTCTTCGGGCAAAACTTTATAAAAAATTAACGAGCCAGTTCGCGCCATGGACAAAATGGTAATCAGTCCTGACACCAATACCACTGAGGTAATCATGGCAAACCATGCATCGTCTAACGCCGCACTTAAAATCAATATTTTACCAAAGAATCCTGATAACGGTGGCATTCCTGTCATGGCAATGGCTGCAATCATAAAGACCGAACCGATCAAAATTGCATTGGGCATGCAAGACCCACTCTCAAAACGGTCTTCATAGGTTCCGCGTCCTCTTAAAACCACATCGGCTAATAAGAACATCGCGCCGGCAATTAAGGTGGAGTGAATCAAATAGTATAGGGTGGCATTTAGAGCCGCAGGACTCATAAGCCCTACGCCAATCAATAAGGTGGCGACCGATGCCAACACCAAATAAGCCACTTGTTCACGCAGTCCACGTGCGGCCATTACGCCTAGCGCGGCTAACAGCAAGGTGATTAAACCAAGTCCTAATACCCAAGGGGCGTAATAATACGCTAACTCACCCGCTTCACTGCCAAAAATGGTGCCATGAATTCGGATAATTGAATAAATTCCAACTTTGGTCATAATCGCAAATAAGGCGGCAACGGGTGCGGAGGTATTGGCGTAGGCGCTTGGCATCCACAAATACAGTGGGAACATCGCCGCTTTTACCCCAAAGACCACCAGTAACAATAACCCTGCCGCCGCAATGACACCCAGGTCTTCTTGCGGAGCAACCGCAATTTTAGCGGCCATATCGGCAATGTTAAGTGTGCCTAAAACGCCGTAAAGTACTCCGACGGCAAATAAGAACAGCGTTGAACCAATAAGGTTAATCACTACATAGTGCAAACCCGCCTTGGTACGTAAACGCCCATTGCCGTGTAACAACAAACCGTAAGAAGCCAATAACAGAACTTCGAAGAAGACGAAGAGGTTAAAAACGTCTCCCGTTAAAAAAGCACCATTTAATCCAAACAGTTGCAGTTGAAACAAAATGTGAAAATGCTCGCCCTTTTTATCGGTATTGGTGGTCATCGCGTACCACAATGCGCCCACTGCCAGTACCGAAGTAACCGTTACCATTAAAGCGGATAAACGGTCTAACACCAATACAATCCCAAATGGAGCCGTCCAGTTACCCAGCAAATAGACTTGATATTGATCAGTTGAGGTGGCTGAAATCAGAGCTGCGCTCAACAACACTAGTCCAATAACGGCTAAAAAGCTGATTGCACGTTGCAGGCGAATACCGCCCATGTGCGCTAAAATTAAAATAAAGCCGGTAATAAGGGGTAAAAAAACAGGCCACGCGGCTAAATGACTCACCTATTTAACCCCCTTATTTGAATGACTCTCGGATTCAACATCCAAACCATCCACATGGTCATTGCCTAGCTCACCACGCGCTTTCAGCGCCAGTACAATTAAAAAGGCAGTCATACCAAACGCGATAACAATCGCTGTTAACACTAAGGCTTGTGGCAAAGGGTCACTGTATTGCGCTACTTCGGCGGTTTTATCAATTACCGCCGGCAAACCAACGGTTAAGCGTCCCATGGAAAATAAAAATATATTAACGGCATACGCCAGTAAGGTTAATCCCATCACCACAGGAAAGGTATAGGCGCGTAACGTTAAGTACACGCCGCTTGCCGTCAGCACGCCAATTGCCAGTGAAATAAGCCACTCCATTAGTTTGCCTCCTGTTGTGATTTAAGTTGCGCTTTAGATTTTTCGATATTTTTCGATAGATGCGACTGATTGCTGAGTTTCCCCAGTTCAACCAAGCTCATCACGGTTGCGCCCACCACCACTAAGAACACACCTAAATCAAAGGCGATGGCACTGGCTACTTCAAACTTGCCCACCACTGGCCAATTTAAATAGGTAAAGGCGGTGGTCATAAATGGGTAGCCTAATCCCATCGCCACTAAACCCGTAGTGGTTGCAATCAGTAAACCAAACCCGATGACCCAGTGCATATCAAACTTAAGACGATCATTAGTCCAAGCAATACCGTTGGATAAATACTGCACAATTAACGCCACCGAAGCAATCAGCCCTGCAATGAAGCCGCCGCCAGGTAAATTATGTCCACGTAAGAAAATATAGATGGCGATCATGAGCATTAAAGGCAATAACAGACGAGTCAACGTTTGCATGATTTCAGGGTGCAAATCACTGTTCCATAAACGCCCACCACTGTCTTTGTCAGGTGCGTGCAATTTCATGCCTTGCAACATGGCGTAAATACCCAAGCCGGCTAAGGCCAATACTGCAATTTCACCCAAGGTATCGGTTCCTCTAAAGTCAACCAAGATAACGTTCACCACATTGGTTCCACCGCCACCGGGTACCGAATTTAATAAGAAGAATTCTGAAATTGGCACAAAATCACGCGTGAGCACGGCCATGGTTAACAGCGTAACCCCAACACCGGACAATAAGGCGATCACAATATCTCGACTGACACGCAAATCGCTGGTCTCATTAGGTGTGGTTTGTGGCAAGAAATACAGTGCCAATAATAATAAAATGACCGTAACAATTTCGACTGAGAGCTGCGTTAATGCCAAGTCAGGTGCCGAGAACTTCACAAACATTAATGAGATAATTAGCCCAACGACACCCAGTATCACCAGTGCAATCAAACGTTTTTGATGCCACACCACGGTCAGCACACTCGCAATCATTAATATGGCAATGGCTAACACACTCACGCCGTCCACTGGCAACAGCTCGCGATCACCAAACAAGGGCGCAGACACACTGGTAAATCCAATAAAGCCCGCCAGTAATGCCGTTGCAATTACCCAAACGGAAGCATTTTGCAACGAGCCTTTGTCAAACGAGCGTGTTACGCGGCTTGCAAATGTACCCAATGCGCCCAACAACGCATTAAAAATAATACGAGCGTCCCAATGCGCCACGCCTGATTCATGCCATTCAAATAAACGTTTACGCATGACATAAACCAAAATTCCTAGTACCAATGCCACAAAACTCATCAACAACGGAAAGTTAAAGCCATGCCAAATTGCCAAGCTGTATTCTGGTGGCGTGGTTTGCAGTGTACCCGCTACGGCAACCGCTAAAATAGGTGCAACGGTAAACATGGGAATGATTCCAACCGCTAAACAAATCACCACCAGTAAATCGACGGGGATTTTCATAAAACGTGGCGGTTCATGGGGTGTTTTAGGCAAATCAACCGGTTCACCATTAAAAAATACGTCGTGAATGAAACGCAATGAGTATGCCACCGAGAAGACCGCTGCAATAATCACTAAAATTGGAATTGCCCATGCCCATACCGAGGCATTGGAAGCGGTTAACGCTTGGTCAAAGAACATCTCTTTACTTAAGAAACCATTTAATAGCGGAACCCCTGCCATGGCCGCCGCCGCAATCATCGCCAACACGGCGGTGTGTGGCATGTATTTGAGCAAGCCATTAATACGCCGCATGTCTCGCGTGCCGGTTTCGTGGTCAATGATTCCCGCCACCATAAACAAAGAGGCTTTAAAGGTCGCGTGGTTAATAATGTGAAAAATTGCCGCCACAGCAGCCAGTTGCGTTCCAAAACCAAACAACAATGTAATCAAGCCTAAATGACTGATGGTCGAATAAGCCAGCAATCCTTTAATATCGTGCTGAAACAGTGCGGTGTATGCACCAATTAATAAGGTAATTAATCCCGCTCCGCCAACAAACCATGTCCACTCAGGCGTACCCGATAACACAGGGAAAAAACGCGCCAATAAGAAAATACCTGCCTTAACCATGGTCGCAGAGTGCAAATACGCTGAAACGGGGGTGGGAGCTGCCATCGCATGTGGCAACCAAAAATGAAAAGGAAACTGTGCCGATTTAGTAAAGACACCCAATAAAACCAACACTAAAATCGGAATATATAAATCATGTCCACGAATTAAGTCGCCAGCAGCCAGTACATCCGTTAAATTATAACTACCGACCACATGGCCTAATAATAATACACCAGCGAGTAAAGCCAACCCCCCACCACCAGTAATTATTAAGGCCATACGCGCACCAGCACGCGCATCTTGACGATGTTGCCAATAACTAATGAGTAGGAATGAGGTTAAAGAGGTCAGCTCCCAAAATACCACCATCTGAATCAGGTTTTCAGATAACACGATTCCGAGCATCGAGCCCATAAACATCAATAAGTAGGCAAAGAACCGCCCCATTGAATCTTTTTTGGACAGGTAATAACGTGCATAAATAATGATCAGCAAGCCAATGACTAAGATAAGCAATGCAAACAACAACGCCAAACCATCTAAACGAAAGGCAAACTCCAGTCCAATCGCAGGTATCCACGTCCAGCCCTGAATTAAGGTTTCACCCGCAAAAACCATTGCCATTGAGGGGGCTAAAAAAGCCAAGGCAAGAATGGTGACCAACGCCGCCACCCATGCTGAAGCCAAACGATTTATTTTAGACGCCCATGCCGCAAATATAGCCCCAAAAAAAGGTAACAAGGCCGCAATTGGCAAATTAAAATTTAAAAGTGTTGTAAATGTCATGATTTACCCGTCATAAAAATAAGTTTAGGCACTCAACAATGCCCTAAGGGGAATTGGGGGCAACCCTACTGGATTGACTCGAAATAATCTTTCCAGATGCCTTTTTCAGATTCAAAAAAACCAGCTCAGTTCCGCTTGTAAATAGTCATCCTTCCTCTATGCGTACAACAGATCATCTTGATCTATGTTATTGAAATCTTGATACTCCAGACTGAGCTTACAAACATCACCTAAACGGCGATTCGCTTCGAGTCGAAGGCTGTATCCGCCTTGTTAAAGATTGATTAATGGGGACACTGAAGGGGACACAATATTTAATTGTTTTCCCTAACGGCAACCTCACCAGAACGGGAATGGGATCAGCACGGTTGGGGTGAGGTACGAACCCCAGCATGATCATGGCGTGAACTATGAATATATTTTTGGCTTTGAAAGTTGAAACTGATTCATTTGTAGCGGCTTAAACATAACTTTGGAGGTAACCTGTTGCTCTGACATGTTGGGGTTTACAAAAAACGCTCACCCCAAC
>JAKIUN010000043.1 GCA_021647505.1 Gammaproteobacteria bacterium
CCACCCTGGGGCAGGATAATGTTGTCGGTGTCAGTAAGTCCATGGTCATGTTGCGCGATAGTACCGCCGCCCTGGCTGGCTCGGCGGCCTCTGTTCACGCGGCCCGTGGCAATACCTTCACGGCCTCCGTACAGCATTACCAGAATGCCCTGTTGACCTATCGTGACGTGGTGCGCGGCAAGGGCGCCCCTGGTGTCACCCCGGCCTCAGCCGGGCAGGCGATTCATGCCGTCTTCGCCAACATGCAGCAACGGTTTCAATACGAACTCAGGATAACCGCACTCTCGCAAAAGGGATCATCCCGCAAAGGCACGCCCCTGACTAACAGCACCCGCGCCATGAATATCGCCCGCAGCAGTCGCCATATTCAAAAACTGCAATTGACCTCCGTCACCCAGGCCACGGCCCTGGGTCGCTTCAGCAAATATGGGAAGGTATTAGGCAACGGTCTGGTGCTTGTCGATGTGGGCAGTCGTGTTGGCAATATACACAATGAGTACAAAGCGGATGGTGACTGGGAGCGGGAATTGTTTATTGAGGCGAATAGTTTTGCTTTGAGCGCAGTGGCGAGTGGACTTGCTGTGAAAGCGGGCACCGCAGGATTGATGTTTCTAACTGTTGCGACACCTGTCGGATGGGTTGGCCTCATTGTTACGGCAGCGGCTGTCTCTCTGGGAATGAACCACTTGGTAAAAGAAAGAAGCGGTGGCTGGTACGATGACCTCATGAAATGGGTAAACTCATTATGAATTTTTCTACCCTTTTAGCGATTCCAGCGGCTGTGGCATTCATATCATGCATTTTATTTGTCATTTTCGGCCAGGTCACCGTGCGCAAGCTGAGAAAAAATCCGGAAACCAAACGGGCATTAGGCATTGAGTTCGCAAGTGGCTGGGATATTCTCAATGTGGCTCAAGCATTGTCGTTACCAAAATCAGTCGCACAAAGAATCAGGCGTAATTCTATGGGATTTGAGGCAGACCCTGATTTATTGTACAAGTATACGACGGTATTTGACCGGGTGCTGGCGCGTGTTTTTTATACGCTATTTGCCTTGTCTGGGTTTGCGTTGATTTTATTAATGGTACTTGATTGGATTTGGGATTTTGACTGAAACAAGCACAATGGAGAATGCCGTCTCTCGACCAACGCCCCCCGAACCACCCATATTGCATATAGTCGCCACGTCACAAAGCTGAATATAGCCTCAATGGTTCAGGCTGACAGAATGCATGGGTCACGCCTTACGCACTGTGTAAAGACATCCGCCCAGGCAGTGGGCGGGCGCCGGAAAATACCACGCAGGAGATGAAAACCCCGCTGTCGTTTAATACATACCCTGATAAACCCTCTGCACCCCCTTGGTTTGTCGCGAAATAGCACCGTTTCTCTATGTCGCACACCCACTCCGGCTTACCCATAATTTTCCGAAAAATCTCCCGGATTGTGATAGGATTTCATACATCATTTGACCTCAACATGCGTTCACATTCCTCCTCTGCCAAGGACGCCACACACTTACAAGGACAACGTCATGACTCCGCTCTGCCTGACAACACGTTTTACCCTTCTTCCGGTGCTGCTTCTGGCACTGTTTGCCCTGGCCCTGCAAGGTTGTGGTGATGGGGTTCGTGTACTGCCACAGTCCGATGCTGATCCGACCGGATATTACACCAATAGTGGGTATGTGGTGGTGATGGAGGCCAACAATACAACACCTCGCAGCACCAAGGCCGATTTTCAGGGCATGGTGTATGACGGGCAGTTTATGATGATGAGTGACACGGAAAACCTGACCTATGTCGGCACGTTCACGGTAAGTGGTAATGATTTCAGCGGTACCGTCACCGTCTACGAAGATGATGTGATGACGCAGGAAAATGTTCCATTGAGTGGCATGATTACCGAGGGCTCGAAGATGACAGGTACCTTGGGCGGCGACGGGGCGGCCAATGGCACCTTCCGGTTGAACTATGCGAAAGGGGTGGATAACGGGCCGGTGGATATGGATATGGTGGTGCGAACTCTAAGCTGGGAACCAGTGACCGGAACTCCTCCGAATATCCCTTTTTTGGGGGTGGGGAATGATTCCTCACCCGTGCCGAACTTTGGTGCTGCTACCTCCGGCAGTGGTATTTTTAATAATTGTGATTTTAATGGGCGAATAGAACCCATCGCCAATACGCATCTTTATACGGTTTCTGTCACCATGAGTAGCTGTGTGAATGCGGATATCCTGGGTTCGGAAGGAAAATATACCGGTCTAGTTAGTGTTCGCGACACTGATCGACTGATCCTGGCGCTGACCAATGGGGCGTATGATTTCAGCGGTGAATATAAAGAATGTCTGCAAATAGGATGCAGATAGCTCCAGCGGGCGGCTTGCCTGCCACTGAACATACCACAGACCAGGACGGGCCGATGGTGAACAAAAAAACGTGTAGAAGGCGTGTTTTGGCGGTGTGGGGCTATGGGCTGTTACTCAGCGTCACCGTTCCATCGTCGGCCGTTGGCGGGCCAGACGGCGGTCAGGTGGTTGGCGGCACCGGTTCCATTGCCTCTTCTGGAGCGATCACAACCATTAATCAAACCAGCCAGAACATGGCCATCGACTGGCAAAACTATAACGTCAATGCCAACGAACGTGTGCAGTACATCCAGCCTAATTCTTCTTCTATTTCTCTAAACCGCATCCTGAGCCAAAGCGGTTCCACCATTGCCGGACGCATTGATGCCAATGGCCAAGTGATTCTGGTCAACCCCAACGGCATCTTTTTTACTTCCACCTCGATCATCAATGTCGGCGGCATCATTGCTTCAGGTTTAAATATCCAGCCAAACGACTTCATGAACGGTAACTATATCTTTGATGAAGTGCTGGGCACCAATGGCACGGTGATCAACAGCGGCACGATCACTGCCTCGCTGGGCGGCAATGTCGCACTGGTTGGCAAGCAGGTTAAAAACGATGGCCTGATCGTTGCCAATTTAGGCACCGTCAATCTTGCCGCCGGCAAACAGGCGGTGTTGACCTTTGATCAGGGCGGTTTGCTGGGTGTTCGCGTCAGCAAGGAAATCCTGCAAGACGAGCTGGGTGTCGATCCCGCTGTGATCAATAGTGGTGACATTCAAGCCGAAAGTGGTCGTGTATTATTGACGGCCAGCACCAGTCAGGATGTGTTTTCACAAGCCGTGAATACCGGTGGCCTGGATCAAGCTACCAGCGCCGTCGTGCACGAAGATGGCAGCTTCACCTTGGGCGGTGGTGCCGATGTGATCAATACCGGCAGCATCGATACTTCTACAACATTAAGCGATCAAAATGTTGGCCGCATCGTTTTGATTGGTGAAAACGTTACCAGCAGTGGCGAGCTACGAGCCGATGCGGCCAATGGCCGTGGCGGAGAAATCGAACTGCACGCACAAGACACCACATTACTCACGGGTAACAGTATAACCTCGGCGCGTTCAGAACGTGAAGGCCGGGGCGGTACCGTGAAAGTGCTGGGCGATAATGTCGGCTTGTTTGATCAATCCACCATTGATGTCTCGGGCGACACCGGCGGTGGGCAGGTCTTCATCGGTGGCGATCAGGAGGGCAACAACGCCCTGATCCCCAACGCCAAATTTATCTACCTGTCAGACGAAAGCCAGGTGTTTGCCGATGCGCTGGATAACGGTGATGGCGGCAGGCTCATTACCTTTGCGTCCGATACCGCACGCATCTATGGCAGTCTGTCTGCCCGGGGCGGTATCAATGGAGGGGATGGAGGTTTTATCGAAACCTCCGGCTTGATTGGCTTTCAGATCGTCGGTGCGCCTGATGCCGCGTCGCCCCAGGGCGAGGCAGGCACTTGGTTGATTGACCCCTCTAACATCACTGTTACCAATAGCCGCAGTAATGATACTACTGCTCCTGATGGTGCTTTTGTTTCAAACGGGACGGGGGATGCAGAAATCCATGTTGTAGACATAACGAATGCCTTAATCGGTGGTGCTGATGTCATTATCAGAACACAGGGAGAGTCCGGGACGGGCAATGGTGATATCACCTTCGATAAAGATGGCGACCTTGATTACAACAACAGTAGCACACGCACGCTGACACTGGATGCCGCAGGGGACATCATCTTCGAAGCGGGTAGCCGAATTCGTGACAGAACTCCAGGCAATAACTCAAGCAACCCAGACCGCTTAAATGTTGTGCTTCTGGCCGATGGCGCCGTGACCCTGGAAGGGGCGGTCGGCGGAGAGGCTGCCGCATCAATCACCACACAAGGCGGCCAATTCACCGTCGGCAGTGAAATAGATCCGGTCGCCAGCTTTACCAACAACGGCACGATCACCACCACCGGCGCCCAAAACCAGGCCGGCGGCGATATCGCCATCCACACCACAGGCACATTGACCTCAACCAGATTAACTGCCAATGGAGGCACAGCAGGCAGTAACAGCACTGGCCAGGCCGCAGGGTCGATAACGCTGAATGCAGGAACGGGAATCACCCTCATAGGGCCTGTCACGGCGACAGGCGGTGATGGACAAGATCAAAATAACAACAGTGGTGGTCAAGACGGCGGTGCAGGCGGAGTTGTGCTGATAACCTCAGCCATCGGCGCCATCGACATTCAAGCGGGCATTGATGTATCCGGCGGCAATAGTGATGGCGATAATGGCGATGATCCCGCCAGCGGTGGCGATGCAGGCAGTGTCCGCATACAGGCAGATAGTGGCGTCATTCATGTCAGTATGATCACCGCGAATGGCGGTAATTCGGCAGGCAATGATAGCGATAACAGCCGTCATGCGGGCAATGGCGGTGCCCTCACGATTAGCGGTAACGGAATCACACTCAATAACAACCTCTTTTCCATCGGTGGCGTGGACAGTGAATCCAATGCTGGCAATGGCGCGACCATCACCCTCAACGGCCCGGTAACCCTGGCAAAAAACATCACCCTTGATACCCGTGGTGCAACCCGTGGCGACATCGACTTCAATGGCATGCTGGATGGAACCACAGCCCGCGCAGAAGATTTGGCATTGTACGGTAGCGGAATCAGTTTTTCCGATTTGGCCGGCAGCGAGACACGTCTGGGTGATTTATTAATAGACGCGACCGGTATGATTGATGCGGGTACATATTCCATCACAACTGGCTCGCTTGATGTACAGAACTCGAATCGTTTTACTTCCGGTGCCATCAACACCGCCGGCAACACAACGGGCGGCAATGTCACCATTAATTCGAGTGACATTACCGTCGGCGCCATCAACACCTCGGCAACAGACATCGGTGGCGTTGGTGGCGCCATCACCCTGAGCGCCACCGACAACAGCAGCGGCGGCACCCCCGACATAACCCTGAATGGTGACATCAATGCCAGTGGAACCACAGAGGGCGCCGTGGCCATAAGCTTGAATGGCAGTGACTCGCCCACTGGCAGCGTCACGCTCAACGCCGTCACCGACTTCACCAGCGCGATCACCTTAACCGGCAGCACTGGCACCGACACACTCACCGCCGCCAACCGACCCAACAACTGGGTGCTGAGCACCACGGACTCCGTCCTGAACGATAATTTCATATTCACCGGTATCGAAACGCTTACCG
Organism: Gammaproteobacteria bacterium; assembly: GCA_021647505.1. Lineage (GTDB taxonomy): Bacteria > Pseudomonadota > Gammaproteobacteria > SZUA-152 > SZUA-152 > DRQN01. Next base: position 5,615 of record JAKIUN010000043.1, read on the forward strand.
GCAATGCGCAAACCGATCGCTTCATCCTGCCGGACAGTGGCGAATTTTCAGGCACGCTCTACGGCGGAGGCGGTGTCGATGAGATTCAGGCAGGCAACCAACTGAATACCTGGAGTGTCAGCGGTGATGGCATCGGCAGCGTCACCGGTTTGAGTGCCACCTTTAATGAGATAGAGCGCCTGACGGGCAACAGCAATACGGATGATTTTACGCTGCTCGCGGCAGGTTCGATCAGCGATACCATTGATGGCGGTGGGGGCACGAATACACTCACCGGGCGAGATAGCAACACCACCTGGACGATTTCTACTGCCGGCAACAGCCTGGCTGCCACTTCCAGTGGCAATGACTATGTCAATGCCTTTATCAATATTGACACCCTGACGGGCGGCACCGGTAGTGATATCTTCGACCTCGGCGCCGGTATCTCCGGTAGCGTCAATGGCGGACAGGGTGACGATACCTTCAACATTGATACCCCCGGCTTAAGCCTGACCGACCTGCGCGGCGGCGCCGGCAGTGACACCCTGAACGGCAACGACTCGGCCAACATCTGGACGATCAATGCCGCGAACAGCGGCACCCTCTTCAACGGCGGCCAAACGGTTACCTTTGCGGCAATAGAAAACCTCAACGGCGCCGCTAACAACGATGACACCTTTAATTTCACCGTAACACCGACCGACGGCAACGTCGCCATCGATGGACGGGGCCAGCTCACACAGGACAACGTCAACCTTGCCGGACTGAACGGCGCGCTCAGCGTGCAACTGGGCGCCACCGGCTTCAATAACATCGAATCGATCACCGGCAACAACAACAGCACACTCATCGGCACCGATGCCGGAGAGACCTGGAATCTCACCGGGGAAAATGACGGCACTGTCGGCACCCTGATCTTTGTTGATTTCAACAACCTGACCGGCGGCAGCGGTAACGACACGTTCAACTTCGGCGCCGATGTGACCGGCACCGTAGGCGGTGGCGCAGGCAACGATACCTTCAATCTCACGGCCAATGCCACCGGCATTATTAATGGCAACGCAGGCAACGACACCTTCAACATCAACGCCCCCGGCATCACCCTCACCGACCTGCGCGGCGGCGCCGGCAGTGACACCCTGAACGGCAATGACTCGGCCAACACCTGGACGATCAATGCCGCGAACAGCGGCACCCTGGTCAACGGCGGCCAAACGGTTACCTTTGCGGCAATCGAAAACCTCAACGGTGCCGCTAACAACGATGACACCTTTAATTTCACCGTGACACCAACCGACGGCAACGTCGCCATCGATGGACGGGGCCAGCTCACACAGGACAACGTCAACCTTGCCGGACTGAACGGTGCGCTCAGCGTGCAACTGGGCGCCACCGGCTTCAACAACATCGAATCGATCACCGGCAACAACAACAGCACACTCATCGGCACCGATGCCGGAGAGACCTGGAATCTCACCGGGGAAAATGACGGCAATGTCGGCACCCTGACCTTCATTGACTTCAACAACCTGACCGGCGGCAGCGGTAACGACACCTTTATCTTCCAGGCCCGCGGCAGCCTGAGCGACCTGCTGGATGGTGGTGCCGGTATCGATGACCGCGTCGATCTGTCCGCCCTGGCCGCAGTGGATGTCACCCTGGGCCAGGGCCTGGCGAATATCGAATCGATCCTTGGCAACAACAGCAACAGCACCCTGCGCGGGACGGTGGGTAACAATACATTCATCCTGACGGGTGAAAACGATGGAAACCTGGGCAGCCTTGCCTTCGAGAATTTCAGCGACCTCGATGGTGGCGACGGCGATGACACCTTCATCTTCCAGCCCGACGGCAGCCTGAGTGGCCAGCTGGATGGTGGCGCCGGTATCGATGACCGCGTCGATCTGTCCGCCCTGGCCGTGGTCGATGTCACCCCGGGGCAAGGGCAGGTAAATATCGAACAAATCATCGGCAACGGTAACGACAGCACCCTGCGTGGCACGGCCGCTGCGAATGTGTTCGTGCTGAGCGGAGAAAACGACGGTAGTCTGGACGGACTCAATTTCACCGACTTCAATCAGCTCAATGGCGGCGACGGCAATGACACCTTCACCTTCCGGGCCAGCGGGCGCCTGAGCGGCCTGTTGGATGGCGGTGCCGGTAGCGACCGCGTCGACCTGTCACTGGTGACCGGCGCCCTCCGCGTCACCCAGGGCGAAGACATCCGCAACATCGAAATCCTCAACGGCAACAACAACGCCACCCTGATCGGCACCACGGCCGCGAATGTGTTTATCCTCAGCGGCGAAAACACCGGCACGCTCGACGAACTCGCCTTCACTAACTTTAGCCAGCTCAACGGTGGCGACGGCAATGACACCTTCACCTTCGAAGCCAATGGCCAACTGACAGACTTACTGGACGGCGGTGCCGGCAGCGACCGCGTCGACCTGTCGCGGGTCACCCGCGCCCTCCGCATCACCCAGGGAGAAGACATCGCCAACATCGAAACCCTCACCGGCAACAACAACGCCACCCTGATCGGCACCACGGCCGCGAATGTCTTTACTCTCAGCGGCGAAAACAGCGGCACGCTCGACAACACCCTCACCTTCACCACCATAAACCAGCTCAACGGCGGTGATGGCGATGACCGCTTCACCTTTGGCGCCAATGGCCAGCTGACGGGTCTGTTAGAGGGCGGCGCCGGCAGCGACCGCGTCGACCTGTCATTAGTGAGCGGCGCCCTCCGCGTCACCCAGGGAGACGACATCAACAACATCGAAACCCTTATTGGCAACAACAACAGCACCCTCATCGGCACCGCGACGGCCAATACGTTCATCCTCAGCGGCGAAAACGCTGGCACTCTCGACAGCGCCCTCACCTTCAGCAACATAAGCCAGCTCAACGGCGGTGACGGCGATGACAGCTTCACCTTCGGCGCCAATGGCCAGCTGACGGGTCTGTTAGAGGGCGGCGCCGGCAGCGACCGCGTCGACCTGTCACAGGTCACCGGCGCCCTCCGTGTCACCCAGGGAGACGACATTAGCAACATCGAAACCCTCATTGGCAACAACAACGCCATCCTGATCGGCACCCCTGCCACGAATGTCTTTATCCTCAGCGGCGAAAACAGCGGCACGCTCGACAACTCCCTCGCTTTCACCGACTTCAATCAGCTCAACGGCGGCGACGGCGATGACACCTTCACCTTCCAGACCAGCGACAGCCTGAGCGACTTGCTGGACGGCGGCGCTGGCAGCGACCACGTCGATATGACCGCCCTCGCCGAGGTAGACCTCACCCTGGGGCAGGACGTGGTAAACATCGAACAGCTCACCGGCAATCGCACCGACAGCACTCTGCGCGGAGAAAACAACGCCAACACCTGGACCCTGAGCGGAGAAAATGCCGGCACCGTCGATGGCGTGGCCTTCAGCGGGTTTACGACACTGCGCGGCGGCAACAGCGATGACCGCTTTACCCAGGGCGGTTTTAGCGGCGCGATCTACGGTGGCGCCCATGACACAGGCGACACCATCGACTACAGCAACCAGCAAACCGTCAATGTGACCGTGGGTAACGCCCTGGCCGGCGATGCATCCATCATCGCCGAGATCGAAGGAATCAGAGGCAACGGCAGCAACAGCACACTGACGGGAAGCGCCGATAACAGAGACTGGATCATTACTGGCGAAAACGACGGTCGGATTGGCACGCTGGCCTTTGAAGACTTCAACAACCTGATCGGCAGCGACGTCGACGACACTTTCACCTTCGAGGCCGCCAGCAGTCTGACGGGACGGCTGGATGGCGGCGGCGGTAGCGACCGCGTGAACCTGTCCGCCCTGGCTGTCGTCGACATCCGCCTCGGCCAGGACGTGGTGAATATCGAACGGATCACCGGCAACAACACCGCCAGCACCCTGCGCGGAGAAGACACCGTCAATAACTGGACGATCACCGGCGTCAATGCCGGCGGCATCAGCGCCGACGGCGGCCCCACACTCGCATTTATCGGCTTTAATGACCTTCATGGCGGCAGTAACAATGACCGATTCATAATAAACGGCACTGGCGCCCTGAACGGACGCATCACCGCCGGTGCTGGCGACGACAGCCTGGATATCACCCTGGCGGGCGCTCAAAGCGGCCAAACGGCCTTCAGCGGCGGCGCCGGAACCGACCGCATCGAACTGAGCGGGGGAGGCAGCGCCTATCAAGAGACCGTGACCAGCACCGACGATGGCGGTGCATTCACCTTCACCGATGCCACCAGTGGCGCCAACGGCAAGGATTACCGCATCGAATATACCGGAGTGGAAAGCCTCCAGGACAACGTGACAGCCGATATGCGCGTGTATGGCAGCGCCACCAATGATCTGTTCCAGCTCGGTGCCAATAACTTCACCATCAACGCCGCCACCGCCGTGAACTACACCAACAAAACCGGCCTGGCCATCATCGGCCAGGGCGGCGAAGCCGACCGGATAATCCTTACCGGCGACCTAGCTATTGCGGGTGGAGTCACCCTGTCGGCAGAACAGATAATCAACGACTCAGGCAGCCGGATTACCGCCGGCGGCCTCACCCTGGAGGGCGTCACCGCCGCCGGCACCGCCGATGCCAAACTCCTGACGGCCATCGACAACCTGACGCTCAGCGACGCCGGGGCCGTCTATCTCGATGAACAAAACAGTCTGACCATCACCCAGATGACCGCTGTGGGCGCCATCGACATCAATGCCGGCGGCAGTGTCAACAGCCTGGGCGGTCTGATCTCGGACAATCGCCTGACGATCGCCTCAAACAGCGACATCGACCTGGGCCAGGCGAATCAACTGAGCGGCCCGCTGACACTCACCGCAGTATCCGGCAGCGTAACGCTGGCTAACGCCACCGGCATCAATCTCGCCGCCGTCTCCGCGAACACACTCAGCCTGACAACCGCCACAGGCTCCATCACCGGCAGCGGAATCATCAGCATCGCCGCCAACACCGACCTCAATGCCGCCGGAGACATCACCCTAACGGGCGACAACGATTTTTCCACCATCACCGCCACGGCCACAAATGTCACCCTCCGCGATGTCAACGTCATCGAGCAAGTGGATATCAACGCCACCGGCAGCGTCGACATTGCGGCACAAACCGGCCTGGGCATCGGCAGCATCGCCGCCAACGACATCCAGCTGGATGCCGGCGAACAGGGTCAGCTCTCAGACACCAATGGCAGCGACGTGAACCTGAGCGGCACCCGGGTCACGCTCCGCGCCGGCACAGGCATCGGCACCACGGATGCCCTGGAAACACAAACCGCCGAGCTGGATGTCATCAACCGCACAGGCAGCGTCGCGATCACCAACACCGGCGCCGTCACCCTGAGCAACTTAGTGACTCGGGGCGACATCCACTTCACCAATAATGGCAATGTCACACTGGACACCATCGATACCGGCTACAACCACGGCCGCCTAGCAATGACCGTCACGGGTTCGGTCCTAGGCGTGAACCGGGACTACCGGGAACAGCCAGATATCACGGCCAACAATGCCCTCATCAATGTCTCCGGTGACATCGGCACGCTCTATCGGCCGGTCAGCGTCAGGGTCAACAACGAATTTGTTCTATTCTCCAATGTCGGCAGCGTGTATTACTATGGTGGCCGACCCAGAACCATCATCGACAACTCAACGATCAAGATCGGCCTGTTCGACGCACTACTGGGTTTGTCCGGGCAGCAACTGATCGACGTCGAGACCTTGTCCGAGATTGATCCGGCGATCTTCACCGAAGTCCGGCACTACACGCAGGACGAAATCTCGATACGCCTGCCCGCCGATCAACGTTATGACAGAGACGAAGAAGATGAGCGTCTTGAGAGGCGTGAGAGAAGTCACTGACAACAGTGTCGCACTTGGTCAGTCACAAGCCGCTCGGTTTTTCATCCGCCTGGGCACAAAAAACCTGCCCACTCTACCCAGACTTCCTGCGCTTCCCCGCTTAAATTAGGCGGGGATGTCCATCTCTTCTATCATGTCGACGTTTATTCGAAAAAACAGGAGCTGACAATGGTTGGCAGCAGAATTCCAGGCCCCTTAGGCATGCGGCCGACACTTCCCATCGACGATGGCACCTTAGCGTTGACCCATTCACCGTGTCCAGGGTGGAAATAGGGGAAATAGGGGACAGACCACGAATAAAGTGATATTCTGTGTTTTCCAGTAAAGCAGTAAATTAATTGTGGCCTGCCCCCTATTTTACTACGGAATATGCACCAACCCTGCATGGATTAAATCGAGTCCGACCCGAATGGCACTAAGTTAAGGGTGTTTAGCACCGACTATCAATAGCTTAGCCTCGTTCTGGCGCGGCTTTCCCGCAGGTCATCCCTATGCAAAAAGGCTTAACTTAGTGCCATTCGAGTCCGACCCCAAAACACCGACCTTACCGATGCCCGCGGAATCCAGGAAGAAATTAACCGAACCGGACGTTACATGTGGTGCATTGTTCGCAAGACCCTCAGTCAGCGCAATGAACGCATCCGTAAAGTGACTGGGGGGTATGATTTTCGAGGCACTACTGGATATTGTTTTGTGTTATTTAATGTTTTTTTTCGGCTTGTCAGCTTTAGGTAGTGCGATTACGTTTTATATTCTCACAGTCATACTCGGCATTGACTTGTGAATATCGAGCTGACCGACTCAAGCCTGTAGCCCGGGTTTCGCAAGCTCAAACTAGACTACGAGTTATTTGATCCGTCATTTGCCGGAAGACCTCCCCGTTCCCCGTTGATAGGGTGTACACACGCACTGTTACTCCGGGTGATGTAAAAACTCAGGCCTGCGACAGGCCTAAAGGCAGTGTAAACGAGCAGGCTACACGGGCTACCGCAAGCACCACAGATCAACATCAGGCGAAAATATCCACCAATCCCAACCCGATAGGAACGGGTGAAGACGGCTGCTGCGGCTCCTCGTCACCACTGTCCACCCCGTGAGTATCGGCCACGGCATCGTGGCGCAATCCATTTTCATTTTTTGCCGCCTGCTGCTGTCCGGCAAAAGACTCCTGCGAGACACTGGCATCGGCAAGGTTCAGCCCCTGCTGCTCGAACATCTCACGCAGTCGCGGCAGGGCGGCATCCAGCGCCTCGCGGGCGGCCGGATTTTGTGCCGTGAAACTCACGCTGAGCTGCTGCGTATCTGAATAGATGATACGCACATCAATGGGGCCGAGATGACGTGGATTCAGCTGGATCTGTGCCTCACGGATTTCCCGGTTGGCCAGCCACATCATGCGCTGGCCAAGCTCCGCAGACCAGCCGGGCTGGCCCATCGGGGTGTTGACCGGCAAGCCCGGTAATGAACCCGGGCCGGTCAGTGCCCCAGCACGCACGTCACTGCCACTACCCGGCAGGAAAGCCGAGGGCGACAAATCCGCTGGAATGATACTGGCCGTGGTATCCGAAAGCGCCAACAGCGTCACACTCGACCCGGCACTGACAATGGGAGAACGAGACATCGCCAGCAAATGGTCGATCTGCTGCTGAAACGGACGGGACAGGGAATCACCGGCCAGCGCCTGATTCGTGAGCTGAGCCGCCATGCCGCCACGCACGGCCTGTTCCGCCGACGAGGGGGCAATCGCGCTGCGCAACATCTCAGCTGTCTCCCCACGGGCGTTCAGCCCCAAGGAGGCAGGCCGTGCCAATCTTGCTTCCGGCTGAGTACCCATTAGCCCCGCCAGCGGCAAGGCCGCCGGTGACGCTACCCGACCCGGCTGGCTGTACCGTTCATCGGCAGGAACAGGCATGTCCCCGAACGGTGGCAGGGGTTTCACATCCAGCAGCGGCGGAATCACACCGACAGGCGGCGCTGCACTGGTAGCTGGCACATCTCTTACCTGCGTGAGCAAGTCTTGTAGCGGTACATCGGGCCGTGTCGCTGCCTGCGCCGGGCGGGTGTCAGACAGGGGATCAAGCATGACCGACAAGGCCTCGGAGCCACCATCAAACACCGCCGAAACCGGTGCATTCGGTGGCAAGGTATTGCCGTCTTGTGGCGAAGATTGTCCCGACGGCAGATTCCCGGCCGGCAACGTTGGCCGCACCGCCGTATCGGCCGCTGCACCCTTCGCCGAGGGCTCTGCCGATGGCTGAAAACGCTGCGCCAACATACCGGCAAAGATACCCCCGGACGCTGTAGATGCGGCCACCATGGGCGTCCCGGACATGACGGGTAGCATCTCGGCAGAGGGTGTAATAGAAGCGGCGTCAGCCATAGTGATGGTCTTTTGCAAAGTCCGGTCGGTTTCGGGTTTCGCGCCACGATGCGCAGGCATCGGCACGGATATCACCGATGATTGAGCAAAGATTATGCCAATCGCGTGGAATCGGTCTGTTTGCCAGGGGCGGGCCATGCCCGCGATTACCCGGCCCTACCCTAAAAGACCTTCGCCACAGAGGCACAGAGAAAAACAATATTTTATTATCTCTGTGCTCTCTGTGCCTCTGTGGCAAACTGGTTTGTTATCGAAGCCTTTGTTGAATGAAGCATTTCGCGGCTGAAACCGCTGCCACAAGATCAAATTTTTAGCGAGTTCACAAGCTCTCGGAACGGCCACTATGCTGTGAGCGTTCATCCTGTTCCCGCTGCTCCCGGCGTGCGACCTGCTGTTCTTCAATAGCCTGATAGCGGGCAACCACCGTATCGAGCATGCGTACCTTGCCGCGTGAGGCAAACCACAGGACACGCTTGGCCTCGACCTCCTGTGTGGCCTGCGCGACCTGCTGCCCTTGTTGTTCAATGGCCTGTTCCAGTTTGTGCAGAAACTGCTGATAGTCTCCCAGTTGTACCGCGCCCATCCCCATCGCACCGGCCTGTTGAAAGCGCTGACGGTAATCCTCACGATAACGCTGGAGTTCTTCCTGCTGCTGCTGAACCTGTCCCAGTCGGGTCTGGGCAACGCCCAGCGCCCGCGCCGCCTGCTGCTCGCGACCCTCGGCAGCCCGGACAACGGGCTTCAAACGCCTGGACTTTTTCATTATCTGCAATCACTCTACAGTGCGTTTCATTTCAGCAGCCGAACAACCACCGATTTCTTGCCGGTGCCGCTCTCGAAAATCTCGCCAAGCGGTAACGGCATGCCAATATGAAAACCCTGAGCATAATCCACGCCAATTTCCTTCAAGATGGCAACACACTCCTCACTGTCGACGTATTCGGCAATCGTCGTCTTGCCCATGGCATGGGCGATGTCGTTCATGGAACGTACCATCGCCAGCTGCAGGGCATCACGCTGAATATCGCGCACGAAGGAACCATCGATCTTGACGCAGTCCACCGGCAGATCCTTGAGGTAGGCAAAGGACGAATAACCCACACCGAAGTCATCCAATGCCGTATGGCAACCCAGTGCGCGCAATTGTTCGAGAAACTTCAGCGCGGCACCGAGGTTGGCAATGGCCACGGTCTCTGTAACCTCAAAGGTCACCGCCGTAGGCGACACGCTGTGCCGTTGCAAGGCATTGGTAATGACCTCCAGCATACTTGCCTCGCCAATGGATTCGGCCGATAGATTAATGGAGAAATGCAGGTTTGGCTGCGTTTTCAGCAGGTGACCCAGTGCCTCGATGGCATGTTCGATCACCCAGCGATCAATAGCACGCATCAGGCCAAAACGTTCGGCGGCGGAAATAAAGCCGGCGGGCTGAATAACGTGGCCATCTTCGTTACGCATACGCAACAGCACTTCGTGATAATTCATCTTGCCCGTCTTCAGATCCAGGATGGGCTGGCTGACCAGGCTGAATTGGTCACGACTGAGCGCTTCCTTGATACGCCGCGCCCAGCCCATGTCCTCGGACATGGCGGCCAGATCCTGCTGATCCTCGGCCTCATATAAGTGTACGCAGTTGCGCCCGGAACGCTTGGCAATGTGACAAGCGATATCGGCCTGCATGAGCAGGTTTTCCTTACTCACCACGGACTGGCCAAACAGGCTGATGCCGATGGAACACCCGAGCTGGATCGCCTTGCCATCATACTTGAAGACGTAGTCGGCAAGCAGGCGACGATGGGCTTCGGCAGCCTGTATCACATCTGTTTCATTGGTATCGTAGATAAGCAAAGCAAACTCATCACCACCCAGGCGGGCAAGCAAGTCGCTCTTGCGATTGCGCTGGCTGAGCATCTCGGTCACTTCCACCAGCACCTGATCCCCGGCGAGGTGCCCGAGGGTATCGTTGACGAACTTGAAGTTGTCGAGATCAAGATAGAGCAGCGCATAGTCACGCGGACTGCCACGCCGGGCATTCTCTACCACACGCTCCAATTCATTGAGGAAATATTCCCGGTTATACAGGCCGGTGAGGGAGTCATGCTCGGCCATTTTACGCAGATTTTCCATCATCGCCATGCGCTCACCGATGTCATCAACCAAGGCGACATAGAGCGTTCGGCTCTCTATTTCCAGTTTATTGACCTTGACCGACATGGGAAAACTAGAGCCATCCCGGCGCAACGCGGTAACCGTTGTTTCGTGACCGGAAATACTCATCGAGGGTGATTTACAGAGTTCGAGAAAACTGGCGAAAACAGCCCCCGGAGATAAAGGTACGATGCTTATCACCGGGCGTCCAATGGCCTCCATGGCAGGATAATCAAACAGCTTCTGTGCGGCATTACTGAAGGTTTCTATTATGCCATGCTCATCCAGCGTAATGATGCCCTCAGCGGCATTGTCGAGGATGGACTCCAGTCGCGTCTGACGCGACTGAACCTGGCCCTGCATACGCAGAAACGCCTCCACCAACACCGCAGTTTCCTGGGTACGGGGAACCAGGGCCAGCAGATAATCCTCACCTTTGCCATGAGCCTCCAGGGCCCGTGTCACGTCCAGGATAGGCCGGCGAATCACACGTTCGAACATGAGATAGGCGAGCAGCAGGATGGTCGCCATAAAGGCGGTAAATACCCACACAATAGTGGACAGGGTATCGGCTGTATCCAGCGTACGGATGATATTCTTTTCGGAGAGGCCGGCCATTTCCTGCCTCATGAGATCCAGAATCCCCCAGGCCTGATCAAGTATCGGGCGAATGTCATCGCGCAAAATAGGTAGGTCGGTACGCCAGTTTTTCGAGGTATATATTTCCACAGCACGCCTGAAATCGGACTCATACTGCAACCTGACTTCCTGCATTATTTGCAGGGATTCACTCAGCTGAAAATCCAGCTTTCCCAGCTCGCGATAGGCCTCCAGCTCGACCAGCAATTCATCCACACGATCAATGTAAATCTCGCGATTACTCAAATTGTTCGCCATGCTGGCAACCGGGTCACCAAACACGCCGGAACGATTGGCGACAAAGACCCGCACGGAACTAATCTGCTGCGCCCAGGCATAGCGCAGCTCATTCAGTGCCCGCAGAATAACCGGCTGATCCGGTTTATCCGTCATGCCGGTCGCTTCGTCGATGGCCAGATTCACGGCTTGAATAAAGGCCACGTTCCTCGGCTGCAAGTCGTTGAGCAGGATGGCTGCGGCCGGAAAACGGGTTTCCACATCAGACAACGCAGCCAACAGCTTCTGGGTTTCTTCATCCAACCGCTGCATGGCAAAGACCAGATTGACGGCAAAATCATGGATAAAGGGATGACGACGCAGGGCGTAATGCTCGGTCAACTGGCGTGCCTGCAGCTTGGCCTCCGCCAGGCGGACAAGGGTATTGCGATAAGACCTGGCATCCAGCATCAGGAGGTACTGATAAATGGCGCTTTCTGTCACCTGCAGGGAATCCGTCAGGGAATCAAAGGCCCAGCCCAAGTCCTGATCCTCCTGAATCAGTTGAAAGCTTTCCTGGGTCAACAGGTGGACGCGGTGCTGGGTGTAGAGTGCTGCGGGCAATGACAGCATGGCCACCACGGCCGCCGTCAACAAAAATCGTGCGCGAATACTCTTGGCTATCACATGGACACCATAAGCGTTATCTGCAATATCTGACTATTATCAATGTATCGTCCAAAAGCGTCTCCGGAACAGGTTGCACGCGCCACCCAACAGACTCAAGAATTCGTATAGAATCATTCCACTTTTTGTCAAATACTCACCAATGTCAATGATTCTGCTGCTCAACAAGCCCTTTAATGTCCTCTGCCAGTTCACGGATGCCGACAATCGTCACACCCTGACCGACTTTGTCGACATCCCCGGGGTCTATCCGGCCGGGCGTCTGGATCGTGACAGTGAAGGTCTGGTAATCCTCACGGACGACGGCGGCCTGCAGCACCGTATCAGCCACCCCCGCCACAAACTGGACAAGACCTACTGGGTGCAGATCGAGGGCGAACCGGATCGGCATGCGCTGGATCAACTGCGCCGGGGCGTGCCGCTCAAGGACGGCATAACCGCACCTGCGCAGGCCCGGCTGATTGCCGAGCCCGACATCGGGTCACGCACACCGCCGGTGCGTTACCGCGCCAGCATTCCCACCCGCTGGATCGAGCTGACCCTCCATGAGGGCCGCAACCGCCAGGTACGGCGCATGACCGCAGCGGTCGGCCATCCGACCCTGCGCCTGCTGCGTGTGCGCATTGGATCGTGGTCGCTGGGTGAATTGACGCCCGGCCAGTGGCGCGAAGCGCAAATACCCGATGAATGGCGTAAAATACCGCGCCATGAAAAAGAAAACCAAGCCCGGCGTCACAAGACGGGTCATCACAAAGGAAGCCGCACCCCGGCGCGCGGTGGAAAAAACCGGCGGCCTCTGCGTGATTAGGGAAATACATTAACCATGGCAACATCAGCCAGCAACTCGCCAAACCATGCCGTTGCCCCCCCCACGCCCCTACACCACATTCTAGTAGGCGTCTCCGGCGGTGTGGACTCCGCCGTCGCGGCCTACCTGTTGCGCGAGCAGGGTCTCGAGGTACAGGGCATGTTCATGAAAAACTGGGACGAAGACGACACAGCGAGCTATTGCTCGGCCGCCGTGGATCTCAAAGACGCCAGTAGTGTCTGCCAACAACTAGGTATCGAACTGCATACCCGTAATTTTTCCAGTGAATACTGGGATCATGTGTTCAGCTATTTTCTCGACGAATACCGTGGCGGCCGTACCCCGAACCCAGACGTACTGTGCAACCGGGAAATCAAGTTCAAGACCTTTCTTGAGCACGCCCTGATTCTCGGCGCCGATCATATCGCCACCGGCCACTACGCACGGGTGGAATACCGTGACGGCCACTACCGCCTGTTGAAGGCCCGTGACGGCAATAAGGATCAGACCTATTTCCTGCACGCCCTGGGCCAGTATCAGCTGCAGCGGGCGCTGTTTCCACTGGGTGAACTGTGCAAGCCGGAAGTACGCCGCATCGCCGAACAGCAGGGTTTCACCAATGCGGCAAAAAAAGACAGCACCGGTATCTGCTTTATTGGCGAACGCAAATTCAAGGAATTCCTCAGCCGCTTCCTGCCCGCCCAGCCTGGCGAAATGCGGACACCGGAGGGCAAACGGGTCGGCCAACACGATGGACTCATGTATTACACCCTGGGCCAGCGCCAGGGCCTGGGCATCGGTGGCAGCCAGGGCGGCAGCGGTGATCCCTGGTACGTCGTGGACAAGGATCTCGACAACAATCGACTCATCGTCGCCCAAGGCCATGATCATCCACTGCTGTTCCGCTCCGAACTCACGGCCGGCCAACTGAACTGGATCGCCGAGCGGCCTGCGTCACTGCCCTTCCAGTGCATGGCCAAGACCCGTTATCGTCAGGCGGATCAGGTCTGCACAATAACTGAATGGAGAGCTGAACGGGGAGCTGAGCTGGACGCAAACCGCTGTCATGTCCATTTCGAGCAGCCACAGCGCGCCATTACCCCGGGACAATCCGTTGTATTTTATCGGGATAACGAATGCCTTGGCGGTGGCGTCATTGAATAGCTTGGCTATATCGTCCCAGTTCGTAGGGATTTCAGCCTCTGGATTCCGGCTAAAAACAGACCGGAATGACTGCATTCGTAGCACCAAAAGTAGACGCTTAAGGCGAGCTGCGAAGAATTTAACCTACAGTGATTAAACCCAAAGAGATCAAACCCACAACATGAAGTACACCGACACCGACCGAATCATTGCCCTGGCGGGCATTTTTCAAGCCACTCAGCTGGTTCACCAGCTTGCCTATACCGGCAGGGCCGATAGTGATGATTTCGAGACCTGCATCAACAGCCTGTTCCTTAACGATGTTGACACGCCGGTTGCCACCTTTGGTGACATCACCCGCCTGCGCAGTGGCCTGCAAGCACTGATTGCGCAGCTCGGTGGCAGCAGTGGCGCCCCCAATCAGCCACCACAAAACCGACAGCTGGACACGACAAAGTACGCCATCGGCATCATGGTGCTGGAACGCAAGCTCAGCAAGAACCCCGACATGCTCAAGGCGGTGTTCGATGGCATCGAACACGCCCGCAGCCAGGCCGGGCATTTTTCCACCACCCATGAAAATGTCATCGCCAGCCTGGCGCACACTTACAGCCAGACCATCAGCACCCTGCTGCCGAAAATCATGGTCAACGGTGAACACACCCACCTTGCCAATCCGTCCACCGCAGATCGCATTCGCGCCCTGCTGCTGGCGGCGATCCGTGCCGCTGTGCTCTGGCGCCAGTGCCAAGGTAATCGCTGGCAGCTGTTTTTCAAACGGAGAAAGATCCTTGATGAGGCGCAGCGCCTGCTGATAAAGGCCGAGGCGGTGTAGGCAGATAGCGGGAGGAATGTTGGGGTTCACAAAAAACGTTCACCCCAACCTACGGGCTGGACTCAAAACCGTAAGGCCCTGAATGATTCAGGGCCTTACGGTGACCAAAACGTGGTGAATGTGAGTAATGAACAACCAGGTATTTACTTGAGATTCAGCATCTTGACAGAATCATTCACCGAGTTTCGGTACACATAGCCCAGCGCCAGGGGTTGTTCAGCCACCCACGCCAACATGGCTTCATCACCCTTCTTGATGATCGGCGGCGTTCCCTTGCCGGTGAAGATCCGCTTCGACCAGTAAACTTTCAGCTTGGATGCGCTCTTGTCAATCATCACTGCGTAGAAGATTTCCCTGACGGTGCTTTTTTCCGGCTGATCTGCGGGAATGACCCGTCCCCCACCGGGAAAAAATTTATTCTTGCCCAGGTAGATCTTTTTTACATCCTTCAGGGTTAGTTCAGACAGAGTATTGGCCGGGTTAACAATCAATACGACTTCATCAGCCTGGGCAGCGGTGAAGGTCAAGACCGCCATCAGCATCAGCGTGCTCACGTAGGTTTTCATGTTTCAGCCTCCTAAAAGACCAGTTCCAGGGCAACGCCGTAGATGAGAACCTTGTCCTCTTCCGGCTTTTTGTTAAACAAGCCATAACCACCGTTAGAGTTTGGGTTATCTCCTGGGGTAACCTCCTTGACCTCAACCTTCAGGGCCGTATTCGAGGTCAATTCCGTGCGCAGACCGAGGGTAATATTCTCCTGTCCCCAGCCTCCTTTGACATCCCATTTCCCCCAGGTCACATGGGGCATGAAATCCCCAAAGCGATACCCCATCATGACATAACCGGACGTGGAGTCCATTACATCCATTTCCATGCTGGCCGTGCTGATCTCGGTGCTGAAAACAAGACTCTCCATGTCCAGACCAATGCTTGCGGTATACGTGGTGTGACGGTCGCCGTCCATGCCTACGCGGGAGCCCTCTTCAATCTCCATAATACCCGTCGTGGCGCTCAATTGGAGACGCAGCATATCCGCCCAATTAAAGCCAACCTGGGCACCAACCATCTGATTGATATGCCCATCCGCCAGATCCAACAAACCACCAAAAAAATTAAGGTTAGTCTCCGTCTCATCAGTCGCCCAGGTATACACCAAACCCAGGCCACTATAGGAAATCCATGTCAGATCCGGCCCGAAATCATCCTGATTATAGGCGCTCTCCGGTGCGCGTATCCAAGGATAGGTATAACCCACTTCGACATATTCATTGTACAGCCCGACCGGGAATTTGACTTCACCCACGTTGATGGCGAACTGGTCGGAGTGGTCATAAGTGGCATAGGCCCAGTCCATCACCAATCTGTTATGGTTATCACGCTTGGCCTTCATCTGTGCCGCAAAGCGCCAGTGTTCATCGACCTGAGTCGTCACGGTCAGACCCAGACGGGTATCCTTGGTAGTCCCCTCGTCAGAGACATCGCCGGAATAGTGGACGCCCTCACCCGCACCGGATGTCGCCAGGTAGGCGCTGGTCAAAAAGCCATGCCATTGGATCTCACCGATCTCGCCCGCAGTCGCCGTAAACGGCGCTGCTACGCACAAGGTGGCTACGCAAAGTTGCCCAAATTTGTTCATGCAGCTACTCCTCTCTCATCTCATCGAACATCAATTATCCACGCACGACCAGTGCCATCGGCAAGTCAATGGAAAACTTTACAGTGCTTCTGATTGGCTTGAAGCAGCTCCAGACAGGGATATCCCCTCAGTATTAATCTGGCATTAACGTAACGTTAATATAAAATTAATGAGTGCATAATGAAAACACATATTGCACAATTGGCCAAACCATATTTGTTGCGCTCTCGTGCCGAGCAGTTACCGGCCATGGCATTAAGATTATTCTTTGCCTGTCGATACAAGGCTTGTGCCCCTGCCCGGATACTGGGAGGGCTTTCGCTACTTAACCCGCTTAACCCGCAGATAAAGGTGGCTGTACTATGCGTCATTTTGCCACGATGCGATTTATCATCAGGGCTTTGTTCATCTTGCTACTGTCGGCATTTGCGGCACAGTCGGTGCTGGCCAATGACGATTTACAAGTGCTTCGCCAAGCCGCAGAAGCGGATCAATCCGCCAAGGCCCAGTACCGGCTGGGGCTCCGGTATTTGCAGGGTAAAGGGGTCAATCAGGATAGCCGGTCGGCCTTGATGTGGCTGCAGCGTGCGGCAGAACAGAATTATGCGCCGGCCCAGTATCAACTGGGAGAATTGTACCGGACAGGCGATGGGGTCGATATCGATGCAGCCGCTGCCGTTGAATACCTAACCAGTGCGGCCGAGCAAGGATATCCGACGGCACAATACAAACTGGGCACCCTGTATCTGACCGGCAACCTGGTTGAAAAGGATCTGATTGCCGCCACGGAATGGATGGAGCTGGCGTCAGAGCATGGTTACACAGAAGCCAAGCAGATCCTGGCCGAACTTAATAAAGCGGCCCTCACAACCAACGACACAATCGCAGCACAGACAGAAGACAATACCCGCGAAGCATCCACCACACCCTTGAACACCCACATCCGTGCAGCAGAACGGGGTGATGCAAAGGCTCAATATCAGCTGGGCGAAATCTACCGGAAAGGTACTGAAAAAGGCGTTTCCCGCAGTTTCAAGGAGGCTGCCAAGTGGTATGGGATGGCCGCCGAACAAGGAAATGCGGAAGCCCAGTATCAGCTCGGCGAGTTTTACTCCAAGGGGAGGGGTGTTAAGAAGAACAAAAAAATAGCGCGAAAATGGTACAAGGCTGCCGCTGAGCAAGGCCACCTCAAGGCCAAATACCAGCAACGTGGCTGTGGGTTTTGCTAGTGTAGTGCCTAAGCAGATACGGAAGTAAAAATGAAATTACCGCTCGCCCTCCTACTATTGGTCTTTCCCCTGATCTCGGCAGCAGCGGCCTATCAGTGGGTGGATGAAAACGGTAATGTGCGTTTTGGCAGCAAGCCCAAAGCGGAAAAATCAGAGCCAGCGGCAAAAACTACGCCAAAAGTGCCCGCCAAAAAACCAGAAAAAACCACCGGCGAAAAAACAATGCCGGACAGAACACAGCCCTCTCCAAGTGTAAAATCGGCCACCGGGACGGTACCTGTCGATAGCGTGCCCCCCTCTCAGTGGGTGGATGAAAACGGCAATGTGCGTTTTGGCAGCAAGCCCAAAGCGGAAAAATCAGAGCCTGCGGCAAAAACTACGCCAAAAGCGCCCGCCAAAAAACCAGAAAAACCTACCCGCGCAAAAACGATGCCGGACAGGACGCAGCCCGCTACCACAGCGCCCAAAATCCGTCGTAGTGAAAATCCGCTCCTATCCACACAGCCCCCTCCGCACGTAAAACCGGCCGCCGGGACGATACCTGTCGATAGCGTGCCCCCCTCCAAACCAGAGCCTGCCAAGCCTGTACTACAGGCCATACCCACTCCTAAACCGGCGCGGGCCCCCAAGGTAAAGGCCCAGCCCACACCGACATCCGCGCAGAGGGCCAGCAAGCCGCCGGTATCTCAACCTGCCGGAGCTACACATAAGCCCGCCCAGAAAAAACCAACACCGAAAAAAGCAATAGAAAAGAAGACTCCCACAGCCAAATCCGCAGCTCCTGAGACAGAAACCAACACCGAAAAAAATGCGGAGCTATGCGGAATATTCACGAATTTTGCCAGTAACTGGCAAAACAAGCTTATAAACTGCCAGGGGGCATCCTGTTCCATCTACGAAAAATCGCTGATCAACTACCAGGAAAAGCAGAAGACCTACTGCCGTTGACATTTTCACCTGCAACGACTTGTCGTGCACTTAGACTTATCTCGAAGCGGTCAACTGATTAATCTGGGTTTAACAGCTCATGAATCGTCGCCAGAATCGGAGCACGATCATAGGGCTTGTTAAAAAAGCGGCGAATACCTGCGGCCCTGGCCGCTTCCTTGTCGACCTGATCACTGCATCCACTGCAAAGGATGACCGGCAAGTCCGACCGCAACGCAAGCATCTCCGCCGCCAGCTCCACACCGGTCAGTGCCGGCATGGTCTGATCTGTAATCACCAGATCAATCTGCTCCGGGTGCTGCTGAAAATAACCCAGGGCCTGCCGACTGTCAGCAAAGGCATGTATGTCATAGCCCGCCCGGGAAAGCCAGGCGCGCATGAATCCGAGAATGGCCTTTTCGTCATCTACAAGCAGAATGTGCTGCCCCTCCCCGCCAGCAACGAGGACATCAGTCTCAGGATCCTCTGCCAGCCATTTTCCATCGCCCTCCACGGGCTCAAACAGAAGACGGAAACTCGTTCCTTTGCCGATGGCCGAGTCGACACGGATATGCCCATGGCAGTCATGCATGATGCCATGCACCATGGAGAGACCCAGTCCGGTTCCATCTCCTACTTCTTTGGTGGTAAAAAAGGGCTCAAACAGATGCGCGAGGGTGTGGCTGTCCATTCCCTGGCCGGTATCACTGACGATTAATTCGACATAATTGCCACTGATTGATTCGTGGCAGGAGCTACACTCATCACCGCTGTGCCGGCAAAAAGCCAGACCCACCGTCAGCTCTCCCTTGCCGCCCATGGCGTCACGGGCATTGATGCAGAGATTCATGATCAGTTGCTGCAGCTGTACCGGCTCTGCACGGATCTTCGGCAGCTCATCCGCGAGTCTGTCAAACTTCAAATGGATACTCGCGGGCAGGGTTGCCGTGAGCATTTTTAAGGTTTCCTTGACCAATGGCACCGGATCAAGTGGCTTGGCCGGGCTGTCACCGGTACGGCTGAAGGTCAGCATCTGCTGAATCAGATCCCGCGCACGCTCGCCGGCGTGATACACCTGCCCCAGATACTCCTCGAGCTTTTCCTGCCCCTCACCCACACAGCGAGTCATTGCCAGGTCGGTGTAACCCATAATGCTGGCCAGAATATTATTGAAGTCATGGGCGATACCTGCCGTTAGCTGCCCAATCGCCTCCATCTTTTGCACCTGCTGCATGCGTTCGTCCATGCGGCGGCGCTCTTCCTGCACATTGCGCTGTTCGGTGATATCCCGCAGATAAACCGAGACGCCTTCAGGCGATGGGTAGATATGCACTGAAAACCAGCGTGACAGTGGCGGATAAAAGCCCTCTGTACGCACCAGAGACTGACTATTCATGGCCTGATGCAGTGGTTTGAAGAAAAAACTCGCCACCTCGGGCAGGACATCCGAAATAACCTTTCCCCTGACCTCATCCCACGAGGTATCAAACATCGTGCTGGCGGTTTGATTCAAATAGGTAAAATGCCAATCAGCTGTCAGCGAGAAAAAACCATCGCTAATACGGCTCAACATTTCAAACAATTCATTATTGCGCGTTGCCAGGGCTTTTTCGACAGCCATGCGCTGCAACTCCAGTGCCGCACGCTCTGCCGCCACACGCAGCAGGGCACGATCCGTCGCAGACTCCTCACAGGGTTTGTCATCCAGGGTGAATAAAACACCGATGCCTTCACCTTCGGCACCCCGCAGTCGCTCGCCACGGTAGCAAACGGCACCGAGATCGCGCAGCATGTTATCGTCCGGATAGCGCTCTGCAACCCGATCCGGAATAATCAAAGAGATGTGATCACGACTCACCTCGGCGCAGGGCGTACCGGCCAGATCGTAGCTGAAAAGCTCGGCCTCATGATCCGTATCCCAAAAACCCAGCATCTCGACACGCCTTTTTCCATCGATGAATCGGCCAACACCCGCCCAACGATAGCCTAACGCCAATGAAACAGAACGGGATATATCGTGAAAGACATGCTGGGAAAAGGCCGTCACGGTCAGTGACTCCAGGGCCCGGTTGATCCGTTGTCGTTCACTGATATCACGCACAATGGCGATATACTGACCATGCTCAGGGCCTTCCGGAAAATACTGCAGGAATATTTCCACCGGTATGTGCTTGCCGGATTTGGCCACGTGCGTGGCCTCCAGGGTTAGATGATCCCGTTCCCCCCCGGTCAACGGAGCCATCGTTTCACGGAACCGGGCTTCATCATACTCAGGCTTGATGTCCAGCGGCGTCATCGCCAGCAGTTCAGACTCCGTGTAACCCACCTGCTCCACCGCCCCCTGGTTGACATACATAAACCTAAGCGTGCGTGAATCAAACAGGAAGACACAGTCCAGCGTCTGGTCGAGGATATGCTTGAAATGCCTCAGCCCCTTTTGTGCACGAATACGCGCACTAACATCGGTGCGGATCGAAATATACTGTTCAGGTTTTCCCTTTTCATTGAGCAGCGGCATAATCGTGGCCTGCACCCAATAGGATGCACCCTCCTTGGTACGGTTCTCGATCATCCCCTGCCAAGTATCGCCATTGGCAATGACTCGCCACATGTCGTGAAAAAAACCGTCGGAATGGGCTGCCGATTTCACAATGCGATGATTCCGCCCCAACAACTCCTCTCTGCGGTATCCCGAAACATCGCAAAACTTGTCATTGACGTAGGTAATCTTTCCGTTGACGTCGGTGATGGAAACCACGGCATGCTCATCCAGCACCGCCTGCAGACCCTGCAATTGTGTGATCGACAAGGCTCTTTTTTCATACAGCGTCGGAGAGTTGCTAGCGGCTGCCATCATCACTCCAGGTCAGCGCGCCGGTACGGAGGATATTCTCGAATATTTCCGTGCCCATATCGGCCTCCGCCGAGGGGGGGATGCGCAGGTCTTCCGGACGGTCTTGCAGAATATCGCGAAACACGATCATCAGCTCGGGGTCACGCCAGCCCTTCTCCGTCTCCTCCTCCAGAATGGCGAGGATTTTTTCATCGGAGAAGGCCTTTTTGTAGGGTCGCTCATTGGCCAGGGCATCGTAAATATCGGCAACCTGGAAGATGCGGGCCAATAGAGGAATTTCCTTGCCTTTCAGGCCGTCCGGGTAACCGCCACCATCCCAGCGCTCGTGATGATTTCTCACCACCGGCAAGGTCAGGCCCATGCTCTTCAGCCCTTGCAACAGCTCGGCGCCGATGATGGTGTGCTGGCGCATGATGACCCACTCCTCATCGGACAGCGGCCCATTCTTGAGCAGAATGCTGTCGGGAATACCGAGCTTGCCGATATCATGCAGCACACCGCCACGCCGCAGGGCGGTCAGCTCTTCCTCGCTCAGTCCCAACGCCTCGCCGATAACCACCGAGGTATGCGCCAGGCGGGAACAGTGGTCGCCGGTATGCTCATCGCGCGCCTCCACCATGCGTGCGAGGGCAAACAACAGGGTCTCGGCGTCCTCTAACTGGTCGGTCAGGCGCTTGTAACCGGCAAAATTTTCGGTACGGGCAATCAGCTCCAGCGGGTTGTAGGGTTTGCGAATGAAATCATTGGCGCCGGCGCGCATGCTCTTGAGCAGCTCTTCGCGGGCATTGGTGCCGGTCACCATGATCACCGGCAGCAACTCCAGTCCCAGCTCACCACGAATACGCCGGCACAGCTCATCGCCATCCATGCCCGGCATGCACTTATCGAGCAACACCACGTCGAATTCCTGCTCGCGCAGCAGGGCCAGCGCATCCTCGCCATTACCGGCCTCGCTGATGATGTATTGAGGCCCGTCCAGCACCTCCTTCTCCAGGCTTCGATGCACCTCCTCGTCATCAACCAGCAAAATACGAAAGGGTTTTTGATTATCGGACGGCTTCACGGTACGTCATTGCTCTTGTGCGGTGGGGTTTTCAGTATTTTTCAGCATAAACTATCGACATTCGAACAAAAATCTTGACGCGGAATATAGCTGCCATACTGACAATCTCAGGCCCGCGACTGGCGGGCATACAGCGCTTTATCCTGCGCCGTTGCACCACGCCGTTCACACAGGGCCGAGGCGAAGGCAATAGCCTGATCCAGCATCTGCTGCGGAGGAAGTCCTCGCATCAGCCCAGCGATAACTACGGCGGAGATACCATCGCCGGCGCCCACCGTATCCACCAGGTTTGACACCGGCACCGGTACACCGTTGAGGATGCCTTCGGGCAGCACCATGAAGGCGCCCTGTGCGCCGCAGGTAACCACCAGCATCTGCAACTCACACTGCACAAACAGCTCGCGCGCCACCTGCTGTTGCGCCTCCAGGCCGTCGAACTGCCCGCGCATGGCACTGTTCAGTTCATCACTATTGAGCTTGACCCAGGTGGCGCCACGCAGCAGAGGCACAGTATGGGCCGGATCCCACCACGGATCGCGAATATTGAGATCGAGAAAAATCGGCAGTCCACTCTCTGCCTGCAAACGCAGCAGGGCCGCCCGTGATGTGGCGTTGCGCAGAATCAGGCTGCCGTGATAGATCAGTCCAGCCGGCGCCTGCTGCACGGCAACCAGCGCCGCCTCGGCATCAATGGCGTCATAGGCCTGATCGGGCTGGATATGGTAGCTGGGTTCGCCGCCCTTTACCTGCACGGCCACCACCCCGGTGGAATTTTCGAGATCCACCTGCACCGCATTCACCGGCAGCCCCCACTCCTGCATCAGGCGCAGCACGACCTTGCCGCGCTCATCGTTGCCGACGCGGGAGACCAGCAACGGCGTCACCCCCAGGCCCTGCAGGTGCCAGGCAACATTGAACGGCGCACCACCGAGGACGATATTACCGTCCGCAAAGCAGTCGAACAGCACTTCGCCGAACAGGATGGGTTGGCCTTCAATCATTGCCTGTGGGGATTCCTTCATCGTGTAGGAAGTTTATCGCTACCTCACAAAAAATGTAGCGGTGCCTCACTGGAAATATGAACAGATACCCGCTACTTCAGGGGGCCGGCGAGGGAAATTCCTCCGGCAACGGCCCCTCATCGACCCACACTCGTGTCCCTACCTCAACCTGATCGAACAACGCCGCCACCTCACGGTTGCGCATCTTCACGCAACCATGGGAGCCGGGCAGGCCCAGCAGGTCGTCGTCGGGGCATCCATGAATATAAACATAGCGGCGCTGGGTATCTACCGTGCCGAGGCGGTTGCGTCCCCGCTCCAGTCCGGACAGCCAGAGGATACGGGTCAGTACCCAGTCGCGCTGTGGGTGCTGTGCGCGCAACACCGGGGTATAGGTTTCGCCACTGGAACGGCGCCCGACAAACACCGTGCCGAGCGCTGCATCGGCGCCGATCCTGGCACGGATCTGATGCCAGCCGCGCGGTGTGCATTCACTGCCACGTTGTTCGCCGGGGCCATTGGCCGCCGTGGATACCGCCACGTCCATCAGCACACGTCCAGTCTCGCGCAATTGCAGGCGCTGTTCGGCAATACTTATCAGGATCATTTTTTTCACCATTTTATCGCCTCGCGACGCCACTCCGCCGTAGGGGCGGGCCATGCCCGTGATGGTTTTTCCCTTCATCACAGAGCTTGTCGGTTCAGACATTGTGGGAGCGGCTTCAGCCGCGAATACCGGCTGACTTTATTCGCGGCTGAAGCCGCTCCCACACAACACAGCATTTGTTGCCAATCAGAAAAAATCGCGGGCATGGCCCGCTCCCACAATCGATAAACCTATTCACGGCGCACCGAAATCAACCCATCATAGTTGCCGTCCAGGCTCAAAGTATAGCCCTCGATGCCCTCGCGCGTGGCAGACACCTGATCCTCATACCACAATGGCACATAGGGCAGCTGCTCCAGCAAACGTGCCTGCAGGTGGCGATACAGCACCGCCTGCTTCTCCAGTGTCGGCGCCGCAGCCGCCTGTTCGATCAACGTATCGGTTCGCGCATCACGAAAGCGACCACGATTGGCACCATTGGGAGGCACCGCATTACTGTGAAAGGCATAACGGAAGATGTCCGGTGTCTTGATGCCCACCCAGGACAGGCTGTACATCTGGAAGTTGCCGGCCTTGATGTCGCCGTAAAAGGTACCCCAATCGTAACTGCGCAGATCGACCTCAATCCCCACCTCGCGCAGCTGGCTCTGCAATACCGTGGCAAGGCGCACACGAAAGGGATCCGTGGAGGTCTTGTAGCTCAGTCGCAAGGGATGTTCCCGGCTAAAACCGGCCTCACGCAAGGTCGCCCGTGCGGCCTGTGGATCGTGATCGATCAGCGGCAGATCGGCATTGCCGGCCCAGTGATCCGGTGCTAGCAGAGCGCTGGCGAGCCGGGCCGAGCCATCCATCAGGTAGTGCACAATGGCCTCGCGATCGATGGCCTGGGCGATGGCGCGGCGGATGACGGGATCAGCCAACTGCGGATCGTCGAGATTGAAGCCCAGATAGGTAAAGTTGGAGCCGCGCGCGCGCTGCACGGAGATATCCGCCTTGTCCTGTAGGTAGCGCACCAGCTCCGGCGACAGATCATTCTGCAACAAATCAACTTCGCCACGCAGCAGTTTCAGCACCCGTACTGTGGGATCGGAGACACGTACGAAGGTCAGCGCTTGGCCGTCGTGCAGCCGCAGCAGTTGCAAGTGACCGTCATCGGGCCAGGCCAGGAAACGGAATGGCCCGCTGCCCAGTGGATTGCGACTGAAGGCACGCCCGGCGGCCATCTGCTGCGCCGGCAGAATGCCGATGGCCAGATAGGCAGGAAATAACACATCGGCCCGGGAAAGGTGAAAGTCAATAGTGTCACCGTCAATGACTCCGATGCGCTCGATCAACCTCAACGAGGCTCGGTGCGGCGAGGCATTGGCCGGGTCGAGGATGAAGTCGTAGGTGGCCTTGACGTCACGGGCGGTAAGGCGGCTGCCGTCGTGAAATTCCCGGCCCGTGTCGCTGAGGTGGAAACGGTAGTGGATCGGCGACAATCGCTGCCAGTCCGCAAGGGCCGGTGCAGGCATCAGCCGGTCATCGAAATCCACCAGCCGTGCATACAACAGGCGGTTGATACGCGTGGAGGCGGCGTCGGTCGCGAAACGTGGATCCAGCGTCACCGGGGCGCTGGCGAGGCCAAAACGCAGCGTATCGTCCGGCGCGCGCGTGCAAGCACTGAGCAGCAACGCGGCCAGCATCAGCAACAAAGGAAGAGAACAGAAACTACCAGTCTTTATAGGGGTGCGTGACCAGGCAGACGTTGTAATAGCGTTTGTCGTGTGACACCTCTTCACCCAACCAGTCGGGTCGCGCAAAGTTTTCATCGGCACTATCAAGCTCGATCTCAGCCACCACCAGGCCGGCATTGTCGCCGCTGAAAACATCGATCTCCCAGGTGTGTTTGCCATGGCGCACATGATAACGGGTTTTCTCGATCAGCGGCCGTTCGCAGAGGGTGTCGAGCAGCTCCTCGGCGTCGGCGAGAGGGATCCCGTACTCATACTCCTGACGCTCCACGCCAAGGGTGGCGCTCTTGATATTGAGATGGGCACGCTCACCACTGACACGCACCCGCACCGAGGCCCGTTTGGCGCCGACAAGATAACCCTGGCGCATGGAGATACCGGCATCGGCATCACGGCGCCAGCTGTCGTTAAGGAGGAGAAATTTACGTTCGATTTCGGTGGCCATGAGACGTGTACTCTCGACGTTTGGGTGTTCCCGCCACTGTAACGAAAAACCGTAGGAACCGGCCATACCCGAAAATAAAGATCCTCGGGGCAAGCCCTCTCGCTTAAGCTCGACTTTCGCTACGCGAAAGCGGGGTATTCTTAGAACGGTACCAGCTGACAGCTTTCATAAAGCTTCGTACATATCTACCCTATAGTTTTTCCAACCTTCGCCTGCCCGACGATAGCTACCCGGTGGCTGACCTGCCTTGCCGCGACGGGATTTACACCCGCTGGAATAATCGACCTGGCTCGGCCGTACTCCCTTTTCCTTCTCCCTTTTCGGGTCTTGGGGAGAGCGCCGGGTAACCGGTGCTCTTACCCGGAAGCCGATATGTTATGCGCTATAGCAGGGGTGTTCGGTGTCTCTTTGTCCCATTTTTCCGCCAGCTCTTGAAAGCAAACGTATGCCTTCGGGCTTTCTTCACGGGTGCCATCAATATAAGCTTTAGATTCTTTATAATGTTTAATATAGGTTGATCTCATCCATTCCTTATAGAAGAATTCGTCCAATATGTTTTGGTTTATCGAAATAGCTATGAGCTCATAGTGATTTAGAAAGTTGTCTACTTCCATTTTTGCTTTTTTTTCGCTGTCTGATTCCGCTTGTAATAAAACCTCTAGGCCAGATGACCGCCTTTTTTCAGACGAGAACACTGCATAAATACGTTCAAAATAGTCATCACTCTCGCTTTTCAATATCACATCTAATGTAGCCCGCTTCCGTGCAATTTCTCGGTTAGCATTTACTGCCGACCTAGCAATAAAACCGCCGACGGCAGCAGAAAGCAAAATGGCCAATGGGGAAAACCATTGGCCATTTTGAGTTAACTCAGTGACACATGCAACTGACATCAGTCACGGTGCCCCTCTTCTAGATGTATCATATTTCTTCCCTCATGATGTGAAAATAACCTATATATCAATAGATTATATTCTTAGTCGGATTCTATACTAATGCTCGTGTAGAACCAACGGATACCCCAGTATAGCTAAATTCAGGCTCATAGAAAATATGTTCATGTATCTGCTATGGGGCATTCACATTAAGATCGGCCATTACAGTGGTAGACTTTAATGTAAAATCGAGACGCCGTCTATTATTATCCCAGTAAAATCAATGTGTTGCTCGAATTCTGATTCAGTAAAAGGTAAAGGGCTCGGTAGATAAAGGGGTCAAAGCCGAATAGCACTTACTTGAGGCATATCTTAAATAGTGCCAGCCCGAAAACCCATGAAACAAGCCACGGTTTCGGGCGGGCACTAGGTAGTGCCCGCCCGAAAACTATCCAACCTCATGATTTAATATAAAAAACCACTCCATTCCTGGCGCGAAGAAAGCTATAATAAAGCAGGCCTTCCACTGAAAACCTGCAAAAAACCGCTTTTTTTCAG
>JAKIUN010000106.1 GCA_021647505.1 Gammaproteobacteria bacterium
TGGTGCCGGCCCCGGCGTTTATGGTTCCTGAGAAATCGTTGTTGATGTTGAAGGTGTCTTCGGCATTACCACCAGTCAGGGTCTCAATCTCATTAAACCCATTGTTCAGGCCGGTGACGGCGCCAACGCCGTCGCCGTTTATATTCCAGGTATTCACGTGATTGCCTGCCTGAATCTCATCGACACCATCCCCGCCGTAAAGCGTACCTGAAAATTCGCCACTGTCCGGCAGGATGAAGCGATCAGTTTGTGCATTGCCGGTGAGTGTTTCGATACTGGAGAAAGTAAAATTGCCATTCAGAATGGAATCTGTGGCGCTCAATGACCAATTGTTCGGCCGGTTGGCGGCAGTGAGTGTGTCCGTCCCCGTGCTGCCGGTCAGGATCACCGCCGAGGTGAAGTCAGTGGTACGCGCAAGGGTAACGCTACCCGCTGAATTCAAGGTCAGTGCAACCGTGCCATCGCTGGCGCCTCCCGCGTCAAGGTCATCGTTCAAGGTGATCTGATCAGCGGTGATCGTAATATTGCCGCCTGTATTGCCTGCGTTTGCGGTATCGATGGTGCCTGATGTGAAGGCCGCGGATTGGCTCACGGTCAACGAATGGGTGGCGATGGAATGTGCGTCCGCATCGACTACACCGGTGGCGTCCATCACCAAGTTACCCAGACGCGTCCCGCTGCCTGCCGAACCGGAAAAAGTGATTCCACGGCCATACAATGTCAAATTTTCTGCACGGGCTGTGGTTCCATCCAGCGTGCCATTGAAATCAATGTCACCACGGGTTGCGCCACGAGCATCCAGAATAATGCTGTTTGCCAGGGTCACCGGGCCATCGAGGGTGATGGCCGCGCCATTGCCCTCATTGCTTTCACTGTCCATACCGCCGATGGATAAGAGATTGTTATTGAGTGTGATTTCGCTACCGCTGATCGCGATAGTACCGCCATTGCCCGCACGACGGCTGTTATCGCTATCATTGCCTGCCGAATTACCGCCATTCGCGGTGATCGTACTAACGGTAACGGCGCCATTATCGGCGGTTATGCTGACACTGCCCGCATCGCCACCACTGGCGGGATGATTGTCATTATCGCCATCACCATGACCGCCGGATACATCGATACCCGCTTGAATATCGATGGCGCCGGTGGTGGAGGTGATCAGCACGGCACCGCCTGCACCACTGTCGTAACCATGGTCACCTGGGCTGCCTGTCGCCGTGACAGGCCCTGTGAGGATGATGCCCGTTCCTGCATTCAGCGTGACCGCGCCCGCCGCCCGGCCGATGGCATTATTGCCGGCCACACCTCCATTTGCCGTCAATCCGGTTGAGGTCAATGTGCCCGACGTATCAATGGTGATGGCGCCGCCGCCCTGGTTTTCAGCGCCAGTAGTGGTGATCGTGCCGTTGTTGGTAAAGCTCGTTGGAATGTTGGTGAAGCCCGCGGGAATAATGCTGTTGTCAGGATCACCAACAATAAAATCACCCCCTTGCGTGGTAATGGAGGCGGCAGCTTGTCCGCCAACCGCACCTTCCAGGATCACGGCGCCACCGGCCAGCAGCTCGACGTTCAGACTGTCCTGACTGTTTGAGTCTCTGTCAAAAATTCGGCTGCCCGCCTCAAAGGTGATATCACCGGCGGCATCCAGTGTCAGCGTGCGGGTTGTCCCCGTGTCGTTATAATTGAGATCGCCATCTCTATCGAAGGTGATGTCACCCTTGCTGCCCACCCCGGCCTCTCCCCGGGTTCTGATAATGACATCGGTACCCGATAAGGCATTTTTTATATCAATAACATGGATTCTTGCATCCTCCCCGCCTGGAATGAAAGGTGAACTAACCGAAGCATTATTTCTACTGTTGGTCACGGTAATATTATACGGATCAATCAACCAGGTGCCGGCTTCCCCCTGATACGATGAGGCATCGGGAGCACCGGCAATCTGAAAGCCGATCAAGCCGGAAGTTTCGATGAATCCGCCGTCACCGCCGTTGATACCGCCCCGGGCGAACAGATCGCCATAGATGCGGGCGGTATCGGTTGCAAAGGTAATGAGTCTGCCGCCATTACCGTTATCCAGCGCATCGGTAAATACCTGGCTGTCTTCTGACAGATAGATAAACTCGGCGTTGGGGATTAGGGGGTTATTCCCCTCCTGATCGCCACCGATGAAGATCCGCCCGCCGCCATTTGCGCCCGATGCATTGACGACAGACTGATCGAACAAACCCACATTATCGCCCAGCACCTTGACGGTACCGCCCCGACCTTCACGTTCCGAGCGCGCAGAGGTCAGGCTCCCGCCCGTGAGTAACGTGGTGTCTTGCGCATGCAGTTCGATTTCACCACCATTGCCGTTCGCCGCATCGGCGCGTAACTCACCACTGCTGGTGACATTTTCACCGATTAAAACAATGCGACCGGCATCTTGATCGTTTGCGGTTGTGGACGTGTCGATACTGCCGGTGTTGATGACATCGGCCCCACCACCGAGCGAGAAGCTGCCATCTTCGTGCACAACGACACTGGTGGCCTGTTCCAGATCACCGGTATTGACGGCCTGAGAAAACACGTCCCGGCTGGTACTGGCGCTGAGCAAGACACGCCCGCCTTCGGCTTGAATCTCACCGCTGTTGATCACGGCCGGATCAACGCCGAGTTCTTCCTGTAATGTTTCCTGGCTGACCCTCACCCCCAACAATCCGCCCTGGTCAAAGGTCAATACTGCCTGTTTACCCGCGGCAAGCGTGACGGAACCCAGATTAGCCACGATCAGTCCGTCGTTTTCGACCTGTTTGCCGATTAATGCAACATTGCCGCCCAGTGAAGCATTGATCATGCCGCTGTTGATGACTGCACCTTCGGTGCCTAAAACTTCATTGAAAATGTAACGGCCATTCATGAAATCGTTGGGCTGGATATTTAAGCCGGAAGCGATAATGCCGCCGACATTGACGATGGCGGTGGGGGTGAAAAAAACTCCATTGGGATTGACTAGTATCACCTGGCCATTGGCGTCGATTCGCCCGGCAATGGTGGAACCGCTTTGGCTCAGGATGCGATTCAAGGAAATGGACGATGCGTTGGGTTGGAGGTACTGCACGCGCTCATTGGCGTTGACGTCATAGCTCTGCCAGTCGATGGCCATGTTTTGCGTGGATTGATTGATGGTGGTGGTATTTCCGGTGTGGACAATGGAACCACTACCACCAACCACCTGACCACCGTCCGGCCCGGCCATGGCCAAGGGGGAAACCGTGATGCAGAGCAACAGTACAGAAAACAGTCCATGGCCCCGCACTGCCATGACACGCCGTATACACATTTTTTTGTTCACCACCAGCCCGCCTCGATCTGTGGGTTGTGTTTGATAGCCATCCAGTGCTTTATACGTTCAGCGGCAGACAAGCTGACCGTGGGCATCATAAGCATCCGGCGATCAAACATTCTTTATATTCACCGCTGAAATCATACGCCCCATTGGTCATGACCAGGATCAGCCGGTCATTGCTGCTCACCTCGCTGCGCACACTAGCCAGCCCTGTATAGACCGGTGTGGCCAGGATAGCCTTATCCACACAATCGACCATGGTAACGGAAACCCGATAGAGGTGTGTGCCGGTGATGGGATCCACCCGGCCGGTAAAACCACAATTATCAAAAATCTCGCTACCGGATCCAGCAGATGTCATATTTATCGCTGGCGCCGGCCTGGCGCCAGCCGCCATATCCAGAAAGGGGATAGCGGGGGGATTTCCGGTTACGGGCTCCCAGCTCAGGCGTCGAGTCACCGTATCCATATCCACCGGCCCATTGTCCACCAGCGGTGCATAGTTCAATGTGAAGGTACCATTGGCCGCCCCGGTTCCACCCAGGGTACCGGTTATTGTCGAGCCTGCCGTGATCTGACCCGTCAGGGGGACATCCTGCTGGGTCATCACGTCCGCTTCATAGACGGTAACGGTACCGTTGATATCATTGCCACTTACCGTAAACGTACCAACATAGGTCAGGTTTTCCGTGTCACTCAGCATCATCAACTGCCCGTCGGTGACCATGCCTTGCAGATCATTGACGGTGGAGGACCGTGGCGCCGTATTGTCGGCCCTCATCACCTCCAAATCCCCGTTATTGGTGTAATACCCGGTCGGATCGGCATCGGATGGAGGCAGTATGCGAACCCCGTCACCACACCCTTGCAAGGCCAGGGCAAACAGCGCCAGAAGCAGCATCGGAAGATAGGGGAAACGTGTTGTCAGGCAGTGCAGAGTCATGACCTTGTCCTTGTAAATGTGCTGCGTCCTTGGCAGAGATGAAACATGAACGCATCTTGGGACGAAATAGAGCATGAAATCCTACCACAATCTGGGGAATTTTTCGGCAAAAAATGGATGATCCGGAGTGGATGTATGGCACGGAGAAGTGGAACCATTCCAGGGCAAACCAAGGGGATATAGAGAGTTTCTCAGGCTATACATTAAGCGGCTACGGGGTCTTATCCTTCCACGTGAATTTTCTGACATAGGCCCTCTCTCCTTCGGGCGGATGTTTTTACACAGCGCGCAAGATGTGTTTCGTGCATCCTGACAGTCTTAACCATTGAGGCCATACAGTGCCTGTCCCACTAACAACGCATCCTCATATCGGGCTTGACCCGGCATAGTAAGAAGTCATTGAAACCGCTGTATTGATGAAACACATCCTTGCATTTCACCCCTTCGCGGCCTCAACCCGCTCCTGTTGGATTGCTCCAGACCAAGTACGGAATAATGAATGCTGTTGTTCATGAAGGATGCCCAGCGTACCGCTCATCCAATGGACTGGACTTCGTTAGGAATGGAAATTAAATAATATTTACACCTAACCTTGAAAGCTATAGATAAAAAATGATACAAGAGGTCTACGAAAAAAATGGATTTTCTTAATGATACGCCCATACGATAACGTAGTAGAAGAC
>JAKIUN010000044.1 GCA_021647505.1 Gammaproteobacteria bacterium
AGATTCAGACCGTCAAGTCAAATGCCAGGGGTTATCGTTCATTCGATGGATTCAGAAATAGCATATTGTTTTATTGTGGTGGCCTGAAAATGGCCCCATAGGCCTTCACACAATTCTTCGAAGAACCCATCCAATTGGATTTATTAGAGGTGAACAAATGGCCAGAAAGAAAAAATACGACTATTGCGATGACGCCTTCAAGGCAACCGGGGATGGGCGTTACAATATTTGCTACGGAAGACCAAGGGAGATTGTAATGATGAAAAATCGTGCGGGATTTCTGCTTAATCTTGGCTATCAGTTCTGATGGCCATTCAAGCATGCGCTAAATGACCAGGAAAAATACCCATATTCACTGGCTGCTGCTCCTGACCATCCTCATCGGCCCGGTTTTTTTTACTGCTGTCAGCGCCGAAGAACGCCAGGCGGTGATCCTCATGTATCACCACTTCGGCGTCGAAAAATATCCCTCCACCAATGTGCACCTGGCGCAGTTCGAGGCTCACCTCGACTATATCGCCGACAACGGTTACCAGGTCTGGTCGCTGCAGAAGGTGGTGCGGTTCCTGCGCAATGACAAACCCTTTCCGGCACGGGTGGTGGCCATCACCATCGACGATGCCTATACCTCCGTTTACACCGAGGCCTTCCCGCGCCTGCGCGCACGCGGCTGGCCTTTCACTGTCTTTGTCGCCACCGATGGCGTCGATAAACGCTACACGGCTCTGATGACCTGGGCGCAGATGCGTGAAATGCAGCAGCACGGCGCCAGCTTTGCCAATCACTCGGCCAGCCATGGGCACTTGATCCAGCGTCAGTCGGATGAGGACGAGCGGGCCTGGTTGGTGCGCCTGCGTGAGGATATCCAGCGGGCGCAGCGGCGCCTGAAAGAAGAGCTGGGCAGTGCGCCGATGCTGCTGGCCTATCCCTACGGTGAGTTCAATGCCGCGTTAGCAGAGTTGGTCGCCGGGTTGGGTTATACCGCCTTTGGCCAGCAATCCGGCCCGGCCGGGCTGGGCTATGACTTTCGTGCCCTGCCGCGCTTCCCCATATCAGAGCGCTACGCCGACATGGACGGCTTCCGTACCAAGGTTGCCAGCCTGGCTCTGCCGGTGCTGTCGGCCGAGCCGTGGGAGCCCGTGATCGACGACGCCAGCAATCCGCCGCGTCTGCGCGTCAGCCTGGGTGACAGTGAGGCCCGCCTCGGTCAGCTCGGCTGTTTTATCTCAGGGCAGGGACGTGTCGATGTGGAATGGGAAGATCGCGCCGCACGGCGCTTCGTCGTGCGGGCCGCTGCGCCGTTGCCGATGGGCCGCAGCCGCTACAACTGTACCGCACCTTCGGCGCAGAAGGGCCGCTTTTATTGGTACAGCCATCTGTGGATTCATTTACCGGCGAACTAATCGGCCCCCATCACGTCCAAGTCTCATGACCCACCCATGCAGGCCTCCGAGAAAGGTAAATGGTGGGCAGTGCCCACCCTACAGAACTAAAGTCATTCAAGACATGGCCGTTAGTATCAGCCTGTAGTGCCCCCTAATTTGGCGCAAAGGACAGACGCAATGAACAAGCTTGAACAATTACGCAGTATGACTACCGTGGTGGCCGATACCGGTGACATCGAATCCATTCAGCAATACCGGCCCAGTGATGCCACCACTAACCCTTCGCTGCTGTACAAGGCGGCTCAGATGCCGCAGTACCAGCCGCTGGTACAGTCGGCCATCGAGTATGGCCAGGCCAAGGGCCGTAGCGAAGAACAACGGCGCCTGCTGACGCTGGACAAGATTGCCGTCAACTTCGGCAAGGAGATCCTCGCTACCGTGCCCGGTCGCGTCTCCACCGAAGTGGATGCACGCCTCTCCTTTGACACCGCTGCCACCATCGTCCGTGCCGAGCAGCTCATCGCCCTATACCGCGAGGCCGGTGTGGACAGCTCACGTATCCTGATCAAGATCGCTGCCACCTGGGAGGGCATCCGTGCCGCCGAAGTACTGGAGAAGAAGGGCCTCCACTGCAACCTGACCCTGATGTTCAGTCTTGCCCAGGCCGTTGGCGCTGCCGATGCGGGTGCGACACTGATCTCTCCCTTCGTCGGTCGCATCATGGACTGGTACAAGAAGGCCGAGGGCGTGGACGGTTACGCTGCCGCCGATGATCCCGGCGTCAAATCCGTCACTACCATTTATCAGTATTTCAAAAAATTCGACTACGCGACGGTCGTGATGGGTGCCAGCTTCCGCAATATCGATGAAATCACGCAACTGGCCGGCTGCGATCTGCTGACCATCGCCCCTGCGCTGATGGAAGAATTGCAGGCCAGTGAAGGTGAGCTGCCGCGCTGGTTGTCGCCGGAAATGGCGCGTGAAGCCGACATTGAACGCCTCGAACTCAACGAAGCCTGCTTCCGCTGGCTAATGAACGCGGACGCCATGGCCACGGAAAAACTGGCCGAAGGCATCCGTGGGTTTACCGCTGATACGCTGAAACTGGAACAGCTGGTACAGGCTATTGCGCACCAGAAAGCCGCCTGAACCCACCAAAAAAGCCCCGCTGCTTGCAGCGGGGCTTTTTTGTGTCTGCGTTAAAGTGTCATAAACCGTTATAATCCTCCCCTTTCGCCGAAGCTTTAGCGTTTTGGCAGTCCAAACACACCTCGGCAAGGCATTTTCCACAAGGTAACAAGCATGCGTGTTCTTATTCAGACCCTTTTTATCCTGTTCATTATTGGTGCTGTGCTCAGTGGTTGCAGCGGTCAGTCCGACACCCCGGCTGGCGCTGTGGATGCCGCACCGGCAAAGACCTACAACTGGAAGATCGTCACCACCTGGCCACCCAACTTTCCCATCTTTCAGGAAGGTGTACAGCGTTTCGCCGATGACGTGAAGACAATCAGCAATAGCCGCCTGAAGATCAAAGTGTTTGCCGGTGGTGAGTTGGTGCCGGCCCTGCAGGTCTTCGATGCGGTGTCGCAGGGCACCGTGGAGATGGGTCACGGTGCTGGTTATTACTGGGCCGGCAAGCTGCCCGCCGCGCAGTTTTTCACCGCCGTGCCCTTCGGCATGAATGCCCAAGGCATGAACGCCTGGCTGTCGGCCGGAGACGGATTGACGCTGTGGCGCGAACTGTATCAACCCCACAACCTGGTGCCTTTTCCGATGGGCAACACTGGTGTGCAGATGGGCGGCTGGTTCAACAAAAAAATCGATTCTGTGGCCGATATTAAGGGGCTGAAGATGCGTATTCCCGGCCTCGGTGGCAAAGTTTTCGCCAAGGCCGGTGGTTCCCCGATACTGATGGCTGGTGGCGAGATTTACACCGCCCTGGATCGTGGCACCATTGATGCCACGGAATGGGTCGGTCCCTTCCACGACGAGCGCCTGGGTCTGCACCGCGCGGCCAAATACTATTACTATCCCGGCTGGCACGAGCCCGGCCCGGTGTTGGAGTTGACGGTCAATGCGCAGGCCTTTGCCAGTCTGCCGGCGGATCTGCAAAAGGTCATCGAGGTCGCCGCGTCTGATACCAATCAGTGGATGCTGAACCAGTTCGAGGCCCGCAACATGCAGGCTTTGCACCGACTGAAGGACGAGCACAGGGTGCAGGTGCTGCCCTTCCCGGATGACGTGCTGGCCGAGCTGCACCGACTTACTGGAGAGGTGCTGGACGAGGAGTCGGCCAAGGATCCCGCCTTTAAAAAGGTTTACGAGAACTATCGTGCTTTCATGGCCGACCACGACGAATGGGGCCAGCTTTCCGAGGCCGCTTACCAGCGTGCACGGGGGCAGTAGGCACGGATATAATTCAATCAATTCGGCTATCAACTCGGGCTGATGCGTAGTGGCACCGGCTGTGATTTTTTCGCCGAGCCATTTATCACCAGCAAACGAAATAGAGGAATCCCATGACTATGGCAGAAAACACTATTCGGGAAGACAAAGTCGTCACCCTGCACTACAAACTGACTGACAACGACGGCACCGTCATCGACCAGTCTGATGACGGCAGCTTCCTGTACCTGCACGGTGCGCAGAACATCATCCCCGGCCTGGAAAACGCCCTCACTGGCAAGACGAGTGGCGATGAACTTAGTGTCTCCGTGTCTCCTGAAGAGGGTTATGGCGAACGTGATGATTCCCGTGTCGCCAGTGTCCCCCGCGACCGCTTTCCCGCTGATGGCGAGATCGAGTCCGGCATGCAGTTCCATGCCCAGAGCCCCGAAGGCGAGATGGACGTGGTTACCGTCACCGAGATTAGTGACGAGACCGTCACCGTGGACAGTAACCACCCACTGGCAGGAATACAGCTAAACTTCGAGGTCACGGTCGTCGATATCCGCGATGCCACCGCTGAAGAGCGGGAGCATGGCCATGCGCACGGCCCGGAGGGTCACCACCACCATTGAGTGATGTTTTTCAGCAGAACCGTATCGATGGGCATCTATCCATTACCGTACTGGCCTACCAGTTTGTGTGGATTATCCGCCGGCAACTGCGGGAGAAGCAGCCCGACCCGAGGGTTGGCAGATGTCTGCCAAGCGCTTGGGATCGACGCTCAGCCAGGAGGTATCGAAAAACTGATCGACTGAGGAGAAAATCCACAAAATCGTCACTTTGTGGTGCCACGCGATGACTTTTCAAATAATAACTTATTGTTCTTTATGGTTATTTTTTGTGTACTGACAAATATGGGTTGAAGGTAAGTCGTTGGGTAAGTCTGAGAATGGCAATCCAACATGGAAAACAGTCGATATCCAGGGGTGTTTCCTTATTGATAATGTTGCATTTTTGTGCCTGCCTGGCGGCTGTGCCAAGGAATGTTGGGCAACACGGTATAGCTCTACCAGTTGAGAGCGCCCAGCGAGGGGATTTTAACGTATTAACGGTGTAAAAAATAAAGAAACGTGCTCAATTAATGTGAAATATTAACAATTAATAAAAATATGTCCTGCATGCTCTGTCTGCAATGTTAATATTCACGGCTGAACAGTGCTGCTCCGCTAACAGCGTATCGTCATGCTGAGTTTTTCCTGGAATCCAGGAAGTCATTGAAACCACTGGTCTCTACCTCAAAAAAGCTTGTGTCCGACGGACTGGCCGCTAGCATTGCAATGAAATTTCATTAGCGAGACAGCAGTGCTGTTTGAAATCAATTTCCCCGGGCTGGATTTTCCGATGCTTACAGTGGAGCTGCCACGCTACAAGACAGCCTGAGTGATAGGGACAAGAGACAATATATTTAAATAAGGCAGGCCATCACATGATACCGCTTTCTAAAATACAATGCCTGATGAACTCGCATCTCAGTAATGAAAATATTGTCAATCACCGTGCATTGATTTCTTACGCCCATGTTGGCATGTCATTGGCTTTGCTGGCCTTGATGTTGTTTCCTGTTGCTGCTCAGGCTGAACTGAAAGATGTGACGATTTCAACTCGGGTGAACCAAGCAATATCAATCGATCTATCCCAAAGTATTCGTAATATCAGCAATCCCGTGGTCACAATTTCCTCCCCGCCCGCTTCAGGGGTGGCCACCATCATTGAATGCACTGACAACACACTGCTGTGTGTGGAATATCGGCCCGCAGAAAATTTCGAGGGCCGGGAAAGCTTTAATTATGCAGTGGATAACGATCAGGGTATAACGGAAACTGCGACGATAACCGTCAATGTGGGTAATGTGGCAATCTCTGATCAGGGCCGCTCTCCCGGTGTCGCCACAAGGAATACAATAGCGAATATTTGCCTGGATCAGGATCGAACAGATGACCTGTGTGAACAGTTTCGTATTACAAGCAATTCGGGTTCTGCAGAGGATTTGCGTGAATTTATCGATGCCATTTCACCTACCAATGTCGGTGCGCAGGGCGCCTTGAACGATGAACTGACCAAAGAGCAGTTCTCCAACATCAGCCGCCGTTTGACTTCGTTACGGCGCGGTCAGAATCTAACATTGTTCAGCGGCCTTACCCTAGATTATGGCAATAAAACCATCACGGGTGACATGCTTGACCCATTATTGCAAGACAGTTTATGGCAAAAAAATGCCAGTGGTGGTAGCGCAGGCTCGGAACTCGGCAATAACTGGAGCGGGTTTGTCAGTGGTAAAATTGGTGGTGGCACACAGGATAAAACCATCTATGAAACCGGATTTGAGTTTGCTAACTATGCCCTGACCATTGGCTCTGACTATCGCTTTGGCAATAAGGGGTTAATGGGTTTGGCCTTGGGCTATGGGCAAACGGACATGGACATAGAGCGCCAGGGGGGTGGCATGGATGTGGGGAACTACAGCGGTACGCTCTATGGCAGTTACTATCCCTCCGATAACAGCTATATCGATGTCGTTGGCGTTATTAGTCTCAGCAATTATGAAATGCGCCGGCGAGTGGTTTTTGGTACTACAAATGAAACGGCAAAAAGCAGTACCGACAGTACCGGCTATGCCATAAGCCTGGGCGGTGGATACGACCTCGTGTATCGGGGTTTTACTTCAACCCTGAATGCGCGTCTGGACTATCTGAAAACTACCATCGACGGCTACCAGGAAACCAGCGCAGGCTCTTATAATTTTGCCATAAGCAAACAACAGGTGTCTCAGTTGATTTCCACCTTGGGTGCACAATTCCGCTATGCTTTCAGCTATTCATGGGGTGTGTTGGTGCCTCATGTCAATGTCTCGTGGTTACACCAGTTTCAGGGCGATGCCAATAATGTGGAAGGATACTTCCTCATCGACCCGAACAGCCAATTCAGTTTTGAAACCAATGAGCCGAGTTCCAACTATTATATGTTGGCTGTGGGTACTTCGGCCACCTTTGCTGATGGCGTGTCCTCCTATATCCAATACGAAACCACCGTGGCTCAGGAAAATTTGACCATCTGGAATTTGACCGCAGGGCTCAGACTTGAATGGTGAAAGAAAGTGTGACGCCAACGTCAGGAACGCGCATATCTCTTAAGTGAGTATTGCCCTACACCATGATCGTGTTTGGTTTCGTCCCGCTGTTTTGGCCAGACGACTTTCCCCGTGTTGGGATCAAAGACCTGCTTGGTGCGCTGGATCATGGGTGGGCGTGGGCCGGTATAGCGTGATGCGGGCATGCGGTAGCGGGTCTGGGTGTCGGGCTTGGTCGGTATGACGACAATCAGATAGCCGGCCTTGTGCAGGTATTTGATGTAGTTTTTGGCATCGACGTGTTTGATGGTGATGTCGTCGGTGCTGGCTTGAGCGGCGAGATCTGTGCTCGAAAAGTCGCGCAGGATACGCATGGCATGCCACATGTTTTCCCGGCTAAGGCCCTGGGTGATGCGTTTCCCGTCGCGTGTTATGCGTGGCGCATCCACGCCGATGTCTTTGATCAGTTTCCAGCGGTTGGCGACAAATCGATTGTCGACCTTTGCGCGGTGGTGATGTTCTGTGCGCTTTAGATAGCCGGCTTTGGTAAGCCCAAGGATGTAGGTTTTGATGCTGCTGTGGCTGATGCGGGTTTTGTCCTCGATCTCAGAGACACTGAATTCGTGCAGATCATGGATGGCGGCCCAAATGGCGTCGCGGTGGGTGGCGTGACCGTGACGGTGCTTAATACTCATGGATAAGCGGTCGCGTCTGGCCCGTGAACAAAAACATTGTGTGGACAGCCGTTATGGTTAATCCACTGCGGGGCGCTAATATTGCGCACGCGGCGTTGCCGCACCGGAAACTGGCCGGCCAAAAGTGGTGCGGGCATTGGTATTGGTATGTCGAATGGATCGGCATCAATGAACTCCTGATCGCCCTGCCACGGCCTATATCCGCCTCTCATGACAGGTATTGTCTCCCGTCGGCGCCGTGCTACACTTTTCAGGTGCGCATGCTCCGCTTTTGCGCGCACGCCTGCGGCTGGGCTTTATACCGGTGTATCCGGCAGTTATTTGTCCGCTGCTGGGGTATGGTCGGTGAAGGGTGTGTTTTTCCATCCGGGCGCTGCTGTAGCTGCGCGCCAGGGGTGGGTGGCAGCGTGGCGTGCCGGTATTGCAGGCGCCGGCAACAATGTCTGCGGGGTGCCTGTCTTCAGTGAGGCCGGTCTTTTTTGACGGTATAAACGCACTCATGCAGTCAACAATAGACGCTATATGGTGCTCTGTCAACACCGTAAACAGCGCAAAATTTGATGACAGGCACTGTTTTTAGTCTTTCCGGGCGTGGTCTATGTAGTTATATGAAATATAAGGATAATAATTAAAGTGCGAGATCATGACTGACGATAACAGTAAGGGCCGCACACCGATTAATGCACGTCTAACACTAAATTCAGGCCTATCTGGTAGGCTGAAAAGCGTCAGAATGGCTATTGGGGTGACTCAGAAGGAAATGGATCCTTTGTTTGGGCTTGGAAAGCGATCATGGCAGCGTTACGAAAGCGGTAAGAATGCGCCAGGCAGCAAGGTGATTACCGAGCTTGCGCTAAGGGGGTTCGATGCCAACTGGATCCTGATGGGAAAGGGCGAGATGCGGCGGCCAGATGCCGCCAAATATGCGCGGGATCAACCCGCAGGCTATGTATTGCGGGATGCAATCGACCCATCGTCGGACATCGAGGTGAAAAATGAGGCCGTATTTTCGCGGCTAAGGCAGGCAAGCTATACCCTGGAAGAGATGGAGCACGAAGCTGGCTGGAGGCCGCCAGTGTACTGGCACGAGCTGATCAAGACGCTGATGTTTGTCCACGGGCTTGATGAGCCGGGTGCGGCAAGGCTTTTGGATGCCCTTCAATCGCACTTAAAAACGGATGTTTCGTGAGTCTCTAGAGTAGCCCCAACGTTTTTCGACCAATTCCACCTGACTCCCGAATTTTCTATCTGCTGTGCGCTATGCGTACGCGGAGAGTGGAGTGCCGCAGCACACGTTGGGGTTCGCAAAAAACGCTTATCCCAACCTACGTTTCCGTCAACCGAGGAACAGCCGATAAGCCGGGTTGTCCGTCTCGTCCCAGTGTTCGTACCCCAGGCCATCGAGAAATGACTGGAAGTCGTCGCTGTCCGTCGGTGGCACCTGAATACCACAGAGGATGCGGCCATAGGCGGCGCCGTGGTTGCGGTAGTGGAACAGGCTGATGTTCCAGCGGCCGCCGATGTGTTGCAGGAAGCGCAGCAGGGCGCCGGGGCGTTCCGGGAACTGGAAGCGAAACAGGCGTTCGTTATTGGCTCCCTGGCTGTGGCCACCGACCAGATGGCGAATATGCAGCTTGGCCACTTCGTTGTCGGTGAGATCCAATACGGAATAATCGGCCTCACTCAGCTCGTGGATCAGGACATCCTTTTCTGTGTCGCCGCCGTGCATTTGTACGCCGACGAAGATGTGTGCCTGCGAGGAGTCGGCGTAGCGGTAGTTGAATTCGGTGATGCCGCGCAGACCGATCATTTCGCAGAACCGGCGGAAACTGCCGGGCCGCTCGGGGATGGTGACGCTGAACAGGGCCTCGCGGCGCTCACCCAGCTCGGCACGCTCGGCGACGTGGCGCAGGCGGTCAAAATTCATGTTGGCGCCGGAGTCGATGGCCACCAGTTCCTCGCCGCTGATCTGTTCGCGGGCAACGTATTTTTTTGCCCCGGCGACGGCCAGGGCGCCCGCAGGTTCGGCGATGGAGCGGGTGTCGTCGAAGATGTCCTTGATGGCGGCGCAGATTTCGTCGGTATTGACCAGGATTACTTCGTCCACCGTTTCGCGGGCGATACGGAAGGGCTCTTCGCCCACCTGGCGCACCGCCACGCCGTCGGCGAAGATGCCGACCTGATCCAACACCACCCGCTCACCGGCGGCCAGCGCATGGTGGAGGCTGGGGGCGTCCTCCGGTTCCACACCGATGATTTTTGTTTCCGGCCGCAGGGCCTTGACGTAGGCGGCGATGCCGGCAATCAGTCCGCCGCCGCCGACGGGGACGAAGATGGCATG
Source organism: Gammaproteobacteria bacterium (assembly GCA_021647505.1). Classification (GTDB taxonomy): domain Bacteria; phylum Pseudomonadota; class Gammaproteobacteria; order SZUA-152; family SZUA-152; genus DRQN01. The sequence goes on from JAKIUN010000044.1 coordinate 9,937, forward strand.
AATGCCACCGCTGTGCTGGCGCAGGATCTCCATCGCCACCGTGCCTTGGCCGGCGATCACGTCCGGGTCGTCATAGGGCGGGATGTAGGTCATACCGCGTGTCTTCACCAGCTCACCGGCGCGCTCGCAGGCGTCGTCATAGGTATTGCCGTGCAGAACCACCTCGGCACCTAGGCGTTGTACCGCCTGCACCTTGATGTCCGGGGTGGTCTTGGGCATCACGATCAGCGCCTTGAGTCCCAGGCGCTGTGCCGCCAGCGCCACGCCCTGGGCATGATTGCCGGCGGAGGCGGTGATGACCCCCTTGCGTTGCTGCTCCGCGTCGAGCCGGGCGATCTTGTTGTAGGCCCCGCGCAGCTTGAAGGAGAATACCGGCTGCAAATCCTCGCGCTTCAGCCACAGCGGGTTGCCGAGACGCAGGGAGAGGGTTTCGGCCAGTTCCAGCGGGGTCTCGTTGGCGACCTCGTAGACACGGGCATTGAGTATCTTTTTGGTGTAGTGATCCAACATAATGCCGCAACGGTATCAGCTTGGCGTGTGCCTGTCAGGCGCAGAGTGTGGTGCTTGCGGTATACTGCTGCCAGACCTGAATCGGTAAACCAGTCAACGGGAAACAGAAGCATGAATCAAGACGAAATGAAAAAGGCAGTGGCCAAGGCAGCCATCGACTACATCAAGCCCGGTATGACGGTGGGTGTGGGGACGGGTAGCACGGCCAATTATTTCATCGATGAACTGGCCAGCATCAAGGGCCGGATCGAGACTACGGTGGCCAGTTCCGAAGTCTCGGCCGAGCGTCTCAAGGGGCATGGCATTCCGGTAGAAGAGCTGAATATGGTGAGTGTGATCGATGTTTACGTGGACGGTGCCGACGAATCCAACAAGTATTTGCACCTGATGAAGGGCGGCGGTGGTGCGCTGACGCGTGAAAAGATCGTTGCGGCGGTGTCGAAGCAATTCGTTTGTATCGCCGATGAATCCAAGTTGGTGGATATCATGGGCGAATTCCCGTTACCCATCGAGGTGATTCCCATGGCGCGCAGTTATGTCGCCCGCGAGTTGGTGAAGCTGGGTGGCCAACCGGCCTACCGTGAGGGTTTCGTGACCGATAACGGCAACGTCATCCTCGATGTACATGGCTTGCAGATTATGAACCCAGTGGAGCTGGAGCAGACCCTGAATAATATTGCCGGAATCGTCACCAATGGTCTGTTTGCCATGCGTCCGGCGGATGTGCTGCTGCTCGGTACCCCGGGTGGCGTTAAGACTATCACCTGACACCCCTTGCCACGGGGCGGTTCCTTCGCTCTGTGGCATTTTTACAGCGTTTGCGGCAATGAATTTTCCACGTTTGTTCATCGGTTTGGGTATCTTCTTTCTCGCCGTGGGCCTGCTTTGGCCCTGGTTGCTGAAGCTGGGGCTTGGGCGTTTGCCCGGCGATATCTTCATTGAGCGCGGTAATGTGCGTTTTTACTTCCCGCTGACCACCGCCATCATTGTCAGCCTGTTGCTCTCTCTGCTGTTCTGGTTGCTGCGTAAATGAGCGGTGGCGGGCAGTTTCGTCTGCTGCGGATCCTGATCCTGTTGCTGATCCTGTTTGCAGTGGCGGCGAGCAGCCTGCTCACCTGGTTGCGCACCACCGATTGGGACCGGCCACTGGTCGTGGCTATCTATCCCATCAATGCTGATGGCAGTGCAGCGTCGGAAAATTACATCGCCCGGCTGGATAGAGAGACGTTTACGGATATCGAGGAATTTTTTGCACAGGAAGCCGAATATTATCGCCTGACCCTGGGCAAGCCTTTCGAGGTGGTGCTGGGCCCGGTGCTGACGGAAAAACCACCGCAACCGCCAGCCGAACGCAGTGTGCCGGGTAATGTGATATGGAGCCTGAAGATTCGCTATTGGGCCTGGCGTGTCGCACGGAAGCATGGCCCGCCAGCGGATATCCAGATATTTGTGCTGTACCACGACCCCACGGCCCACCCCCGGCTGGGTCACTCGCTGGGTTTGCAAAAGGGATTGCTGGGGATGGTGAATGCGTTCGCCAGCCGCCGCGCCACGGGTGGCAACAATCTGGTCATTACCCACGAGTTGTTGCACACGGTCGGCGCCCGTGACAAGTATGACCCAGTCACGAATCTGCCGGTGTTTCCCCAGGGTTACGCCGAGCCGGATCGTCAGCCATTGTTACCGCAGGAGCTGGCGGAGATCATGGCTGGTCGCATACCCACCGCGCCGGGGAAGGCCGTGCAGGCGCGCAGTCTCGCCCAGGCGTTGATCGGTCAACAGACGGCACGCGAAATCTACTGGGTTGAATAGTGATTGTTGTGCGATCCCTAACCCTCAGTAGAGGCCATGTTCAGTCAGTATGATCTGTTGAGCGCGTTGATTTTGCGATTTGCCACATGATGACCAGTCCTGCGCTGAGGTTATCGGCGCGTTCTATCAGCGGGCTATCCATAAAGACGGCATTCGATAACATGTCATAGCGAAGCAGGCCGATGAGAGACAGTTTGTTGAAACGTTTATGGATCGCTAGCGTGATCCGGCTGCCACTGTAGCCTTTGTCGGCATCATATACTGACCGTGTTGAGAGTGAATCTTCCGTTGATACATCGTAAAAATAGCTATGATAACGCTGTGTTGCGTAGATGGGGCCCAGTGAAAGTTCCCATCTTGAATGATTGTAGTAGTGTTTTATATTGATGAATGGTGCAAATGTCCAGCCGTGATCACCGAGAGACAAATCATCTTCATTGATGGAAAAGGCGGCTCGCAGGGGAAGTTCCAATGACAGGTGAGTCTTTTTGTTTTCCGATTGCCATAATCGGCTAATGAGTGATGGGCCAATTTCAAATGTCGGGTCTAGCCGTGACATCCCCCGCCGGGCGCCATTATCATCCGGGCTGGCGGGCAGGCTGGCGGCAAGGCTAAAGTCGAGGCTTACTGTTTTGGAGGTATAGAGAAACCCTTGTATGCGTCCGTCGCCTACTTTGAGGCGTTCGCCTCGGTATATTATAGCGGGAAAAGGGAGCACAAGCGTACTGTAGCTATTGGAGCCACGGTAGTGGGGTAAGCTCATGCCGGCAAGGCCTGCGCGAACCTCCCAGACAGGCAGGTATTCGGCCCGGGTAGGAGAGATATTAATGAATAATATAAATAGCAATAAAAATAATTGAGTGGACTGTTGTTTCATTATCTATTTAAGTATTACGCTTCCAGCGTCTGATAAGCTTTCCAGGAACTGAGGGGGGCAAGATATTCCGCAGGTTTGGTGGCGTGCGGCACTCAGGCTAGCACAGTACACTAGGGATACCTGATCGCGATAGCTACTTCACCGCTGTCCGGCGGTTGCATCCTGGCTGCTTCAAATGATGGTGGGCCAAAACGGATTTTCGCGCCGGAAGAAAATCCAATACCCTCCGCAGGAATAATGCCTGTCCAGTTTTTTTTCACGCTTCCACTTCTGTCCTCGTCATGATGAATTTTTAATGCGAAGACAGCATTAGGCACGGTGATTTTCAAGTTATACGGATTATTTTTTGCAACGAATATATATTTTTTTAGTGCTTTACTATGGTCTTTTGGGAACCCCTTCTCCTGAAAAACCAATACAATAATTTCTCCGCCACGGGTTACATCAATATCTGTCACTGTCAGATTTATTTCTGTCCAATTCATTGCAACGGTCTCTTGCGTCAGCAGGATTCCTAGCAACATGCACTTTATCGCAATCGCTCTGGCCCTTGAGATTGGCGGCACTTTATGGTTTGTCATCGCATTTTCCTCTTATTAATAAATAGGATTTACACCATATTACAAATACACCTCTAAATAATTTCCGGTTTGAGGCGTGTGCCGAAATAAAATACACTGTTACTTTATTATGTAGGGTGGGCACTGGTAATTAGTTTGTATTTTACAGCTTGGCTATTTGTTTGTTTTTGCTCTTGCGCAGGAAAATAAACCATGCCAACCAAAGAGACAGTGAAATAGCAATGGCGGTAAAAATCGCGGGTTTTGGGTTGCTCAAGCTGCTTTGTGAGCCCGCATAGGATGCAATAAATGCGTAGGGGATGGTTCCAATCGAGTAATAAAATAAAAATTTCCAGAAGGACATGCGATTGGCTCCGGCAAGGCAACAACTCACTTCTGGCAAAATTGGAAGTGCACGACAAATGATCAATGCCATAGATCCATGCAGGGAAAATACACGTTCCATTTCGCGGAGTTTTTCAGGGTTTTTATAAATTTTTATCAGCAATCCCGGGCCATAAAGCCAACAGAGCATATAGCCGGCCAGTCCCGCCAGAAGCATGCCTGACATAGCGCTGATGCCGCCCAATACAAAACCAAGAAAATAGCCTGACAAAATGGCGATGGTAAGCGTGGGTATCGCGATGAATAAATCTGCAAATAACAGCGCGATAATGATTGCTGCGACGTAAAGTGGATTTATTTTCGAGGCTGCGGCCAATGCCGATTCGATATCTTCCACTGTCAATATCCCTGTTGCTTTGATCAGGATAAATGTAGATACAAAGATAGCGGCCAAGGTCAGCGCAAGTGTTATTAGTTGTCTCATGATGCCCTTCCTGTTTTAGCCAAAACTCATCCTGCCTTCATAATAGTGCCCATCAGTGAGGGGCTGATTCGCGCCAATAAAGGTATCAGCCTTGCTTTTCCGACGTAGATTTCTTCGCGATTGTTTTCGATGCCTTTAATAATCGCTCTGGCGGTTTGCATGACTGACATTTTTCCTTTGCCCCGTCCTTCGGTCATTGGCGTGTCTACCAATGGCAGGATTGCTTCATGTACTGATATCTGAGTTTCTTCGAGCTGATAACGTAAGCTCCTTGAGAAATTTCGAAGCCCCGCTTTGCTTGCACAGTAGACCGCAGAATTCTTTTTGGGAAATAAAGCGAGGCCGGAGGTGATATTGACAAAAGCAGCAGGTGCCTTTAGATCAAGCATGTTTCCGAGCATTAAGGCGCATATCCAAATAGGCGCCGTTAAATTAATGGTGATTTCATTGTCTATGCCATTGCGATCGAAATCGCTATCCAGAAAAGTTGGCGTCACCTGTATACCTGCATTATTGATGACCACAGAAATGTCCGGATGGTTATCGGTAATTTCACCCATCGTTTTTTCGACATCCACTTTGCTGGCCAGAGAACATCGATAAGGATGAATATTGGAAAATTGTTCAGCCAGCTTTTTCAATTTCGCCGAATTGCGGGCAATGATGACAAGCCCAATATTTTGCTGTGCCAGTTGCTGAACCAGTGCCTCGCCTATTCCTGAAGTCCCACCAGTAATCAAAAGCGTTCTGTCGAGTAATTTCATCGTTGCTCCGGTGTTGATCTTATCCTGTATCCTGACGATCCCGTCAATATCACTTTGACGGAGAACCCACGGCACATTATTTTTTGTCACTACTCAGTTCACCACAGAGACGCAGAGGAGCTGAGCCGGGCATCACCTATCTTGACGCTGTCAAGTTTATGTTGATGTGATTGTTGGCGATAAATTTGACGATGTCAAGATTCACGTGTAAAAAAACATCCTATGTGCAACAAACCACAAAAAAAACACCACCATCACGGCAATCTTCGCGAGGCACTGATTACGGCTGGGATCGATCTTTTGAACGAAGGAGGGCTATCGGCCTTGACACTGCGGAGATGTGCGGCTAATGCAGGCGTCTCTCATGCTGCGCCCGCCTATCATTTTAAGGGTTTGAACGGCCTTCTAACAGCGATTGCCGCGCGAGGCTATCAGGCGCTTGCCGCAACCATGCTCGAAGAGCGCGAGGTTTCTTCCGCCACGGATCCGCGTGCGCGCCTTGTCGCTATTTGCAATGGCTACTTGCGGTTCGCGCAGGAAAATGAAGCGTTGTTCGATCTCATGTTTTCAGCCAAAGAGCTTTGTTACGATGACCCTGAACTTCAGCAGGAATCGGCGATTGCCCGTCAGGTGCTTCACGAGGGCTGTGCTCCATTTAAGCATGGCTCAACCGGAAATAAAGGCACCGAAATCATGATCTGGGCGTTGGTACATGGCTTTGCGGGTATTTTACGCAAACGCCGGGTTCGTGCTGATAATCACCCTGCCAAAAACATTCGCTTTGAGGATATCCTGCCTCACCTCGATTGCGCATGAAGCGGCTGGGCACTACCAGCTTGTCGCTGTACTCCATCGGTTGTGTTGAACTGGGTCGCTTGTCGCTGCGGGAGTGGGTGAGAATCCTGACTGGCAAACAAGGTGCGCGAGAGGTCTACGAGATTGAATGCTGCGAATCCGCATGTATCTGGATACATTCGGATACAATGTTGGGGTAAGTGGCTATTTTATTTTGCGCCAGGATGTCAGAGTATGTGCGCATGCAAATGGGCTGGTTGAGGCGGAGGGTTGATGTCAGTAGAGCAGATAGACGGCGGCGATGGAAATTTTTTCGTTGCCGCACGCGGCTGGCGGCACCCGGCCTGGAAAGAGAGTTTCTATCCCGAGGGTCTGCCGGTAGACTGGCAGCTGTCCTACTATAGCAACGAATTCCGTGCCGTGGTGGTGCCAGCGGAAGAATGGGCGAAGGCCGATGCACGGGAAGTGGCACGCTGGCAAGAAGACACCGATAAGGCATTCCGGTTTTTTTTCGAAGTGGTTGATCTGCGAAACAACTGGATGGATTTCCAGGCAGTGGTGGCTTTACTGGCGGGGCAGGTTGGCGGCATCCTGTTGCGGCCGACGCACTGTGACAGCGACCTGACACAACTGGAATTGTCTTTGCAGCGGGCACGGCAGCTGGCGCCGGTAACGGTGATCCTGCCGCCGGGGTTGACACTCAGCGATGCGGGACAGTACAGGTTGCTGGACCACGGTGTGGTCTCACCCTGGAGTGCCGGCCAGGGGGCGCCGCCGTGCTGGGAGCTCGGCCTACTGGCGCTGGCGCGCGCCGACGCCACTGTGCGCACACCGCGCCAGTGGCGTGAAGTGGTGGAGAACTGCCTGAGTTTCGGTGCCGGCAATGGCACCGTTCTATTGATGATGGAAGGAGAGGCCCCGGACATCGAGGCCTTGCGAATGACGATGATGATTGCCGATATGCTGTCCGCCGCCGAGGTGTTGAGTTGAGCGCGGAACCCGTGAATTCGCAACAACACTCGATGCCGGAAGCCTGGGTGCGTATCCGTGGCCTGCGCTACACGCGTGGCGAACAGGTCATCTTTGATGGTGTCGACATGGACATCCCGCGCGGCCGATTGACCGCCATCATGGGCCCCAGCGGCACCGGTAAGACCACCCTGTTGCGCCTCATCGGCGGCCAGTTGCACGCCGACGCGGGTACGGTGGAGGTGGCCGGGCAGAACGTCGCCGCTCTGCGCAGCAAAGCGCTGTACCGCCTGCGTAAGCGCATGGGCATGTTGTTTCAGAATGGCGCCCTGCTGACGGATCTGTCGGTGTTTGACAATGTGGCCTTTCCACTGCGCGAGCATACCCGCCTGCCGGAGCTTATGATTCGTGATCTGGTGCTGATGAAGCTGCACGCGGTGGGCCTGCGCGGTGCGCGCGAGCTGATGCCGGCACAGCTCTCCGGCGGCATGGCGCGGCGCGTGGCATTGGCGCGGGCCATCGCCCTGGATCCGGAGATGGTATTGTTCGACGAGCCGTTTACCGGCCAGGATCCCATTTCGCTGGGTGTGCTGGTAAGCCTGTTGCGCAGTCTCACCGATGCACTGGGACTGACGTCAGTGGTGGTATCACATGATGTACAGGAAAGCCTGTCCATTGCGGATTATGTGTATGTGATTTCTGCGGGCCGGGTGGTGGAACACGGTGCACCGGAGGCGCTGCAGCAATCCACCTCGCCGTGGGTACAGCAATTTCTGCAGGGACAGAGCGACGGCCCGGTGCCGTTCCACTATCCGGCACCCGACTATCGCACCGATCTGCTGGCGGACAGCCCATGATGGGCCTCCTGCAACGCCTGGGTGCGACGACCCTGGGTATCACCGAACGCATCGGTCGTGGCCACCTGTTCCTGCTGTATGTGCTGGGCGGCTTCCCGAGTCTGCTGCCGCGTTTTGGTTTGGTGATAAAACAGATTTATGCCAGCGGCGTTTTATCCCTGCTGATCATCGCCGTATCCGGTCTGTTCGTCGGCATGGTGCTGGCCCTGCAAGGCTACAATACGCTGGTCGACTTTGGCGCTACCGAGTCGCTGGGTGTGGTGGTAGCGCTGTCGCTGGTGCGTGAATTGGGCCCGGTAATGGGGGCGCTGCTGTTCGCCGGCCGCGCCGGCTCGGCGTTGACTGCTGAAATCGGCTTGATGAAGGCCACAGAACAGCTCTCGGCGATGGAAATGATGGCGGTGAATCCGCTGCATCGGGTGGTGGCGCCGCGTCTGTTGGGCGGCATCATCGCCATGCCGTTGCTGGCCGCCATCTTCAGTGCGGTGGGTATTATCGGCGGTTATCTTGTTGCCGTGGGCCTGCTGGGCGTGGACGAGGGTGCCTTCTGGTCGCAGATGCAGGCCAAGGTGGATCTGTTCGATGACGTGGCCAGTGGCGTTATCAAGAGTGTGGTATTCGGTTTCGTCGTGACCTGGATCGCGCTCTTCGAGGGCTATGACGCCGTGCCCACATCCGAGGGGGTGAGCCGTGCCACCACACGTACGGTAGTCCACGCCTCGCTGGCCGTGTTGGGGCTAAATTTCATCTTGACCGCACTGATGTTTGGGGATGACTGATGTTTGAGGCGCTTCGACTCATAGTGAGTAAGGGCGTACCCATTTTAAGGGCAAGGAGCAACCGTTGGGGATGAGCAAATGATGCAATCGCGCAGTGTACAGATATGGGTAGGCCTGTTTGTCATTGCAGGCATGGCGGCGTTACTGATGTTGTCCATAAAAGTTAGCAACATCCGGGCCTTCAGCAATGAGCAAGGCTATGAACTCAACGCCAATTTTGAAAACATCGGCGGCCTCAAGGTGCGCTCGCCAGTGACCATGGCTGGAGTGGTGGTGGGCCGGGTATCGAAAATTGGTTTTGACAGTGAGATCTACGAGGCGGTGGTGACTCTGAATATCGATCCGCGCTACGACAACCTTCCTGAGGACACCTCGGCCAGCATTTTTACCTCCGGTCTGCTCGGTGAGCAATATATTGGCCTGGAGGCCGGTGGTGCAGAGAACTATCTGCACGATGGCGACCGTATCCAGCTGACCCAGTCGGCGATCGTGCTGGAAAAACTCATCGGCCAGTTCCTGGTCAGTCAGGCGGATAAATGAATATGACTCACCGACTGAGCCTGTTTTTGTTGATTGCCCTGCTGCCTTTGTCTCAGGGTCAGGCCGAGACCGTGGTGTTGGATTTGCAGCAGGCGGTTGATCGTGCCCTGGAGGTGGATCCGCGTATTACGGAGAAAGAGCGCCACGTGGATCTGGCGCGTGCCCAGCTGCGCGAGGTTCGCGGCGCCGATGGCTGGAGCCTGTATATGAACACCTTCCTGGGTTTTGCACCCAAGGTGCGTGGTGGTGTTTTCGAGACCACCAATGCGGACGGTAAAAAAAGTATTGGACTTGCCTCGGATGCCTTCGATATCGATGGTCTGTCACCGTGGTATTATCTGGAGATGAGGCTTGTCAAGCCACTGCATACCTTTGGTAAGATCACGCACTATTCCAAGGCTGCGGCGGGCAATATTCAGGTCAAGCGTGGTGATATCCAACTGGCGCGCGCGCAGACACGTATGGACATTGCCAAGGCCTATTACGGTTATCTGGCGGCGCGTGACAGCCGGCGATTGCTCGACGATACCCTCGACAAGCTACAGGCTTCACTCGATCTGTTGCAGGGCTGGCTGGACGAAGGCGAGGGTGACGCCAAGCAATCCAACCTGTTTGCCCTGCAGACGGGCACGGCGCTGCTCAAGCGCTATCAGGTCGAGGCGCAGGGCTATGAGCGCATCGCCTTGGAAGGCCTGCGCATCCTCACAGGCCTGGGTGCGAACGACAATGTTCAGGTGGCGGACAAACGTCTCAAACCGCTGCCCCTGCCGGAGGGCAGCCTGAAGGAGCTGACCGCCCGGGCCATGACGCGACGGCCCGAGGTGCGGCAACTGGCGGCGGGGCTGGATGCGCGCCGCGAATACATGCTGGCCAAGCGTAGTGAGTCCCTGCCCAATCTCTATGCCGGTCTGGCAGGCTCTGTTTCCTATGCGCCGGGGCGCGAGGATCTTAACGATGTCAGTATTTACGATCCCTTTTACTATGCCGGCATGACACCTGTTATCGGTCTCAAGTGGGACTGGAACAGCGGCCGTCAACCGGCGCAGGTAGCGCAGGCCAAGGCCGAGCTGGATGCCACCCTGGCATTGCGGGATCAGGCGCGCATGGGTATCCCCTTTCAGGTTGCCGAGCAGTATCACACCGTGCACAGCCATCACGAGATGGTGCAGCGTCTGTATGAAGGCAGTCGTTCGGGGCGTCGCTGGTTGATCAGCGTCTATGCGGATTTCGAGGCCGGCGTGGAAGAGACGGACAACCTGGTCGCGGCCTTTCAGGGCTATGTGCTGGCCTATGGGGATTACCTTAGGGTGGTGAACGCCTACAATATGCATGTCGAGCGCCTGCGGGTGGTGACGGGAGATATTCCATGAAACAGATGATGTTTTGGGCCGGGGTCGGCCGGGTAGTGTTGTTGTCGATGTTGCTGTGCTTGCCGTTGTCGCTGATGGCGGCGGCCCAGCCACCGCAAGAGCTGGTGATAGAGACCACCAACAGGATCATCAAGGCCCTGCAGGCCGAACAGGCGGAGATCAAGAAAAATCCTGCACGGCTGTACGAAATCGTTGACGAGATCGTCCTGCCACATTTTGATTTCCGCCGTATGTCCAGTTGGGTGCTGGGCAAGCACTGGCGCAAGGCCAGTCCGGCCGAGCGCGAGCAGTTTGTGAAGGAATTCCGCGCCCTGTTGGTGCGCACCTATGCCGCAGCCCTGAATGACAATTACGATCAAGAGATCGACTTTTTGCCATTGCGCACCAAGAAAGAGGCGACGGAGGTCACCGTGCGCACCGAGGTGCAGCTGGATGCCGGTTTTCCTATACCGATCAATTACCGCATGTACCGCACCGAGGGGGGGGAATGGCTGGTCTTTGATGTAAAGATCGACAGTGTCAGTCTGGTGACCAATTACCGGAGTTCTTTCTCCAAGGAAATCCGCCAGGGTGGCCTGCCCAAGCTCATCGCCAAGCTCTCCGAACGCAACCAGCGGGTGAAGCGTGACTGAGGTACGTCTCGAAGCGGTTTCTCCCGGGCATTACCGGCTCATTGGCGAGTTAGATTTTGACAGTGTGCCAGCGCTGGCGGGGCGTAGCGAGGAGTTGTTCAGCGGCGATGGCAGCGTGCAAGTGAGTCTCGATGCAGTCGGACGCGGCAACAGCGCGGGTCTTGCTCTGCTGGTCGACTGGCTGCGTGAGGCCAGGCGCCGAGGGCGTAACATTAGCTTTACCAATATGCCATCTCAGTTGCTGGCGCTGGCCCGAGTCAGTGGTGTGGACGAACTGTTGTCCCTGTAAGGATCGTGCTCGTTCGTTCCTCAGCGGTATTTTTTTCAGAAATTGTACTGAACCTGAAGCGTGATACTCGATGCTTTTTTGCCAGAGAATATGCCGTATGCTTTACCCGCACGAAATTGAGTGGCGACCAGTTCTAATTCCAGTTGTTGCCATTCCTCCAGGCCCAGGATGATGTTGAATTCTTCACCGATGTCGCGATGCTTGCCTTCCGGGCGGGTACGAATCCGGCTGTTACGCAGCTGATCCGAGGCGTGGACTTGTGTATAGCGGTGATAAACCAGATCAAGAGAACTGTCTTTCAGCAACGGAAAGCCCAGCGCAAGCGTCCTGATCACCAGGTTGGACAGCTCGGGGCGTGACAATTCACCGTAATATCGAAAGCTGGTGACGCCACGAAACTTGTGATCATTGCTTTGCAGACCACTTTGGCGATAGGCGCGGTTCATGTCATCATCGGGGTTCGCGTCGCCTGAACCCTTCGCGTAGCCGAAAGTCAGACTCGGTTGATAGGGCAGTTTGGTCTCCCACGTGGCGCCGAAATCCAGCCCCCAGCCGTTGATGGTGTGGTCGCGGCGCTGGTCGATTTTGCTTTGACCGTCGCCGATATCAGTAACGTCAAACAGTGTTTCTTTTCCATAAACCACGCCGCTGTCCAGCCAGTAATAAGCCTTGCCAAAATCATCGCTTTTCACTCTGCCGCGGCTACGCAGACCAAGCCAATTGATCGTGGCATCTTCGTTGTCTTCCTGCTTTTCAGAGATGATATCGCCGACATTAGGCGTTGAGGAATGATCCAAACGGGAGAGGAAAAATATCTCGAAGTGGTTCTTTTTCGTCCACTCCCAATCTGCACTGGCGATTAGCCAGGTGATATCTTCATCCTCGGGATCCAGGCGATCACTTTCGGTGGAAATGGTGGTCGAGTTCGCACCAATGGCGAACTGAGCGCTGAATGAGCTGCCAGTGTATTGGACACGCACGGCATCCAATTGCTTGTCCCACCACCATTCACGCTTGTCACCAAAATATTGGCGGCCAATTTGCAGGCTCAGGCGATGATTTCCAAGTCCCCCGACATAGACCCACAGTTCTCCCAGTTCGATTTTTTGGGTTGTGTCCATATCGTTATCTTCAGCATACAGATATGTCTGGTAACTGGGGTCTATTTCAATATAAAACGATGTTTCGGGTGTCAAGTGATAGAGAAATTCAAATTTCAGGCCGAGACTGAGACGAAAATCGTCATCATCCCGACGGCCCAATGATACATCCTCCCGGTATCTTAGCTTGGTGTCGATGTCGCCGCCGATGATCAAAGGGCGATTGAACCATTGCACCGTAAATTGTTCTTCGGGCCGTTCGTCATCCTGTGGGCGCTGGACGAATGAGGCACCACCCGTTTGTCTGATCTCTTCTGGCGGTAGGGGTGGAATGTTTTGTCCGATGGCGGTTGAGCAGAAGGTTGCCAATGTGAGTGCCAGGCAAGTGCTCAAGTTGGTTCCTCGGCTGGCGAAAAATAGTGGCGCGGAGTTTCGTGACCCCATTGCCGGAGTGTTTGATGATTTCATATGCCGAGGCGCTGCTCTGTGAGTTCAAGCAAGGCTTGGGTATAGGGACGCCGTTGAGAGAACAGGGTGCTGATATGGATGTGCCGTGCCAGCGTCAAGGTGGCATAGGCGCGAATGGCTTGTGCTGAGACGCCAGGGTTGAGGCGTAAAAATCGTGCTTCAAGTGCTTGTTCCACATGGGCAAGCGCACTGGCGTCTCCTAAGTTTCGTAAACTGAATTCGGTAATGTGCGCAATGAAGTTGCCGATATCGAGCGCGGGGTCTCCCTTGCAATAGAGGTCAAAATCCAGCAGATAGAGCCGTTCGTCATCTGCAATGATCTGGTCGGCGTAAAAGTCCCGGTGGATGCCGCAGAAGGGGGCGGTGGTCACGCGGTTTCCCAGGCGCTCGCAGTGGTCAATGATGCGCCCAATGCGGTCGGACCACTGCGGGTATGCGCGGGCTGTCTTGCCAAGGCGTTCGTGCAAAATCTGTAATTCATCCGTCATTGTGTGGCGGCGTCGCGCCGGGACACCGCTGCGGTGGATTTTGTGGGCGGCTTCGGCGACGCGCTCGGCCAGATGTTCGCCCTGTGGGCCGGCAAGTCGTCGCTCCAGCGTAACGCCCGGCACCTTGGACTGCAGCCACATATGCCACTGGGGAATCTCGCCAACAGGGTGCGGTAGCGCGATGCCGTCGCCGGCTTGCTCATTCATACCTGCCGCCCACAGCCTGTTGAGCACGATCCAGGTGCTGTGATCATGGCTTTTCATCCGTATTTTGGCCATCAATGTCAGGCGCCGCGGCTTGCGCGAGGGCTGTTTAACCAGAAGGTCGTATTCGATCAGGCAACGCCGTCCGGGCTTGTGACGGTTGAGGCGAATCGCGGTGAGTTCCGGCAGGGCGCCTTCGTCGCGGAAGAAGGGTAGACGTGATAATTCGGCCTGCACCGCTACGCGGTCAAGCGCCTGATGAACCCCCTCAAAATTCTCGTTGATGAGGTGGGTTGATGGAGTCTTTGTGATCATATTCAGAGGGCCCATAACTGCTGCAATCAAGCGGTTGGATAGGGTGAATGTAGAATATCATTTATTTGTTCCAGTCGTTTTTGTATACCCTCCGGCCAGTTGGGTTCATGGGCCCTGAAGGGTCTGTGAGACAGCGAAAATAATCCCGCCGCGATGTGGCAATGAAGCGTGCGGGTTATCGGTTGTTGTGTGCTGGACTGATAGCCTTCGATGAAGGCCTCTATCAGTAATTCAGCTTGGTTATGTGTTATTTTCCCGGTGTGTTCATACCTGAGCAGGCGTGCGATGAACAGGCCAATATCCTCCATCGGGTCGCCACAAACATTTTCATCATGGTCGATAATGGCGACTTGGCCTTTCTCCATCAGGATGACTTGACTGGGGCTGAAATCGCCATGTATGCGTTGCGCAGCGGGGGGCTCTCGTAACAGTTTTTGGGCGATGCCTGTGGCGATCTCTTGGGCAAGTGAGGCCAGTGATGAGTGAAGATGGGTGATGGTTTTGGCAACAGCCGTTAATTTGTCAGCCTTTATACTGGCTGTGCGGTGCTTCAGGTCGTCTGTGGCCAGGGTATGAAATTCGGCCAGTGCGGCGCCACATGCATGGAGAGAGCAGGCAGCTGGAGTAGTGGTTATTTCACTATCCAGCAAGCGTCCGGGGAGCCATTCGAATGCCAGACTTTGATGGTGTTGTGATCGTCCCAAGGTGCGCGGAATGCGTAGCCGGGCGGTAGCCGGGCAGTCAATCATCGTGGCCACTGCCGCCTTGTGATATTCGTTTTCACGATAGTGTTTCACGACGACACTATTTCCGTGTTCGAGATTGATACGGCCAACGTAGCGTCGTTGTGGCTTATACGCCAAAGTTTCAATATCGGCCGGCCACGCTTCGGTACTGGCAGGGAGTAGTGCCTTTAAAATATCCTGCCTGCTATCACGATTGGCTAGCCCTGCGAGGGAAGTCAGTCTGGTATCACCTGGAAAGAGGGAAATCAACACCTGATCTTGACATATAATGTGGTGATCATTACCGATGGGTATGGACAACCTGCCCCAGGCTTTTCCATGGTAGGCCGTCACGTGGGCCAGCATGGGTGTGACGGTATCCCGAATCCTGACTTGATAGGAGCCCAGACAAGAACGTGTTGGCCGGTAACGCAGGTAGGTTAATTGCACGCTGGTCACATCCAGTTCGGGCCGGGCGACCTGTAATGTTGTAAGAAAGGCATCCGGGTCTATCACTACCTTCATTCCGGCAATGGCTTGATCACGTTGTACAAGGTTGGCATCAGCGGTTGACAGCATAGTTATTCTCCTCTTTTTTTACGCCTTTCAGGTCAGTCTTGAACATGGCTGCATAGTGTTGGTTGGCCTGCACCGCTACGCGGTCAAGCGCCTGATGAACCCCCTCAAAACGTTCGTTGATGAGGTGGGTTGATGGCGTCTTTGTGATCATATTCTGAGAGTCCATAACCGCTGCAATCAAACGTTTGGATAGGATGAATGTAGAATGTCGTTTATTTTTTCCAGTCGTTTTTGTAGACCCTGCGGCCAGTTGTGTTTATGGGATCTGAAGGGTTTGTGAGCCAGCGAAAATAATCCCGCCGCGATGTGGCAAGGAAGCGTGTGGGTTGTTATCGGTTGTTGTGTGTTGGACTGATAGCCTTCGATGAAGGCCTCCATCAGTAATTCAACTTGGTTATGTGTTATTTTCCTGGTGTGTTCATACCTGAGCAGGCGTGCGATGAAGTGGCCAATATCCTCCATCGGGTCGCCACAAACATTTTCATCATGGTCGATAATAGCGACTTGGCCTTTCTCCATCAGGATGACTTGACTGAGGCTGAAATCGCCATGTATGCGTTGCCTAGCGGGGGCCTCTTGTAACAGTTTTTGGGCGATGCCTGTGGCGATCTCCTGGGCAAGTGAGGCTAGTGGTGGGTGAAGATGGGCGATGGTTTTGGCAGCAGCCGTTAATCTGTCAGCCTTTATACTGGCTGTGCGGTGTTTCAGGTTGTCTGTTGCCAGGGTATGAAATTCGGCCAGTGCAGCGCCACATGCATAGAGAGAGTGAGCTGCCGAGGTGGTGGTTATTTCACGGCGCAGCACGCGTCCGGGGAGCCATTCGAATGCCAGACTTTGATGGTGTTGTGATCGTCCCAAGGTGCGCGGAGTGCGTAGCCGGGCGGTAGCCGGGCAGTCAATCATCGTGGCCAATGCCGCCTTGGGATATTCGTTTTCACGATAGTGTTTCACGACGATACTATTTCCGTGTTCGAAATTAATACGGCCAACGTAGCGTCGTTGTGGCTTATACGCCAAAGTTTCAATATCGGCCGGCCACGCTTCGGCACTGGCAGGGAGTAGCGTCTTTAAAATATCCTGCCTGCTATCACGATTGATCAGCCCTGCGAGGGAGGGCAGTCCGGCATCACCTGGAAAGAGGGAAATCAACACCTGATCTTGACATATAATGTGGTGATCATTGCCGATGGGTATAGACAATCTGCCCCAGGCTTTTCCATGGTAGGCCGTCACGTGGGCCAGCATGGGTGTGACGGTATCCCGAATCTTGACTTGATAGGAGCCCAGGCAAGTACGTGTTGGCCGGTAACGCAGGTAGGTTAATTGCACACGGGTCACATCCAGTTCGGGCCGGGCGACCTGTAATATTGTAAGAAAGGCATCCGGATCCATCACTACCTTCATTCCGGCAATGGCTTGATCACGTTGTACAAGGTTGGCATCAGCGGTTGACAGCATAGTTATTTTCCTCTTGTTTTACGCCTTTCAGGTCAGTCTTGAACATGGCTGCATAGCGTTGGTTGGCCTGCATCAATTGGGTGTGGGTGCCTTGTTCCAGTATGCGACCTTGCTCGATCATCCATATTGCATCGGCCTGCATGGCATGGTGTAAATGGTGGGTAATTTGGAACGTGGTACGGCCTTTTGACAGCCGGTTTAGTGCGTCGATTACAGCGATTTCATTTTCACGATCAAGCCCTGTGGTGGGTTCATCAAGAATGAGAATCGGTGAATCACGAATGGCTGTTCTGGCAAGGGCGATACGTTGTCGCTGGCCATTGGAGAGGGTGGCGCCCCGTTCACTGATAAGGGTGTTATAACCCTTAGGCAAGGCCAGGATGAACTCATGTGCATTGGTGAGTTTGGCCGCTGTTTCAACTTCTGCATCGGTGGCATCCGGGAAGCCACAGGCAATATTGTCGCGCACGCTGGCGGCGAATATGCAGGGGTCTTGCAGGGCCACACTGATCTGGCTGCGTAGAGAATGGACGCTGAAGTCACGGATGTCGAGACCGTCGATCAGTACCCGGCCGCTTTGTGGATCGTGCAAGCGCAATAACAGACTTATGATCGTGGATTTGCCACTGCCTGAGGCACCGACCAGGGCAATTTGTTGGCCTGCAGATACTTCAAAATCCAGATTATGAAGTATCGGATGTCCGGGTTCGTAGGCAAAGTTGACCTGCTCAAAGCGGATATTGCCGCATAGCGGCGGTGCGGGTTCGGCATGGGGGCTATCGATGATGTCCGGTGTTTGTTCAAAGATATCCAGCACGCGCTCACCTGCAGTGGCGGCTTTGGCAAGTCGGCTGACTTGTTTGGAGAAACTTTTGACAGGTTTGAAGGCGGATTTAATATACGAAAGAATCACCAGTAACTCACCGGGAGTGAGTTCGTTGCTTAAAACCAAACGTGCGCCAAACCATAATACCAACGCGGTGACCGTACCGACAAGGATGCCTACCGTGCCGGTCAACAGGGCGGTAAGTCGTTTGGCTCGAATACTGTACTGGAGGTCTTTGCGGTTGTTGGCGCCAAATGAATGTGCGAATTTTTGATTGAGTGACAATGCCTGTACGGCTTTAATCGACGCAATGGATTCAGCCGCAGTAGAGGCCATGGCGCCTTCCTGGTGGCGCTGCTTGCGGGATGCCTTTTGTATGCGTTTTCCCAGATAGCCTGCTGCGAAAAAAAACAACGGAATTATTGTCAAGGCAATCAGTGCGAGCTGCCAGTGTAGCCAGAATATGACAGCAAACATGCTGATCAATAAAACGATACTGCCAAATAGCGGGAGTACCGTACTGATCATAACTTCTTTGATAATGCCCAGATCACTGATAACCCGTGTGGTCAGGTCGCCGGTTTTGTTTTTGCTGTGGAACGTCAGGGACAAGGTTTGTAGATGTTGGTAGAGATCCTGACGAACTTCGGCCAATACCCGGCTACCGATTATGGCAAAGCCGACGGTGTGGAGATAGCCTGCCAATGCCTTGAGTCCCGCGATGGCGATGATCGCTGAGGCAGCCAAAATCAGTAATAATTCTGGATTTGATAATATTTCGCTGGCACTGGTGTCCTGGATAATGAGATTGTCGATCACAAACTTGAGCGGCCAGGGGGCGGCGATCACGAATACAATTTGGCATAGCATCGCAATAAACGAACCTGTCAGCAAAAGCCGGTAAGCGCCCATTTTTGCTGAGAAAAATCGGCCGATTCGCCATAAGCTGGGCGCACTGTCACGAATATGTTTACTTTTTCCCATGGTGTTTTCCTCCGGCGGCCGTATGCTTCATTACCGGGATGTTCCGCTTAAGCTGGTTTGGCTGATTTGTTGTGCTGGCTCTGGTGCCCTGATGCCAGCCAGTTTAAGGATCCGCTGTGTGACTGAATGCCAACTATGGGATTGCACGACTGTACGGCGGGCTTCATTACCCAATGTTTGACGCAGAGCCGGGTTCTTCATGAGTTGTTCCAAGGCCGCGGCCAGGGCGGCAGGCTGGCCTGGAGGGCAGAGTATGCCGTTACGACCATGTTGGATGAGTGAGGCGAGTTGGCCTATGCGGCTGACGACCACCGGCAGGCCCGCTGCCATGTATTCCAGAACCTTTAAAGGCGAGAAATAAAAATCCGGGCTGTCGGGATAGGGCGCGACGGCGACATCCATTGCGGCCAACAGTGCAGGCACCTGGTCAGGCGCTACTGCACCGGTAAAGTGAGCGAAATCAGCCAGGCCGTGAGACTTCAGCGTCTCTTCCAGGTCGCCACGTTTGGGGCCGTCGCCAACAATCAGCAATCGAACCTGGGAATAACGACGACGCAGCAGCACAAATGCTTCGAGTAAACCATCGAGCCCGTGCCAGGGTTTTAGTGTACCGACAAAACCAATAGTGAAGCCCTCCTCTGATTTGGCTGCCGGCGGCCATTGAAAGCGTGCGGGATTGACACC
The DNA here is from genome assembly GCA_021647505.1 of Gammaproteobacteria bacterium. GTDB lineage: Bacteria > Pseudomonadota > Gammaproteobacteria > SZUA-152 > SZUA-152 > DRQN01. The sequence continues at coordinate 29,351 of JAKIUN010000044.1, forward strand.
GTTGCTGATCGGATGAACGCGCTCACAGGTCTCGCTATAGGTATCCAGATAACTGGCGACTTCACCGGATACTGCGACCAGTGTCGATGCGGCAGCAAAAGCCCGGCGGGATTTATGTTCGGCCTCAGCTCGATTGAAAAGCTGACGGTGGCGGCTTTGTTCTTCGATCAATGGCGCATTGACTTCCAAAATACCAGGCAGTGCGTGAGTTTGGGCAAACTCCATGGCCGCATGGCTCCAAAGCGAATAGCGTTCGTAGATCATGTCGAAAGGGCCAGTCTTAGCCAGTGCTGTGGCGATGTGTTTGTTGAGATTTTGGGAGAATATTTCTCGTTGACGGGGATCCGTGGAGGCGGCACCAGGCAACTGGATCAACGTCACGCCTTGCAGGTCGGATGGGGGTTTGCCACCGGGGCGCGGGGTAAAGAGTGTCACATCCGCTCCCTGGTTCAAAAAGGCGCGAATAATCTCTTGGACATGTATCGAGCATCCCTTGTAACCGAAAACCGGCACACCAAAATCGGCGCAGATATAGGCAATTTTCATAATCCTACCTCTTGGCAGTTATTTATCCTGGATGTGGCACGGTCAAATACTGATCGCAACACAGCCGTGTTTTGATGAATGTCGAAGGCATGCTCAATCAATCGGCGAGCCTGTTGTGCAAGCCGTGTGCGCTCTTGTGGATGGCTTAATAAATGCTCCAGCCCTTGAGTGAGAGCCGCGACATTTTTTTGTGGCACGATAAGGCCCGTGTGGTCGTGCTTAATGGCTTCTGGGATGCCCGTGACATCGGTTGAGATACACGGCACACCCAAGGCCATGGCTTCAAGTAATACGGTGGGCAAACCGTCACGGTTGCCATCGACACCGACAACGCACGGGGCGGCGAATACAGCGGCTTGTTGCAGACTGTCGATGACTTCTCGTTGCGGTAGCGGCCCCAGCATCCTCACTTTTTCTTGCAAGCCGCGCCGATGAATGTCTGCATTGAGCATGTCCTGCAAAGGGCCGCCGCCGATAATATGGCATTCAAAATCGATATTCCGTATCTTCAGTTCAGTGCAGGCGGCGATTAAATCAGAGAAGCCTTTTTTCTCGATTAAACGGCCGATGGCAACAATGCGAGGCGATCGATTATTGGGGTTCGAATACGGCAAACGGGATAAATCGAGGCCATTATAGATGCGCTGTACCTTGCTGGCGGAATTGCCGAACTTGTCTTGCAAAAAGTCCACATTGTAATCACTGACCGTGATGACCGATGTAGCATCTTGAATTTTTGTCTGTAGATCGTCGTTCTTTACGCTCTCATGAAAAATGTCTTTGGCGTGGGCGGTAAACGAATATGTCAATCCGGCAAACAGTGAGGCCAGGCGGGCAACCGTCGTCGCCGAGGTAGCGAAATGGGCGTGTAAATGTTCAATGCCTTTTTCTCGTGCCTGCAGGGCCAGCAATGCCGCTTGATAAACGTCCCGCGCCGTTTCATTCCGCGCTGCGTTGAGGCCGCTTTCCCAGCCCGGCAGGTTTTTCACTGCGGTCATAAGTTCGTTCCAGAATTCACCGGCGCTGAGCACATTCGGCGCAGACAGATAGGTGACCGGTGCTCGCACACTGGCGATGGTATCCTGAAAGTGAGTGTCGCAAGATTGACGCAGGGCGAAAATGTCCAACGACAGCCCCGCTTTCTCGTGCGCGAGGATTTCATTGACGATGAATGTTTCCGAGTAGCGTGGATACCGCTTTACTACATAGCCAATGCGTGGTGTGTAGGAATAGTCAGGCATAATAATGGCCTCTCCTATGGGTTATTTTGTTTGATTTGACAGATTTCTCTGACCAGGGCAGGTAATCGGGACAAGCCACCAAAATCCATTTGGGCATGCACCGAAGGCGTACTTGGACACCGACTGGCATTTTCCATCCATGCCGAGAGTCTCTCCGGAGTGAGCTGGTCAGGAAGGACGACATCGATGATTCCCAGGGTTTTAAGACGTTCGGCGCGGAGCCGTTGTTCATGACGGGGAGTGGTTCGAGGAACGATGAGCGCGTGTTTTTCAAACGACAGAATTTCCGAAACGACGTTGTAACCGCCCATGGCAATCACATAGTCGGCTTGATGAATCAGGAATGTTGGTTTGTTTACGAACTCCAGCACCCTCAAGTTGGTGCGTGAGGCAGCCATGTGGTGGAGTTCAGCCTTCATTTCAGGCGGCATGAATGGGCCAGTGACGATGACCCCGAACATGTCCTCAGGGAGCGTGGCACGGGCGAATGCCTTGGTTAGAGGCGCACCGTCCTGTCCGCCACCCGCCATACATAAGACGAAACGACCATCGGGAAGATTAAATTCGCTGCGACTGGATTTTATCGCGTGCTCAGTGTGTTGCTCAAAACAAACACGGCGATCAAAATAACCGGTATAGCTCACCTTGTTGGCAATATTGCCGGTCATTTTATATTCGTGAACGGCATCGTAAACATTCGGATCACCATAAATCCATATTTTGTCGTAAAATTTGTCGATCGTCTCCTCGTTGCTGGCCTTGTGCCATTCGGCTTTCACCTGCTCAGGCTCGTCAAGCACGTCCCGCAAACCCAGCACACAAGAAGTTTTATTCTGTCGGCGGATATCCTCCAGCGTCGCGTCCAGTTCATTGAGCGCGCCACGAGGTACGTTGTCGACAATAAATATATCCGGCTCGAAGGCGGCGATTGAGGCACGGATCATTTGTGCGCGAATTCTTTTTAAATCTTCCACCGGAATATCCAATGATCGGGGTAGGTAATTACCGTTACTCTCCTTGCGCAAAGACGGCAGTGTGATGCAGTCAACCCCCGGTGGCATTTGCGCGGCGCTGGCTTGACGTGCGCCTGTAATCATTAAAATACTGGTTTGCAGGTTGGAATAGGATAGGGCCTGACTGATCATTAGGTTACGCCTCATGTGCCCCATTCCCACGGTATCGTGGGAATATAAGGCGATGCGAAGTTTGCGTGCTCCAGCATTAACACATCGTACCGGACTTTTCGACGATGCCAGGGGTAATGGCAAGATTACTTGAGTCATATAAGGCACTCCTTATGCTACATACTGTTAGGCCGGGATCAGTACGGCTGTTGTTTAATGTTGGCTTGTTTGAATCATGACGCGCTGTTATGAAAGCTTCATGGCTTTAATATTAAAGTTTGATAAAGGAGGTGCGCAGGAGGTGATGTTTCGTCTTACATTCCAGACATAGTCCGTCAAAAGGAATGCCTTTAGAGGGCATTCCAGCAAGGCATACTGCTTGTGCGTCAGTTCGATTAGTCATCCGCTCCGGTGCACGCCCCTA
>JAKIUN010000045.1 GCA_021647505.1 Gammaproteobacteria bacterium
TCCCAGGGACTTTATGCGTTACGTGATGGATGGATTGCGCTTCACCATGCTAAATGAAACGCCCTGTGCGGAGCCGCATGCAGGGTGTTGTGGGGACTGGGGGTTAGAGACCCCCGGTTACCCGATTGGACAAGCCCAGTGGTGATGTGGAGTGATTGCGCTTTATTGAAAATATCTTTTTCGGGTTAAATAATTGGGATAATAAATAAAACTTACGGATCAATACCCCGCTTTCGAGGAACGAGAAAGTCGAGCGGAAGCGAGAGGGCTTGACCCGGGGATTTTTATTTAGTTTTTATGTGCTATCCTTGGCCCAAGGAGTTAACCATAAAGGAGCCAATAGTGAACTATCAAAATGAAACACTCCCAATAGGCGCAGTAAAAGTATCCCAAACACCAAGCATGACTCAGCACACAATCTTAAAAGGTCTACTTAAAAATCATTTGGCCCCAAAAGATAAACACGCTCTTGTTGTGGTAGAGGAGGGCACATTACGCTTTGTTTATGAGGATGACGAAGAGAGCGTCTTAGATGCTGATAAAGATCACCCCATAGTGATATTTCCAGAGCGCTATCATCGTGTTTTAGTAGATGGTGATGTGCTGTTTCGTGTGGAATTTTATAATGTTGAAACATCGCCTAGCTACCTAAGCGGTGCTAGACCAGGAGAGCAGTTTGTAAAAAAGAGTATAAAAAATACAGGTTCATAAGAGCAACTGCTTCGTTCAGGTTTCCAAGGGACGATAGAGGACAGGCCACAGTTTAGCCCATATTTTTCATGGAAATCGTGGTCTGTCCCCTATTTGCCTCACTCTGAGTGACTCGCACCACTCGCCCCTCAGGCCGCCCTGCGGGCGTTCAACACACAAACCATTTTTGTGCGGATGGTTTTTCACTGCGTACCCTAAACAGTGAAAACATGCCTGAATCGTATGGTATTATCAAGATGTCAAGGCGAATGGGCTTATTTTTAGGTGATTATCGAGTGTTATTGCCTGATTTCTGTTTGAATACTGCGGGAAAACAGGGCGATTATGCTTGATACTAATAAGTTAGGTTTACCCATATTTTAAGGCTCACGAGTTACTTTATTTGAATCTCTCTGGGTCGAATTCCCCGCAGCTTGCTGCGTAGGCTTTTTGTTCAAACGCCTAAGCGTTTGAACTGGCAGTACAATACCCCGCTTTCGCGTAGCGAGATAGCTTGCTGCGGGGTAGTTTATTGTTTAACTTAAATGTAAAAAATGTAAAAAATGAAAAAAATGAAAAAAATGAAAATCACCATAATTGGTGCTGGGAATGCTGGTTCTGCTTGTGCGTTTATGGCTGCTGAGGCAGGACATAAAGTAAAACTATTGAAGACTTCGAACCGTATTATGCATGATGAACATTTTGAAGCGATGGTCAGCAATAAGGGAATATATTGCATCGATAACACAAAAAAAGGGCATTTTACCGATAGTGCTGATGATGGCGGAAAAACTTTTCAACCATTAGAATTGATTACACGAGACCCCAAGGAAGCGATTGAGGGAGCGGATGTCGTCATGATTTTTATTCAAACCACGTACCACCAGGCGTTAGCTGAAAAAATTGCAAAATATTTTGAAGATGATCAACTGGTTATCTTAATTCCAGGTTATGCAGGCAGTATTTTTTATACTAAATTTTGCGATAATAATCCCATATTTGCAGAAGGAGAATCTACCCCTAATGATGCAAGAGTGGTTGAACCTGGCACAGTGAAAGTCCTATTTAAAAATGCTAGAAATTCGTTGGCATTTTTTCCCGCCACAAGAACGGCAGAAGGAATGGCAGTTGCATCCCGATTGTTTCCTGCCTACGACATTGAAATGAAAAGTGTACGAAAACATATATTTGAATCGGCACTACATAATCCTAATATCATTGTTCACACAGTTGGACTTTATGTTATGTATCCAATGCTGGAGTATTGCGCTAAACATCATCCTGACGAAGTTCCCTATATGTACAGAGACGCTCTATCAACTAAAATGGCATGGCTAATGATAGAAAAGCTAGATGCGGAAAAAATGGCAGCGTTAAGCGCATTAGGATGTGAGCCAATTCCTTATTTAGAAGCATGTCTATTTAGAAATGAAGAAGATCTTACTCAAGACCCTAAAGAAGTTTTTGAAAGCTATAAAATATCATCGCCTCCAGGCCCATATAGTTTCGATAATAGATACGTAACGGAAGATGTGCCTATGGGGCTGGTTTTATTATCCTCACTAGGTGAAAAATTAGGGATTAACATGCCTGAGTGTAATCGCTTAATCGATATGTGCGGTGGAATTTTAGCAAGAGACTTTTATGAAGAAGGTAGAACGTTAGCTTCATTAGGGTTAGGTGAACTAGCAAGGGAGGATTTATTGCATTTTTTAGAAATATAAAAAACGTGAACAACTGTTTTATTATTTAGAACGAATTAGGTTAGATTGTGTGAGGAACGAACCACAATCTGAACCGTTTGTTGGACAATCCCGGTAGTGGTGTGGCGTGATTGCGCTTTATTGAAAATATCTTTTTCGAAATAATAGGAAATAATAGGGGACAGACCACGGTTTAGTCCATATTTTTCATGGAAATCGCGGTCTGTCCCCTATTTGCTCACTTTGATAATAACTTGGCTGAGCGTGATGTGCGCATGGTCAAGGTGAAGCAAAAGGTATCAGGTTGCTTTCGCTCGGATCAAGGTGCAAAAACGTTTTGCCGTATTCGAGACTACATCTCTACGGTGAAAAAACAGGGACACAATGTCTTCAATGCGTTGAGTGATGCATTTGAAGGTGCTCCTCTGATTATTTCGCCGACCAAAAAATAAGGTGCTTGGCACGGGGGCGGGCTGAGTAGTTACGAAAATAATAGGGGAGTGCGGCCGAGCCAGGTCGATTATTCCAACGGGTGTAAATCCCGTCCCGGCAAGGCAGGTCAGCCACCGGGTAGCTATCGTCGGGCAGGCGGGAGTAATCCCAAATGAATAATAGGGGGCAGACCAAGGTTAGCCAATATTTTTCATGAAAATCGTGGTCTGTCCCCTATTTGCTATTTGTAGATTTTCCTGGGACGCTAGCGCTTAACTAAGTGCCATTCCTCTATACTCTTAGATTACATGAGAATTGGCATTTTTTTTCACTCACAAGACCGGAGAAGAGCCCAAAGGAGAACAAAATATGGTTACATTTCAAAAGCTATGGGAAAACCACCCAACTATTACGGGTGATGATAACCCATGCAAAACAAATGGAAAATCAAACTATCCTAATCAATGCGCAATTCGCGTGGGAGTGAGTTTAGCTAAGTCTGGTGTCAATACCTCCCGTATTCCCGGGGCCGAACATTGTTGGCACAAACATGATAAATCGCTTGGTCATATTATTCGTGCTGAGGAGTTAGCAAAAGGACTGGAAAAATATTCTGTTTTCATCCATGGGTTTCAGAAGGTACAGAAAGTTAACGCTGAAGAATTCAAAAATACGCTTCGAGGAAAAAGAGGAATTATCTTTTTCAAAGATTACTACCAAAGAACAAACAATGGAAAGAAAGAGAGTTTTAGAAATAGAAGTGGAGACCATATTGATTTATGGAATGGGTCAAGGCTAACCGATTGGTTTACATGGGTAAGAATTCAAGCAGGGTTTTCTTGGGAAGGCAGTTTTTCAGATTTTGGAAAATCAAGAGAAATTTGGTTTTGGCGAGTATTGTAAGATGAAAAAATTAATATTTTTATCTGCCACTTTCCTGGCTTTAGCTTTCTTATGTTATTTTCTTCTATTTATATCCTTAGATGTTACGGCTATGTTTATGGAAAGTGACGATGATATAAACAAAACTGGTAAAGCTGTACTGTTTGTTATTCCTGTCGTCATTGCTATTGGTCTATGGTTAGCGAATCGAATTCATAATATTATCCAGAATCAAAATGTAATAAGTCGCTTGGATACAGTTTTCCTTTCTCTATACGGCGGTTTATTTGGAATGGTAATTTCTGATTTTTGGATTAAATTGTTTTTATTAAATGAAAATAATGAAACTATTTATATACCAGCATTATTAGTGTTTTTTATTATGTTTATGTTTGTAACGTTGATTTTGTGTATAAAATACTTAACAAAAATCTCAACTCAGACGCGTAAAAAGACACGCACCGGTTAGCTCGAGAATAATAGAAAATAATAGGGGAGTGCGGCCGAGCCAGGTCGATTATTCCAACGGGTGTAAATCCCGTCCCGGCAAGGCAGGTCAGCCACCGGGTAGCTATCGTCGGGCAGGCGGGAGTAATCCCAAATGAATAATAGGGGGCAGACCAAGGTTTAGCCAATATTTTTCATGAAAATCGTGGTCTGTCCCCTATTCGCTCTTTGGGAATACAAACAATCTAATGGGAACTTTGGCGCAATGGTCAGAAAATTGCACAAGGATACTCTGGAAAGGGATCAGGAAAAAATAATTCTTCAATGGAGCATCTTACAGATGTTGGGCCAATACCAAGAGGGAAATACCGGATAGATTCTCCTAGAACCAGCGCTAATACTGGCCCTTATGTGTTGCCACTCTTGCCAGTAGGCCATACTGCTCATGGTAGAGCTAATTTTCAAATTCATGGTGATTCAATAAAATCTCCAGGTACTGCCTCATCTGGATGCATAATCATGCCTCGTGCCGTTAGAGAAAAAATATGGAATAGCCATGTTAGAGAAATCAATGTAGTTAGGTAATGGAGTAAATATTATGAACATCAAAACTATATTTATTTTAACGTTAATACTACTTGTTGGGTGTGTAGGGCGGGGGGGCATTGTTAAGGAATTAGAGCATCCAGAATGCTCTGGTGTAGAACGATGGGCTACAAGTATGGCATTTGTTAAATTGAAAAATGCAGGCATTACAAGCAACGAATCACTAGACTTTAATAAAACTAAAACGATAAGACTTGCATCAGAAAATATTGGTGATAATCTATATATTCAGATTCACTTCATTATTTTCATAGAAAAATCAGGTAAAAAAATAGAAGTGATTACTAAAAACATGGCATCAAATGAAGAATGCTCTATGAGTGGCGTTGAGGTATTTATAGTCAGCAAAGTTCTAGGCAAGTAAAGCCGTCAGGAACAAGTCAGCAGGGAAAACGGGGAAAAAGGGTCAGGTCTTTGATTTATGGTCTCGGCTCCGATAAATTTTAGATTCCTGAGGTTTCACAAGACACCGGCCATGATTCGCTCGATAAGACTGGGGGCAACAGGGGACAGGCCACAGTTTAGCCCATATTTTTCATGGAAATCGTGGTCTGTCCCCTATTTGATAATAGCACATTTACGGCGTGGTTTTTTGGGGCTTTCCGCTGAAACGGTTCACCTCTGCAATATTCATGCTTTCTCCCAGGGAAAGGAAAATTGTGGGGCAGCGGTGACTGGCACGTATAATGGCCCTTTTTGGGCACCTGCCCCGCAGTCAACCACGAGCCCCGGCCACCCATGAGCGATTCCCCCGTCGATACCGCCGTTGCCAGTTCCGCCGCAACGTCCGCTGATACCCCCGCGATCCCCCGCATCCAGAGACTGTCGACCCGGCTGGCCAACCAGATCGCCGCCGGTGAGGTGGTGGAGCGTCCCTCGGCGGTGATCAAGGAGTTGTTGGAGAACAGCCTCGATGCTGGTGCCCGCAGCATCGACATCGACGTGGAGCAGGGCGGCCGCAAGCTGATTCGCCTGCGCGATGACGGCTGCGGCATTCTCAAGGAGGATTTTTCCCTCGCCCTCAGCCGCCATGCGACGAGCAAGATCCGCTCCTTTGATGATCTGGCGTGCGTGGCCAGTCTGGGTTTTCGCGGTGAGGCCCTGCCCAGCATCAGTTCCGTATCGCGGCTGGAGCTGCGTTCCTGCGCGCGCGGCGATGACAGTGGCTGGTGCGTGACGGGTGACGGTGGCGATACCATCAGCGAACCGCAACCAGTGGCGCATCCTGAGGGCACGACCATCGAGGTGCGCGACCTGTTCTTCAATACCCCCGCGCGGCGTAAATTTCTGCGCACCGACAAGACCGAGTTCTCGCACCTCGAAACGGTGGTCAAGCGTATTGCCCTGAGCCGCTTCGATGTGGCCTTCGCCCTGCGCCACAATCAGCGCACGGTGTTGAAGCTGCGCCCGGCGCAGAGCGAGCCGGAACAGCGCCAGCGGGTGGCGCAGGTGTGCGGTTCGGCCTTTATCGACCATGCTCTATGGGTGGATTATCAGGTCGCCGACATGCGCCTGTGGGGCTGGGTGGCGCAGCCCACCTTTTCCCGCTCGCAGGCGGATTTGCAGTATTTCTACGTTAACGGCCGCATGATTCGCGACAAGCTGGTGGCGCACGCCATTCGTCAGGCCTATCAGGACGTGCTCTATCACGGCCGACATCCGGCCTACGTGCTCTATTTGACGTTGGATCCGACGGCGGTGGACGTCAATGTGCATCCCACCAAGCACGAGGTGCGTTTCCGTGAGGGGCGCACGGTGCACGATTTTTTGTTCCGCAGTCTGCATAAGGCTCTGGCCGATGTGCGCCCGGGGACGGTGGACGAGGAGAGCGGCGAGATCATCGCAGCAACGCCAACCGGGCAGACCGTCACCGAGTCGTCCATGCAACGGGGTTCGCCGCCTGCCGGAGGCGCTACGGGTCGTTACCCTGGTGCTACGCCGGGTGGCCAATACCGGCAGCAAAGTAACATGGCCTTCGCTGTGCACGAACAGCGGCCAGGCTTGCAGGCGCTGTATCAGGGGGCGCAGACACTGCCGGCTGGAGACACAGGGCTGGATGTGGAATCCACCGAGGCCCCGCCGTTGGGTTATGCCATCGCTCAATTGCACGGTGTTTACATCCTCGCCGAGAACGCTCAGGGGCTGATCGTGGTCGACATGCATGCGGCCCATGAACGTATTACCTACGAGCGCATGAAGACCGCGCTGGAGGGTGACGGCGTGCGTTCGCAGCCGTTACTGGTGCCAATCAGTATTGCCGTCAGCGAGAGCGAGACGCGCCTGGCCACGGAGTTTACCGAGGTCTTCGGTGAACTGGGTTTCGTTGTCGAGGCCATGGGTCCCGAGACCTTGGTGGTGCGTCAGGTGCCCAGCCTGCTGCGTGACGCGGACGTAGAAACCTTGCTGCGTGATGTGCTGTCAGATCTGGCTACCTATGGCACCAGCCAACGCGTGCGCGAGGCGATTAACGAATTGCTGGGCACCCTGGCCTGTCACGGTTCCGTGCGTGCTAACCGCAAATTGACGATCCCGGAGATGAATGCGCTGCTGCGTGACATGGAACGCACCGAGCGCAGCGGTCAGTGTAATCATGGTCGGCCGACCTGGGTGCAGATGAATATGGATGCGTTGGACGGCCTGTTTATGCGCGGGCAGTGACGTGGTCTACATGCATAGGCTGTCGTGGCCGCAGGGGCCGCTCCTGCGCCGTCTGTTTTTGCTGACCTGCCGAGCAGGAAGTGGTGTTCCATCATCATGAGTAATACTTCTCCCACCGCCAGCGATCAGGATGCCATTCCCGTCAACGGCTATAGCTGGCGGTACATCATCGACATTGCGCTGGAGTATCGCCGCGCGCTGGTGATCGCCAATATTGTCGCGATCTTTGCCGTACTGGCCAGTGTGCCTTTGCCACTGTTGTTTCCGCTCATGGTCGACGAGGTGCTGTTGCAGAAACCAGCTGCGCTGGTGGCGGCCATGGACGCGCTGTTCCCTGCGGCGTGGCACGGGCCGGTGCTGTATATCATGGTGATCCTGCTGGTGACGATTGTCCTGCGACTGTTGTTCCTGGTGCTGAGCGTGTGGCAGGTGCGCCAGTTCACCTTGATCGCCAAGGAGGTGACGTACCGTATCCGGCGCGCCTTGTTGCGGCGGATGCAGCGGGTGTCGATGGCGGAGTACGAGACTTTGGGCAGTGGCGGCGTGGCGTCGCATTTTGTGACTGACCTGAATGCCCTGGACGATTTCATCGGTGATTCGGTGGCGAAGGCGCTGATTTCCGCCCTGACCCTGGTGGGGGTTACCGCCGTGCTGCTGTGGATGCACTGGCAGCTGGCGCTGTTCATCCTGTTCATGAACCCGTTGGTGATCTATTTCACCGTGTTGCTGGGCAAGCGGGTGAAGAGCCTCAAGCGCCACGAGAATTCGGCCTTCGAGCTGTTTCAGCAGGCCCTCACCGAGACCCTGGACAATATTCATCAGATCCGCGCCAGCAACCGCGAGGGACACTATATCCGAGCGGTGATCGGCAAGGCCGGCACCATTCGTAGCCACTCGGCGGCCTATTCGTGGAAGAGTGACGCAGCCGCACGGCTGTCCATGGGCGTGTTTCTGCTCGGTTTTGATGTGTTCCGCGCTATCACCATGCTGATGGTGGTCTTTTCCGATCTCAGTATTGGCGAGATGATGGCGGTGTTCGGCTATCTGTGGTTCATGATGGCGCCGGTACAGGAGCTGCTCGGTCTCCAATACAGATACTATGCGGCCAAGGCGGCGCTGGAGCGTGTCAATGAGCTGCTGAAGCTGAAACAAGAGCCAGAATATCCGCATAAGGCCAATCCCTTTAGCGGCCAGCATACGGTCGGTCTGCGGGTGAAGGATGTGAGTTTCCACTATGGCCGCAATGGCGATATGCCGCCCGTTCTCGATCATGTCAACCTGCATGTCGCGGCTGGCGAGAAAGTGGCGTTGGTGGGCGCCAGCGGCGGTGGCAAGTCCACACTGGTACAGGTGATCCTCGGCATGTATGCTCCGCAAGCTGGCGAACTTTATTTTATCGATGGCAACAATAATGAGGTGCCGGTGACCGAGATCGGTCTCGATGTGGTGCGCACCAACGTTGCCACGGTGTTGCAGAACCCGGCCATGTTCAACGACAGCGTGCGTATGAACCTGACCCTGGGCGAGGATTTCACGGACGAACAGTTATGGCGTGCGCTAGAAGTGGCGCAGCTGCGTGAGGTCGTGGAGGCTATGCCCAGTGGGCTGGAGACCCTCGTCGGCCGGCAGGGTGTGCGGCTCTCCGGTGGTCAGCGGCAGCGCCTGGCCATTGCGCGCATGGTGTTGGGTGAGCCAAGCCTGGTGATCCTGGACGAGGCGACCTCCGCTCTGGATACGCAGACCGAGGCGCGTCTGCACCAGGCCCTGCATGAATTTCTCAAGGGCCGCACCACCCTGATCATTGCCCATCGTCTGAGCGCGGTAAAGCAGGCGGATCGGGTGTATGTCTTCGATGGCGGGCGGATTATCGAAGAAGGCGTGCACGACGACTTGGTTCAGGGCGATGGATTGTACAGCCGCCTGTACGGAAAATTGCAGCATTGAATTTTGTAGGAGCGAACCATGCCCGCGATGCGTTTTCTCCGCAAAGAGAATTAACGCAAAGAATGCAGAGGAAGTCCATTAAAAACTCTCTGCGTCCTTTGCGTCTCAGCGATCTCTGCGTTTCAGTGCATTTTCAGGAAAATGTATCGCGGGCATGGCCCGCTCCTACGGGTGTCGTGCGGTTGGTCACGGCGCTGACGGAACAAACGAAACAATGGGAGACAGACATGCCAAAGGCCGGTGACCTGAAGCGCGGGATGATCGTCGAGATCAATGGCGAGCCTCATGTGGTGAAAAATGTCGATGTGAAGAGCCCTTCTTCACGTGGCTCCAACACCCTCTATAAGGTGCGCTTCAATAACGTACAGAGCAAGCAGAAGCTGGAGCAGACCTATAAGGGCGAGGACATGGTCAAGGACATGGACTTTAGCCGCCGCGCGGTGCAATACCTGTTTCAGGATGGCGACATGTACACCTTCATGGACGTGGAGGATTACAGTCAGTACACCCTCAGTGCGGATGATCTTGACGATCAGCTGGGCTATCTGGTGGACGGGCTGGAAGGCCTGTCTGCATTGCTGGTGGATGGCAATGTGATCGGTATCGAGTTGCCGCAGTCGGTGAACCTGGCGGTGCTGGAAACCGCGCCGGCGATGAAGGGTGCTACGGCCACCAGCCGTACCAAGCCCGCCACGCTGTCGAGCGGCATTGAGGTGCAGGTGCCGGAATATATTGCTGTCGACGATGTGTTGAAGATCAATACCGGCAGCGGAAAATTCATGTCGCGGGCCTGATGTAATTGACAGTAAGTAACAACAAGGTAGCCTGGATGGAGCGTAGCGGAATCCGGGGTGAGAGTGCACCATAATTCCCGGATTTCGCTGTGTTCCATCCGGGCTACTCGAAAAATATTAACTTTGCAAAGAACAACGTGACTAAAGAAAACGAAGAAAATACCACTGCTGTGCTTGCTGATGATGACGTAGCGCAAACAGAGAATGGGCCATCACCGGAGCCGATGGCGACTGTGATCCTCGGTGACAGCCGCATCACCCTGCTGGGCACGGCGCATGTGTCGCAGAGCAGCGCCGACAAGGTGCGTGAGTTGCTGGCCACTGGGGAGTATGACGCGGTAGCCGTCGAACTGTGCCCCAGCCGCTACAATGCCATCGTCGATCCCGATGCACTGGCCAAAATGGATCTATTTCAGGTTATTCGTGAAGGCAAGGCCTCGATGGTGGCGGCCAGTCTGGCATTGGGCGCCTTTCAGCAGCGTGCTGCGGAACAGATGGGTATTCAGCCCGGTGCGGAAATGCGCGTTGCCATCGAAGATGCTAAGCAGGCCAAACTGCCGGTGTTGCTTATCGACCGTGAAGTTGGTATCACGCTGAAACGCATTTACCGCAATGTGCCCTGGTGGCAGCGCTTTAACCTCATTGCGGGCCTGCTGGGCAGTGTGGTGACCAAGGAAAAGGTGAGTGAAGAGGAGATCGAGCGCCTCAAGGAAGGGGATATTCTCGAGTCCACCTTTGCCCAGTTCGCCGAGGAAGAAAAGGCACTGTTCAAGCCGCTGATCGATGAGCGCGACCGCTACATGGTGGCGCGCTTGCGTCAGGAAATAGAAAAGCATCCCCATGGGAATGTGTTGGCGGTGGTGGGGGCCGGGCACTTGGCCGGCATGCGGCGTTACTTTGAGCAGGCAACGGAAAAACCGCCAGCTGAAGAGATCGCCGAGCTGGAACATGTGCCGCCGGGTGGCCGCTGGGGCAAGCGTATTCCCTGGCTAATCGTGTTACTGATACTGACTGGTTTTGCCGTGGGCTTTTCGCGTAGCCCTGAGCTGGGCTGGCAACTGGTGCTTGACTGGGTGCTCATCAATGGTGGTTTGTCGGCGTTGGGTGCGTTCATCGCCGGCGGGCATCCGCTGACGGTGCTTGGCGCCTTCGTTGCTGCGCCGCTGACCTCGCTCAATCCGGCCGTGGGTGCGGGGATGGTAGCGGCGGCCATTGAAGTCTATTTTCGCAAGCCGAAGGTGAGTGACTTTGGTCGCCTGCGTACGGACACTACGACCCTTAAGGGCTGGTGGCGGAATCGCGTTACGCGCGTCCTGCTGGTCTTTCTGTTCAGCACCCTGGGTTCGGCGATTGGTACCTATGTTGCGGGCTTCCGGATTTTTGAGCGTCTGAGTGGCTGATGCCGGCCGTCCGTGTTGGGTGCTGGTGAGCCATGTAGGGTGGGCACGTTTTTTGTGCCCACGCGGTTGCGTGTATATTCCCCGTGGGCATGAAAAGCCTGCCCACCCTACCAGGTTTTTGAGGGGAGCCGTCAGGGCCTACCTGCCTTTATCAGGACTTTCAGTGCCTGAATTCAGCATCAATCGTGTATCAGTACGGTTCTCAGGTAGACGACGACATCCTCAATTTCCTGCTCCGATAGCTGATCGCTCCAGGCAGGCATGAACTCGGAGCGGCCCATGGCGGCCCCTCCTCGGGTAATGATCATGCGCTTGTAATC
The DNA here is from genome assembly GCA_021647505.1 of Gammaproteobacteria bacterium. Classification (GTDB taxonomy): domain Bacteria; phylum Pseudomonadota; class Gammaproteobacteria; order SZUA-152; family SZUA-152; genus DRQN01. The sequence continues at coordinate 11,877 of JAKIUN010000045.1, forward strand.
ATCGTTCTTGGCACTCTTGGTGAGGTTGGCCGGTGGCGGATCATATATCCTGGCGGCACGGCCCTTACCATCGGCCATGAGGCCATGACAGAGAATGCAGTTGGTCTTGAAGACCACCTCGCCACGGCGCTTGTTATCAGTGGCAATCTGTAGATAGGCGGCAACATCCCTGATCTGCTCTTCCGAGAGTTCACCTTCCCAAGGAGGCATGAATTCCGATTTGCCAACCGAGACTCCGCCGCCACGAATTATCTTGAAGTAGTAGTCGTTATCCGCAGCCTTGATGGTTAGATTTGAAACACCATAGAGCTTTGCTGCCCGTGCAATGCCGTCGGCCCGTTCGCCGTGGCACAGCTTGCAATAATTCTTAAAGACAATACCTCCACGGATAACGGGTTTCGAAAGTTCGTTATTGACCGCTTTGCGGCTGTCTGCCAGTGAGATTGTGCTTAGCAGGGTGACACTGAAAAGGCACAGCAGCGTCACCATGAAGCTCATGGAGAGCTTCCTTTTCATTTTACTGTAACTTCTATATACATTTCTGGATGGATGGCGCATTCCACTTCCGCCATCCCTGCCCTGTCAAAGGTGACCGTTTTGGACTTCCCCTTGGGAAATGAGCCCAGATCAAAAGTTTTCAGGTCTGACAATGAAAAAATATTGTGAAAGAAGGGGTCGTCGTTTTTGAAGCGCAGAGTATCACCAACATTGATAGTTATGGTCTCAATCTTGTTACCCTCGACGACGAAGGCTTTGTCGTGCTGGTTAACGGTCACCTCGGCTGCCTGTGCAGTGGCGGCAGCAAGTATGGCGGTGACAATGATGGCCGCGTGAAGTCGTTTTTGTGTTAACGGTTTATGCATGGTTATCTCCTTGATTTCGCAGTTATTCAATGGGCAGACGGGGCAATGTGACCGGTGCGGGTTCACCCGTCAGTGACTTTAGGAAGCTCACCAAGCTGGCCTTTTCACTGGGGTTTAAATGTAGAGGCTGCATGTTGGGGTCAAGGTTATCTTTCGTATCACCGCCACGGTCGTAGTGGTCAATAACCTCTTTCAGCGTTTTGTACATGCCATTGTGCATATAGGGTGCGGTAAGCTCGACATCCCGCAGGGTGGGTGTCTTGAAGGCGCCCTTGAGGATCTTGATCTTGCGAATACCATAGCGGCCTGGGTCGTGGTCACCCTTCAAGCCCAGGTTATGGAAGCCATTATCGGTAAAGTTGAAACCGCTATGGCATAGCACGCAGCGTCCCTTGTTGAGGAATACCTCAAAACCTTTCTGAGCCGTTTTGCTCATGGCGTGGGTTTCACCCTTCACCCAACGATCAAAGGGTGCTTCTGTGGAAACAATGGTACGTTCGTAAGTTGCCAGGGCTTTGGCGAGGGTCTCTTTCGTGATGCCCTCGCCCGGGTAGGCGTCTTCAAAGGCATCGCGATAGCCCTTGAGAACGGAAAGCTCCCTGATGACTTCATCCAAATCCTGGTTCATTTCACCCGTGGCCTTAAGTGGGCCCAGCGCCTGCTGTTCCAGTGTTCGCGCCCGGCCGTCCCAGAGTTGCAACGGCTGATAAGCGGTATTGAGGATGGTGGGTGTGGCACGTTCCAAAACGCCCATTCCATGGCCAACGGCCGTGGGAAGACCATCGGACCAGCCGAGGGCGGGGTTATGGCAAGTACCGCAGCTGATCCAATTGGAGCCGGAGAGGCGGGGGTCAAAGAAGAGCATTTTTCCCAGCTCGACACGCGCCGTGGTAATGCGATTATTGTCCGGTTGAGGGACTTCGGCAGGCCTCAGAAAGTGACTATAGTCTTCGCCTGCCTGTATGCTTGTGGCTGCTATGCTCAGACAGGTAATGAATAGTACCTTGTGAGCCATGAGGATAAATTTGGGGTGTATTTTCATGAGAACTCCTCTCTCTCTGATTGTTTTTAGTCTACAGTCTTATGCTGCATAAAAAGTTTTCAAAACTAACAGATATTAGTTCATTAAAGTAAATATGCCAGTGGCTTTGCTCACAGGTTGAATCTGTCGACGACCTTGTTCAGATCCGTGGCGGCGGCATCCAGGTTGCCCGACAACTCGCTGAGCTCAATGGTTTGCCGATTGGCGTCCGATGAAACATCGACCAGGGCCGAGACGGTGGATGTGATGCGCTGTACGGCCTGGCCCTGTGATGCCATTAGATCGTCCACCTCCATCATGCTGGTACGCATTTCCTGTACGCGCTGACTGCTGAGGGTTGTTTCATTGGCCAGATTGGTCAGGCGATCGATGTTGGACTTCGCATTGCCAACACTGTTTTCCAACGCGCCTACGGTGGTGCTGACGCTGCTGGAAATGCCCTCGACCAGGCCGGAAATTTCCGATGTTGCCTCTTCGGTGCGTTTGGCTAACTGGCGTACCTCGTCAGCGACGACGGCGAATCCGCGCCCGTGATCCCCGGCGCGAGCAGCCTCTATGGCGGCATTGAGTGCCAGCAGATTGGTCTGTGAAGAAATATTACGAATGGTATCGGTGATGCTGGTGACCTCATCGGCCGCGCTTGATAGTTCTCGCGTTGCCTTGGCGGTGTTTTCCATGTCCGCCTGAAACTTTTCAAACTCCCTGACCGTTTCCAGTAGTTGTTCGGAGGCCTCACGGGTTGTCTTTGAGGTCTGTTGCGCCACCTCGGCGGTTTCGCCCAGTCTGGCGGCGACGTTGTCGGTGACCGATGTGACCAGAGCCGTGTCATCCTGGATTTCCACTACGCTGTCATGCAGTTTTGTGGAGACTTCATTGACCACCTCGGCCGCCTTCCCCACCTGGTTTGATTGTTCACCCAGCTGTAGCGCGCCGCTGCGGATCTTGGAAATGATTTCATGCAAATTGCGAACGGTTCGACTGATGGCATTGACCGTACGGCCGATCTCATCGGTGCCTGCATCATTGATGTGAACCTTCAGATTGCCGTCAGCGATGGCGGTCATGGTCTGCTCGATCATACCGAGTGGCTTGGTGACCAGGTAGGCCGCCAGAAAACTGGCGAGTATACCGATGACCAGGCCAATGCCGATAATCGTGGCCATGACCATGATGACGGCGTGACTTTTCTCGCTGGAAATACGCTGCATTTCAGATAATTTACCGCGTTCTTTTTCTACCAGTTGCAGAGAAAGTTCATCAATTTTGTGTGAGTCTTCGGTAATGCTGCGCATTTTTTCCATGGCTTCACTGTCATTGTTTTTCTTTGCTGCCTTGATCACTTCCATCTTCGTCGGACGTAGTTTTTCGATCAGCGGTGTCAGTTGTTTGACCTCCTGACTGTCGGGAAGATTGGTGGCCAGGGTCTGAATCTGCTCGTCCAGTATGGAAAGGGCGCGAATTGCCGCCACGGACTCCAGGCGGATTTCTTTCTTCTGTTCGGCAGTGATGACATTGGCCAGGGCCCGGCCCAGTTCCACCACGGCAATCCGTGCATTGGTGGCGAGATCGACCCGGGGTTGTGCCTTATTTACCATATCTTCCATGCCGAGGTTTTGCTGATAGATGGTGTAGGCGCCAAATAGGCCGACCGCTAGAATCAGCAAAATATACAGGCCTGACAGGCTGAGTATCTTGGTGCGCCAGCCGATATGGGACAGGCCTTTTACGAGAGCTTCTAACACGATGGTTTCCTCTGAAATGCGCGGTAGCTTATTTGTTTCATGTGATGGGTTTCTGTCTGGAGTCGTCTACGGGGCGATAGTCCGGGCATATTTTTTCGGCGCTTTTTTGATAAAGTGCACCAGGTCATCAATATTTTCGTCAGACAATTTTTCTCCACGCTCATGCTGAGCCGCTGCATCGGCCTTGGTCTGTGTCGAAGCAAGGGACAAGGTGGCAGAGAGCATCAGGGCCAGGGGTAAGATGCGAAAGTTAATAATCACGTGTTTACTTTTTTCAGGAGACGGACGCGAATCGAAGCCGGGCTTTCCATTGTTGAGGTACATCGGGTGCTAGTCCTATCGGCGCCTGTGGGGCCAGATTTAGTTTTTTTTGCCGTCCAGGAGTGCAATTGGGAGAAACGGGATCTATAGTGGCGCCCAGCCTGCGTGAGGCTAATAACTACTAAAAAAATAGGGTTTATCGTATGTCCGCACACTATAGTTACACGGCGGCCCCCAGCGCTGATCGTAATGACTGGGCCAATATCCGCGCCCTGCTGCCCTATCTGTGGGAATACCGCGGCCGGGTGTTGTTGGCCTTGGGCTGCCTGATTTTGGCCAAGGTGGCGAATGTGGGGGTTCCGCTGGCCCTCAAAGGGCTGGTGGATCAGCTGGACGTGAGCACGGATCAGGTTCTCGTCGCCTTTCCGTTAGGTCTGCTGCTGGCCTACGGCCTGGCCAAGTTGGGCAGTTCTCTGTTTGGCGAGCTGCGCGACGTGTTGTTCACCCGCGTGCGATACCGTGCCATGCGCCGTCTGACCCTGCGCACCTTGGAGCACCTGCACCGCTTGTCGCTGCGCTTTCACTTGCAGCGCAAGACCGGCGCCATCTCGCGTGACCTCGCGCGCGGCGCCGCCAGCCTCAGTACCATTCTCAATTACATGGCCTTCAGTATTTTGCCGGTGGCGGTGGAGTTCATCCTGGTTGGCGGCATTCTGTTGAGTCAATACGATGCGGTGTTTGCCGTGGTGATCTTTGCCAGCGTGGCGGTTTATATTGCCTTTACCTTCGCCATCATCAACTGGCGCCTGGAATACCGCCTGGCCATGAACCGTTTCGAATCCGAGGCCAGTAACCAGGCCATTGAAAGCTTGATAAATTACGAGACGGTAAAATACTTTGGTAATGAGCAACTGGAGATCGAGCGTAACGACCGCACTCTCGAGCAGTGGGAGGCCAATGCGGTAAAAAGCCAGGCCTCTATCTCTGTGCTGAATTTCGGCCAGGCCACAATCATCGCCGTCGGCGTGACGGTGGTGATGTTCTTTGCGGCCGCTGAGGTTATCGACGGACAGATGAGCATCGGCGACTTCGTGCTGGTGAATGCCTTCCTGCTACAGTTGTTCATGCCGCTGGGCTTCCTCGGCATGGTGTACCGGCAGATGCGTCATTCGTTCACCGACATGGATCAATTGGTGCAGCTACTCGACGAGCAGCCAGAGATCACCGACACACCCGATGCCCGCGAGTTAAAAGTCAGCCGCGGCGAGGTGCGTTTCGAACATGTGGACTTCGCCTATCAGCCCGAACGGCCCATTCTTCACGCTGTCGATTTCACTATCCCGCCGGGGCAGAAGCTGGCGGTGGTGGGTCATAGCGGGGCGGGCAAGTCCACCCTCGCGCGGCTGCTGTTCCGCTTCTATGATGTGAGCGGTGGGCGTATTCTCATCGATGGCCAGGACATCTGCGATGTAACTCAGGCCAGCCTGCGTGCCGCGATTGGTATCGTGCCGCAGGATACAGTGCTGTTTAATGAGAGCGTCGAATACAACCTGCGCTATGCCCGTCCGGATGCCAGCCACGCAGAGATCATCGAGGCGGCGCGGCTGGCGCAGCTGCATGACTTCGTCAGTGCTCTGCCCGAGGGTTACGATACCCGTGTCGGCGAGCGTGGCCTGAAACTTTCCGGGGGCGAGAAGCAACGCGTCGCCATCGCCCGCGCCATTCTCAAGCGGCCGCAGATTCTCATCTTCGACGAGGCCACCTCGGCACTGGACAGCCACGCCGAACAGGCCATCCTTGATGCCCTCAAACAGGCCAGCCGTGGCCACACCACCCTGGTCATCGCTCATCGCCTGTCCACCATTATCGATGCTGAACAGATCCTGGTGATGGATGCCGGGCGCATCATCGAGCGCGGCACACATCAGGAATTACTGACGGCGCAGGGGCGCTATGCGGCTATGTGGGCCTTACAGCAAAAGGAGCAGGCGGGCGAAGATGGCGATACTTAGGGCTCGTGCAACAAGACTTTCCGTTGTACAAGCCATTAGCCCGTTGGTGCTGGTTTTTGGTGTGCTGTTGGTACTGTGCGCACCGGTCTTGGCCGCGCAGGAAAGGTTTACCATCACACCTTTTACCGGCTGGGTGTTCGGCGGCACGGCCAATACCCGTGACGGTCGGCTGCGCATCAAAGAAACTGCGAATTACGGCGTCAATGTGGATATTCCTTACCGGGGCAGCCATACGACCAACATGCGATTCTCCTTCTCCACCTACGATACAACGGTAGAAGAAAAAATGGATCTCAGCGGTGTGAGCAGCGATCTGTTCGACATGCGGGTGGATCACTACCAGCTCGGTGGCACCAAGGTGATCAATGAGGGAAGGATACAGACCTATGGTATGGGCACCTTGGGTGTTACTCATTTTTCACCGCGCGATTCGAGCTATTCCAGCGAAACCCGGTTTTCCATGCATTTCGGCCTGGGCATGGATGTGATGCTCAGCAAACACCTGGGTTTGAACCTGCAGGGCCGGCTGCTGCTGCCCTTCAACTATTACAGTGGTAGTTTGTTTTGCGGCAGTAGTGGTTGCAATCTTGCTGTCAGTGGTACTTCATCGCTGATGCAGGCAGATATTACGGCGGGTCTGGTGATGCGCTTTTGAGCACATTGAGGCCGGAGTGGGCCATGCCCGCGATAGTTTGTCTTTCATCGCAGAGATCATGGTTTTGGAGATTGGAGCGGCTTCAACCGTGAATGGCCCCCTCAACCCTCAACCCTCAACCCTCAACCCTCAACCCTCAACCCTCAACCCTCAACCCTCAACACTCAACACTCAACACTCAACACTCAACACTCAACACTCAACAGCCGTCTCCCACCAGTTCCTCCACCACCCGCGCGATGGCCTGGCGCTGTTGGCGTGGTAGCTTCATCCATTTCAGTCCCAGCTCCAGTGCCTCCTTGCTGAGTTTCTCCTTGCCCGTTGCGGGTGGAATCTTACCGGTACCACGCGGGTGTCTGCCTGGCTCGAAGGGTGCGCCCTGGCCGGAAAACAGCCAGTTGGATCGCGTCTGGGTCAATTCGGCCAGTTTGACGAGTACTGAGGTGGGGGGAAAGTCCACGCCCTTTAGCCAGCGGTCGGTTTCCAGTTGCCGGGTGCCGAGTAGCTCGGACAGGCGACTCAGGCGGCCATTACCCAGTGCGGGAAAACGGATGTTGTCCAAGGCGTCATTGAGTCGTTCGGCAAATGCCTGTTTTTGTGTGCTCATGTTTTATCTCTTCCTGATCCTGCTCGCACGATTTTACACCCCTCTGTCAACCAATGACCGACTGCCGCGTTAAGCGTTAAGTACAGGTAATGGAAACATAGCCCGGATGCGGAATGCCGTAGACAGCTATCGTCCCCTGCGGTCAGAATGGTCGGAGGTACGAATCGATGGAGAACACAGGCTGGAGTCAACGCAGGCAATGGATCGTTTTCTCGCCGGTGTGGAATGCCGGGCCTATCGCATGGCTTGGATTGCCACCCGCAATCGCGAGGATGCTCTGGATATCGTGCAGGATGCCATGCTGCGCTTGGTGAAGCACTATGCCGGCCGTCCAGAGGCGGAATGGGGGCCCTTGTTTCAACGCATTATGCAGAGCGCGATTCGTGATTGGTACCGGCGTAGTCAGGTGCGCAATCGCTGGCGGCAGTGGCTGGGCTTTACCCGGGGCTCGACGGATGATGAGGGGGTGGGCGACCCGCTGGAGACCACCATTGCCAGTCACGCCCCCGGGCCGGAGGGCAGTTTGGTCTCGCAGCATGCCATCGATGCCCTGGATGTCGCCCTGCATGCGCTGCCCCTGCGTCAGCAACAGGCCTTTCTGCTGCGTCAGTGGGAGGGTTTGAGCGTCGCCGACACGGCTTACGCCATGGGCATCAGTGCCGGCAGCGTCAAGACACACTATTCCCGCGCAGTGCAGACACTGCGCGGCAAACTGGAGGATCACTGGCCATGAGCGACCGGCAGGATGACTTTCTGCGACAGACCAAGACGACGTTGGACGAGGCCGAACAGCAGGTCGATGGCGCCACGCAGGCACGCCTGAGCGTTGTCCGCCGCGAGGCCCTGGCCGCTGTCGGCCGGTCTCGCCGTTCGCCGTGGTTGCTGCCGGCCAGTGGTCTGGCGGTAGCCGCCACGGTAGCGATCCTGACCGTCAGTCTGTGGCAGGTATCACCCTCGGTGGACAGCCTTGCCGCGCTGGAGGACATCGCTCTGCTCAGTGATGAGGCCGACCCGGAATTTTACGCCGACCTGGAGTTCTATGCCTGGATCGCCGAGGGCGCCCCCACGGAAGACGACAATGGATAGCCGCTGTCTTTCTTTGTTGGGCGTGCTGGGGCTGTTGTCGCTGTCGCCCGGCATGATGGCGGCGGAAGAAGACAGGCAGGCGCCGGATCTGGCGCTACTGGAATTTCTCGGCAGTTGGGAAGACGCCGATGGTGAATGGATCGATCCGTTGCAGATGCTTGATGTACTGGAGGCCGAAGATACGCCCGCGACGTCGGCAACGGATCCAGGGGTAGAGAACGATGACTAGTGCAGTGTCTCATACTAAATGCAAATATAGAAAGCCAGTAAACAGACAAGTACCAGGCGCAGCCTGCCGGGAAGGGTGGTTCCCTTTTCAAGGGCTGCAACGCCGTCATTGTCTGTTTAATGGCTTCCCTTCGGGCGAAACGAGAAAGGCATCTGCGGCGTTGCGTTCTCTTGAGAGAGCACCACTATCCCTGCGAGAACGCGCCTTGCAGCTGTCCTTTCTCGTTTCGTCTATATCTGCATTTAGTGTGAGACACTGCACTGGAGTCATAGTAAAAATTGCAGTGTTTGTGCTGATATTGCTCGCACCGCTGACGGCGTGGGCCGGGAACGATGCCGCTGGTATCGGTTGGGATGCCCTGGGAGCGCAGGAGCGTAAGCTGCTGGCCCCGCTGAAGGAACGCTGGGACAAGCTGCCCGCCGAGCGCCGGCAGAATCTGCGCAAGGGCGCGGTGCGCTGGAAACAACTCACCCCAAAGCAACGTGCGCGATTCGAAAAGCGCTTCGTGCGCTGGAAACAGCTGCCGCCACAACAACGTGCCCGTGTACGCCAGCGCTATGAACGCTTCATGGCCCTGCCGCCGGTCGAGCGCCGTCATCTGCGCGAGCAGTACCGGCAGTTTCGCCAACTACCGACAGATCGCCGCCGTGCCCTGCGTGAACGCTGGCGCAGCATGACGCCACAGCAGCGCCGCCACTTCATCGAGCGCCGCGAACGCACCCGCCACCTGACCCCCCGTCAGCGCCAGGAACTGCGTCAGCAGAGACGCCGCTAAGCTCGTCAAACTTGCACAATATATGGGACAGCTTATACTTGTCCCATATCCTGTTCAAGTAAAGGTGCGAGTCATGAGGGTGATCAATTTTTCAGAGGCCAGAAATCGTCTAAAGAGCGTGCTGGATGAGGTGGTGGATGACGCCGACTACACCATCATATCCCGCCGGGATGCCGAGGATGCGGTGGTCATGTCACTCGAGCAATTTAATGGACTGATGGAAACGGTTCATCTGTTGAAAAGCCCGGCCAATGCTGCGCATCTTGCACGGTCGATCGAGCAATATCGTGCTGGGAAGGTCAGTGAGCACGGGCTGAGCAATGACTGAAGTCCTCGCCTGGACCCATGAGGCATGGTCTGACTATGTCTATTGGCAGGGCCAGGACAGGAAAACCCTGAAACGCATCAACAGACTGATTGCCGACACGCAAAGAAATCCTTTCGAAGGCATCGGCAAGCCGGAGCCCCTGAAGGAAAATCTGTCCGGCTTCTGGTCTCGCCGGATAGATGAAACGAATCGTCTGGTTTACGTCATCAACGACCACCAGCTGACCATTATTTCATGTCGATATCATTACTAATGGTACAAGTAATGGCGCGGGTTTCACTGACGGATGGCCAAGCGTGTATTCACCGCTTTGCGGAAATATCTTGTTAGCGTGCAGACGGTGGAAAGATGGGTGTTTATCGAGGCAGTTGCTGTGTGGTTTTGTTCTGCTGTGCGCCAGCGCACTACTGCCGGCGTCGGATGAACTGCCCTCGCTGCTGAGTGTGGAATGGAGTGCCGGCGATGAGGGTCGCCGTGACCTGTACCTCGATATCGACTTTGCCATCGGTGGCCCGCGGCTGCTGTTTTCCGCCGCACAGGTACGCATCGACAACGAGTTCTCGGCCTACACAACCCAGTCCTTCCTCATCGGCATGGTCAATAATCCGTTGCAGACGCTGAATTATGGTGTCGAACTGGAACGGTGGGGCAGGGAAGGCCACATTACCAGTACCACCATGCGCGGATTTCTGGCCTATAACAGCCTTGACTGGAGCATTGCCCTGCGCCCGCAGCGGCGCAATATCGTCCTTTCAGCATCGGATCGCTGCCGTCGTCGTCCCGCCTGCCCTGATGAATGGCAGGTTGAGAGTCGTGGTATTCGCATCGACGGTAACTACTATTGGAGAGTCTGGGGCTTGGCGCTGGGCTTGTCCTCCCATGACTATGACCGGGATTTGAGCCCCCTGGCCACCAATCCTCGGGCGATTCGTCTGTTTTCACCGTTGACGCTGGAGCTGGCTATGGGTTTCGAGGATTACGGCATAAGTGCCGGCCTGCGCTATGCCTTCCGTGATGTCTTGTTGAGTCTGGACGAATACCGCAGCGTCTCGGCCGTGGACGGTCTCGCCAGCTGGCTGACCAGCGTGCGCCTCTCTATCGATCTCGACCGCCAATGGTACCTGCGCCTCAACGGTGGTCTGCTGCGTATGCCGGATATTGACGATAGCAGCACCCTGTATGCGGGGGTGGGTGCCGCATATAGCTGGTAAAATCGCGATAGCAGGCGGCAATGTAGAGCGGCTTTTCAGGCCGCGAAGAATTTCCCGACATTGCCTTCGCAGCCTGAGGAACCGCCCTACAGATCGATGTGTCGCATGTGCGCCGGCTTGCGACACAAGGAAAAATCCCTCTTTCGCCCTGTGAGAGGGTCGGGGTGAGGGCGAACCTGGCACAAGCCATCAATTATTTTCCCTCTTCCTGTCAACCAATTCCCTTCGGCCGCGTTTAACCGGATGTGCGGCATCACAAACATGCCTAACCCGATATACCCACCGTGAGGATCGAATAATGAAAATACACACCCCCTTCAGCCAGCGGCGCGGCAAATTTGCCACCCTGCTGTCGGCCCTGTTTCTGTTGTTAGCTGCCTTTGTCCTCAGCGGCTGCGCCGACGACAACACTGACAACAGCACCGACAACAGCGACACCGACGGCGAACTGGTTATCGGTCTCACCGATGCCGAAGGTGATTTCGCTACCTACACCGTGGACGTCAAATCCCTCACCCTCACCAAGGCCAGCGGCGAAGTGGTGCATACATTGCCGCTGAGCACGCGGGTTGACTTCGCCCAATACACGGAAATGACGGAATTTCTCACCGTTGCCACCATCTCCAGCGGCCTCTATGTGCAGGCTGAAATGGTGTTGGACTATAGTGACGCCGACATCCGGGTGGAAGATGCCAATGGCGATGCCGTGCAGGTGGACACCATCGTCGACGCCGATGGCAATCCGCTCACTGAACTGACCATGGCCGTGAAACTGGAGGGCCAAAACTCCCTGCGCATCGTCCCCGGTGTGCCTGCACACCTGACCCTGGACTTCGACCTCAAGGCCTCCAACAGCGTCGAGTTCAGCCCTGATCCCATCGTCACTGTTGAACCCTTCCTGCTCGCCGAACTGGACGTGGAGAAATTCAAGACCCACCGCCTGCGCGGCCCGCTAGCCAATGTCGATGTGGCGAACAACACCTTTGACGTCATCATCCGTCCCTTCCATCGTCACATGAGTCGTCACGATATCGCCCGCCATTTCGGTACCATCACCGTTACCGCCACCAACAACACCGTGTACGAGGTCGACGGCGAAAGCTATCAGGGCAATGCCGGCCTCACCGCCATGGAGGCCCTGCCGAGATTTAGTGCCACCCTGGTGCGTGGCGATATCAAACTCAATCCACGCCGTTTTGTCGCACATGAAGTTTATGCCGGCAGTAGCGTGCCCGGTGGCAGCGACGATGTGATTACCGGCAACGTTATCGACCGAACAGGCAACACCCTCACAGTAAAGGGAGTCACTTTGATCCGTACCGACGGCAGCGTAGTGTTTAATGACAATGTCACCGTGCAACTGAGCCGCGATACCATCGTCAAGCGCCAGCTCAGCATGGGCGCCGACTATGACATCGACGATATCTCTGTTGGCCAGCGTCTGCGTATTTTCGGTACGCTTGCCAGCCGACTGGAAATGAAGGCCAAGCGCGTGCAGATGCGTTTCACCACCCTGCGTGGCACCGTGGTGGGTATGGGCGTCATTCCGGTTGAGCCGATACCGGTGACACCCTTTGTCGTCGATTTGCAGGCCATCGATGGTCGCCGCGTATCCCTGTTCGATTTTAGTGGAACAGGGCAAAGCAGTACCGGTACGGATGCCACCAATGACGCTAACCCGGCGGCCTATGAAATTGTCACCAGCAGTCTGGATGTCTCCGGCTTTAGCGACGGTGCACCGGTAAAGGTACGCGGTTTTGTCACCCCCTTCGGCAGCGCACCGGCAGATTTTACCGCGCACAGCGTGTTCGATGTCGCACTGATGAAAGGTGTTATGGCCATTAGCTGGGAACCGGCCAGTGGCACTGCTATTCCCTCATTGGCCGCCGATGGCATGCGTCTCAACCTGGAGGGTGTGGGCCGCTTCCATCATGTTTCCCGCGGCAGGGTGGCGATTGACCTCACCACGCTTACTGTGCCGCCAAGCATTGTGCCACGCGCCGATGGTAAAGGTCTGTACTTGATTAACCAGGCCGGCAGACACCAGCTGCATACCACTTTCGCCCGTTTCGCCGATGACCTCAATACCCGTCTCAGTGATGGCGCGCGGGTGAGGCATCTCGCTGCCAGCGGCCCCTTCGATAATACCACTGCACAGATGACTTCAGGCTTTGTGAAAATCAGCGTGAAATAACCGGGAAAGGACAGGCTTTCCTCCACTTTAGGCGGCCAAGTGGCCGCCTTTTTTTGTTCCCGTTGTAATGGCTTGGCCGGGATGAAATAAAGTGGAATCCGGGGTATGGTGACACCATGTTTTCCGGATTGCGCTGTACTTCATTCGGTATGTTTTTTTATCAATGACGCTCTTAGGTTATGGGGTTCATTACAATGCCATTAAGTTAAGCCTGAGACCCTGCTTGTGTAGGTTGGTGGTGAGCCTGCGAACCCCAACGAAGCTAACAATGTTGGGGTTCCTTCGTCACCGCCAACCTACAAAACAGTCGTGTTTTTGGTGAGTATTTTTTCAGTAAATAAATTATCGAACAAGTGAGAGAAATAAGCCGGCGGGTGAGTGGCCCGGATCTCTCGGCGTTTCATTCGCTTCGTTAGGTCAAGGAAAACAATGATTGCACAAAAATATTTCCAATTGTCCACGCATGGCCGTGGTAGCACCAATATCACGGCTGAGGTCGAACGCATTGTTGCCGCATCGGGCATCCGCACCGGGTTGTGTCATGTGTTTGTGGAACATACCAGCGCCTCACTGATGTTGTGTGAGAATGCCGACCCCTCGGTGCGGCGTGATCTGGAGTATTTCTTGGCACAACTGGCGCCCGATGGCGATCCTGCCTACGAACACAGCATGGAAGGCCCTGATGATATGGCGGCCCACCTGCGAACCATCCTTACCCATAGCGACCTGACCATTCCGGTACGCGATGGCTGTTGTGCGCTGGGCACCTGGCAGGGGGTTTTTCTGCTGGAGCATCGTACCCATCCCCATCAGCGCCGGATCACGGTAACGGTTCAGGGCGAATAAAAAGGTTCTACTTGTTTTCCCCACGGGAAATCATCCGTAGAACCCGATCCAGCATGCGTGTCGACAGCAGCCGGCGCAGGATGCCAAACAGCCAGGTGGGCACGGTGACGTAGTAGCGCGGCTGCGGGCGTGGGGATTCCAGGGCATGGATGACCTTTTTCAATACCGCCTCCGGGGGCAGGGTGAAAGGCGCTGCGGGGCCGGCTTTTTGCAGGCGCTTTTCCATGCGCCGGTAGGTGTCGCGATGGGCGCTGTGCTCGGCGTCGATATGCTTTTTGTACATGGCGAAGGCGTTGGCGCGGAAGCGGCTTTCTATCGGCCCCGGCTCGATCAGCGAGACGTGGATGCCGCTGCCGTGCAGTTCCAGGCGCAGGGTGTCGGTGATGCCTTCGAGGGCGTATTTGCTGGCATTGTAGGCACCGCGATAGGGCAGGCTGATGATGCCCAGTACGGAGCTGTTTTGCAGGATACGGCCGAAACCCTGCCGGCGCATAACGGGAATCAGCTGATTGGTGAGTTCGACGGTGCCGAACAGATTGGATTCGAATTGCGCGCGCAGGGTGTCGCGGCTGAGGTCTTCCACCGCGCCGGGCTGGCCATAGGCGCCATTGTTGAACAGGGCGTAGAGTCCACCACCGGTGATCGTCAAGGTCTCACGCACAGCTTGGCGGATGGATTCGGAGTCATCGAGATCTAACCGTATGGCGCTGAAGCCTTCATGACGCAGCTTTTCTACATCCTCTTGGCGACGGGCACTGGCGATGATCTGATAGCCCCGCTCGCGCAGGCCCCGTGCCACGCACAGGCCGATGCCGCTGGAGCAGCCGCTGATAAGAATGGATTTGCCATTAGACTTACGCTCTGTCATACGGAGTCAGCCAATCGGGTCTTCGGCGAATTCTTGCTGGATTTCTTCCACCGCCTTGCGGTTTTTCATCAGCGCCTCGACGCAGTCCCGGTCGAGTTTTTCCCCTGCCAGGCGTTGCAGCTGGGCGAAGGCCACGTCATTGGGCCAAGCCTCTTTGTAGGGACGTTTGCTGGTCAGCGCATCGAACACGTCGGCGACGCTGATGATGCGTGCTTCCAACGGGATTTCGCTGCCACTGAGGCCGTGCGGATAGCCGCTGCCGTTGGGCGCCTCGTGGTGGTATTCAGCGATGTTGCGCAGGATATTGATGTTTTCGAAGCTGTCCAGGCCATGGTCGCGCAGCATGCTGTCGATGATCTCACGGCCTTTACGGGTATGGGTCTGCATGATGGCCCTTTCCTGTTCATCGAGTTTGCCGGGTTTGTGCAGGATGGTGTCGGAAATGGCGATCTTGCCGATGTCATGCAGGGGGGAGAAGAGAAATATATTTTCGATGAATTCATCGCTGAGATCGTAGCGTGCGGCGATATGCAGGGCGATCAGGCGGGCGTAGCGCGACATGCGGTCGATGTGTGTACCGGTTTCCGTATCACGGTGGTGAGTCATGTCATGGGCGGTCTTTACCGTCGCCAGCAGGGTGCGCATGCTGGTCTGTTCGTTGATGACGAGTAACGAAATCAGGTGCCCCATGAGATCGAAGTAATACAGGGATTCTTCGTTAAACACATCTTTTTGATAAGAATTAAAGAAGATAAACCCGAAAAAGATGTCATTGACATACATGGGCATGGTGTAACTGGCGGCGTAGCCCTGTGCTGAAATACGCTGTGTATGCACCTTCTGGCCGGCGGAAAATACGCTGAGATCGTTGACCACGCGCGGCTGTCGTTGCTGGATGATTTCTTTCAGGGAGGGGGCGTTTTCCAGCTTAGACTGATAACGCACGAGAGGGGTGTCACCCCCGCTGCTGTGCAGGTAGGTCTTCAGGAAATCGGTTTTGTGGTCATAGATAGTGACGGCGATGCGGTCGATGAATGTCCAGCGTTCACGCACGGTCTGGTGAATCTGGTCGAGTTTTTTCGTTAACGGCAGATTTTCGTTGAGAACGTGTAGCGTGTCGGAGTGATTGAACATTTATTGATCTTTTGCAGGTGGTTTTATGGATTGGCCGGTTGTTTCCCTGAATGTTCGGCCATTTGCTCAAACTACTGTAGCGCGGGGCTTTGATCAACCTTAGAATAAGGTGTCTTTAACGAGTTCGGGCTCAGACCAGCAACCCCGTCACCAGGCCGGTGAGGAAAATGCCGTCGAAGGTACCGGCACCACCTATTAGGAGGGGAAAGGGGGAGCGTATGGGAGGTGTGTCGGCTCCTGTTGACTGCGATGATGTTGGGTAAAAAGTCGGAGCGGGCCATGCCCGCGATGGCTTTGTGAGACTGTCGACTCTGTGGGAGCGGCTTCAGCCACGAAGAAAATAGGCTTCATTCGCGGCTGAAGCCGCTCCCACAGAGTCATTGTTTTTTTGTTGTTTTTCACGGGCATGGCCCGCTGCTACGGATGGGTGATCTGTTTTACGGCGTCGGCCAGCAGGCCTGACAGTGCAATGCAATTGCTGGCATGGGGCACGCTGTCGGTGCTCCACACCTTGTCGATACCTGCGTCTTTCAGTTGTGCCAGGGCATCGCCCACGAACAGACCGTGAGTGACCAGACAGTGTGTCGCCGCAGCACCGGCATCACGGGCCTGGCGTGCGGCGAGGGCGAGGGTGCGACCGGTGCTGGCGACGTCGCCCACCCATTGTTCAGATTCACCATCCGGCCCCAGCAGTAGGGCTTCGGGGCATTCCCGGGCGATGAATTCGCCCATCGCTCGGGTGGCACTGAGGTTGATAGTGTGGGGCAGGGGGATGGCCTGTGAGAGGTGGTCGATGCGGTGCAGGTGGGCATCCACGGTGATCACGGCGTCGAAGGTCTGTGCCAGCAGGGCGCCGATAATGCGCTGGCTGATCGCCTCGCTAGGATGGAAGGCGATGTCCTGACGCATGTAGGCCAGGTAGGGCGTGATCAGGGTGAGGTGTTGGGTGTTATTGTCGCGGGCGCTGCCGGCGGCCAGCAGCAGTTCGATGAGATTGTGATCCGGGTTGTTGAGGCTGCGGCAGAAGACGACGTGCGCCGCCAGTGGCGCGGACAGGCGCAGCTTGCGTTCGCCGTCGGGGAAGATATGGATTTCTGCTTCGGCATAGGGGACACCTAGCGCCGTCGCCAGGCCCCTGCCCTGGGCGGTGTACTCGCTGAAGCCGACGACCTGCATGTTATTCATGGCGATGGCCCCTCCGCAGCGACTTCATCGCCGATCTGATAGCCGTTGTTGTCGTTGGCAAGCGTGCTGGCGAAATTGAAGTCGGCGGGGAATTCGGCATGGATGCGGTACAGGGTGTCACCCAATGCCATTAAGTTAAGTCTGAGATCCTGCTTGTTGTAGGTTGGTGGTGAGCCTGCGAACCCCAACGAAGCCAACAATGTTGGGGTTCCTTCGTCACCGCCAACCTACAAAACAGTCGTGATTTTGTTAACTTAATGACATTGGGGTGTCACCCTTTTTTACCGGCTCAGCGAGTTTTTTCAGCAGATCGACACCAGCGCCCTTGTCCATAGGGGCGTCGGGCTCGTTGCGCAGCACGGACATCACGTCGCGCGCCTCCAGCACCTGGCCGATGCCGCGAATGGGTTGACGGTCGTCGGTGATGATGACCTCGATATGCAGGCCGAGGCGGTCGCCGACATATTTGAATAGTTTGCGCAGGTGCAGGGCTCCGCGCATGTGACGTACCTTGGCGCTGGGGCCGACGGGAATATCCAGCAGTAAATGGGTGGATTCGGCGGCGAGTTTTTTTGATAAGCATGAGTGGCCGTTTCCACGCTTTTCTTCGTACCCATGAGAACCTTTTACCTGTCAATGGCTCTATAGCGCAAGTCAAATATTTTTCATGCGTTTCAGAGGGGGCTGGTGGGAGATTTTTGAGGTATTTTAATATCCACTTAAGTTTTTTTCTATACGTTCCCTATTCATGAGAAATATCCTTCCTTTTCGTGTTCAACGCGAGACATTGCCTGATTTCGAGACACTGGTGCGCCCACATCTCGATCACTTGTACCGGCTCGCTTATCGTTTTTGCGGCCACCGGCAGGATGCCGAGGATCTGGTACAGGATCTGCTGGTCAAGCTCTATCCCCGCCATGCCGAAATCGTCAAGATAGAGAAACTGCGCCCCTGGCTGGTGACTATCCTCTATCGTATGTTCATCGATGGCACGCGCCGTAAGGCCCGCTCACGGCTTGAACTGATCGATGATGAAACAAAATTTTATGAATGCATTGCCTCCAGTGATGAACGACCGGAGCAGTCGTTGGCGCGCGAGCAGCGTGTGGCACAAATACAGGTAGCCTTCGAGCAGCTTAGTGACGATCATCGTACCTTGCTGGCTCTGCATGACATCGAAGGCTATCGCCTGGCCGAGTTGGAAGAGATGCTGGCGGTGCCACTGGGCACGCTGAAATCCCGTATCCATCGTGCTCGGGCACGTATGCGGATCCTGCTGGGTGAGGTGATGGAGCCGCCTACAGACAGCCAGGCCAAGTCGTCGACGGATCTGAAGGGTGATGGAACCTTATTGAATCTATCACCGTTTATTGAGGACGAGAGGAGATGAAAATGACATGCAATGCCCTTCACGGCCTGATGGATGACTATCTCGATGATGAGCTGCCAGCAGTGCAGCGAGTGAGTTTCGAGCACCATTTGAATGATTGTACAGGCTGTCAGCAGCGGCTTTCGCGGGAACGGCTGCTGCGTGCCGACCTCAAGGCAATGCCGGTTCCCGCTTCGTCGGCGGATTTTGCTGAACGGGTGCTGCGGCAGGCCGTGGAAGGCAGCGTCAGTCATCACCACCGGCACGGTTTCGTGACGGGATTCGGTAGCGCTCTGGTAGCCGGTCTGGCACTCTGGGTAGTGGTGGGATTCTTTCCAGTTCAGCAAGTGGTTTCCCCAGAAAAGACAGGGCCGTTACAGACAGTCTCCATTACCCTTGATGCACTTAATAAAACGCAGGATGTTGCGCTGGTATTCAATGCCGGGCGGGCTGTGCTGGGGGCAAGGGTTTCTATCGAATTGCCGGACAATATCACTATTGCCGGCTACCCTGGACGCAAGCGCCTGGAATGGAACACTGATCTTGCCAAGGGCAGTAATCTGCTGCGTCTGCCGGTGATCGCCAGCCAGATGGATATCGGTCAATTGATTGCGCATATCGAGCATGACAATAAGGTGACGACCTTGAGGATCCAGCTCGATGTGCGGAAACCAGGGCTCACGGGCATCGTCGAGTTGACCACTCAGCGTATGGCATAGAGGATATGCCGGAAAGGGAAGCTTTGGTTTAACAGGATTTGATGTGGGAATAGATGTAATGACGAATGTGAAAACCACCTTGATGGCCGCCGGTTTCGCCCTTTCCGCTCTGGCCCTGAGCATGGAGAATGCACTGGCGATCGATCTGGATGATCTCGATGTAACGATTCAGGTTATCGACAGTGATGACATCAAGGATATTAGCAATGTACTGAGTCTGCCGGACTTCTCTAATAACAGAAAGCCTGGAGAAATGAAGTCTGAAGGGCATGAGGTGGACAGGCCCGATGATGATCACGAAGGCCATGGTAATAACAAGATAGACCACGATGATGACCGTGACGACGCCGATGATGACCGTGACGACGCCGATGATGACCGTGACGACGCCGATGATGACCGTGACGACGCCGATGATGACCGTGACGACGCCGATGATGACCGTGACGACGCC
>JAKIUN010000107.1 GCA_021647505.1 Gammaproteobacteria bacterium
TCAGACCGTCAAGTCGAATGCCAGGGGTTATCGTTCATTCGATGGATTCAGAAATAGCATATTGTTTTATTGTGGTGGCCTGAAAATGGCCCCATAGGCCTTCACACAATTCTTCGAAGAACCTTTTTGCATACCTTTTCCTGTCGGCAGGAGGTAAAAAACCATGTAGGGTGGGCACGTTTTTTGTGCCCACGCCGTTAGTGCATATTCCGCGTGGGCATGGAAAGTCTGCCCACCCTACCAGGGTTTTGTGGGGACTCCTCAGCGATTAAAGTTGGCTGCTTACACCATGATTTTATTGAAATCTAATATGACAAAGTAGAATTATTGAACAGCTGTTACTGGCAGGCTCGAACGATCATGCCGGACGTTGAAACCCTGGGTTCCTGCTTGTGTCGGCATGACGGGAAGAGAGTCATTCAGAGGCTTTACTAAGACAAACGATAAGGAGAAGGCAATGGCGATTGAATTTAACGGCAAGACCATTGAGACCAGCGCAACGGGTTATTTGCTCAATTTAGACGACTGGAGCAAGGAACTGGCCGAGGAAATGGCCCGCTTGGATGAGGTGGGTGAGTTGACCCAGAAACACTGGGATCTGATCGAATACCTGCGTGACGAATATATCAACAACGGCCAGAATCAGCCCAACACACGCAACATCGTCAAGGCCATGTCGGCCAAGTGGAATGAAAAACTGGGTCAGAAGGATATCTATGAACTGTTTCCCAAGGATCCCAGCAAACAGGGTGGCTGTATTGCCGGTCTGCCGGAATCACGCCGCAAGGGGGGTTACTGAGGCGCAGCCGAACGGGGTCGGCTGTCAGCAGAAACTAAGGAATGTGCAGGTTCCTCTTTCGGTGGCAGACTGTGTTTGAGGGATGACACTTCCGCAGATTATTGTGGCAGGCAAGACGGATGAGGTACGGGGAGTTGTCTGCCAAGAGTGATAGGCAAACCGAATATGCATATTAGTACAAATGATAAGATGAGCAGGGGGTAAATGGATTGAAATCTGGCGTAAATTGGTTACCATAAGCATTATCTAATTTACTGTAACACCTAGGTAATAGCCTATATTACGACATGATAGCTGTGGTACCGGCTAAAGAAACCGACGAACCTGATTGGGAGAACTGTTTCATGAATGAAGAATATTATGCAGCCATCGACAAAATGGAAAAAGCCAATGTTTCTCGTGATTATGTAGTGGGCTGGGCAAGTGGTTATCTGCAGAATCCCAAGCGCGAAGAGCAGCGTGTTAACGAAGCCTATGAAGCAGGCTATACTGATGGCGAGTCCAGGAATGATGAAAATTTCAATACGTGGGCCGGCAAGCAATCTCCAACATCCGGCTAGCGATTTTCCTCTGCAAGCTTGTACCAGTGGCGTGCCTTTTCCTCGTCCTTTTTCACGCCTTGGCCGTTTTCGTACAGCATACCCAATGTCATCTGTGCGCCGGGAAGCCCTTGTTCGGCGGCGCGTTGGAACCACTCAATAGCCTGTGATTGGTCTTTCTGCGTGCATTCGCCATAGAGGTACATGATGCCCAGGCCGTGCTGGGCAAAGGCATGGCCCTGCCCGGCCGCTGCGCACATCCACTTGAATCCGGCTGCATCGTTTTGTACCCGGCCCAGGCCATTGTGAAACATCATCGCCAGACGGTACTGGGCTTCACTGTTTCCCCCATCCGCAAGGGGCGACAGCAGGCGCAGGGCAAGGGTGAACTCCTTTGCCTCAAAGGCGGAAATACCACTCTGTAAATCCATGTCGTGTTGATTCATTTTCTCTCCTGGGTTCCACAGGGACAGGCGGGGTTCAGGAGTGTGGGGCCGCCCGACCCAAGTCAATAATGATGGCATCGAGGTTTGCAGGGAATATCTCTTTGCGCATACCTGTGAAATGCTGTGGCTGCCTATGCCTCTATTGGTATTCACCCGTCGATACGAGCGATTTAGGATGATTATTGCAGGGTTAATACTACACCCCGAATCAGGAGAAGATAATGGCGGTACGACTCAGAACACGCTGGCACCGATCGAGTCGCTCAGAGCGGAACAGGCAGGGCTCCGGAAAGCCAAAGACGCTGGAAAGCCTGTCGAGCGCCGCTGCGATCAATATCTGGAAACTCGCCAAGGATAGTTTTCTGCACATGGAAAAAGAAGGTTTTTCCTTTCCGCAGGACAGTCAGGCCATCGACATTATTGCAGAATTTTCTATTTATCTGCTGCATATTATCGACCGGCTGATTTATGGGAAACTACCCGAGGAGGAACGCGGCCCGTTGATCAATGGCATTGCCGGCCAGTTGGTCGAAACTATTGTCAGCAACAAGACCGATCTGCTGGGCCCTGGGGATTATCGGGGGGATTTTATCGACCGTCTCAATGAACGGCTTGGCAATTATGCGGAATGCAGTTTTGACGAGGGTGGCCCCGGCTACGACTTCAATCGCTATCTGGGACAACAGGTGGCGGTGGTCATGGCATCCAGCGATGACAAATGGGTGCTGGAGCAGGTGATGGATATCGAAGCGCCGGAAATGGCGGAAAAGATCCGCTCAGTGGTGCGGGATGTTTTGGGCGTGCGTGATCTCTGATAGGGTTGATTACATATCTCACCGGGCACAAAAAAAGCCCCGCATGAGCGGGGCTTTTTTCGCCGTCAAGGTGAGACGAATCAGTCGTTGTTGCCGAAGGCCGTCAGCAGATGAAGCAGGCTCAGGAACAGGTTATAGATACTGACATACAGCGTCACGGTGGCGAGAATGTAGTTGGTCTCACCGCCATGCACCATTTCGCTGGTCTGATACAGGATCAGACCGCTCATCAGCAGTACGAACATGGCTGAAACGGCCAGCGACAGCATGGGCATCGAGAAGACCACCGCGCCGATACCGGCGAGGAAGGCCACTAGAATACCGGCCATCAGGAAGCCGCCCATGAAGCTGAAGTTCTTGCGCGAAGTCAGTGCATAGCCAGACAGGCCGAGGAAGATGGCGCCAGTGCCACCCAGGGCGGTCATGACCACCTGGGAGCCATTCGGCATGCTCAGGTAGGTGCTGATGATGGGGCCGAGGGTCAGGCCCATAAAGCCGGTGAGGGCGAATACGAACAGCAGCCCCAGCGAACTGTTGCTGAACTTGTGGGTCAGGAACAGCAGGCCGAAGAAGCCTACCAGCGTGAGGATCAGGCCCGGATGGGGCAGATTGAAGGCCATTGAGGCACCGGCTGTGGCGGCACTGAACAGCAGTGTCATCGCCAGCAACGTATATGTGTTGCGAATCAGCTTGTTGGTAGCCAGTGCTGAGGCCGGGATACTGGTGACAGCATTGGAATACTGGTTCATGGGTCAACGATCTCCATTTTGGTGTGGTTTTTCCGGCACAACACACCGGACAGCTACAGTATAGTACATATTGAACAGGACTCGAAGTATAAGTTCCATTTGTGAGGGGGGTCAAACCGGCTAATAATAAACGGTTGGCATCCCGGTGCGGGATTCGGGTATCATGGCCGCCCGTTTGCGTACTGCACCGTCCTTTCTTCCTTCAAGGATATTGTGTCGGGTTTGACCGATTTCAAGCC
Organism: Gammaproteobacteria bacterium; assembly: GCA_021647505.1. GTDB lineage: Bacteria > Pseudomonadota > Gammaproteobacteria > SZUA-152 > SZUA-152 > DRQN01. The sequence goes on from JAKIUN010000107.1 coordinate 3,588, forward strand.
CGAAACCGGCAGGCGGAAATGACCGGAGAGGTGGCTGAGTGGTCGAAAGCGGCGGTCTTGAAAACCGTTGAGGGTTTATCCCCTCCCAGGGTTCGAATCCCTGCCTCTCCGCCATATTTATCAATGACTTACGCCATTTCCCCGGGTTTCTAAATGCCCAAAACCCCCATTCTGCCACACCTGTGGCGCACCGAGCGCAGGCCAAGGACTTAAAATCAGGCCCGTATAGCCGTGCAATGTCCAGCGTTATACATTCTCCATATTGAAATATCGATGCGCCATGAATTGATATTTGCACGGTATCGGTGGTGATGAATGCCCGATTACCGCCAATGACGCTCTGACCCTGAATTTTTTCTGTGCGCTTGAGATTGAAAAAATTGTATTCTGAGTTGTTGTGGGTAACGGAGAGCCTTATTCGTTATGTGTTTTTTTCGATTTCATACTTATTCAAAATTACGCCATTATCATATTCCCTACTTGACAATAAAATAAAATGTTCAGATTTTTCACTATTCTCGAAAAGTTTTTTTCCAGATCCGAAAATAACAGGATTTACTTTAAGAGTTAATTTTTCAATTAGATTATTTTCAAATAATGATCCTGCTAATTCGCCGCCACCGCAAAGCCAAATATCTCCGCCTTCGCTATTTTTTAAATCTTTGACATATTCAATTGTATTTGATTTAACTAATTTTACTGCTTCAGATTGATTAAAATCTAAAGATCCTGAAAAAACATAATGCTTCAAATTTGGGTAGGCTGGTTGACCAGCCTTTAACCCAAACTGAAAACCAAATTCGTATGTTTTTCTTCCCATTAGGACTGAATCGTAGCTATCTAATGATTTAATAAAATCTTCTGTATGTTCTCCTTCCATTAAAAAGCCATCAATACTTCCATTTTTACGGCATATATAACCATCTACTGTAATAGCGATATGGTAGTTAATACTTCTCAATTTAATCTCCTTGATTGCTGTGCTTGTGACACATAACAGTTAAATAGTGCCAGCCCGAAAACCCATGAAATAAGCCACGGTTTCGGGCAGGGCTAATTCACGTATAAATAACATGGATATTGTTGCGTGTTTGTGGGTGATTTCTCCACCACCTGACAACATTGTGCAGA
>JAKIUN010000046.1 GCA_021647505.1 Gammaproteobacteria bacterium
TGAAAAAAAGCGGTTTTTTGCAGGTTTTCAGTGGAAGGCCTGCTTTATTATAGCTTTCTTCGCGCCAGGAATGGAGTGGTTTTTTATATTAAATCATGAGGTTGGATAGTTTTCGGGCGGGCACTAACTAATGCGGCATCCTCCTTGACAACTACCGCTGCTTAAGTTTGACTGATTCGTGTATGAAAAACTGGATAGCGTGAGCACGCTTTTTGTGCCCACGTGGGATGTGAAACAAGGAGGGGATACATTATGGCGACATGCCCAACTATTTCGATGTTGAGATTTAGCCATTCTAGTCAAGCGGCAATAGAAGAAATAAAACGTGTGCAAAAAGCAGGCAACATGCTTGCCCGTGTACTGGGCAGTAGTGTTTTACTTAAAATTTTCACAGGGCACCGCATACAACTTCAGGGTAGTGCACATAATATTGTGCAAAAAGATTGGGAGCTGTGGGCACAAGCAATGCGTGCAACACCAAATATAGTGCGCCGAAGAATATACTTGATTGCGTTTAAGCAATCTCAAAAATCTATAGCTAATGATGAAAGGCAATTTTGGACGGCTGTAATGGAAGGTTGCACATAATGATTATTGTTAAAAAGAGTTTTATAGTTTGTTTTTTGTTGGCTTTTGTTTCAGTTGTGTGGGCGAAAGAAGGTTTTGCCTTGCCTAGTGAAAAGCAAGAAGATCAAATTATTGACCTTGCTTATGTGACAATGATGGAAACTATTGAAAGGCTTGACAAAAAGATTGATGAGTGCAGGGTGCTGCGTAGAGAAAATATTCTTTCTTCTACATTACTTCAGTCACTACCTTTGAACAAACAAGAAATTAGAGAGGTAGTCTTGCCCCGGTTTCATTTTCTTTCTCTTACCAAGTGTGAGGGGGAAGATCTTTGGGCAAAAGCTTCTATAGAATTTGCACAGTTCAAGTATATAGAAAAATACTACAAGGGAAAAAACGTTATTGATACCGGATACTATAGTTTTGAACTTATTTGCTGTATGGGTTCGCATTACAATGTCGAGGTAGAGCTAAAATACAGAAAACTACCCTTGGAAACCAGGGAAAAACTAGAACGCATTCCTGCATTACAAAAACCATTTAATTTTATTACAAGCGCCGAAAAAATGGGGCTACTTGAAACTATAGAGAAGTAAAATTGGGAAAATAGGGGGCAGACCGAAATTAATTTACTGCTTTACTGAAAAACACGGAATATCACTTTAATCGTGGTCTGTCCTCTATTTCCTCGCTCAGCGATTAAAGTTGGCTACTTACACCATGAAAAACATGGAGAGCGTGAAGTATTGAAAGGTAGTCGTGCGTGCGCACATCGGGCCATTGGTGCTGTCATCGATGTTCACAGGGTGCCTGGCTCAGGCTCGTTGGAGACCACCCGTCAACAATGCCTGGCGCCTGAGCACTCATATGCGCTTCATGTTCTTCATGGTGTAAGTCGTTAAGAAATAGGCATTAAATCCGTAACGCCATGATTTTATTGACATCTAATATGACAGACTAGAAATAGTCTGTCTGACCGGTTTTAATGACCAGTCTGTTCACGGTGGTATCCTGTGATTTCAGCGCTACGTCCAATTCTGGCCATATGAAGTCAGTAGCCTGGATTTTGCGGGCTCAACCCAATGTCATTAAGTTAACAAAATCACGACTGTTTTGTAGGTTGGCGGTGACGAAGGAACCCCAATATTGTTGGCTTCGTTGGGGTTCGCAGGCTCACCACCAACCTACAACAAGCAGGGTCTCAGGCTTAACTTAACGGCATTGGGGCTCAACCCATATATGGTCTCCTCCCATCTTGCAAGACTTTGTACGAGTGATGTCAGGGACAGGATTGCTTTCACATATCCAGCCTGTTGGTGAGAAATATTTATTCCTCTGGCCTCGCTGAACTTCGCGCGTATCGTCCTAATCAGGCTATCGGCTTCGAACAGCCTTTTCATCGGCTCAACAATGCCTTATCGCTGGACGAACAGGCCCGCACATAGCCTTGCCGGGCATAGTCGAGGATCTTGCGATCCTCGCTGATCAGAGTGAGATCGTGGTGGCGGGTGGTGGCAACCAGAATGCGGTCGACGGGATCAGCATGGGCAAAGTCCGGCAGTTGGTTGGCCTGCAGGGCGACATCGATATCAAGCCCGATGACCTGAAAGTGCGTACGTTCGAAGAAAGTACTGAGCCAGTCCTTGCAGGGTTGTCCTAGATGAATTCGGTTTTTTGCATCCAGCATGCCAAGTTCCCAGATAGACAGGACGGACAGGCGTAGTCGCCCCTGTTCGTCCAGCGACTCCAGTTGCCTAGCGGCTGCGGTGGTGAGTCTTTGACGATTACCCTGGGCATACCAGAGCCAGACATGGGTGTCGATCAACAGAGCTTGGCTCATTTCCGCTTCTTCCCCGGCAATTTTGTTTGGCTGGGTGCATTTTCCCGGATGGTGAGGCCTGCGTAAAATTCATCTTCGTCGCCAGTGATGGCGCTCCATTCCTGTTCGATGGGGGTGATGATGTCACCGGTGATTTTGATGGTGCCAGCCATGCAGCCGAAGCCAGTGTGGGCCGGTTCGGTTTCCAGCTCAATGGGCACCACCTTGGCCACGGGCTTACCGTGCTTGGTGACGATGATGGGCTCTCGGGTGCGGGCTACTTCGTCGACCAGCTTCAGGCACTTGGCCTTGAATTCGGTGGCATTGATTTTCATGGTGTTTCCTCCAGCACTCAGTCTGATGGAAAACAGTATAGCCTATCTGACCAGTTCTGGATGACCTGTTTGTTCGGGGCGCCCTGCGGTTCTGGCACTACGTTCAATTCTGGGTCATATGAAGCAAATTGCCTGAGCCTGCGAAACCCGGGAAGATGATGTACTAAATTCCCGGGTTTCGCAGGCTCAGGCTATAACATTGCACCAAGCCATGATATCTGAGCAGAATCAAAATCTGATTGTTGACTCTCTGCTGTGCTTGTTGTCCTTGCTTCCGCCTGACGGACGTCGCCAAGGCGTGGATCTTGTGACCGGAAAGGCAGGACATCACGACAACGGGCCAGGCCGACTCGTGGCCTGGCGCCGTGCGAGGCGCCACAACAAGCGACCCCGCAGTAGGCGGCAGGGTCGATTTTCAGGGATCAGATCTCAAAATTCCCAATACATCTTGTCTTTTTCCAGCTTGTAATCCCACGGTAAATCGGCATTTTTCCAGCCATTGACCGTTCTGTAACCCTTCTTGTCTTTGTCGCCTTCAAAACCATCCGTGACTGAGTAGACGTTATGGTAACCCGCCTTGAACAATAAGTTAGCCGCTTTAGCACTACGGCTGCCTGAGCGGCAGATCAGTACGATGGATGATTCTTTTGTCAGTTTTTTCTTCGCCAGAAGATCCTCTATCGCAACCAGAAAATTGCTGTTGGCCACATTTTTGAATCTGGGTTTTTTGCTGTCCCAGGCATTAAGATCCTTGATGACATAAGGGATGTTTCCGTCAATCAGGGAGGTCCAGCCAACGAACTCCAATTCCGCTTGGGTTCGGGTATCAATAAACAATATTTTCTCAGGATCGTTATTTACCAGGTCGAATGTCTCCTGTGACGTCAGGTACTTTCCTTGCGGTGTTTGCTTTTTCTTGGACAACTCGCCGGCAAGAACTGTATTAAAACCCGATATTGCAATGGCAAGCAGTAATACTATTGTCATAAATCCATATTTTTTCATTTTAAACTCCCCGATAACCAGACAATTGACCGACCTTGTGACGAGACGGGGTCGGACACTAATTTTCCTGTACTATAATTGAGCATCATTAACCTGACTCCAGAGCAGATTATCCTGGTCTATCTTGAAGTCGCCCGTAAAACACGCGCGTAAATTTGTGGGTTTGCTTGTGTTTTGAGGGTTCGTGCCGACAGCTTTGTCTACAGCAATGAATCCCTGCATCGCATTATTGATCCAGCCTGTAATGTGGCCGGGTTAAGGAGAATAAACGCCATTTCCTCTAAAGTCCACGGCTGGCCTACCGGTGCCGGACAACCATCAGCCCGGCCGGAGCGGGGCAATAAACCCCCGATTTTTTCAGGCTCAATCCAGGCTATAGTGGAACGGTTAAGTATTGGGGGAATCATGAATTTTGCGGTCATTTCCCCGATCGGGTCGAGGGAAACCCTGATAGCTCCGGTGCGTCAGGCAGTAACTTCAGATAGTCGCTTAACTTGAATTAAGTTGGGTGGGCTGGCTTTTCATGCCCACGTGGAATATCGCGACGGTAGTCATGCCGTTTACAAGACTCAGTATTATTTTGTATTCGACTCGCCACATCGCTCTGCGGTGTGGCGCAAGAAATCCTCGGCCCCGGTATCGACAACGTGGTGCTGGCGTTGTCCGTGGTGGGCTGGGTGGGCTATGCGCGCCTGGCCCGTGCGCAGGTTTTAAGCCTCAAGCACCGCGAGCATGTGCAGGCTACCATCGTGCTGGGTGCGGGGCCGGTGCGAATTCTGCGTCTTCATCTGTTGCCGCTGATCCTCGCGCCGTTGATCGTCGAGGCCAGCTTCGGCGTCGCCGGCGTGGTCATCGCCGAGGCCGGGCTGTCGTTTCTTGGTCTCGGTGTACAGCCGCCGGCGGCCTCGTGGGGGGCGATGATCCGCGATGGCGCGCGCTATCTGCTGGTGGCCCCGCACATGGTGCTGGTGCCCGGTGTGGCGCTGGCGCTGGTGGTGCTGGCGGTGAACCTGCTGGGTGATCGGCTGCGGGATCGGCTGCGGGATCGGTTGGATGTGCGGCGGGAGCGGTAGGGTGGGTGATTTTGTAGGGTGGGCACGTTGTGTGTGCCCACGCGGAGCGGTGCCACAAGTTAATAGACCTGACCCTGCACCTCTTGCCCCACCGGACTCTGCCGGGTTGTTTGCGATAACGAGAGGGTTTTGTGAATAGAAATATCGAGAAGCAAGCCAACCGAAATCTCATATCATCAGAGGATTTTTTTGAGGCTAAAAATTATTTGGAGGAAGCACAGAGTAACTCTTCTTCTAGTGACACTATACTCAAGGCATTATTAATGGCCGCGACAGTTACGTACTGCCGGCCTTTTACAAACAACTTGGGAAATGATGGTGCAACCGCATCTATCTCAGGAAAATTTGTCAATGAATTAACAGATGAAGAAAAAGAACTTCACAAGACTTTAATTGAACTTCGGAATACAGTTCTGGCTCACTCAGATTTCGAGAAAAAATCCTGCAAAAGAATGCCAGAAAAAGGGATGGCGATAATGGCGTCGGTTGATTTCTGGCACCAGGATATTGACCTTGAGTTATTTCATAAACTTGTTTGTAGCATGGTGCGTAAGTGTATAAAGAAAGATGGAGAGCTACCCCGGTAGGCTGGGATGAGGAACGAGCCCCAACAACTCCGGTGCACCAGGCCATGACACCTGACCTGAATCAAAATCTGATGCTGAAAAGAATTTCCGGATAAGTGCTGGAACAGTCGATCTGGCAGTCGCTGTATTGTTCGTACACGATGCCGCCGCCGATATAGGTTTTGTTTCTCATGGAGGTATAGGCACCGGCGCGGTAGCCGTAGGAATTCATGTCCACAGAGACGTCACTGTCAACAAATGTCCGGCGGTAGAATGCACCCAGGTAAGGTTTTACAACCTTCGGCTGGGTAAATACGTATCGGATCTGCGGACTGATTTTGGTGATGGAAGATCTGCTGGAAAACCAGTGTTGCGCGTCGATGCCTAATTCCAGTCCTTGCATGATGTAATAGCCGACACCGATACCCAGAATTGTGTAGTTGCCGTCAAATGAGCTTCCTGTGCCCGCCATGATGCCGATGTTGGTCGCGCCTTTTGAGAAGGCGGTGTTTGCGCCGCCAGCGGCCGCGTTTGCTGCCGGGGCATGGGCCGTTAGGCCCAGCAGAAATAGTGAAGCGGCAATTTTCTTCATCATTTTATTGACTCTCTGCTGTGTTTTTCTCGTTACACTGCTCTGCGGTGTAACGAAAATGGGTGGGGTATTGCGCCGCGAATGACGTGGCGCTGAGCGCCACAGGATGTGTGGCACCGCAAAGCGGTGCTACAAGTTGATTTTCTCTGTACCCTCCGTGCCTCTGTGGCGCAAATCATTTTGTAGGGTGGGCACCGCCCACCAAATCGGTTCGACAGGGGGTTACCGGTGGGCGGTGCCCACCCTACCGGGTTATTTCTTGTTTAACAGGTCACCCAGCGCGGCGAAGGGGTTGTGGGTGGCGCTGTTCGTTTGCTTTTTTTCACCGCCGCTGTTGCCGGCCTCAAGCTGGCGCTGATGTTCGTTGTCATGGCAGTAGAGACACAATAATTCCCAATTGCTGCCGTCCTCGGGGTTGTCGTCGTGGTCATGGTTGCGGTGATGTACGGTGAGTTCCGGCAGGTTGGCGCGGGTGAATTCGCGCTGGCAGCGACCGCAGATCCAGGGGTACATCTTCATCGCCTTTTCACGGTAACCCTTTTCGCGCTGCTCGCGGTTGTGATGGGCATCGGCGACGATTTTGTCCAGAGTGGCGGATTTGTCGGCGAGTTTGTTGCTGGGCATGGCGTGATCCTTGGTGGCTGGTGGGCTGCGGTCGGTGACGGCCCGCTTCGATTCTGAGAATATAGCCTAAACCCTACAGGAATGAACCTATGTCACTTGGTCCCGTCATGTTGGATCTGGCCGGGCTGGAGATCAGCCCGGAGGAACGCGAGATGCTTATGCACCCGCTGGTGGGTGGGGTGATCCTGTTCAGCCGCAATTACGCATCACCCGATCAGCTGCAACGGCTGGTGGCGGAGATTCACGCCCTGCGTACCCCGCATCTGCTGGTCTCGGTGGATCATGAGGGCGGGCGGGTGCAGCGCTTCCGCCACGGGTTTACGGCGTTACCGCCGGCGCGGATCTATGGGCGAATTTACGAACAGGATCGCAAGCGCGGCAAGTATCTGGCGGAGCTGGGTGGCTGGCTGATGGCCAGTGAGTTGCGCGCGCTGGGTATCGATTTCAGTTATGCGCCGGTACTGGATCTTGACCGTGGTGTCAGCGAGGTGATCGGTGATCGTGCCTTTCATTCGCATCCGGAGAAGGTTGGTGATCTGGCCCAGGCCTATGTTGCCGGCATGCGCCGTGCGGGTATGCCGGCTACGGGCAAGCATTTTCCCGGCCACGGCGCGGTGGCTCCGGATTCTCATGTGGATCTGCCGGTGGATGAGCGTCCTTTCGCCGATATCGAGGCCGAGGATCTGCGCCCCTTCGGGCGTCTGATCCGTGCCGGCATGGCGGCAGTGATGCCGGCACATGTGGTGTATACGGCGGTGGATGATCGGCCGGCCGGTTTTTCCTCGCGTTGGTTGCAGGGTGTATTGCGCGGCCGGCTGAATTTTCAAGGGGTGATCTTCAGTGACGACCTGAGTATGCAGGGTGCGCATGTCATGGGGGATATCGTGGCGCGCGGCGAGGCGGCGCTGGCGGCGGGTTGTGACATGGTGCTGGTGTGTAATCATCCACAGGACACGGTGCGCCTGCTGGATGGCCTTGGCGTACAGAATAATCCGGTGTCACATTTGCGCTTGGCACGTCTGCATGAGCGCCACGCTGTCAGCCGCGAAGCGTTGCAGGCCAGCACAGACTGGCAGCAGGCGGTAGCGGCACTGGCGGTCTTGCAGGATCACGAAACCTTACAGCTGGAGGTATGACTGTTGAGAATTTTACGAATGAATCAAAGGCCGGCTGAACGATGAGCCGGGGTAATTTTGCCGCATTGAAACAACACCTGCAGGGCCTGCTGTGGGAGACCGATATCCAGATCCTGCCCAAGGGTAAGGCGCGTCTGCTGAAGGCGGTGCGGATTGCCGTAGCGGTGGGGCGGGATCTTGCCGCCGGGCAATTGAGCCTGCGTGCCACCAGCCTGGTTTATACCACGCTGCTGTCGCTGGTACCCCTGTTGGCGCTGGCCTTTTCCATGTTCAAGGCCTTTGGAGTGCACAATCAGCTGGAGCCGGCACTGATCTCACTGCTGGAGCCGCTGGGTGAAAAGGGCGTGGAGGTGGCCCGGCAACTGGTGCAGTTCGTGGAAAATATTGGCGTTGGGGTGCTGGGTGCGGTGGGCCTGGCGGTGCTGATCTATACCGTGGTATCGACCATTCAAAAGATTGAGGGGGCATTCAATTTTATCTGGCGGGTATCGACGTTGCGTCCATTGCTGCAACGTATCAGCGGCTATCTCAGTGTGGTGTTGCTGGGGCCGTTGCTGGTATTTGTCGCCATGAGTGTGATGGCGACGGTGATGAGTCATTCGTTGGTCAAGGAGCTGTTGACGGTGGCGCCGCTGGGTGGTCTGTATGTCGCCTTTAGCAAGCTGTTACCCTGGCTGCTGATTAGTGGTGCCTTCACCGTGACCTACCTGATCATCCCCAATACCCGTGTGCGGGTGCCCAGTGCGCTGGTGGGTGGCGCGGTGGCGGGTCTGCTGTGGCAGGCCGCCAGCTGGGGTTTCACCGCCTTTGTTGTCGGTTCCACGCAATACACCGCCATCTATTCCAGCTTCGCCATCATCATCCTGTTTCTGATCTGGCTGTATATCAGCTGGCTGGTGTTGCTGCTGGGGGCCTCCATCGCCTTCTATCATCAGAACCCGGCCGCCGTGCACCCGGCCAGTCGGGTGCTGGGGCCGCGCTCACGCGAGGCCCTGGCGCTGGAGATCATGCGCCGCGTGGGCCTGGCCCATCTGGGGGAGACGCCGTTGTGCACACAGCAGGGTATCGCCACGGCGCTGCAATTGCCGCCCGAGCAGATGGCGGACATCGTCGATCAGTTGATGCAGCACGGGCTGTTGCTGGGCAGTGATGAAGACCCGCCACACCTGGTGCCTGCACGCGACCTTGGCGCCATGACACTGAAGGATATCGTCGATGCCGTGTCCGGGGGCTTTGTCGTGCCGGGTATACCGCCACAGACGCTGGTCGTGATGCGCTCGCTCGACGCGAGCCTGGAACAGGGGCTGGGTGGGCAGACGCTACGGGATCTGCTGAAGTCGTAAGCGCCGCCGGTCAGTTCCGCCGTAGCTTGTCCGAGACGGCGATCGGCGTCGGGTAGCGCCGCAGGATCACATACGACGACACCATGAAGGTGATCAGGGTGCTGAGCTGAATCAGGTAGGAGGCCTGTTCGCCAATCACCGACCGCTGCAGTGCCAACACCGCGATCAGCAGTGAAAGCTCGCTGATCTGTCCCAGGCGTACGCCGACCTCCGAGGCCCGCCCGGAGCTTTCCCCGCTGCGCCACAGTAGAAAGCGGAACAGGAGTGGTTTGCCGAGCAGGATCAGTGCCGACAGGAGCAGGGCGGGAATGACAATCTCCCCCAGCATGCCAATATCGCGGCAATGGAAAATGAAAGCGGCAGTGGCGCTAAGGCTTATCCAGCGTTAAGTTCAGTCCCGTCAGGCCGATGCTTAAGGGGTAGCCAGGCCTTGATTTGGGTCTGGGGAAACTTCAGTCATCACCGGATAGGGATGTGGACTTCCTCCTGTTAACAACACCGCCGCAGCACGCGGCCGATAATCCCGCAGTAGAACGCAGTGCCGGCCGCCTGAAACAATGGCTGACCGAACTGCCCATCATGGATGCAGTGGAGACGGTGCGGCGTCTGCATGCGTCGATTTCTCCTTTCAATGAACTGTCCCTGCCCGATGCCGAGCGTCTCAAACTGCTGGAAGTCTATCGGCAGGGGCTGGAAGAGGTGTTCCTGATTTATGACGAGCAGCGCCTCAAGGTGTTGTCACTGCCGGCCAATGAGCGGCAGCGGCTTGCCGACGATATCATGGGACTCTATCTGGAACTGGCCAACGGCTACAAAATTTTGGTGCGCAACGGCTTTGATGAAGGTGATGACCCGGCGCGGGATGGTTTTCTGCTGCAGGCGATTTATCGCGCCATGGAGCTGATTGGCCTGGCCATACTCTATGCCCGGCGGGTGGATCGGCCGACGCCGGAGCCGGCTTGGGTGGAATTACACCAGCTGTACGCCTTTTGTGAAAAGCACGATGCCCTGCAGAAGCGGGTGAGGGTGGCGCGGCACGAGTCGCTTGTGCCGACCGTTGAGCGCGTTTATACCCAGGCGCTACTAATGGCGGTGATGGATACCCGGCAACTGACGGGCGCTGAGTTGATGGAGTTGTTTTTGTTGCTGGAAGAGTATTCCTCACTTTGCGACATCAGCCAGGAGATATCGGATGAGGTACGCTCTGGGTGTTTTGTCATTGATCTGATGGCGGATAGGCCGCCGCAGGCACTGACTGCAGAGCAGACGGAGGGGCGTGAATGGATGAAGCCTTGGACACTGGATATTCTGCCGGTTCGTGATGCCGTCGAGATGTGGTTGGCGCAGCACAAATTAGAAGATGGTGCCACACAGCTCCAGGACGTCCGGCCCGCGAGGGTGCTGGCAGGTCTGCTGGGTTCCCATTGGGGGCGCAGGGGGCCACGCTCTGCGGCGCGGCGTTTCGTCAAGGTGGCATTGGGTCTGAAGGCGTTGGAATATTTTCTCTCCGATCCCGGGCATTTGACGCAGGCCTGCAATACCGAAGTGTACGGTGGTATCGAAGTACTGAGTCTGGACAGCGAGGATGAGGTGCACTATCAGCTGGGTGACTGGCAGATGCTGGATCAGAGTGATACCGGTTGCCTGTTGCTGGGCCGTGTGGGTATCGCCGATGAGATGCCGATGGTCGGTTCATTGCTGGGCGTGGTGGGCTTCCTGCCGGAGATGGGGCAACAGAACCTGTCTATGGGTATCGTGCGCTGGCGGGGTGAGATCAGCGAAGGACGCAGCAAACTGGGCGTGGAGATTATCGAGGGTGCGGCACAGCCCATCCAGTTTGGCTGCACGGCACAGGACCTGAACCAGGCACCGGAATTGGGTTTCTATTTCCCCAAGGATAATGCGGAGGGATGTCCCGCCTCGTTACTGTTGCCGCGGCGGGTCAGGCCGGAATCGTTGCATGTGCGGGTGAAGGGGCAGGCCTTCGAGGTAGTGATGGCCTCGGTGGTACGTGAGGCCGAGGTTTTTGTACAGTATCGGTTCAGGGTACAGGTATAATCCCAGATTCCAGGCATAGGACATGGGACATGGGACTTAGGTGTCAGCCCCATGTCCTGAGCCTTTGGCCTTCTTGATCCTATATTTTTTAGCCTTAACAAGAGGTTTTTACGCCGTGTCCCACATTGAGCTGATTTCCCCGCTGGCCGATTCACCCTATGGCAGTGAGTTGGTTCTCGCTGCCTGCCATCGACAGCAGGTGATGGCAGGGCCTGGAGAGGCATTGACAGGCCGGCCGGTGACGGCCCTCATCGACACCGGTAGCGACATGCTTAAGTTGCGTACTGAATACCAGCTGCCGGCATCGGCGGCACGGCGTTTCGTCGAGCAGGCCATCAAACGGGAGCGCCTGCTGGGCGTACACCATCCACACAAAACCTGGTTTCTGTGGACACCTGCCGGCGGTGGTGACACGGTCGTGATCGGCAATATCACGCCACGTCTGCTGTCTCTGAATAAACATGACGAACTGAGTGAGCGCTACTCCCTATCATCGCAGATCGGTTTCATGGCGGAGATGCTGGATGACTATCTGGCGGTGCTGGCGAAGGACGAGTTGAGCCTCGATCTGTGTCTGTCGAACTTTGGGGTGGACGCCGATGACCACCTGTTTTATCTGGATGACGATTTTTATCCCGGCAGTAGCCTCACCATGCTTAGTGATGCACTGGGTACCTGGGTGCGCGCGCTGGAGTGGCTGGACGAGGCCTTGGCGACTGCGCTGGGCAGGATGCTGTCACGGAGTTTACGTCAACACTTTTCCGATACACATGTGATTACCGTTGTCGCCGAGGGTCTGCGCGGGGTGTTCATCCCGCCGCAGCGGCAGGCCGTGGCAAAGGCGCTGATCCAGGCCCTGTATGGCGATCAGACATTTAGTTATCAGGCACCTAAGCCAAAAAATAATGGCAGCGTGATGGCGCTGATTGGTGATATTCACAGCAATGCGCCGGCGCTGGAATGTGCCCTGGAATACCTGGCGGGACGCGGAATCGACCACGGCATCATGCTGGGTGATGTGGTGGGTTATGGTCCGCATCCGCAGCAGTGCGTGGAGATGGTGCAGGCATTGCAGGGCTGGAGCATGGTGCGTGGCAATCATGACCACGCCGTGGCCTGTGGCGAGATACGTGGCGGCATCACCTCACTGGCCTCGTGGTCGCTGGACTGGACCATTGCTCAGCTCAGCGACGATGAACGCCAGTGGCTGGCGCAGCTACCGGTTTATCAGCAGGGTGATCAGTGGCTGGCGGTGCATGGCTCGCCCCTGGACAAGACCTTCTTTAATGGTTATGTCTATCAGATGAGTTATGTCGAGAATCTTGATGAGTTAAGCGAGCGCCAGATGCCACTGTGTTTTCATGGACACACGCATATCCAAAAAACCTGGCGGCGCGATGGTGATGGCGATGCGGGTGATAGCAATAGGCGGCAGCAGCTGGCGGAGGCGGCACATGTGTTGATCTGTCCTGGCTCCATCGGTCAGCCGCGTGGCGGCGACACGGGTGTGGAACTGGCGATTATTGACCTGGCATCGCGGGAGCTGGAATACCAGCGTCTGCCTTATGATATGGAATCGACTCTGGCCGATATGAGCAAACACCGGTTTCCGTCAGAAATGGCGGATCGTCTGCGGCGTGGGCAGTAAGTAGGGAACGTAAATTCAGCGCGGACAGCGAAATTTATATTGCACACTACACTAGGTTGCAGAGGAACCCATTGGGTGTGGGAGCGGGTCATGCCCGTGAAAAGCAAAAAAACAAACAACCCGATAGGAGCGGCTTCAGCCGCGAACAAAATGAATTTCATTCGCGGCTGAAGCCGCTCCCACAATGTCCAGATCCATGACCTCTGTGGTAAAAGACAAGGCTATCACGGGCATGGCCCGCTCCTACACAAACAGGCCTTGCGAGACCCGTTGGCTAGCGCAGAATGGATTCAGGGGCACATAGGCTCGATCTTCGGCAATGCGCTGCGCAGCCCGGCCCAGCCCATGCCCAGATTGGCGCGGCGGCCGGTGATCAGGATCGCCAGTGCATTAGGCTTGCCCGGCACCACCACCATGAAGTGAAAGGTCTTGGGTGTGGTCATCTGGATTTCCAGCATGCTGTTGCGGACTTCTTCGCCACGCGTTTGGGCGAGGCGTTTTTCCACATTGGTGATGCCTTTGCCGCGAAACATGTCCACCGCAGCTGCCGACACGGCATCCATATAACTGGAAGTGAAGTAGGGGACATTGTGGTGGGCACCGAGCATCAGGCCGGTGCTCAGATCCACGACAGCGGCGCCCAGTGCATCTTCTACGTTGTCGACGATCTCTCGGCAAATGTCATTAATACCAGCCATTTTTATTTCTCCTCATGATTGTTTTTTGTAAGTGCATTAAACAGCGTGTCTACTTTTCGGACGACCCCGGCCGGAACTTTAGCGCAGTTGTTGCCTGGGGGTAAGAGGGACGGTGTTATTTATGCCAATCATGGTCATTATTAACCCGGCCTTCTTAATGTTCAATCGGTGAGGGGCTTCAAGAATGCCCCGGCCCGGCGTTGCCGCTCTTGCCAATAGAACCAGTATTGGTGGCGAGAGGGCCTTGTTCCGGAACATTCTTGAAGCCCTGAATACGACATATAAGGTGGCTGGGTTAATCGATGTCCATGCGCAGATTCAGTGCGGCGATATCTGCGGCACCCTTGCTGGCATGCGCCAGCGACATGCCGAGATTGGCATCGGGCTGGGAAAATACCGTCAGCAGCAGGCCGCTGCCGGCGTGTAGGATAAAAATATTGCCATCATCGCTCTGGATCAGCACGTTCTTGACGCTGCCGCCGTGAGTCTCGCGGATGACGTTGTCACTGAGGGCCAGCAGGGCGCTGCTCATGGCGGCGAAACGGTGTTTGTCCAGTCCGCTCTGCAAACGCTCTGCCAGGGCGCGGCCGTCGCTGGCGCTAATCATGGCGCCGAGCATGTCGTCGCAATCATCCAGCATTTCGGCAAGGGTTGCACTGAGCGTGCGGCGGACTTCGCGGGAGACGGTGTCCTCGTGCTGAGTGCCTTCTTCACTGACCTTGTCGATCATGTCGTTGAGGAAAGTCATGTCTCAATTCTCCAATACGGCCAGCAGGGCGTTGACCAGGATACGTACATCATCGGAAGAGCGTCCATCCACTTCGAAGACGGGAAATATCTGTTTGCGTTCAAACAGCCGGGTCTGGTAATCCTCAATACTGGCATTGTCCTGTACGCCCATGCGCGTCACACCAATCACCACACCGGTGTCGCGGATGAAGTCACCAAAGGCGTCCAAATAGTATTCCATCTGTGCTACGGGATCCGGGTGATCATTGTTTACCAGTAGCACCAGGCCCAGTCCACCCTGGGTCAGGATCTGCCACATGAAGTCGAAGCGTTCCTGTCCCGGTGTGCCGTAGAGGTGGATACGCTTGCCGTTTTCTAACTGAATGTAGCTGTAGTCCATGGCGACGGTGGTGGTGTTTTTGATGTCGCGTTCACTGCCGGTGGTGGCGACATCGGTGCGTACCGGGGGTTCGTCGCTGATGGCACTGATAGCGCTGGTCTTGCCGGCGCCGACGGGGCCGGTGAAGATGATTTTGTCTGTGGCCTGAAACATTATGCGAGACGTCCTTGGAGATACATGTTTTGAGAAGACGGATTGAGCTTTCTAACGGAAGCCCAGCTTGCGGGCCAACATGCCGAGCAGGCTTTTGCGCCGTGTGCGGGGTTTGCCGTTTTGCAGGCCCGGATCAGAGGCGGTGGCGGTGCGGTCGATGAGCCCGACGGCATAGGCTGCGTTGTAAAAGCTGACGACTTCATCCCGGGCCACATCGGCTTCCTTGCGCAACTCTTTCAGGCTGATGGGTTGGCGCGCCATGATGGCGGCCAGCTTGAAATGTGACTGGCGAAAACCATTGCGAGTGAAGTTGGGCCAGGCCTTGAGTCGTACTGGCTGGGCCATATCGTGGCCCTCCAGTAATCGGCCATCGGAAAAGTCGACACCGGCCTGCCAGAGCAGTCTGTCCAGGGTAGAGATGTTCATCTCCTGGGCGTTCTTGGCGAAGGCGACGATATCGATTTGTTCGATGTACAGTTTCTTGAAAGGGGCCATCATGATGGTCTTGGCATCGGCTTCGTTTTTACTGGCCACGGTACCGTTGTGCCCGCCAATCAGCAGCCAGGTAGTGTCGAACCTGATCTGGTAGCAGGCCTTTTGTTGCCGTGCACACAGCAGGATGTGAAACAGGCTTTTGCTCGGTGTTGCCGGCTCTTGTATGTCTTCGGGGGTGGCGGTATTTGCAGAGGGGACTGCCGTGGTTTGTGTGCTTTCAGTTTTGCCGCTTTCAGTACTCGCCGGGACAGCGGCAGATTTGTGATTGTCCGCCGGCGTGTCCATGGCCTTTTGGGTGGCAAAGGTGGCCTTCATGCGCAGGCAGATACGCGTCAGCAGTTCCTGCATGTCGGTAACTCGCACCGGGGGTTCCTGCCAGATGAGGTTTTTCCCCTCCAGGCGCTTCTCACTGAGAACGAGCTTTACCTGTCCGTCGCGCGACTCTTCCAGCACCTGCCGGCCGATGTCGTTGTCGGCATCGATGACCAGAAGATGGCCGTGGGGGCTGTTGTCGGGCAGCAGCAGGCTGGCAATGCCGTCATCGTTGATAAGGTCAACGGCGACCTTGAGTACCTTGCGATTGGTTGGATCCAGTGCAATAGGTGATATGCGCAAGGGTTTGGGCACGGGGTGTTTCCTTCCTGTGGATGGGTGTCAGTGCAAAAAGGCACTACGCCCGCAGTCTTCTTCCCTTATTTGTCGGCATCACTCTTTGAAAGGTTTAGGCGAGCCTGCCGATTTAAGGGGGCAGAAGACTGACACATTTGGCAGATGTTTGCCCCCTAGGGAAAACACGCAGAAATATCGGGTTATTGTGTATTTTAGCTTAAATTAATCGCTTTAATTGTCGCGAGAGCGCCTACGGTTGGCGCCATGAACGCTGACAGACCAACTGAACCTATCAAAATGACATTACAGGTCACGACGGTGTTAAGGGTAAAAGTTTTAAAATTCGGTACTATAGGTGTTCCTGGTAGATTCAATTGATAAACCTAGGTTTATTATGGAGTGGCAGTATGGGCGCAGAGACGGTAGCCAATTGTCAGGCAGCCAAGCCAGCATTGCAGGCCGACTATGCAACTTTTCGTATCAGATTTCCGCAAAGCCGAATATGGGCGTCTATGCCTGCCGGAGCGTGATTCACATATCGTTCAACGTTGGCCGTCCCTGTGAACAGTTAAAGTTGTTAGGGGGTATTCTCTGGAGGATAGCAAATAAAGAAACTTGATTATAGGCGCATTTGATATAGAAATTCGTGCTTTACTATTTCTTGCCCGGTTTAGTGGGTAAGAGTGGTGGCGTGGGCTGAAATCCACATAGCGAGTAACTGAATCATGACATCGATTTTCGGCGACGTGTTTACGGAAATAGCGGTGCTGCTGTTGGTGGCTTCCGTCATCGGCGCCATCGGTGTGCGCCTGCGGCAGCCACTGATCGTCGCCTTCATCGCGGTGGGCGTCCTGGTGGGGCCGTCCGTACTTGGCTGGGTGTCGGCAAACGAGCAGGTTGATCTGCTGGCCAAATTGGGTATTGCGCTGCTGTTGTTCGTGGTGGGGCTCAAGCTGGATCTGCATATCATCCGCGCCATGGGGGCGGTGGCGCTGGCCACCGGACTGGGTCAGGTCTTTTTTACCTCCGTCGTCGGCTACTTTATCGCCATCGCCCTGGGGATGACCCCGGTGACCGCCCTCTATGTGGCGGTGGCGCTGACCTTCTCCAGTACGATTATTATCGTCAAGTTGCTGTCCGATAAACGCGAGGTCGACGCACTGCACGGACGCATCGCCATCGGCTTTCTTATCGTTCAGGATATCGTCGTGGTGCTGGTGATGATTGGTCTGACCGCGCTGGGCGAGGCGGGTGATACTGCCGGTCTGGGCCGCGAGGCGCTTGCGGTATTGATCAAGGGGGGGCTGTTTCTCGTCGCCATTGGCCTGTTGATGCGTTACGTGTTGACGCCGTTGCTGCATCAATTGGCCCGTTCGCCCGAGCTGCTGGTACTGTTCGCCATTGCCTGGGCGGTGGCCCTGGGCGCGGCGGGTGGACATCTGGGATTCAGCAAAGAGGTCGGCGCCTTTCTCGCCGGTGTGTCACTGGCCTCCACGCCCTACCGCGAGGCCATCGGCTCGCGCCTGGTGAGCCTGCGGGATTTTTTGCTGCTGTTTTTCTTCATCGATCTGGGCGCCGGGCTGGATCTGGCAACGCTCGGTGCGCAAGTGGTGCCGGCCATTCTGCTGTCGTTGTTCGTGCTCATCGGCAATCCGTTGATCGTGATGGTTATCCTGGGCGCCATGGGTTACCGCAAGCGTACCGGCTTTCTGGCGGGTTTGACCGTGGCTCAGATCAGTGAGTTTTCCCTGATCCTGGGGGCGTTGGGTTTAAGTCTGGGCCATATTGATGCCGATACCATGGGCCTCATCACCCTGGTGGGCTTGATCACCATCAGCGCCTCTACCTACATGATTCTGTATTCCCACCTTCTCTACGAACGAGTCTCTCCCTGGCTGGGTGTGTTCGAGCGTCAACGGGCGTACCGGGAAGAGGCTCAGGATCAGGATATGGATCAGAACAGGGTGGATGTCATTTTGTTTGGTCTGGGGCGGTTCGGCACCAGGATTGCACGGGAACTGCGGCTACGCGGTTACCGGGTGCTCGGGGTGGATTTCGATCCCAATCTGGTACGTCGACAGGAAGGGCACGGTTATGTGGTGCGTTACGGCGATGCCGAGGATCCGGAATTTCTTGCCAGTTTGCCGCTGGGGCGGGTGCGCTGGGTCTTGAGCAGCCTGCGCGAGACGCCGGTCAATCTCGCCCTGCTGCACGGCCTGCGCGATTTTGGTTACAAAGGACGCGTGGCGGTAACGGCCCACGCCACTGCTGAGGCCGAGCAATTGAAGCAGGCCGGCGCCGACCGGGTGCTGGTTCCTTATGCCGATGCAGCCGCAGAGGCCGTTGATAACCTGTTTGGTGTGAGCGGCGGGCGGCCACCCGGGGTAGAGGACAGGGACAACAGAGAGGTGTAACGTGACAAGACAGATTCAATTCCCTGGCGCGGTGGATGCAGTCGTGGAACCCTTGAATCTGGATTGGATGACAGCAGGCTTGTTGATGGAGAATCGGGCGGACGATGATGCGCACCCTTAATCAAAGACAGCGTTTAGGGACTACGCCGCGCAACACGGTATTTGCCCGTTTGCAGAGCGGGTGTTTACGTGCTGTTTTGTTTGCCCTGATGTGGTGGATACTCACGGATGGCGCAATGGACTCATGGCTGATTGGCGCACCTGTCGTGCTGCTTGCGACGTCGATCAGCGTGGCACTGCTGCCGCCTTTTTCCTGGTCTTTGCCCGGGGTCGTGCGTTTTGTGCCGTTCTTTCTCTGGCGCTCCCTGTCTGGCGGCGTGGATGTGGCCTGGCGGGCGCTGCATCCCCGGCTACCGATTTCGCCGGGGTTATTTTGTTACCCATGGCGGTTGCCGCCGGGCCTGCCGCGGGTCTTCATGGCCAACATTGTAAGCCTGCTGCCAGGCACCTTGAGCACGGAACTCGGTACGGACTGTCTACAAGTGCATGTGCTCGACGAACGGAAAGATTTCTTGTCAGAACTCGAGACGGTAGAGCAAAGAGTGGCCGCGATGTTCGGCATTTCTTTGCTTCCACCTGAGTCCGTGGATTCAGGTTCCATCCAGAGGAGGCGAATGAAATGAGGAGATTCAATAATATTCTTTGCGTGGTGACGCCAGGGTCAGGCTGCAAACCCGCATTGGAACGTGCCGTCACGCTGACTGAAAACAACCAGGCGAGCCTGACCGTTATCGATGTGGCCGAGTGCGTAAGGGCGGGCATTGGAATGCCGGAAGGCAGCCCGGTCTCTGCCGACCTGCAGGCAGCCGTCGTCCGTGCGCACCAGCAGGAACTGGACTCCCTGGTCGAGCCTTACCGGCAGCGGGTCAAGGTGCAAACCCAGGTGCTGATTGGCACGCCGTTTCTGGAAATTATTCGCGAGGTACTGCGCAACCGGCGCGACCTGGTGATCAAAAGCGCTGAAACCTGGGATTGGCAGGATGGCTTATTCGGCAGTGACGATATGCACCTGTTACGTAAGTGTCCGTGCCCGGTGTGGATCATGAGGTCGGAGGAAAAAGCCAATTACAGCCGAATCATGGCTGCGGTCGATTTTAACCCGTGGCAGGAGGATGCCGGGGAGAATGATCTGAATCGGCTTATCCTGGAGCTGGCGAGTTCGATGGCGCTGTCCGATTTCGCCGAACTGCATGTGGTTCACGCCTGGGAGTCCATGACGGAGAATATGATAAGGGTATTCAGCAGCGAACTGTCCGAAGAGCAAATCGCTGCCAATGTGGATCGTGAACGGTGCGACCACCAGGCCCAGGTCGAACAGCTGACCGGCAGATTGCGTGACTGGATCGGCACAGAGGCTTACGACTACCTGTCACCGCAGCTTTATCTCCGTCAGGGCAACGCACGCAAGGAAATCCCGGCGCAGGCCAGACGGATCGACGCCGATCTTGTCGTCATGGGTACCGTGGCCCGCACCGGTTTGGCCGGATTCTTCATGGGCAATACCGCGGAGGCGATTCTCAACCAGATCAATTGCTCCGTGCTTGCCATCAAGCCATCCGGCTTTGTCACACCGATCAGGTTGGAGAATTGACGCTGGACTGAACACACATGCAGACCTTTTTTCTCATCGTGGCATTGTTTCTACTGCTGAATCTCGGCGCCGGGATGTGGCGGGTATTTCGTGGCCCGACCGCCGCCGATCGTATGTTGGCCGCACAACTATTCGGCACCACGGCGGTGGCCACGCTGCTGCTGCTCGCGCAGGTCGATGGCAATGCCGCCCTGCGTGACGTGGCGTTGGTGTTTGCCTTGTTGGCGGCGGTGACGGCGGTGGCCTTCGTGCGGCGGGCCTGGACGGATCAGGAGGCAGATCATGATGCCGGCTGATTACCTCAGCGTGGTACTGCTGATCGCTGGAGGCATCTTCTTTCTGGCCGGTACCCTGGGTCTGCTGCGATTTCCAGATGTCTATACCCGTCTGCATGCATTGACCAAAGCCGACAACGTCGGTCTGGGGCTGATCGTGGCCGGGCTTGCCCTGCACGCGGAGTCCTGGACGGTGGTGGGCAAGCTGCTGTTGATCTGGCTGTTGGTGCTGTTGGCGGGCGCCAGTGTCGCCCACCTGGTGGCCGCAGCGGCACGGCAAAGAGGCATCAAAGCGTGGAAGCGATGACGTGCATGGGCGCACTCGCCGCTCATTGGCATCCCTGCCATCACGGCATTTGCACATCCCTGTGCGTCAATTCGCGGGCGCATGGAGCGCAGGAGCGATGACCCTGTTGCAGTCTGTCTTCGATGCCCTGCTGGGATTCGCCCTGTTGTGGCTGGCCTGGCAGGCCTTGGCGAGTCCGGATTTGTTCAAGGGCATAGTGTTGTTCATTGCCTTCGGGCTGTTGATGGCGCTGGCCTGGGTGCGGCTCGATGCGCCGGATATCGCCCTGGCCGAGGCGGCCATCGGTGCAGGACTGACTGGTGCCTTGTTGCTGGCCGCACTGGCAAGGCTCGACAAATCCTCCTGGAGAGGATTTGGACGCACGCCAGTGCGCCCGCCGGAGGGGAATAACAGGGATGTTATTCATCCATCTAAGCGTGATACAAAATCGGCCCATGAAAAGACCCGGAAACCGAAGCCCATCACTGAGAACGGTAAAGGACAGGCAGCGTTTTGCGGGCTGCTCGTGGTGAGCTTGTCAGCCCTGGCTGCGGGCTTGGGTTATGCGGTGCTGACCCTTCCATCGCAGGCCCCGGGTTTGAGCGACTCTGTGGCGGCAAGCCTCGAAGCCAGCGGTGTCAGCAACCCGGTCACTGCGGTGCTGCTTAATTTCCGTGGTTACGATACTTTGCTGGAGCTGGGGGTGCTGTTGCTGGCCTTGTTTGGCGTCTGGTCATTCGGTGTCGTGCCGGAACGCCGCGAATCATCCCCGGGGCCAGTGCTGGACAGGCTGTCGCGCCTGCTGATTCCCTGGCTGATCCTGGTTGCCGGCTATCTGTTGTGGGTCGGTGCCCATGCACCGGGTGGCGCCTTTCAGGCCGGTTCGGTGCTGGCGGCGGCGGGGGTATTGTGGTTACTGACGGGTTGGCGGCTTGATACGAGGTTTTCCGGGTGGCCACTGCGCATCATTCTGGTGGCCGGCTTGGGGGTGTTTGTGGTGGTGGCCGTTGTATTGATCCTGATGGGTGGGCGGCTGCTGGAATATCCGCCATCATTTGCGGCTGCGCTGATCCTGCTGATCGAGGCGGCAGCGACCTTGTCCATCGGCATTACCCTGGCGGCCCTGTTCCTGGGTAGCCGGCCAGAGACAGGGCCACAGCGATGACGTGCATGGACGCACTCGCCGCTCATTGGCGTCCCTGCCATCACGGCATTTGCACATCCCTGTGCATCAATTCGCGGGCGCATGGAGCGCAGGAGCGATGAACCCGGCTTTCCTTTATGCACTGGTGGGCGTGGGATTGTTCACCCTGGGTCTGTACGCCTTGATCGTCCACGCGCATTTACTGCGAAAGATCCTGGCCATCAATGTGATGGCCAGTGGCGTGTTCCTGGTGTTGGTGGCGCTGGCGACCCGCACCCAGGGGGCCGCGCCGGATCCGGTGCCGCACGCCATGGTGATTACCGGCATCGTGGTTGCTGTATCGGCCACCGCCCTGGCGTTGGCGCTGATGCTGCGGGTACGGGCCGAAACAGGCCGGGCTGAGCTTGCCGAAGAACCGTTGGAATAACCGCCGGGACCCAGATTGATGTCCGATATCCATTGGCCGGTGATCGTCATTTTGCTGCCATTGGCCGGGGGCGTGGCCTGTTTTTTATGGCCGCGGCGCAGCGTCCTGCTGGGTCTGCTTACTGCGCTGGGCGTCGTCGCTTGCGTGGCCGGATTGGGCGGGCAGGTGGTGGAGCAGGGCGCGCAACGCTACGCGGTGGGTGGTTGGGGCGCGCCACTGGGCATTGATCTCTATGCCGATGGCTTGAGCCTGCTGATGCTGACGGTGACCGCGGTGGTGGGGCTGGGCATCAGCGTCTATTCCAGCGGCTATTTTGAGCGCGCCCGTTATGGTCAAGACAGGGCGAGGCACTTTTGGCCCGTGTGGTTGTTCCTGTGGACGGCGCTGAATGCCCTGTTTTTATCCGCAGATATCTTCAATCTTTATGTCACCCTGGAACTGCTGGGGCTGGCGGCGGTGGCGTTGGTCGCATTGGCCGGGGGTGCGGATGCCGTGAGCGGGGCCATGCGTTACCTGCTGGTCAGCCTGCTGGGTTCGTTGTTCTATCTGCTGGGCGTCGCGCTGCTCTATCACAGTTTTGGCAGTGTCGATATCGCCATATTGGCACAGCGGGTGGAGCCGTCCCCCGCCGTGTGGGCGGCGATGGGTCTGATGATCGTCGGTTTGCTGCTCAAGACCGCGCTGTTTCCGCTGCATTTCTGGCTGCCGTCGGTCCATGCCAGCGCCCCGGCGCCGGTGAGCGCGCTGTTGTCAGCACTGGTGGTGAAAGCGTCGTTTTATATTCTGTTGCGTCTGTGGCTGGAGGTTTTTCCGTTTGCCAATGCCGCCCTGGCTCAACTGCTGGGCCTGCTCGGTGCGGCCGCCGTGTTCTGGGGCGGGTTCCAGGCATTGCGCCAGACGCGGCTCAAAATGCTCATCGCCTATTCGACCGTGGCGCAACTGGGTTACCTGTTCCTGGCCTTTCCGCTGGCGAGCATCACCGGCTGGACGGGCGCGCTGTATATGTTGTTATCCCATGCCGCAGCCAAGACGGCCATGTTCATGGCGGCCGGCAACATCCTGTATTTCGGTGGCCATGACCGCATTGCGGATCTTGATCGAGTCGTGCAGCGTCTGCCCCTGACGATTACCGCCTTTGCCCTGGCGGGTATCAGCATCATGGGTCTGCCGCCCAGCGGCGGATTTATCGCCAAATGGCTGCTGCTGGAGACGGCCATTCGTTCCGCTCAGTGGTGGTGGGGAGGTGTCCTGATCCTCGGTGGACTGCTGTCCGCCGCCTGGGTCTTTAAAGTGGTTGGTTATGCCTTTACCCGATCCGAAGTGCCTCACGAAGCCAGAGCGGTGCCCGCCACCATGGAATGGACGGCACTGCTCATGGCCGTGCTCGCCATCCTGCTGGGCCTATTTGCCCCCTGGTTGCTGGCATTACTGGAAATCGGTTCACCCTTCGGCAGGGAGAATGCCGGATGACGTGCATGGATGCACTCGCCGCTCATTGGCATCCCTGCCACCACGGCATTTGCACGTCCCTGTGCATCAATTCGCGGGCGCATGGAGCGCAGGAGCGATGACGTGCATGGATGCACTCGCCGCTCATTGGCATCCCTGCCACCACGGCATTTGCACGTCCCTGTGCATCAATTCACGGGCGCATGGAGCGCAGCAGCGATGAACTGGGGCGCCACGTTGCCACTGCTCGTTCTCGCCAGCTCCCTGTTACCGGGGCTGGTGATTTTCTTTCTGCCCGAAGAGCGTGTTGCAACTCGCACTACCTTGAACCTTGCCGGTGCGGTGCTCAAATTGGTGCTGGTTGGGGTAATGATCTGGGGCGTCTTTCACGGCTCCCATTACGAGACCCGACTGCCCCTGTTACCTGGGTTGGATTTGCTGCTGCGTGCCGATTCCCTGTCGATGCTGTTCGTGGTGCTTTCCAGTATTTTGTGGCTGGTGACAACCGTCTATGCCGTCGGGTACCTGGAAGGCTCACCCAATCGCAGCCGCTTTTTCGGATTTTTCAGCCTCTGTGTGACCGCAACGGTCGGTGTGGCTTTGGCCGGCAATCTGGTGACCTTTTTGCTGTTTTACGAGCTGCTGACCCTGGCCACCTATCCGCTGATCGTGCACCGTGGTACCGACGAGGCGCGGCGTGCAGGCCGCACCTATCTGATTTATACCGTTGCCGGCGGCACGCTGCTGTTGCTGGGTACCGTATGGCTGTACACCCTCACCGGCACGCTGGATTTCACTGCGCGCGGCTTTTTGTCCGGTCTGGATGAGGCACACCACGCGGCCCTGATCATCATCTTTGTACTCCTGATTGCAGGCCTGGGCGTGAAGGCCGCGCTGATTCCGCTGCATGGCTGGCTGCCACAGGCCATGGTAGCGCCCGCACCCGTGAGCGCGTTGCTGCATGCGGTGGCCGTGGTAAAAGCGGGCGCCTTCGGCATCGTGCGGGTCGTCTACGATGTCTATGGCGTGCAGTTTTCCGCCAGTCTGGGAGTGACATTGCCACTGGCAATCGTGGCGGCGGCGACCATTATTTATGGCTCGATGCGGGCCCTGTTTCAGGATGACCTGAAGCGTCGGCTGGCCTTCTCCACGGTCAGCCAGGTTGCCTATATCGTACTCGGCATCGCCATTGCCGGCCCGGTCGCAGCCGTCGGTGGTCTGGTGCACCTCGTACATCAGGGCGTCATGAAAATCACCCTGTTTTTCTGCGCCGGAAACCTTGCCGAGACCCTGGGAATTCACAAAGTCAGCGAAATGAACGGGGTCGGACGGCGCATGCCCTGGACCATGGTGGCCTTTACTGTCGCCGTCTTTGGCATGATGGGTGCGCCGCCATTGGCCGGTTTTATCAGTAAATGGCATCTGGGACTGGGGGCGCTGGATGTCGGGCAGGGCTGGGTAATCTTTATCCTGGCTGGCAGCAGTTTGCTCAATGCAGCGTATTTCCTGCCGATTTTGTATGCGGCCTGGTTCAAGCCGCCTCCCGACAGCTGGCCCGCCGAGCGCTCTTTCGGGCGGCGTGAGACCGCCTGGGCGCTATTGGCGCCGCCGCTGGTGACGGCCTTCCTGACCCTGGCCCTTGGGCTGCTGGCATCCGCGCCGTTTGGCCTGCTGCAATGGGCGCGTTTCATCACCCAGCTGGAATACGCACCGTGAACACCGTTTTGAGTGCGTTGCCGCTAATCCTGGCGCCGCTGCTACCGTTACTGCTGGCGTTTCCCGCGCTGCGCTCGCGCCTCCCCCGGCCCTGTTACATCGCCCTCTTGCCGGCGCTCATCCTGTTGATCGTTCCGCCGCCTGTCTCAATAGACCTACCCTGGCTGTTGCTGGGCACCGGCTTGGGCATCGATGACAGGGCAGGCCGTTTGTTGCTGGCGATGTCCGTGCTGGTCTGGGTGGCTGCCGCAGGCCTGTTACACAGCGCCAATGACAAGCCCGCGGATGAGCGTCTTACGAGCTGTTTTCTACTGACCCTGGCGGGCCATCTGGGTGCGATCCTGGCGACTGACCTGGTGGGTTTTTTCACCTTTTCGGTTCTGATGGGTTACGGGTTTTATGCGCTGCTGGTGACGGGAGGGGACGAAGGCATACGGCGGGCCGCACGTGTCTATCTGGTGTGCCTGATTCTGGCTGATCTGGCACTGTTCGAGGCCTTGTTGATCGCGGCCGCAACGGCCAAGGATCTAGGCTTTGAGACCGTGCGCCAGGCAATGGCCCAGTCGGCTTCTCCCGGCTTGTATTTGTCGATGGTTCTCGCCGGCTTCGCCCTCAAGGCAGGCGTATGGCCGTTGCACTTCTGGTTGCTGCCGGCCTTCCGTTCATCCCGGCCGGCAGTGGCCTTGCTGCTGGGGGCCGTTCCCGTTGCCATCGCACTGCTTGGGCTCGTGCGCTGGCTGCCCCTGGGTGAAGTCCGCCTGCCTGCGCTGGGCCTGATCATCCAGGGCCTGGGCGTGGCTGCCATGCTCTACGCCATTCTGGCAGGGATAAAACGGACGCCGCTGACACGATTACCCGCCTGTGCGGCCATCTTCGTCACGGGATTGTTCACGACCACCCTGGGAGCGGGGTTGGGTGACCCTGCGGCATGGAGCCGGTACGGGAATTTGGCCTATTTTCTCATTCTTTTACTGGGGCTTGGGGTGGCGGCACTGGTTGCCGCCGGCAGGTGGTTGCAGGCGGGGTCTCATTCCCCCGCTATACCCAGGAAGCCGGTGGATGCCTCGGTTGCATGGTTTGAGCGCTGGCCTGGTGCGGTTACGCGCTGGGCTACGCAGCTGGGGGCCGATACCTTGCCCCGGTTGCGTGCGGCATGGCTGGCCAAAGTGAGCGGTTGCCGCCGGCAGATCCGTGCATGGCAAAGAACCTTGGACAGCGGTGAGCGTTTTCTGCGGCGCTGGGCCCATGCCATCACCCTGTTTCTATTATTGGGGATCGTAATAGTGTTCGTCGGTGCATTATCCTGGGTCTGGTGAATACCTTCGTGTCCCGGCCCGTTTTGTTACTGTCGTTGGGATTGCCGCAGTCGAGTTTCAATCCTCCCTATCCCGTTTTTGAGTTTTTATGTCGACAATTGATTACAAAAAACAAGCTACGTGCCTTGTCGGCTGTAAGAGTATCGGCCCTGCTTGTTGGGTAGCACGCGCACTCGGGGCGTTACATACGCTGGATACGCCCCAGTTGGGATTGCAGGTTCTCCAGCGCCGTGTGCATCTCCTTGATCCTGACCCGTTCCTTTTCCACCACGGCCGCCGGCGCACGCTCGACGAACTGGGGATTGGCCAGTTTGGCGTCACCACGTTCGACGTCCTTTTCCTTTTTCTCGATTTCCTTCGACAGGCGGGCGATTTCGGCCTCCTTATCGATCAGCCCGGCCATGGGCACCAGCACCTTCATTTCACCCACAAGGGCGGTAGCGGATTCGGGGGCATCGTCTGCGTTGGTCAGCACGTCGATGCTCTGGGTACGGGCGAGGAATTCGAGGTAGTGGTGGTTATCGGCCAGTTTTTGTCGGTCAGCCTCGCTGGCATTGGCCAGCAGGATGGGCAATGGCTTGCCGGGGGCGATGTCCATGCCGGAACGGATCTGGCGCACGCCGCTGATGAAGTCCATCACCCAGCGCATTTCCGCCACGGACTGCGGGTGAACGAACTGCTCATCGTAGTCAGGGTAGGGTTGCAGCATGATGGTCTCGCCGGCGACACCGGCCAGCGGTGCCATGCGCTGCCAGATCTCTTCCGTGATGTAGGGCATGATCGGGTGCGCCAGACGCAGGATGGCCTCCAGCACCTGCACCAGGGTATGACGGGCGCCACGGCGCTGGGCCTCAGTCGCTTCCGGCGTCCTGCCTCCCGCGACATTAGCACGTCCCTGTGCGTCACTGCTCGTCTCGCTGTTCAGTACCGGCTTGCACAGCTCCAGGTACCAATCGCAGTACTCGTTCCAGGTAAATTCATAAATGGCCTGCGCGGCGTGGTCGAAGCGGTAGCCGTCGAGGGCCTCGCGCACCGTGCGGCTGGTCTGTTGCAGGCGGGTGAGGATCCAGCGGTCGGCAGCGGATAAATCCAGTGCGCCACCGCTTTCGCCGCAATCCTGCTCTGCGGTGTTCATCAATACGTAGCGGCTGGCGTTCCACAGCTTGTTGCAGAAGTTGCGTGAACTCCCGATGCGCCCCGGCGCCAGCACGATATCGCGCCCGGTGGTGGCCAGGGAGGCGAAGGTGAAGCGCAGGGCGTCAGTGCCGTAGGCGGGGATGCCGTCGGGGAACTCCTTGCGGGTCTGCTTTTCGATCTTTTTCGCCATCTTCGGCTGCATCAGGCCGCGGGTGCGTTTTTCCACCAGGGCCTCAAGCTCGATACCGTCGATGAGGTCGATGGGGTCGAGCACATTGCCCTTGGACTTGGACATCTTCTGCCCATGCGAGTCGCGTACCAAGCCATGGATGTAGATATCGTGGAACGGCACGTCGCCCATGAACTTCAGGCCCATCATGATCATGCGTGCGACCCAGAAGAAAATAATGTCGAAGCCGGTAACCAGCACCGAGGTGGGATAGAAGGTCTTCCGCTCGAGTGTCTTCTGCGGCCAGCCGAGGGTGGAGAAGGGCCACAGGGCAGAGCTGAACCAGGTATCCAGCACGTCCTCGTCCTGACGTAAAACCATGTCGTCGCCGAGGCCGTGCTTCTCACGCACCTCGGCCTCGGAGCGGCCGACATAGATGCCGCCCTGTTCGTCGTACCAGGCGGGGATGCGGTGGCCCCACCAGATCTGCCGCGAGATGCACCAGTCCTCGATGTTGCGCATCCACTCGAAATAGGTGTTCTTCCAGTTGTCGGGGATGAAGCGGATGTCGCCGTCTTCCACCGCCTTGATGGCCGGCCCGGCCAGCGGCGCGACGCGCACGTACCACTGGTCGGTGAGCAGGGGCTCGATGACGGCGCCGGAGCGGTCGCCACGCGGCACCATCAGCGTGTGGTCGTCGGTTTTTTCCAGCAGATCGTTCTCGCCCAGCAGTTCGATCACCAGCTTGCGTGCCTCAAAACGATCCAGGCCCTGGAATTCGGCCGGGATTAGTTCGCCAAACTCGGTCGCTCCCGGCGTCCTGCCTCCCGCGACACTCGCACTCCCCTGTGCGTCGTCCGTCGCGCCGATGATGCTGGCGTCGATGGTGAAAATATTGATCAGCCCGTTATTGGGCAATTCAGCGATGGCCGTCTCATCGCGGTGGCGCTGCCAGACCTGATAATCGTTGAAGTCGTGTGCCGGGGTGATCTTCACGCAGCCGCTGCCAAATTCGGGATCCACATAGTCATCGGTGATGATAGGAATCAGGCGCCCGGTAAAGGGCAGTTTCACCTTCTGACCGATGAGGTGCCGGTAGCGCTCATCATCCGGGTGCACCGCCACGGCGGCGTCACCCAGCAGGGTCTCCGGGCGGGTGGTGGCGACGATCAGGTGGCCGCTGCCATCCGCAAGGGGGTAGCGCATGTGCCACAGATAGCCGCGCTCTTCCTCGGACACCACCTCCAGATCCGACACCGCCGTGTGCAGTACCGGATCCCAGTTCACCAGCCGCTTGCCGCGATAGATCAGGCCCTCTTCGTGCAGGCGTACGAAGACCTCCTGTACCGCAGTGGACATGCCCTCGTCCATGGTGAAGCGCTCGTGTGACCAGTCCAGGGATGAACCCATGCGACGCAGTTGACGGGTGATGTTGTCACCGGACTCCGCCTTCCATTCCCAGATGCGCTCGATGAATGCCTCACGCCCGAGATCGTGACGGGTCTTGCCCTCGGCCTCCATCTGGCGCTCCACCACCATCTGTGTGGCGATGCCGGCGTGATCCGTGCCCGGTTGCCAGAGAGTGTTGTCGCCCTTCATTCGGTGATAGCGGGTGAGGGTATCCATCACCGTATTGTTGAAGCCATGACCCATATGCAGATTGCCGGTGACATTGGGTGGCGGGATCATGATGCAGTACGGATCACCCTGACCCTTGGGGGCGAAGTAGCCCGCTTTTTCCCAGGTTTCATACCAGCGCTGTTCGATGCTGTGAGGGTCGTAGGTCTTTTCCATGGGTGCGGCTCGCCGAAGGTGTGAGTGGTTGCAGAACGGTTTGGTAAATCAAAGGCGCGCATTATACCTTGGCGCCGAAGGCAAGCGCAGCCTATTCCGTACAGCTGGGGTGAGGGGTGCCCATGGCTTGGTAGGGTGGGTACCGCCCACCAAAGCAGATCCGCCGGGGGTTGTGGTGGGCCAGGCCGTGGCGAAAGGCTAGAGCGTCATCGGCATGGATGCCAAAATATGCCTGCTGCGTGTCGTCAGATGCGGGTTATCAAATCATACGGGATTCGTCAAAAAGGGGTGATATTGTACAGAAATTTTACGAAGAACCAATTGTGAATAATAGGGTATAAAGTTATCCGCAGGCTCTAGAGATCGAAACACGTTAACTAGTAGTTCAGACTTTTTCGCTATTATACATGCAATGGTTGTGTCTTTTACTAACGACGAATTCACCGTTTCTGGTGAAACTCACGCACATGACGGTATAGAGTCTGAGCTGTTGTATTTTAGGCTGCGTACAAAAGTTAAAATAGTATCCTTTGATGTTAAACAAACCCGTATGGGAAAAAAATAGTCAATTGCTAGGGGGCATGAGGGAGGCTCGGGACTGGTAAACCCACATGCATATGCATGTGGTGAATATGTCATTGGGCAGTGATGTTGGATCGGTTAAATGGGTAGTCAGGTCAGATATTGTAGTTGATAATCCAGATACTTTAGAGGCCACTGTTTTAAGTGAGCGGGATTGTTATGCAACGCAAATGATTAGAACATCAGGTCGGATGTACTTTAAAGGATTTTCCGAAAATATGATGTATTTTCAATAAATCAGCAAGGTAATCCCCCGGCTCTGCCGGGGGGCTCTCGGGTAGGTAAAGCAGGAGTGCCGAGGTCAGTTATCGCATTGTTACATCCGGGAACAAATGTGTCAATAAGCATGGTCTGTCCCCTATTGTCCGTCAGTAAGAACCGTTAGGAATCCTTTCCTATCCTCATCGTCAAGATAGATATCATCACGCCCACCACCTCTGGAGGTCACATGGTAAGGACTAGGATTTAAATAACTTACAAAACTGGTAAAAATCTATAATTCCAATGGCCTAAAAATTTATCACTAATTGCCATCGATTTGATTTTTTGTTTTTCTTCTTTAGAAAATTTCTTCCCAATGGGATAA
>JAKIUN010000004.1 GCA_021647505.1 Gammaproteobacteria bacterium
GAAGTTGTGGGTTTTTCATGTGGCGCATCGGGTAAATCCTCGAAGTTTTATGAAGAAAACTGAAAAAAAGCGGTTTTTTGCAGGTTTTCAGTGGAAGGCCTGCTTTATTATAGCTTTCTTCGCGCCAGGAATGGAGTGGTTTTTTATATTAAATCATGAAGTTAGATGGTTTTCGGGCTGGCACTAATTACTCATTTACTAAAGGGGGCATTGGAAATTTCCTGCCCGTAGCTTACCCCAGGATCATGCCTCTCTTGCCTGGGATGCACTTGTTTAGCTTGTGAAGTTTGAGGCCAGAGGGGGCACGCTCCTTAGCCCCCAGTTTTAACCCGTATTCCGCATTCCCGCCGCGATGGCATTGATGGAACGCAGCAGCGGATCCAGCCACTGTTCCCGCTCGGCCTCTGGCAGCGATTCGTCGCGGTAACGCTTCAGCAGGGTGAGCTGGATGTAGTTGAGGGGGTCGAGGTAAGGGCTACGGCGCATGAGTGACAGTTCCAAGTGTGGAGTCTCGCCCAGCAGGTTCTGATTGCCGGAAATGTTCAATACTTGGTTCACGGTGCGATAGAATTCGTCGTGAAAGGCCGAGTAGATGCGTTCGCCGGTTTCTTTGTCTTGGCTTAGACCTGCATATTCCCGGGCAATGTCCGGCTCGGCCTTGTACAGGGCCATCTGTGTGTTGCTTAGCAGAGCGCGGAAGAACGGCCAGTCCTCGTACATCTTTTGCAGTTGTGCCAGACGCACTGGATCGTTGCCGCGCCATTTTTCGATCGCACTGCCGATGCCGTACCAGGCTGGCAGGGTATGACGCGACTGTGCCCAGCCGAACACCCAGGCAATGGCGCGCACAGAGGTCTTGGTACGGTCGCCCTTCTTGCGATGCGAGGGTCGTGAGCCGATGTTGAGCAGGCCGATCTCGGTGACGGGCGTGGCCTCGTAGAAGTAGTCGAGGAAGCCGGGAGTTTCGTCGGTGAGTTGGCGGTAGACCTGCTCACCGCTGTCGGCCAGTTCGTCCATCACCGCCAGGTAATCCCGGCGTTCCGGGTCGCTGGGTTGTACCAGGTTGCAACTGGCCTTGATCAGGCCGGTGATACCCATGGTTAGTTCGTAGACAGCGGTTTCCTGGTTGCTGTACTTGGATGACAGCACTTCGCCTTGCTCGGTGAACTTGATCTGTCCGTGCACGGTGCCCTCGGGTTGGGCCAGGATGGCCTCGTGGGTGGGGCCGCCGCCGCGGCCGATAGTGCCGCCGCGGCCGTGGAACAGACGGCACTGGACGCCGTGGGCGTTGGTCAAGCGGGTGACGCGCTTTTGCGCTTCGTACAGATTCCAGCCGGAGGCGAGGATGCCGCCGTCCTTGCAGGAGTCGGAATAGCCCAGCATGATTTCCTGCAGGTTGCCGTTGGCGGCCAGTAGAGCGCTGTAGGTCTCGTTTTTCAACAGACGTTCCATGACTGGCTCGATGTGCTCCAGATCCTCGATGGTCTCGAACAGCGGTGAAATGGAAATGTGTGACTCGATGTGGTCGCCGTCGATGCGGGCCAGACCGCTCAGGCGCGCCAGCAGCATGACCTCCATCACATGGCTGGCCTCATGGGTCATGGAGATGACGTAGCTGCCGAAGGCCTTGGCACTGATCTCGGTGCGCAGGGAACTCATGATACCGAACACGTCAAGGGTTTCCCGAGTCGCTTCGCTGAGGCCCGCGTCACTCGGGTCGAGGCCAGCGGGGTCGCGTATGGCCTGCTCTAACAGGGCCATACGGCCATCTTCGTCCAGTGCTTCGTAATCCTTGCCACGCTGTCTGAACAGTTCGGCGATAGCCTCGCTGTGACGGGTGGATTCCTGGCGCACATCCAGTTGCAGGCAATAGAAGCCGAAGGTCTCTACCAGGCGGATCAGGTCTTTTAGTTTACCGTTGGCAATGCGCGCGTCGTCGTGGCTGAGCAGTGACTGATAGATGAGCTTTAGGTCGGCGAGGAAATCCAGTTCGGAGTCGTAGCGATGTTCGATGTGGGTCTCGTTGCGCACCTCGCGGCCCAACAGCAGATCCTTGATGTACACCAGGTTGCGTTCCAGACGGTAGCGCACGATGCGTAGTTTACGACGATAGGGTTCGTGGGCGTAGCGGGTGGGCTTGTCGTGGAAGGCAAACTCTGCATAGGCCGTGTTGTCGTCCAGCAGGCTTTTTGTCAGCGCTGTGTTGGGTGTGCAGAGCTTGTCCGAATGGGTGAGCAGCTCGATCAGATGCGGGATACGCTGCAGGTACTCCAGCAGCACCGTGTGTGACTGCATGCGCAGGGCCATGACCGTGGTTTCGGGCTTCACATTGGGATTGCCATCGCGGTCGCCGCCGATCCATGAGCCGAAGCGCAGGAAGCTGGGGACGGTGACGCTCTGTTCACTGCAGACCCGTGCCATGGCGCGCTCGAAATTACGATAGGTCTGTGGCACGGCGTCGAACAGACATTCGTTGAAGTAGGCCAGACCGTAGGTGATCTCGTCCTCGACCCGTGGCCGGATGCTGCGTACCTCGTCGGTTTTCCACAGGATCTGGATCTGGCTTTCCAGCTCGTCGACAATTTCATCGCGCTCAGCCTTGTTGAGGCGCGTGTCGTCGAGTTTCTGGTTGGTGACGAAGATGCGGCGCAGGCCGTCCATGATGGTGCGGCGTTTGGCCTCGGTGGGATGGGCGGTGATGACTGGGATATAAGCCAGCTGATCGAGCAAGGGCTGCAATTTTTCGGGACTGATATCTTTCTCGCGTAGCTCGCGCAAGGTTGTGTCGAAGGAACCTGTCCATAGTTGGCCACCACGGTGCAGTTGCTTGCGGCGTTGCTGGTGGAAATAGGACTCCTCGGCGATGTTGACCAGACTGAAATAGATGTTGAAGGCGCGCACCACATGCACCAGGGTCTGCGGTGGGAGCGTTTCGATCAGTCGTTTCAGGCGCCGGCGCCGGGCAGGGTTGTCTTGTTTGCGCAGACTGATGAAACCCTTACGTAGGGATTCCACGGCGGCGAGGACTTCGCCACCTTCCTGCTCTTTCAGTACATTGCCTAGCAGGGTGCCGAGGAGTTTGACTCTGGATCGAAGAACCTTGTCATTTGCGTTGCTGCTCATTTACGGTAAACGCCTTTCTTGGAATGCTCTGGATTTCAATCTTGCGAGACGGGGCTTTGTTGCGCTTGTCCGCAGTCGTTATGCTGTGCGTCAAATTTCCCTGCCGGGCATGCAACCTGCGGAGGGAAGCCGACAATTATACCGTGAAACCGGGGTTTTGCTTCATTGACTTGCAGGTATCAGTGGTGTAGCTGCTAAGGGAGGTTTGAACCTAGGTTGAAACAAATATATGAAGTGGTTGGACAGAATTCCCTTTTTTCCTGTCATCGCCGGGGCATTGTTGCTCGGGCTGGCGCCCTTTACACCGCAGCCACATCTGCTGGAAAAGTTGAACATGCTGTTTTTGGGCACGTTACAGCGTCCGGCGGATATTTTTGATCTGTGCCTGCATGGTGCATTGCCTGCACTGCTACTGCTGAAAACCATCCGTTTTCTGCAAATTCGCACCACATAAGTTGTGACCGGCTGGGAGCCGCATGGCGATCTCCTGAGGGTTTTTCCGCAGCGTTATCCAGACTATTCGCGGGTTACAAACTCAGGGTTGTTTGACTAAAGTTCAGGCATGGCCTGTTACTAATTTGTGATGATGAGTGGCGGCGTTATCGGTTTAGTAGAATTGCCGGTGTTTCCGGTGTTTTAATCCGGCCGTGTTATTTCTTCGCTAGATCTAGATGTTGTATTTCCGGCTCGGGAGTTTCGGTCTTTAAGGAAGGGGTTGAGCGCATGCAATCAGGAACTGTGAAGTGGTTTAACAATGCCAAGGGTTATGGGTTTATCGTACCAGAGGAGGGAGGCGACGATGTATTTGTACATTATTCCACCATCGATGGTGAGGGTTTTAAGACGCTGAAGGAGGGGCAGCCTGTGCAATTCGAGGCCTCTGCCAGCCCCCGAGGGGTGCAGACCACCCGCGTCATGGGCTCGGAAGGGAATCCTCAAAGCCAGAACTGATGCGGCGTTTGCCGGGGTGGCTGGCTCGCTGAGGCAGATTAACAGGGTATGTAGAGTGGGCATTGCCCAGCGGGTGCCCTTGGTTCTTTATATATCCTAATTTGTGATGATAGGTGATAGTATTATCGTTTTAGTGGAATTGCCGGGTTTTTCCGGTGTTTTAATCCGGCCGTGTTATTTCTTCGCTAGATCTAGATGTTGTATTTCCGGCTCGGGAGTTTCGGCCTTTAAGGAAGGGGTTGAGCGCATGCAATCAGGAACTGTGAAGTGGTTTAACAATGCCAAGGGTTATGGGTTTATCGTACCAGAGGAGGGAGGCGACGATGTATTTGTACATTACTCCACCATCGATGGTGAGGGTTTTAAGACGCTGAAGGAGGGGCAGCCTGTGCAATTCGAGGCCTCTGCTAGCCCCCGAGGGGTGCAGACCACCCGCGTCATGGGCTCGGAAGGGAATCCTCAAAGCCAGAACTGATGCGGCGTTTGCCGGGGTGGCTGGCTCGCTGAGGCAGATTAAGCAGGGTATGTAGAGTGGGCATTGCCCAGCGGGCGCCCTTGGTTCTTGATATATCCTTGGTGGGCAGCACCCACCCTACGCGTTGTTTTGTGAGGGACTAGTCCCGATAGCGTTTCAGCAGATCACCGTAGGCATCTATCCTGCGATCCCGCAGGTAGGGCCACGCGCGCCGCACTTGTTCGGTGCGTGTCATGTTTAACTTCGCCAGAATAATGTCTGCTGCGTCCTGCGGCCCTTGCGCTAGCATTTCTCCCTGTGGCCCGGCCACGAAACTGCTTCCCCAGAAATGAATGCCACGGCCTCGTCTGCTTGGGTCAGCTTCGAAGCCGGTGCGATTGCAGGCGGCCAACGGAATACCGTTGGCGATGGCGTGGCCGCGTTGCACGGTGATCCAGGCGTCGTGCTGACGGGCCTGCTCTGCGGCATCATCGTTGTTGTCCCAGCCGATGGCGGTGGGGTAGAGCAACAGCTCGGCGCCAGCCAGGGTCATTAAGCGCGCGGCCTCTGGAAACCACTGATCCCAGCAGGCCAGCACTCCCAGCCGGCCCACCGAGGTGTCGATGGGCTCGAAGCCCAGTGTGTGGTCACCGGGTGTGAAATAGTATTTTTCGTGAAAACCGGGGTCGTCGGGGATGTGCATCTTGCGGTATTGGCCCACTTGTCCCTGTTGTTTGTCCAATACCACGGTGGTGTTGTGATACAGGCCCGCGCTGCGGCGCTCGAACAATGAGGCGACGATGACGATGTTCAATTCGGCGGCAAGGTGGGCGAAGTGCTCGCTCGACGGGCCGGGAATGGTCTCGGCGAGGTCGAAGTTGTCGATGGATTCCTGCTGACAGAAATACAACCCGGTATGCAGTTCCTGCAACAGGATCAACTCCGCACCCTGACGGGCGGCCTCGTGAATAGCGGCTTCGCTGGTGGCAATGTTGTCGGCCCGGTCGGCGTTGCAGGGGTGCTGGATCAGGGCCAGGGTGAGGTGTCGGTTTTTGCTCATGGTGATTTTTAGTTATGTCGGCATGGGTTCGACAAATCGATGGATTCGTAGGAGCGGCGCCTCGGGCCGCGATAATCCGTGCAGTTTGACAGTAAAGCCATCGCGGCCGGAGGCGCCGCTCCTTACGGTGGATGTCGTCAGTTTAGTCATCGTCTGCAAGTACACCCTTGGGTAGCTGCAGGGTCACGCAGTGCAGACTGCCGAACTGTTCGATCAGCGGGCGTGCGTCAATGGCGATGATATCGCGCTGCGGGAAGCCGGTTTGCAGCCGTTTGAGAGCGATGGCGTCTTGTGGATCATCGTAGGTGGGTACCAGCACCGCGCCATTGATGATCAGAAAGTTGGTATAGGTGGCGGGCAGGCGTTTGCCGCTGGCATTGAATTGAGGGGCAGGCAGGGGCAGCGGTAGCAGTCGATAGGGTTGACCGTCGGGGCTGGTGAGTGCGTACAGTTCGGTCTGCATGGCCTGTAGTTCGGTGTAGTGGTCGTCATTGGGGTCGTTGCAGCGGGTGTAGGCGATGGTGAGCGGGTCACAGAAGCGGGCGAGGGTATCGATATGGCTGTCGGTGTCATCACCGGCCAGCGCGCCGTGTGCCAGCCACAGGACATGCTCAACACCGAGATACTGGTGCAGGGCTTGCTCGATACCGGCTTTATCCCGTTGTGGATTTCGCCCCGGTGACAGCAGGCAGGCCTCGGTTGTCAGGAGGCAGCCCCGACCGTCGCTGTCAATGCTGCCGCCTTCCAGTACCCAATCGATGGGCCGGCAGGGGGTGTCGCCGAAGACGCCTTGCCGGGCCAGGTTGCCGGTGATGGCGTTGTCCAGTTCGGCGGGGTATTTACCGCCCCAGCCATTGAAGGTGAAGTCGAGCAGATACGCGCTGCCGTTATCGTCGAGGACGGTGAGGGGGCCGTGATCCCGCGCCCAGGTGTCGTTGTTGGGGGCGATGCGGCAGTCGATGCGATCCATCTGTGCATCGGTCTTGCGCAGTTGCCGCAGGACATGCCGTTGCAGCGGCTCGTTGTGGCAGACGATCAGTACGCCTTCGCGGTGGCTGATCTCGCGGGCAATGCGCACGAAGATCGGGTCGACACGCGCCAGCAGTGGCGCCCAGTCACTCTGTTCATGGGGCCAGGTCAGCATGACGCCGCTCTGCGCCTCCCATTCGGCGGGCAGGCGGCACGACTGTTTCATGCCTCGGCTTTGGCTGTGTCGAGTCGGGCCTTGCGTTGGCGGAAGGCCGGGTTGATGAGTGCCGTCTTCACCTTGTTGCCCTTGGTCTGTACGATCTCCACCGGGTAGTCGGCCAGCATCAGGCTGGTGCCGGGCTCGGGAATATCCTGCAGGTATTCGGTGATGAGCCCGCTGAAGGTCTTGGGGCCGTCGGTGGGCAGATCCCAGGCCATGATGCGGTTGAGATCCCGGACGCTGGCGCTGCCTTCCACCAGGTAGGTGCCATCCGGTTGAGGATGTACCTCGCGAATGTTGTCCGCCGGGTCGGTGGTGAACTCACCGACAATCTCTTCGAGGATATCCTCCAGGGTTACCAGCCCACGCACGTCGCCGTATTCGTCGACCACCAGTCCGATACGGCGCTTTTGACGGCGGAAATTCAGCAGTTGCGGGGTCAGTGAGGTGCCTTCGGGGACGAAGTAGGGTTCCCGCAGCAGGGCCACGAGATCCTCTTTGAAGGTCTCTTTCTTGCGCGACAGAACCAAGGTGTTGCGCATGTGCAGGAAACCCACCACATTGTTGATGTCGCCGCGGTACACCGGTAGTCGGGTGTGCTGGCTGTGGGCAATCTGATTGAGGATTTCTTCCCAGTCGTTGTCAAGGTCGATACCGGTTATCTCGTTGCGCGGCACCATGATGTCGTCCACCGTGGCCTTTTCAAGGTCGAGGATATTGGTGAGCATCTCTTGATGGCTGTGCGGGATCAGGGCGCCGGCCTCGTTGACCACCACGCGTAATTCTTCGCTGCTGAGTTCCTCGCCGCGGGCCTTTTTTGGGTTTACGCCCAGCAGGCGCATCAGGCCGTGGGCAATGACGTTGACCAGCCACACCAGTGGATACAGCAGTATCTGCAACGGCCCTAGCACCCGGCTGGCGGGGAAGGCAAAGCGTTCCGGGTGTAAGACGGCGAGGGTTTTGGGGGTGACCTCGGCGAAGATCAGGATTACCAGCGTCAGTAAGCCGGCGGCGATGGCGATGCCGGCTTCGCCCCATAGCCGCAGCGCCAGGACGGTGGCGATGGAGGAGGCAAGGATGTTGACAAAATTGTTGCCTAACAGGATCAGGCCAATGAGCCGATCCGGGTGCTCCAGCAGACGGCTGGCGCGTTCGGCGCCGCGATTTCCGCTCTTGGCGAGATGTTTCAGCCGATAACGGTTGAGGCTCATGAGCCCCGTTTCGGAACCGGAGAAAAAGGCGGAAATGATGATCAGACAAATCAGGACGCCGAGTAAGACGCCGATGGGGATATCGTTCAAAAAGGGGGAGACCTCGTCACTGGAAACGTAGTTTAATTTGTAGGGGGAGGCGGGGCGGCTGTCAAGCCGGGGTAAGCCATGGCCTCAGAGATCGAGGATGATTTCGATCACCAGCTTGCTGCCAATGTAGGCCAGTAGCAGGACGACGAAGCCGCTCAGAGTCCAGCGAATCGCGGTGCGGCCACGCCAGCCAAAGCGCCAGCGGCCCCACAGCAGGATGGCAAACACCACCCAGGCTACCATCGACAGAATGGTCTTGTGCACCAAGTGCTGGGCGAACATGTCTTCGATGTATAGAGTGCCGGTGAGAAGGGAGGCGGTGAGCAGGGCCAGTCCCAGGCCGATCATCTGAAACAGCAAGGTTTCCATGGTTTGCAGTGGCGGCAGGGCGCGAATGAAGCCACCCGGGCGTTTGTTGCGCAGGTGGTTGTCCTGCACCGCCAGCAGCAGCGCCTGTCCTGCAGCGATACTGAGCAGGCTGTAGGCCAGCACGGACATCAGGATATGCAGCTTTAATTCCATCGCCTGGGCGGTCATCAGGGTATGTTCACTGGGGAAAATGACTTCGGCGAGGATGGCCAGCCCGGCGAGGGGTAACAGGATGATGCCCAGGTTTTCCACCGGATTCGACACGGCGGCCAGCAAAAGGAGCAGGGCGATCAGCCAGGTGATCAGTGATATGGCGTTGATAAAACCGATATTCAGTCCTTCCGGCACAAACAGGCTTTGGTAGAGCAGCACGGCGTGCAGCAAAACGGCGATCAGGCCAATGAGAATGATATGATTTTTGCTGAATTTACCAGGCTTCGTATCTATTCCCCCTCCCCGGAACAGGCGTTTGGCGAGCAGAAACCCGGTCATGAAATACAGGGCGGTGGCAATAGCGGCAATGACGTAATGGCTCATGGTTGTGTTAGAGAGTGGGGGCGGAGTTTGGGTGACAGGGGTGTATTAGGTCGTTTTCATGGCGGGTTTGTCAATATCTACGGGCATGTTTACACCTTGCATGACGAGGGGCAAGGGCACTTTATTGTGTAGAAGTGCTCTCAATATGTCGGCAGTCTTGCCGATAGTGCCTTCAGTTCCAGTGCAGAGAGAGCGCCGCAGGCTGGTGAATTGCACGATCTTCAGGTAAGTTCTGGGAAAAATCAAGAAAGAGGAGGCTGCTGTAGAGTAAGGATATCGCTGGAGATCGCTGCGAAGGGTTCTTTTTTCGGGACATTTCGGGCGGATATGCCGTCAGATAGCGGCATCAGCATAGTCGTTGGTTCAGGCTGGTATGCTTAAATTACAGGGCTTCTGCGCCATTGGTGAACTATGAAATTGCGTGTTCTGGGGTGTAGTGGCGGTATAGGGAATGCACTGCGAACCACCTCACTACTTATTGATGACGATATTCTGATCGATGCGGGCAGCGGTGTGGGTGAACTGTCGCTGGAGGAGTTACGCAAGATCCGTCACGTTTTTCTGACCCACTCCCACCTGGATCATTTTTCCTTTCTGCCCCTGCTGGTGGACAGCATTTTCCCCAGTATCAGTGAGGCGGTGATCGTGCATGCCCAGCCGGTGACCTTGGAGGCTCTCAAGACACATGTTTTCAACTGGACTATCTGGCCGGATTTCTCTCAATTGCCGTCACCGGCCAACCCGGTGATGCGTTACGCGTCGTTGCTGCCGGGAGATGTCATCGAGCTTGCCGGGCGGTGCATCGAAATGATTGAAGTGCGGCACATCGTGCCCGGTGTGGGCTATCGTGTAGAGTGCGCCAGCGGCGCCTTTGCCTTCAGCGGCGACACCTCCACCAATGACAACCTCTGGCAAGTGCTTAACGCGCGTGAGCGGCTGGATTTGCTGCTGGTCGAGGCCGCCTTCTCCAATGCCGATGAGGATCTGAGCCGCAAGGCCGGGCACTACACCCCACGCCTGTTGGCTGAGGATCTAAAGAAACTGAAGCACTCGCCGGCTATCCACATCAGCCATACCAAACCCGGCCAGGAAGACCTCATTCTGAATGAGTGTCGCGAGGCGATTAGCGATCGCCCGGTCTACCCCCTGCACAGCGGGCAGGTTTTCGAACTCTGATCCAGGTCTGCGTTCATCCCTGAATTTCGCTGGATAGTCACCGATCCGCCGTGCGGCGCGGATTCGGGTATAATTTCCCGCCTTCTGTCCTGCAATCTGTTTTCAACTTCCCTGCGGGCACCGTGAACAAACAGGAATTCGCCCCATGTTCGACAGCCTTTCCGAGCGGTTAAACCGCACCCTGAAAAGCATTCGCGGCCAGGGCCGCATTACCGAAGCCAACGTCAAGGAGACCCTGCGCGAGGTGCGCATGGCGCTGCTGGAGGCCGACGTGGCCTTGCCGGTGGTGCGCGAGTTCGTCGACCAGGTGCGTGAGCGCGCCCTGGGTGAAGAGGTGATGCAGAGTCTTTCTCCCGGTCAGGCATTGATCAAGATCGTCCGTGAAGAGCTGGAAAAGGTCATGGGCGAGGCCAACGAGGAGCTGGATCTCAGTACCCGCCCGCCGGCGGTGATCCTGATGGCCGGTCTGCAGGGTTCGGGCAAGACCACCAGCGTCGCCAAGCTCTCCCGCTGGCTGCGCGAGCGCAAGAAAAAATCCGTGCTGGTGGCCAGTGTCGACGTCTACCGTCCCGCCGCCATCGACCAGTTGGAAACACTGGCCAAAGAGGTCGAGGTCGATTTTTTCCCCAGTAACCCCTCGCAGGATCCGGTGGATATCGCCACTGCGGCCGTCGATCAGGCGCGCAAGACCATGAAGGACGTGGTCATCATTGACACCGCCGGTCGTATGCACGTGGATGAGGAGATGATGGGCGAGATCAAGCGCCTGCATGCCGCCATCGATCCGGTGGAGACCCTGTTCGTGGTCGATAGCATGACCGGCCAGGATGCCGCCAATACCGCTCGCGCCTTCGATGAGGCCCTGCCGCTCACCGGTATCATTCTCACCAAGACTGACGGTGACGCGCGTGGCGGTGCGGCGTTATCCATCCGCCATATCACTGGCAAGCCCATCAAGTTCCTTGGCGTGGGCGAAAAAACCACGGCGCTGGAGGCCTTTCATCCGGATCGGCTTGCCTCGCGTATCCTCGGCATGGGCGACATGCTCAGCCTCATTGAAGAGGCCGAACAGAAAGTCGACCACAAGGAAGCCGAGAAGCTGGCGAAGAAGGTCGCCAAAGGCAAGGGCTTCAATCTGGAGGACTTCCGCAGCCAGTTGCAGCAGATGCAGAACATGGGCGGCATCGGTGCGCTGATGGATAAGATGCCGGGCATGGCCAATGTGCCGGAGGCGGTAAAGAACAACATCGATGACAAGCAGTTCCGGCGCCTGGAAGCCATTATTAATTCCATGACGTCGCACGAACGCCGCTTCCCGCAGGTCATCAAGGGTTCGCGTAAACGCCGCATCGCTGCGGGTTCCGGCACCCAGGTGCAGGACGTCAACCGCCTGCTCAAGCAGTTCACGCAGATGCAGAAAATGATGAAAAAGATGAGGAAGGGTGGCATGGGGAAGATGCTACGCGGCCTGAAAGGGCGCATGCCGCCGGGGATGCCTTTTTAATTCTGCCACCGTAGGGTGGGCAGTGCCCACCCTACGGTGGCGTACAGTGATTCAGGCCAGACGAGCCTGCGCCAGTTTGCCCAGAAAGATAATCGCGGCCTCCAGTCGCTCATCCCAAGGCTGGGCGCAATTGATACGGATGAAGTTGGTGTATTTTTGCGAGGCAGAGAATATTGGGCCGGGGGCGATGCTGATGCCCTTCGCCAACGCCTGGTGGAAGATGATCATCGCATCCGTACCTTCGGGCAGTTCCACCCAGATCACAAAACCGCCAACCGGCTGCGTCACCCGGGTACCCTCGGGAAAGTGTTGGCTGACGGCCCGGGTGATGCGTGCGACCTGGCGCGCATACTGGCCGCGCACCTGGCGCAGGTAGCGGTCGTAGCCACTGCGTTGCAGAAAATCGGCAATGGCCAGTTGCGGTAGTGTGGGTGTTGCCAGGCTGGTGATATATTTCAGATATTCAATCTGCTCCTGGTATTTTCCCGGTACCATCCAGCCCACCCGCAGGCCCGGTGACAGGGTTTTGGAAAAGGAGCTGCAATAGAGTACGTTGCCGTTCGTATCAAAGCTTTTTGCGGCTTTCGGGCGATGGTGGTCGAAGGCCAAATCGCCATATACGTCGTCTTCTATCAGTGGAATGTCGTGCTGATCCAGCAGTTTTATCAGCGTTTGTTTGTTGTCCTCCGACATGCAGTAACCCATCGGGCTATTGAAATTTCCCACAATGGCGCAGGCCTTGACGGGCCATTGCTCGATGGCGAGTTTCAGGGCATCCAGGCTGATGCCATGCTGCGGGTGGGTGGGGATCTCGAGTGCCTTCAGCCCCAGTGCTTCGACCACCTGCAAGAGCCCATAAAACGTTGGTGATTCCAGTGCGATGATATCGCCGGTTTTTGCCACGGCGCGCAGGCAAAGCGTCAATGCCTCCTGGCAACCGCTAGTGATGATGATCTTGGACGGTGCAATCTGACAGCCTGCGTCCAACATGCGGCGGGCGATCTGCTGGCGTAGTTCCGCGCTGCCGGGCGGGAATTCATAGCTGGCGCTGCGCCGTTGCTGGTGGCGGGTGACGGTCAGCAGTGCCCGATTGA
Organism: Gammaproteobacteria bacterium; assembly: GCA_021647505.1. Classification (GTDB taxonomy): domain Bacteria; phylum Pseudomonadota; class Gammaproteobacteria; order SZUA-152; family SZUA-152; genus DRQN01. The sequence goes on from JAKIUN010000004.1 coordinate 12,759, forward strand.
TGGCCTGGGTCGGCAGAAAGCTGTGATGCGGGATTGCCGCGCCCAATTGAATCATTTCGGGCTGGCGCGTGGCCTGACTCAGTTGCATGGCCATCTGCTGTCCGGTGATGCGGGTCGGCCGGGGTTTGGGACTCGTCATGGCCGGCTGTTCCGGCACCTGCCAAACGGATGTGCGCACATAATAGCCGGAGCGGGGACGGGCCCGGATCAGCCCGCGGTCTTCCAGCAATTGGTGGGCCTGCATGATGGTGGAGATACTGACACTGAACTGTTTGCTCAGCCTGCGTACCCCCGGCAGCCGCTCGCCGGGCAGATAAACCCCCTGTTCGATCTGTCCGGCCAGTCCCTTGGCAACCTGTTCGTAGCGTTTCATCGGTGTTCGCTTTCCCGTTTCATGACAGTTCCCGCAAAAAAATACAGTACAGTTCTGTGCCCGATGAAACTGTATTGTATCAGTTTCTGTGTGACTGAATCTGTACTGTCTTGAGTTTGGTGGTTAGAGTGATAAAGGTCAAAACAGTGAATCGGAGGGGGATGAAATGGGCTTCTCGATCTATCAAGTGGATGCGTTTACAGATACGCCATTCACGGGCAATCCGGCAGCCGTGTGCCTGCTGGAGGGTGACCGCTCCGATGCGTGGATGCAGGCCCTGGGGGCGGAAATGAATGTGTCGGAAACCGCCATCGTGAGGTTCCGGGAGGAAAGCAATGCCTTTGATCTGCGCTGGTTCACGCCTGTGATGGAGGTTGATCTGTGCGGCCATGCCACCCTGGCGGCCGCGCATGTATTGTGGGAAAAGGGGGAGGCCAGTATCGATCGGGCCATCGTCTTTCACACGCGCAGCGGCATTCTGACGGCTATCCACCAACACGAATGGATCGAACTGGATTTTCCGGCCGATCCGCTGAGCGAAGTACCGACACCCCCGGGAATGGAGGCGGCGCTGGGTTTGCGTGCCGCTTATGTGGCTAAGGGGCGTGATGATTATCTTGTCGTCGTTGAATCGGTGCAGCAGGTGCGTGATCTGGCCCCGGACTTTCAGCAACTGGCCAGCATTCCCGGCCGGGGGTTTATCGTTACTGCCCCCGGTGGCAGTGAGTTTGATTTTGTATCGCGATTTTTTGCGCCGCGCGCGGGCATCGATGAGGATCCGGTGACCGGCTCAGCCCATTGCACGTTGGCCGGATACTGGCAGGGCCGACTCGGAAAAACGACATTTATCGCTCGTCAAATCTCGAAGCGCGGCGGCACGTTACGGGTGGAGGTGGCGGGTAATCGCGTCATCTTGGGTGGTCAGGCGATGATGATTTTGCAAGGGAAGTTGTGTGATGGATTTTAAACAGACGGTGACTGAATCGCTGTGCTGGCTGAACGGCGAGATCATGCCGGTGACGCAGGCGCGTATCCCTGTTCTGGATCATGGTCTGTTGTACGGCGATGGTGTTTTTGAAGGTATTCGTTTTTACCAGGGGCGTGCCTTTCGCTTGCAGGAACACCTGCATCGCTTGAGCGATTCCGCAGCGGCCATTGGTTTGCCGCTGCCACTCGATCAAGCAGCCTTGGAAGCGGCCGTCGCCGACCTGATTGAGGCATTTGCTGTGCCTGAGGGTTATTTGCGGCTGGTGGTGACTCGGGGAGAGGGGCCGCTGGGGCTTGATCCCGCATCCTGCAAACGAGGTAATGTTTTCATTATTGCGGCGCAGATGGCGCTGGTCGATGCAGAAAAACGTCGTCGGGGGATTCGCATCATTATTGCCGCCACCCGGCGTCTGCCGGTGGATGGCCTGGATCCGCGCATCAAGAGCTTGAACTATCTCAATCACATTTTGGCACGGATGGAGGCCGGCAACGCCGGTGCGCAAGAGGCGATACTGCTCAATGCGCATGGCCATGTCTGTGAGGGGAGTGCGGACAATGTGTTTATCGTCAGGAATGGCGTCCTGCTGACGCCGCCGGTGAGTGATGGCGCGCTGGATGGTATTACCCGGCGTGTGATCATCGCGCTTGCGGCACAGGCGGACACCGTGTGCCGGGAGCAAACCCTGGCTCCTTATGATCTGTATACCGCCGACGAATGTTTTCTCACCGGTACCGGTGCGGAACTGATTCCCGTGCGCGAAATTGATGGGCGCTTGCTGAAACAGTGCCCGGGAAGCGTATTCACCGGCATACAACAACAATTTTATGCATTGATTCAGCAGGAAACCCGGGAAACGACGGGCACTGTCAATCAATGATGGTAAGGAGCAGACGATGATTAATGTGGGTATTGTTGGCGCCTCGGGGTATATGGGCGGCGAGGTCTTGCGGGTACTGATGGATCATCCTGGGGTCGACATTGCCTGGGCGACCAGCCGCGCCGGTGGCCGTATCGAGGAATATCACCCGAATCTTTACGACAGCGGGATTGAGCTGATTCACCCCGACCGGGTAAGCGCCTGCGATGTAGTCTTTCTGGCGTTGCCGACAGAGGCCTCGATCTGCGAATCGGCCCGATTTTTGTCGCTGGGCGCGAAAGTCATCGATCTGGGTTCCGCCTTCCGTTTGCAGGATCGCGCCACCTGGGAACGCGTCTATGGTCAAACACATGGCCAGTGGGCGCTGGCGGAACAGGCGGTGTACGGTATTAATGAACTGCACAGGGCCGATGTGGAAAATGCCTCGCTGATTGCCAATCCGGGGTGTTTTTCCTCGGCGGCCATTCTGGCCCTGGCGCCTTTGATAGCGAAGGGTTTGGTCGACACGGAGCGACTGGTGGTGACCGGTATATCGGGAACCGCCGGTGTCGGGGCGGAGCTGTCCCGCGCGGCGCATCACCCGGAAATCGGTAACAATCTGGTGCCGTACAATGTGGTGGGGCATCGTCACAGCGTTGAAATGGAGCAGGAACTGTCGCTGCTGGCCGGGCAAGCTGTGTCTGTTCATTTCACGCCGGTCTATGCGCCCATCGTGCGCGGCATCCTTGCCGTGTGCCATGCCTTTCCGGTGAAAAGTACCGACCGGGATGCCTTGCTTGAGCAATACCACGCCTATTACCAGGATGCGCCTTTTGTGAAGGTCTATGACCTGCCCAGGGAGACTAACGCCGCCTGGCAGTACAAGCCCTATCCCTGGGTGAGTTCGGTCGTGGGAACCAATTACTGCTTCATCGGCCTGGACTACGATGCTGAACGAGGGCGCATCAGTGTGCTGAGTGTGCTGGACAGTGTGGGTAAAGGCGGCGCTCAGGTCGGCATCGAGAACATGAATCTGATGTGTGGCCTTGAGCGTTCAAGCGGGCTGCAACGCCGGGGTCTTCATCCGTAGCCGGCAGTATGTTGCCGGAAATTAAGAGGAGCCCAAGCAGGCGTTTCATTCCGTGCTGTTTTCACGTAGAATACGCCGCCTTTAGCAAACCGCCGTCCAGCGTATGGCGGTTTGTTGTTTGCGCAACTGTTTTAATTCTTGCGTTGAAGCAGTTTTAAATTATGAACTTATTATTCGGGGAATGAAAACGTAATGGTAACCATTCGTTTATCTCGTGGCGGCGCCAAAAAGCGTCCTTTTTACCACATCGTCGTGACCGACAGCCGCAACAAGCGCGACGGTCGTTTTATCGAGCGCCTGGGGTTTTTCAACCCGGTGGCGCGTGGTGCGGAAGAGGTGCTGCGTCTTGACCGTGAGCGCGTCGAACACTGGCTGTCCTTGGGTGCCAAGGCCTCTGATCGTGTCAACCAGCTGCTGAAACAGAGCGCGAAGGCAGCTGCCTGAACGGATTGATTGCGTAGCCGTGCCGGTGGATGTGTATGACCCAACATGACCCGGCGTGGATTATAGTAGGACGCATCGGTGCCCCTTATGGGGTGAAGGGTTGGGTCAAGATCCAATCTCACACTGAGATCCCCAGCAACATCCTGGACTACGATCCCTGGTATCTGCGGCCGGAAAAGACCACCGGTGCCGACTGGCGTGAGGCCTGTCTTGATGGTGCGCGTGAGCATGGCAAGGGTATTGTGGCCAGGTTTGCCGGTTGTGATGACCGTGATGCTGCTGTCCTGATGCGTGGACAGGAGATTGCGGTGCGGCGCGAGCAGTTGCCGGCGGCGGAGGTGGGCGAGTATTACTGGGTCGACCTGATCGGTCTGCGCGTCGAAACGCTGGACGGCACCGGGCTGGGCCATGTAGATCACCTCATGGCTACCGGCGCCAATGACGTGCTGGTGGTGAAGGGTGAGCGGCAACGACTGATCCCTTTCGTCACCGGGCACATCGTCAAGGACGTTGACTTGGCTGGCGGTGTGATCCGTGTTGATTGGGAAGCCGATTATCTGCAATGACGGAAGGTGGTGTTAGGATGCGCATCGACGTCGTGACCCTGTTCCCGGAAATGCTGGATGCGGTGACGAAATCCGGTGTCAGCGGCCGCGCTGTGGATCGGGGTCTGCTGGACGTGGTGCGCTGGAATCCACGTGACTACAGCCGTGACCGGCACCGCACGGTGGATGACCGCCCCTATGGCGGCGGCCCCGGCATGGTGATGATGGTAGAGCCGCTACGCGATGCCATCCGCGCGGCGAAGCGGCAGGCGCCGCAGGGCGTGCCGGTGATTCACCTCTCTCCGCAGGGGCGGGTGCTGGATCAGGCGGGACTGCGAGAGTTGGCGGCGCTGCCGGGCATGGTGCTGGTGGCGAGCCGTTATGAAGGTGTCGACGAGCGCCTGATTGCGGCCGAAATCGACCAGGAATGGTCCATCGGTGATTACGTGCTGAGCGGCGGTGAATTGGCCGCGATGGTGCTGATCGATGGCGTCACACGGCTGCTGCCGGGCGCACTGGGCCACGAGGACTCGGCCGAGCAGGACTCTTTCACGGACGGCCTGCTCGATCACCCGCACTATACGCGGCCCGAGGTGATCGACGATGAACCGGTGCCACCGGTGCTGCTCAGCGGTGATCATGCGGCCATCCGCCGCTGGCGCTGCAAGCAGGCGCTGGGACGTACCTGGCAGCGGCGTCCGGAACTATTGCAGGGCAGGCTGCTGGATGAGGAACAGCAACGGCTGTTGCAGGAATTTATCCGTGAGCACGAACAGAATTGAGTATTGAGTAACAACGTGAATAAACCGGTATAATCCGCCGTAAATATAGTGGAGCAGATCATGAGCAATATCATTAAAGAACTCGAAGCCGAGCAGATGAACAAGGAAATTCCGGCGTTTGGCCCGGGCGATACGGTCATCGTTCAAGTCAGGGTCAAGGAAGGCACCCGCGAGCGCCTGCAGGCCTATGAAGGCGTGGTGATTGCTAAGCGCAACCGCGGCCTCAACTCTTCTTTCACCGTGCGCAAGATGTCCCATGGCGAAGGCGTCGAGCGCGTGTTTCAGACTTACAGCCCGATGGTGAGTGAAATCAAGGTCAAGCGTCGTGGCGACGTGCGTCGCGCCAAGCTGTATTACCTGCGTGGTTTGCAGGGCAAGGCTGCGCGCATCAAGGAAAAGCTCTAAACACGCTGCTCCCAGACGGCGATGAGGCTGTGCGTCCCTGTGACAATGTTCGGGAGCGATTTGTTGGTAAAGAATGCCCGGCCTGTGCCGGGCGTTTTTTTGTCCTGGATTTGTGGCTCCATGCGAGGGGGGTAACGAAGTGATGTCGAGACCCGCAGATTTTGATGCGATCATGCCGTTGTCTTTGTTGCCTGGTGCATGGATGCTGGGGATTCGTACCACTGCGCGGGGATTGAGCGGTATAGAGTTCCTGCCCTTGCAGCCCGGTGTTGCCCCGGGGACGGTATTGGCGGAGCGGGTGGCGAGGCAGCTCGAAAATTACTTTGCCGACCCTGAATGGCAGTTTGAGGTGCCGTTGGACTTGCAGGGTAGCGAATTTCAGTTACGGGTCTGGCGATATTTGGGGGAGATTCCAGCTGGCCGACCGCTGAGCTACGGCGGGCTTGCGGCCAATATCGGCAGTGGCGCGCGTGCGGTGGGCAACGCCTGCCGCAGAAATCCCGTGCCGCTGGTGCTGCCCTGTCACCGTGTGGTGGCGAAGTCCGGCTTGGGTGGTTTCGCCGGGAGCACACGAGGTGGATTCATGCCGATCAAGCAAGCCCTGCTGGCCCATGAGTCGCAACACTGAAATGGCGCTGGCCGACAGCGAACAGACGGAAATTGAACGTTTCCTCGATGCCCTGTGGATGGAGCGGGGCCTGAGTGCCAATACCCTGTTGGCCTATCGGCGGGATCTGGAAGGCTTTACGCGATGGCTGATGACGCAGGACTGCGGGCTGTTGCAGGCTGGGCGTGGCCAGTTGCAGGACTTTCTTGCCTGGCGGCATCAGGCTGGCAGCCAGCCCCGCAGCATCGCCCGGCAGCTTTCGTGTCTGCGGCGCTTTTACCGGTTTTCTGTTCGGGAAGGCCGCATACAGCAGGATCCGACGGAGCGCATCGATGCGCCAAAGATCGGGCGCCCACTGCCGGAGGCGCTGACCGAAGCTGACGTCGAGGCCCTGCTGGCGGCGCCACAGACCGGTGATGTGTTGGGCTTGCGCGACCGGGCCATGCTGGAGCTGTTGTATGCCACCGGCCTGCGAGTCTCTGAGCTGGTGAACCTGAAGCTGGGGGAGGTCAACACGCGCCAGGGCGTGCTGTGTACCCAGGGTAAGGGCGGCAAGGTACGCTTGGTGCCGTTGGGCGAGGAGGCGCTGGATTGGCTGGCGCGCTACCTGTCGACGGCCCGGCTGGAATTGCTCAGGGGGCGGTTGTGCGATGCTGTCTTTGTTACCCGGCGCGGCGGGCCGCTGACGCGACAGGCCTTCTGGTACCTCATCAAGCGCCATGCGCAGCAAGCCGGTATTCACAAACACCTGTCGCCGCATACCCTGCGTCACAGCTTCGCCACCCACCTGCTCAATCACGGCGCTGACCTGCGTGTGGTGCAGATGTTGCTTGGCCACAGTGACTTGTCCACGACACAAATTTATACTCATGTGGCCAATGAGCGACTGAAAGAGCTGCATGCGGCGCATCATCCGCGTGGTTGACGTACGATGAATCGCGTGATGGACAGATAACAGATAGAGGATTCGCTATGCCGTCTTTTGATGTGGTTTCCGAAGTGGATATGCACGAGCTGGGCAATGCCGTGGATCAGGCCAATCGTGAAGTGAATACCCGTTTCGATTTCAAAGGTGCGGATGCCCATATTGAATCATCGGGCGCTGAGATCACGCTTTCCGCAGAAAATGAGTTCCAGCTACAGCAGATGATGGATATTTTGCAGAAAAAGATGGTCAAACGCGGAGTGGATATCGGCTGCCTCGATATCGCTGAGGCCGAGAGCAGTGGCATCCGCGCCAAACAGAAGGTGACCGTAAGGCAGGGTGTGGACAAAGAGGCGGCACGTAAAATCGTCAAGCTGATTAAGGAGATGAAACTCAAAATTCAGGCGGCGATACAGGGTGAGCAGGTGCGTGTTACGGCAAAAAAACGCGATGACCTACAGCAGGTAATGGCCATGCTGCGTGAACAGAAGCTGGATTTACCGCTGCAATTTACCAACTTCAGAGACTAACAATCCGATCGGGATCCGTCATACAGTCACGGATTCAGGCGCAACAAAAACAGCCGGGTGCTGACGAGGATGATGAATGAATAAAATGACACGTGGAATACTGCTGACCTTTCTGGCCTTGCCCCTGATGTTGGTGGCGGCCGGGAGCAATGTCTCCGCAGGCGAGAGCGAGGATTTGACGGCGGTAAAGGAGGCGTTGAAGGCCGCAGTACCGCAGTCCGACCCCGATAGTCTGACGGCCTCTCCCTTTCCCGGCATGTACGAAGCTGTCTATGGTGCGCAGGTTTTCTACATATCCAGTGACGGGCGCTATCTGTTGGAAGGCGACCTGTTCGATTTAAAGACCCGCACCAATTTGTCGGAGCTTAAGCGTCAGGTGGGGCGTGCCAAGGTGGTGAATGCTATTGACCCCAAGACGATGATCATTTTTGCGGCCGAAAATCCCAAGTACATCGTCAACGCATTTACCGATATCGACTGTGGTTACTGCCGTAAGCTGCACCGCGAAATGGCCGACTACAACAAGCTGGGTATTACCATGCGTTATCTGGCCTTTCCGCGCGCGGGAGTGAATTCGGAGTCATACCAGAAGGCCGTGTCTGTTTGGTGTGCGGAAGACCGAGAGACGGCCATGACTGAGGCCAAATTAGGCGCGACACCCGCAAAGCGTGAGTGTGACAATCCGGTGCAGGCGCACATGACCGCTGCCCGTGTCGTTGGCGTGAGTGGCACCCCCTCGTTGGTGCTGGATACTGGACGGGTTATTCCGGGCTATGTGGAGCCGCAGCGCCTGTTGCAGATGCTGGAACAGCCTTAGATAGAGCGGTTCAGCAAGTGCTCCTGCGGTGCCATGAACGCTGCAGGTCACCGTGGATCGCCAATACTGACTTGATGATGAATCACTTACCTGGATATTTCATGGATTTATGAAATATCCAGGTGATCATGTCTTGCCAACCGTCTGCAGCCCCGATTTTGTAGGAATTTTCTGAAATCTCTGTAAGCTCTCAAGGGCTCGATGTAGGTCACTGTCGGGTGCAGGTGAATTACCGGCTTGTTTATATTGCAAAAAATGAAATCAAATCGTTTGTTATCTGTAAATCGTATTTTGACTGCCTGTTTTTCCCCTCTTGTTAAGTCATTGTTCTCTGATATCCTCTTGCTCAAGTTCTTCTTTGCCCTCGGGCAAACCAAGGATGACATCAGGGATGGCCACAGGGAAGTTGTCGAAGGATCGACGCGGTCGGGGATTGACCGGCAAGGAGGTAACGGAGGCGGCTACCGGGACGGGTCGCCTCCGCTTTTTTTTGAGGGCGTCCAAAACAACCTGCTACAGTAAGCGATTCACATCCTGCCCGTATTATTCTGCCGCAGTACTGACTCACCAATGGGCTTTGCAGCGCAATTCCTGATGTTGCGCTGAGACAAGGCCGTCAGCGTTCGAGATATTTTAGTTTATCGGGTTTACCATCCCATTCCTTGGCATCGGGCGGGGGATCCTTCATTTCCGTGATCACCGGCCACCCCTTCGCCAGTTCGGCATTCAATTCCAGAAAATGCTCCTGATCCTCCGGCACGTCGTCCTCGGCAAAGATGGCTTCGGCCGGACATTCGGGTACGCAGAGGGTGCAGTCAATACATTCCTCTGGATTGATGACCAGGAAATTGGGGCCTTCGTGGAAGCAGTCCACCGGGCACACTTCTACACAATCCGTGTACTTACATTTGATGCAGTTTTCGGTGACAACGTAGGTCATGAGATTTCTCCGACTGGATGGCGCGCGCGGTAATCACGGGTGGCTAGGGTCTGTTGATGTTTCATTTTCATCCCTGTTGCGCCTGAAAACGTGCCAATCAAGGCGCGAGGAGAGAGGTTTGGTTGTCACCCAATGAACGACGAGCAACGCCGAGTGGCGCGTTTTCAGGCGCAACCCGCAGGGCTGGGCCGCTTTTTCCGTCCTGCTGCATTGTCAATCGCCCGTGCAGAACAACTACACGGCGTTTCTTCCGCCTTGCAGGGCGAAAAAAAGCGGCTCCAGCAGTGGTGAAAATGAAACATCAACAGACCCTAGTGTAAAGGGTACTTCAAATTATGAGAAGCGCCCTGTAGCCTGTGACAGAAAATTGGCCGTGAATTTGATATTTGGCATGGAGATAATATGAAGAGACATTTTGTGCGTGGTTTACTGGTTCTGTTTTGCGGCCTGTTGTTGATCGCCTGCGAGGAAGATGCCCCGCCGCTCGAATGGGTGCCGGGTTGGCAGCAGGGCCCAAACACCCTGGTGAGCCGCTCTGGTGCAGCTGCACTGGAGATCAACGGCGTCATTCATCTCATCGGCGGGGTGGATGGTCGTGAATTCCGCGCCAGTTCAGAGTATGCCCGTATCCTGCCTGATGGCAGTCTGTCCGATTGGCAGTCGGGGCCGCCCCTCAATGTGGAACGGGGCTTTTTTACCGCCACAGTGAGTGGCAAGTACGTTTATGTCGCCGGCGGAGGGCGTGGCCCCAACGGTAGTATTCAGCTCGCCTCGGTGGAGCGTGCGGAGATTCTCGCCGACGGTACACTTGGCCCCTGGCAGTTGGAAAAATACGCACTGAATGTCAAACGGCGCTGCTCGCGCCTGTTGGTGTTGGGTAACCATATTTACGCCTTTGGCGGCTTCGGCGGCACCCTGCTGGATACGGTGGAAAGCACCAGGATTCTACCCGATGGCTCGCTGGATGAGTGGCTGGTGCGGGACGAGCGTATGACGGTGGCGCGTTATATTTCCGGCTCATTGGCGGCCGATGGCCGGGCCTATCTGATCGGTGGTCACGACAAGGTGCGAGGGGTGGGCATCAAAAACGTGGAATGGAGTCACGAGACGGCCGATGAGCCGGGCTTTATTGATCCCTGGCAGGTCACGGCGCCGCTGCTCACCGGGCGTTACGGGCTGGAGGTGGCGCGTCATGGCGACTATCTCTATGCCGTTGGTGGGCTCGACGGCGCACGCTATCTCGACAGTATCGAAAAGGCCCGCTTGAAGCCTGAGGGTGGGATTGAGGCCTGGGCTGAAAGCACGCCCATGGCCTCGCCGCGTGAAGGCATGAATGTCATCGTCAAGAATGATCAAATCTACGTCATCGGTGGTGGCAATTTGCAGGGTTACCCCGGCAGCGTGGAATACGCCACCTTCGATGCTAATGGCGACATTGGTTTCTGGGCCATGCCAGAGGCGGCGAAAAGGCATCGCGAGGCCATTGCTGCGCGCGAGGCGGCCAGGGCGGTGTTGCCCAATGAGGCGGTGATTGTGGAGAATATCAAGACCGACGGCTATTCTTATCTGCAGGTAAGGCGTGACGATGGCGCAGTGGCTTGGCTGGCCGGTTCGCGCACGGATCTACCCACGGGCAGCCGTATCCAGTTTGCCGATGGCGTGTTTATGTCCAACTTCTACAGCAAGGAACTCAAGCGCAATTTCCCGGCAGTGATGTTCATTGGTGAGCTCCGCCCGGTGAAGGCAGAGAGTGGCGGTTGAGCGCGCAGGCATTGATGGGATGTTTGAGGGAGAGGGTATCGACGGCAATGCCATTAAGCTAGCACAGTCATGTCTGTTTGGTAGGTTGGCGGTGAGCCTGCGAACCCCAACGAAACCAGCCATGTTGGGGTTCCTGCGTCACCACCAACCTACAACAAGCAGGACGTTAGGTTTAACTTAATGGTATTGGTATCGACGAGCTAAACCAGTAGCCTGGGGTGTTGGCACGATAGATTCCCAGGTTTCGCTACGCTCAACCCATACTTACTTTGATGTGTTCAGCAATTCGCGCAGATGATAGAGGGCATCCAGGGCCTGACGGGGCGTGAGATCGTCGGGATCGGTTTCGCGCAGGGCGTCGAGGGCGGGATTGCTGGAATCTTCGCTGGCTTCGGCGAACAGGGAAAACTGCTGTGCGGCGGGCGGCGCCGATTGTTCGTGCAGACTTTGTGTTTCCAGTCGTTTGAGGTGTTCGCGGGCGCGCTGGATCACGGCGGACGGCACGCCGGCCAGGGCGGCGACCTGTAGACCATAGCTTTGATTGGCTGGCCCTTCCTTGACCGTGTGCATAAAGATGATGCCATCGCCATGTTCCACGGCATCGAGGTGCACATTGGCCACGCCGGGCAGGTCTTCCGGCAAGGTGGTGAGTTCAAAATAATGCGTGGCGAAGAGGCTGAAGGCGCGCACGCCGGCGGCCAGTTGTTCGGCGCAGGCCCAGGCCAGTGACAGGCCGTCGAAGGTGGATGTGCCGCGGCCGACTTCGTCCATCAATACCAGGCTGCGCTCAGTGGCATTGTGCAGGATATTGGCGGTTTCGGTCATTTCCACCATGAAAGTGGAGCGGCCACCGGCGAGGTCGTCGGAGGCGCCGATGCGGGTAAAAATGCGGTCGAAGGGGCCGATCACGGCGCGGCTGGCGGGGACGAAACTGCCGGTGTAGGCGAGCAGGGTGATCAACGCGGTCTGGCGCATGTAGGTGGATTTGCCGCCCATATTGGGGCCGGTGATGACCAGCATGCGGCGCTGCTCGTCGAAGCGCACGTCGTTGGGGATGAAGGGATCATTGAGCACCTGTTCCACCACCGGGTGCCGCCCGCTTTCAATTAACAGGCCCGGCGTGTCGCTCATTTCCGGCTGACACAGGTTGAGGCTTTCCGCGCGTTCCGACAGGTTGGCCAGGGCGTCCAGCTCGGCCAGTGCCGCCGCCGAGTCCTGCAGAGCGGGAAGATATTCCGCCAGATAATCGAACAATTCCTCGTACAGCGCCTTTTCGCGCACCAGGGCGCGTTCGTTGGCGCTCAGGGCCTTGTCCTCGAAGGCCTTGAGTTCCGGCGTGATGTAGCGCTCTGCACCTTTCAGGGTCTGTCGACGGACATAGTCGGCGGGTACCTTGTCGGCGTGGATACGGCTGATTTCGATGTAATAACCATGCACGCGGTTGTAGGCGACTTTCAGGGCACTGATGCCGGTGCGCTCGCGTTCGCGGGTTTCCAGGTCTAACAGGAATTGGCCGGCGTCTTTTTTGATCGAGCGCAGTTCGTCCAATTCTTCGTCGAAGTCAGGGGCGATGACGCCGCCGTCGCGGATCAGTACCGGCGGCTCTTCGATGATGGCGCGGACGAGCAATTGGTGCAGTTCGGGGTATTCGCCAATGCGTGCATCGATGCCCTCCAGCGTGTGGCAGTCCTGGCCAGTGAAAATGCCGGTGAGTGTGCTGCGCAGGCCGGGCAGGCGGCCGAGGGTGGTGCGCAGTTGGGTGAAGTCACGTGGCCGGGCGCTGCGAATGGCGATGCGGGCGAGGATACGCTCGACATCGCCGATACCGCGCAGGGTTTCCTGGAGGTCTTCGAAGTGCCGTTGCTCCAGCAATACCGCGACGGCCTGATGGCGCTGGCGCAGTGGTGTGTGATCGGCCAGGGGGCGATTAATCCAGCGGCGCAGCAGGCGGCTGCCCATGGGCGTGCTGGTGTGATCCATGACCCAGGCGAGGGTGTGTTCGCGGCCACCGCTGAGGTTGTTTTCCAGTTCCAGATTGCGCCGGCTGGCGGCGTCCAGCACGATGCTGTCTTCGCGTCGCTCCACATGCAGGGCGCGGATATGCGGCAGGGCGGTACGCTGGGTATCCTTGACATATTGCAGCGCACAGCCGGCGCTGGCGATGGCCAGGCTCAGACCATCGCAGCCGAAGCCGGACAGGTCACGGGTGCCGAACTGCTGAGTCAACAGGCGCAGGGCGGTGTCCAGCTCAAAGTGCCACGGGGCCTGCTGGCGCAGGCCGCTGCGTTCGCCGTCGATGGGCACGGTGGCGTCTTCGTCGACCAGCAGCTCGGCCGGGTTGAGGCGCTCGATCTCGCCATTCAGGGCCTCATGGCCTTCCACCTCAAATACCGAAAAACGGCCGCTGCTGACATCGAGTGCGGCGATGCCGTAGCGGCCCTGCTCGCCAGTGACGGCAACCACGAGACTGTCGCGACGTTCTTCCAGCAGCGCTTCGTCGGTAACCGTGCCGGGGGTGACGATGCGCATGACCTTGCGTTCCACCGGCCCCTTGCTCTTGGCCGGGTCGCCGACCTGTTCGCAGATGGCGACGGATTCGCCCAGGCGCACCAGTTTGGCGAGATAACCGTCGGCGGCGTGGTAGGGGATGCCGGCCATGGGGATGGGCTCGCCATTGGACTTGCCGCGTGCGGTGAGGGTGATGTTCAGCAGGCGCGCGGCCTTGCGGGCATCGTCGAAGAACAGTTCGTAGAAATCGCCCATGCGGTAGAACAGCAGAGTGTCCGGAAAATCGGCCTTGATGCGCAGAAACTGCTGCATCATGGGCGTGTGTTTGTTGGTTTTTTCTTTGGGATCCATGCGGTTATGCTGATTTAGCTATTGATTTGTAAAATATATTCTATCTCGATAGTTACGCGAAGGGGATAAAAAATCGCCCACCCGTGTAATACTCCGCTGCTTGTCCTTCGTAGACACCGGGCGATGTGATATTTATGAGAAAATTATCAGACCATGTTGCTTATGGTCTGAGGGGTTGTTTTACTGTGGATGGATTGTTGGGGTGGAAGGATCAAAGGTGTTTCATCGGATCCATGTTCTGATGAAGCACCCGCACAATCGTAATTCCGTGAAAATCAAGGGGGTCAGGTCGCACGCCGTTACCGGCGATCAATCTAGCGGGTTCAAGTCCCGTCCGGGGAATTGCTCATTCACCCCGGTAGTACTGCGGAGCAGTAGCTGAGTAATCAGTTGCTGTAAGTTCCGCGAAGGCAAAGCTGCAGGCCGCAACGCAAGTGAATCTGTTTAGCCTCGTTAACTTATTGGGGATGTTGACTCTCTGACTTGAAGGGGAAAACTGACATTACCGGCTTGACAATGAGTGGTTCCGGTAAATCCTCCGGGGTTACAGGAGTGGCATGTAGCGGAAGATTGGTTGTGCAGGGCGGGAGATCCAGTACGGAGGTGTTTGCAGCACCAACGGATTGATATAAGCCTTAACCGGTGAAATTGAATCCGGCTGTACTGGAAGTCTGAGGGGTTCATAGTACCGATTGAGGATGAGCGACAACAAAACGACATCCGAGGAAAGGAACCCTGCTTTGTTCACGCTTGCCAAAGAGCAAAAGGCGGAGATGATTGCCAATGCTAGAAACATCTGGATTCTCGGAAGAGACCGTCAGGGCGCTCCAGAGGAAGCTATACCTCAAAGCCAAGCACCAAACCACCTTTCGGTTTTACAGTCTTTATGACAAGGTCTATCGGAGCGATGTGCTGCAACTTGCTTATGATCGTGTCAGACAAAACAAAGGTAGTCCCGGCATAGATGGAGAAACCTTTGAGTCAATAGAGGCAGGAACAGGAAGGCGTGCTTATTTACAGGAGATACAGGAAACATTAGAAGCAAAAACCTACCGGGCGATGCCTGTAAAACGGGTGGAGATACCCAAATCGAACGGGGAAACTCGACCGTTAGGCATTCCCTGCGTCAAGGATCGAATCATACAGATGGCTGTAAAGCTGGTGATCGAGCCGATCTTTGAGGCAGACTTCAGCCCCCATTCCTATGGTTTTCGACCCAAGCGATCAGCCCATCAGGCGATGGACGACATCAAGGCTGGCCTGCTGTCTGGTCATACCCAGGTGATCGATGCGGATCTAAGCAAATACTTTGATAGGATCCCACATGACAAGCTGCTTCGAACGGTTGCGGAACGGATCGCTGACGGTCCGTTGCTCAGCTTGTTGAAACAGTGGTTGAAAGTGCGGATCATCAAAGTTGCCAATGGGAAAGAAAAGATCGTAGGTGGTGGTAAGAGGGCTCGAAGGGGAACCCCTCAAGGGGGGGTGATCTCTCCACTGCTGGCCAACATCTATCTCAACATCCTTGACCGGATATGGGACAGAAATCGGCTGTCGGAAAAGCACAAAGCTCGCCTTGTCCGCTACGCGGACGACATGGTGATCCTGTGCGCCAGAGAGACCACCCTAGGAATAGGATTTAAATAACTTACAAAACTGGTAAAAATCTATAATTCCAATGGCCTAAAAATTTATCACTAATTGCCATCGATTTGATTTTTTGTTTTTCTTCTTTAGAAAATTTCTTCCCAATGGGATAAAACTTATCAATGATGTGAACGACCACTTTCAGACCCGTTTTTGTTTTCGTTCTTCCAATCAGTGTTTTTACTAGCTCTACACTTTTTAAAATTACACCTTGTAAGGCGCGGGTTACATGAGGGAAAAGACGATGCTCAATTGGGTTCCATTTCGATGTATATGCTGGATAATGAGCGATACGAATTTCTATATCTAATTTGTTGCTTAACTCCTGTACCGCTTTTTTGAATACGTAATGGCGATAACCGTTGCTTCCGCCGCAATCTGCGAGTATTAACAGGGAGGTGGCTTTTGGATAATCATGACGACCTCGATAGTTCCACCATCGGTTTAGCGAGTCACGAGCAAATTCACTGGTATCATGGCTGGTGCCGAGATTAATAAACGCGGTATTTTTTTGAATGTCATATATTCCATGGGGAATTATGCTGCCCTCGGATAAATAGGGGAAATCGTGGTCATAGACATCAATGACTTCTTTCGTATAAAGATGGCCATCACGGTACAAATTGCCGATTAGCTCCTTTTTTTTAGTATCAATGCTCACAACAGGATTTCCTGCTTTTTCGTAGTTTTCCTTCAGAGTCGCTATCTTCTCAAATTGCTCATTACGATTTTCACTTACTCCTAAGGCAATATTTTTTTGTGCCTTGCGCTTTACGAAACCATGTTTTTTAAGTAATTGCTTAACAATAGGCTTGCTGATACTAAGCCCTTCTGCATTCATTGCCTCAATAATTTCTCTAAAACTTAAATGAGTCCACTTTATATCCGCATTCATGGGATCACCTGCTGTAAAATCTGTTAAGACTTTAAGAAAAAGATCATCTATGCCGCAAACGGTTTCAATTAATTTTTTTCTACCTCCGCCCGGAAGTCGAACACTATCAGCGGAAGGCACGATTTTTTTATAAAGCTCATAAATTCCCCTCTCTATGGTTCGAAAGTTACATCCAAATAAGCGCCCAATATAACTTCTCCCACCATAAGGAAGTTTCAGCGCTTCAATTGCAGCATAGCGACGCTTGTCTTTCTCAGATAAAGTATCGAAAAACTTTATCATTTTATATTCAGTTTCAATATTGTAAGGTGATAACACTCATCAGTTCCATTTTATAAAAATAGAACTGATGATAACTAAACGTAAAGAACTTGTGTATATTATTTAAATTTCATTCCTTACTAAAAAAACAGGGTACTCCAATTGGAAATAATGATCTCTTAATTGCTTCTCATGCTCGATGCATGAATGCTGTATTGGTTACAAACAATATTCGTGAATTTAACAGAGTACCTGATCTTTCTTTAGAAAATTGGGTAGCTGAATAACTACCAAAAAAATATAAAGCAAAAGGTAGAGTACAGGCTTACCGCCCCGTAGATCAAACCTATTCTGTTGCCGCCCCTTTCACATCAAGCATCAAGGGGTCAGGTCTTGCCTTTTGCCCGGCTCTTCCCCTACCAATATCGCCTTGTAGCGGCCTTGAAATACATGGCCCGTTCGTTTGTGGATACGATTGAAGCGTTGGGTGTAAACGCCATTGAGCTGGCGCATTCCCAACGATAGATTTGCATCCGGTGTCTCCACCAGCAGGTGGTAGTGGTTTGTCATCAGACAGTAAGTATGCAGTACCCAATTGAATCGTCGACAAATATCAGTAAGAACCGTTAGGAATTCTTTCCTATCCTCATCGTCAAGATAGATATCATCACGCCCATCACCTCTGGAGGTCACATGGTAAGCGCTCCGTGATATTCAATTCTCAGCGGTCTTGACATGCTCACAGCTTAGTCCAGATATAGCAAAAAACAAGACCTGACCCCATGCTCTGGCCTTATTCCGGTCAGAGCTTGATACCGAGGCAATCAGCAACATCCGCATTGCCTTGAGTCAGGGGCAGCCGCTTGGAAGCGCTCGATTTATCGACAGTATCGAGCGGATTACCGGACAGCGTAGGGAATTCAAACCCCGTGGCCGTCCGAGAAAACCTGGATAAATTCGAGCCTGGCCCCTTATACCTGCTATGATTTGTTGCAGGAGCGAAAACCTAAAAAAGCATATGGATATTTACGCTCAAAACCGGACGCACATAAATGGGGTTAAGTCTTGCAATGCAGCATAAAAATATTATTGAGAAATTCTTATGTGGACAAGTAGGCACGTTTCTTCTATCCATGCAGAAGGTTGTTCAATGGGATTGCAATGAACCTCTCCTCGTTAGGTTTTCAGATTTAGAGAGATTCCTATAAAATCAGGAGAATTTTATGAAAATTCAGAAATTGGTTACCATAAGGTTATCGAGGCGAATGGTGCGATTGTTAACGGCCGTTCTGAAAAAATACAAGGTGCGCATGCCAAGGGGGTAAACCAGGGATCACTCGGTATTTGTGTTGTTGGTAATTTCGAAGAGGAAACACCTTCGCAAGCACAAATAGATAGTCTTGTGTCGGTTCTGGCCGGCTGGTGCAAGGTGTATGACTTAAAAGGCAAAAATGTATATGGGCATTTCAATGTCCCCGGTGGAAGTACAGCCACAAGCTGCCCCGGAAAGAATCTTAAGTCGCAGCTTGTAGTCATTAAACAAAAAGTAGATCAAAAATTGAAACAGCCCGGTACCAGGACAGGAACATGAAATCACTGCTTTTGATTCTGCTTGTTGCAATGACTGTGTCGTGCGCTACGATTACTGATGATAAATTTGAAAAAAGGCCAAGTGGGGAGGTCTTGTCTTGGAAAAAAACAGATTTTTCAAAGCTTAATGACAAGATTTCGAAAGCCTCTAGTAGCCATCAAGACTGGGTAAATAATATTCAGTTATATGTATTTCATCTATTCGACTTGTCTGGTTTAAAGAAAGTTGTGTATGAATCTGAGTTTGACAATATAGAGAACCCGACGGAGGCAACGGTCACTTTGGTTAGGGATGGTTTCCTGGATGATTCTGTGCGTGGGGATGTTCACAGGATTTCGTTTCATAGGACTACGGGCGGGGCATGGAAAGTTGTCGATCTCAAAAAGTCGCAGAGATGCTGGCGTGCAGATTTAGATGAGTATAGCTCCGATCTTTGTCCCTGATATAAGACAAAGGTTTATGCAAACGCATCCTTTATCCGTATAACAGAAGCGGTGATATTGTCCCTGGCCTGATTTTCAAGGGCCAGCGCTAATACTTGCTTGGCACTATCCGTGCAGTCGTCCATAGCCATGCCCTGGATAATTTGCTCATCGGTGACTTCACGGTAAAGCCCGTCACTGCAAAGCAGGTATACATCATCACGACACAATGTGGCAATTTTGCAATCAACTTCCAGTTCATCTTCTGCACCAACCGCGCGGGTCAATACATTGGCGATTTCGCTTTCCTCCGCTTCATTGGGAGGTAGCAGGCCCTGATCGATGTAGTCTTCGACCATGCTGTGGTCTTTGGTAACTCTTTCCAGCTTGCCATTGCGCAGGCGATAGATGCGGCTGTCCCCCACCCAGATAAAGGCGCACTGATTGCCAAAGGCTGCCATGGCGACCACGGTGCTGCCGATGGTGCGGTCATGGTAGCGTTGACTGGCCATCTCTCTGAGTTGCCGGTTTGATTCTGTCAGGCGTGCTTTGACTTCGGCTATAAATCCGTGAAGATCCGAAGGCTCTCTGATGTTTCTCAGTTGCTCGACAATGAGTTGGCTGGCGATATCTCCGGCCTCATGGCCGCCCATGCCATCGGCTACGGCCCAAAGCCCCAGCTCGGGCAGATCGAGGCAGGCGTCTTCGTTTATTTTGCGGACTTTGCCCGGATGGGTTTCGCAGGCTGAGGACCAAACAAGCAAGGTGTCATTGCTCATGTGCTTTCCTTTTTACCCCGGTGTTTTGCTGTGCTGTCCCGTTTTTATTCTTGGCCAAATTCAAAGGGTTGTTCCATCCCCGTGTTTGCCACTGACCATCAAGCAGGGCGGAAAAGGATTCCGCTGAGGGTAGGCCTTTGCAGATCAGCAAAGAAGGTTCGATGTGCTCGGAACCATTTGTCCACCAGGCGCTGAAGTGGCTGAGACGCTCGTAGAGAAGCTGTTCCAACAGCGTGATGAGGCTTCGGCTAATGGAAGTAGTTGCGCCACTCGATAAATGCCAGTGGCCATTATTGCTCGGGTCGGTCTTGCTGTTTTTTTGTAGTGGTGAGTCGCCAGGGTGCATCAGGCCAGGTGGCGGGCCAAGTTCATCTAATGATCGATTTAATTCTTCCAGTTGTCTGTCTGGGTCAAGCGCTGTCAGGGCCAGCGTTTCCGCCTGGTTGAACCATTCGTCTTCATTGCCGGCAATCGTGAGCAGGTGGTTTGATGTGCCTAAGGGCAGGGCGAGACTAAAGGGGAAATATCGGCCAACACGGTCGACGCTGGGGATCAAAATGCCGGCCCATGCCTGTTCATCACATACCCCACTGCTGATAACAAAACGCCAGATCGGACAGGTAAGATAGAAATCGAGCCACTGTTCTCCCAGCTGTGTCTTACTGGCCGCGATGCCGAATTGTAACCACTGATCCCAAGGCTCTACGAATGACCCAGGCAGGCGGCGTGTAATAAAATCGCCCTTACTCGGGATTTTTCCGTAGTAGCCTGGGTGGGTTTGTCTGGCCACTAGAGTCGCTCCGGGCTACGGAAACGGGTGAAATCGTTCGATGAAAAAGGGTTGGTTACGCTGCCGGCCTGGAGCTGATAGCTTGCCTTCAGGCCGGCAGTGGTAAAGTGGATAATGACTTGGTCATTGCTGCGCCGTTCGATGTCGGAGGCATCCAGCAGCTTGAACCAAGCCCAGGGCCCATCCTTGGTGATGCTGAAGCTGCCGGCGCCAATGCGTTCAAAGATGATGCGGGCGCGGTTGTTGTTGTCTGGGCCGGGCCATTCAATGGCCGAGGTGCGGGGTGGGCCGTGTTGATAGCTCAGGCGCTTGTCGGTGAGATCAATAAGGAATCGTTTGACGCTGGCATCAAGATACATGGGCTTCAGATTGAAGTGCACGGAAACTTGATTGCCGCCGTCCTGGAAAAACATTTCCCTGACCTGGGTGGCGCGCTTGAGTTGGGCAAGGGCCTTGCTGCTCAAACCCAGGCTGCGCTCATCGACCACACGCAGTCGCCAGCGGCGGGTATCAACAAAAGGGGTCAGATAGGTTTTGGTAAAGTTATCGATGCTACCCGATTCACCAAAGAAATTGCCAAAATCGGCCAGTGCCGTTTGTTGTTGTCCCTTGGTGAATATCGGGTAGCGATTTTCAATGCTGGCACGGTATTCGCGCAAGACGCTGCTGCGCCAGACGGTGTTGATATGGGCGCGTGCACTGCCGAGTACGGTGCCCCAGCTCTGGGTTGCTGCGGACTTGACGATACCTGCCACTGGCTTGGGCAGCTTGCGTGCGGTGGTGCGCAGTTCACGGATGGCATCCTTTTTGTTTTGGCTCATACGCGCTTTGGCGGCTTCGAAGGCGGCCTCTGACCGGTCTGAGGAGTCTGAGATTTCAGCCGTGTAGTCGTATAGGTCGCGGAGCTGGCTGCGAATAGTGTCGATGCCGGAAGGTTTGTCATCCTGGCTTTGCAGCAGTTGGTGCAGCGGTGCGTAGGTACGCTCGACGGCATTGCCGGGTTTACTGAGATCCTGAGTGACATCGAAATGGCCCAGAATGCCTTTTAGTTTGGCCCCCTCCAGGATGGTCTGTTCAGAGATCGCCTTGATAAATAACTCCAAGGGTGAATCCCGTCCTGAGAGTGTTTCGAGTGTCTCGGCCGCGTGGTTGAGGTTACGGATGTTGGTGAGTTCAATGTTGGCCAGAAACTCATCCCAGTGATCGACGTAGTCATCGAAGTACTGGTTGCGTACATGACGCAGCAGTGCCTCGGGGTCGGCCGTGGCAAGCTCATCCTGTTTGTCTGCACAGATGCGGCGGTTTTCCGCGATGGTCAGCCTGGCGGTATTGATACCTTCCGCATCGAGGATCTCATGGTGGCCAGTGAAGGTGTAAAAGCCGGGGACGCTTATTTTTTTATCACCCTTGCTGACAAGAATTTTCGTGACTTGTTTGCCCAGGCGGGTGAAGTCGTAGTCGTCGATGTTTGCGCTGGCCTGCTGCTTGAGTCGGGCGTAGATTTGGTGCGTAAGTGGGAGTTCGCAGACGACCCGCTGTGCTCTGGCAATCAACCGTTGATTCGGTGTCTGTGGTGGCAGCTGGGTGAGCAGCAATGCGTCCAGGTGGCCAAGCAAACGATCACGGATTTCAGTTTGCTCGTTCAGTTGCTGTTCCCAACCCACTTTTACCCAGGGACGGAAGGTTTTGGCATCCAGGGTATCTGGGCTGATAAGCATCATGTAGATGCTCAGTAGCTGGCGTAGTTCTTCCGGGTCTCTGCGTTCCCCGCCCATTTCTCCTTCAAGGCGGGTCTTGATGTTCGGAATCAGGAACTGTTGTAGCGCCCTCTCATAGGCGCGCTCGGCGGCATCACCAAGTTTGTAGCCCTGATACAAGCCCATGCCCATAAACCAGGGCGTCTTGCTGCCTGCGTTGTAAACCAGGGTGATTTCCTTGGCCGCCTGAAGTGTTTGCAGGATAGCGCGCGGGTCAGGCCGGGGGGGAAGGCTGCTGGCAATCTGCTGGTAGTTTTCAACACTGGCCTCGATCCTGTCCATCCAGAGTTCATTGCGGGTAAAACTGGTGGCCCAGGAAGAAATGACCACTACGGTCAGGATGAGTGCACTGGCATAGGCGCCGCGCTGTAACCAGAGGCGTTGGCGTTCATAGCGGATATTGGTACCGGCCAACTCGGTCTCTTGAAACAGGATGTCACGAAAAAAACGGTTAATAAAATAACTGCGAGGCCTGCCCCGGTAGGCCGGCAATGCTTGTAGACTCAGCCCGAAAGTACCCGCCAGGACATTCATTACCCGGTCGATGGGGCTGCCTTGCTGAGTACCGCTGGTGAAATAGACACCGCGCAGCCAGGGGTTGCTTTCGAAGCGGCTGGGGTTGAAGGTCTTTTGGATAAAGGATTCGAGCAGCGGTTTCAGCCCGGCCATTTGCTGGGAAAAACCATGAATCAGCCTGCGACGATTTTGGTCGCGTTCCTGGTAGATGCGCCACAATTCACGGGCATTGAGATTTTCCGACAGGGCGTCGAACTCCGTGGCGAACAGTGCGCCCAGATCGTGGCTCCGGCGTGAGTCATTCTGAGAAAAAGTGGTTCCCCAGACCTGGCCGCGTTCTTCGATGTTCAGGTCATCAAAGAATTCGGTGAATCCTGCAAGCAGATCGATCTTGGTAACCAGGAAATAGACCGGCAGCTCGATGCCCAGTTGCGTGTAGAGTTCCTGAATCCGTTGGCGAATGGTTTGTGCGTGAAGTTCCCTTTCCTGTTCCGAGCTGGTTAACAGCTCTTCAGCACTGAGGGCAACAATAATGCCGTTGAGTGGGCGGCGTGGTCGGTGCTTGCGTAATAGATCAAGAAATCCGAGCCAGGCGCCGCTGTCGGCGCCAGCATCGCTATCCTGAGTGGTATAGCGCCCGGCAGTATCCAGCAAAACGGCGTCATCGGTAAACCACCAGTCACAGTTACGCGTACCGCCAATGCCGCTAACCTTTTTTTCATTCTGATAACGGGCGAGGGGAAATTCCAGGCCGGAATTTTCCAGTAGGGTTGTTTTACCACAGCCAGGCGGGCCGATGATGATGTACCACGGCAGGTCGTAGAGATATTGTTTGCCGAACAAACGATCTTTGAGGCTGGTTTGCTTTAAATGTTGGGTGGCTTCTTCAAAGCGTTGTTTGAGGACAGCCACTTCCTCGGCGGAGACGTCGGTTGCTGTCTCCTGAGGAGGTTCCGGGGTGGCAACCAGTGTATCGATCATCTGGTCGTTTGCCTGGGTGGCCTTGATCCTGAGGCGGAAGTTGTTGGCGCCCCAAATAACGATAAGGATCAGGATGGCCAGCAGGCGGTTGAACGGGCTGGCGAGGGGCTTGCTTTCTGCAATACCCAGATAGGGGCCACCAAACCAGATCAGCACGACAAGGGCAATAATGCCAACAAGGCTGATAATCCATTTCTGGCTCAGGAATTGAAACAGTCTTTTCATATTGCGGTCAGCGTTTTTCTGCGGATATATAAGGCATTTTCAGGTACATCACTCCAGTCCACCCGTGTACGATGTCATGGTTCGTGCTGTGCCGCACCGGGTTCAGGGCTGGCAATATTTTCCAGTGATTCATAGACCGGTTCAGAGCGTTCTTCCAGCACCACGGTAAAGCCGATAAAAATGGCCATCAGGATGGCGCTGGCGACGGCCACCACCACCCAGAGCGGAATAAATTGACGCAAACTGCGTTTCTGGCCGGACTGGCTTTGCCAATGTGGCGAGAGTTCGCGCGGAAATTCACCGCGGCGGCGGCGTATATGTTCAAAGACAACATTTCTGAGTTCTTCCAACTTCTCCTGACCCCTGTCCACGACGGCATAGCGCCCCTTGAAGCCCAGGCTGATGCAGACAAACATCAATTCCAGCAATTCCAGGCTCGCATTGGGATCCTTGAGCAGGCGGTCGAGAATGACAAAGAAAGTTTCGCCGCCACTGGTCTCGTTGTGCAGGCTGCTGAGTAAGCCTTGCTGGGCCCAGACACTGCTGCTGCCCCAGATGGTATTCAGAACCGACTCATCGATAAAAGCGCATAGCACATAACGGCCTGTGTAGGTGACATCATTGGCCAAACCCAGTGCCCTGGCCTTGCCTTCAAAGCCTTTGATTTCGTCCATGGCCTGCCTGCGCAGACCTTCAACATCGTGATGTGAAACCATGTTGCTTGTGCTACTGGCCAGTTTGAGCAGGGCGGATGCCGTGCCCACCAGCGGGTTGATGCCCGAGCTTGTGAGTGACAGTTGTTCCGGTGCAATGTAAGACGGTGGAGGTGGGGGCGCAGGAGGTGGTGTAGCTGCGCTCGGTATTGCGCTGCGCCCGCCCGGTCGGGGGATAAATACGGTTCTGTCATTGTCGCCCGGATGGTCGGATGAGTCGTCGATGGCCATGCTTGTTACCTAGGTGCTTCCCTTGATCGCCCAAAGTTCCATTTCCAGACCGGAAAACGTTCCCGATACATGGACAGCAATTGCCCCGGATTTTTCCAGTCCCTGCCAATACTCGCTGCTTCGATCAAGTTCGAAATAGGTATATCCGGCATGGTAGGGAATGTGGCGAGGGGCGACCGGTAGCAGGCGCAAGCCGATGCCGGGCAGCCCGGAATTCACCATCTGACGAATATAGTCAGAGGGACCGATTTTTACCTGTGCCGGAAATTGGGCCTGCAATGCCTCCTGGCGCAGATTGGCTTTAACCGCCAGAACAAACTGCGCCTGCTTGAACAAGTCGGTATCGGAAACCGTTGCCAGGTGAATGCCGTAATTGCGTTTTTCCAGCGCTACGGCGATGGCGTTTTGTTCCAGCACCAGGGTAAGTGAACGCCGCAGTTCATCCATCACAGTGGCAAAGCTGTTTTCATGGTCATCCTGTTGATAGGCGG
Source organism: Gammaproteobacteria bacterium (assembly GCA_021647505.1). Taxonomy (GTDB): domain Bacteria; phylum Pseudomonadota; class Gammaproteobacteria; order SZUA-152; family SZUA-152; genus DRQN01. Next base: position 37,980 of record JAKIUN010000004.1, read on the forward strand.
GAAAGGCGGGCGGACGCTTCCCGTCTGCGGTGAATGTTGCCAGTTCTCCGGCGAGTTGGACGGCAGTGCGATAAAAACTCTCTGGATGCAGCCTGGGTAGCTTGTCCAGGTGTTCGATGAGTGGCGTTACACGATTGACCAGTTGCAACATCATGAAGTCTGAGATTTCAGCCACTCCGGCACCGATGCCGGATGTCCGGTCAACCAAGGCTTTGCTCCGATGCTTCAACAAACCGAGCAGCTCAGTGATGAAGCCCTTGAGCTTCGGGCTGGCGGAACAGTCGAGGCAGGGAGGAATAAAGGCCTCGTCGAGGACAACGCCCTTGTCCGGGCGGGTTTCCTGGATGCGCGCCAAACCAAGACAGGAAAAGTGATCACGCTCTTCATCGGCCAGCATCAAACGCATTTGCAGCTGGCCAACTTGAAGCGGAACGGTTTTGTCATGGCCGGTCACATTATCGCTCACATCCAGTTCAAACGGGCGATAGCGGGCCAACAGTACATTATTGCCGCTGATGTCGGTTTCGGCCATGCCCTGGCGGCTCAGGGGTAATGATAGAAATACCGTCTGTTGATGCAGTTCTTCCGGGATACTTAATGGCGGCGGTGGTGGGGCGTCAGCCGGAATATTGAAAGCCGTGCCATCAGGCATGATGCCCCGGCACGAGCGAATAGAAAACTTCCCCAGCACCAGCAATTCACTATCAATATCCAGGGAGGTGATGCCCCAGCTCCAGGCTTGCAGGCTTTCACTGCGCGCATCAATCAGGCTTTCAAGATAGCGATCATGTTGTTGAAAATGATGAGGGTGAAGGAAGGTGCCTTCCGACCAGATAACCTTGTTACGCCATGACATAGGTCTTTTCCAAATTAGGGGCCGTCCATCAATCACTGACCCAGTAATTGATGGACGGCCCCATTGCCTTATTTGTGGTCTATTGTGACAGATTGTTTTCCAATCTTTACGATAAATGTGTTGGTCTTGTTCAGTTTCAGTTCTGCCGTGGCACGCCATATGGCCTGATCGATATCACGGAATGCCGCCAATACAGCAAAGACGCGGGTATTATCCTGGGGTTTGAACATCAGTTCACGCCCTTCACCCGGTGAAACTTCAAATTCCTGGCGGGCGATCAGATCCCCCCCCAGGGTTGCCGCCTCGTCGTCGTAAAGTTGAAAAAACTCTGCACTATTAAAGATATCCGTTGAGGTTAATTCGTAGATACGAACCACAAGCGGTGAGGGACGGTTGTTGATGTCCGGGTTGATCTCATGTGATGCCAGGATCTGCGCCTTGATTTTGGTGGGGAAAATGGTCGGCAACTTGGAAGCGCAGGCGGTCAATGCGAGCAGTACGAAGATGCAGCCTAGAAGGCGTATCATGTGGTGAGCGGTTTTGCCCATAATCATAGTTCCTTTCTCTTTTGTTCGCATTATTTTTTGGCACGCTTAAGCTCTGCGATCTGTTGCTCGTAGGCACTGGCGAATTCATCGCCGAGGAGATGCAAAAAGTCGTTTTCCGCATCGGCCTCGGCTATCCGGTAGCGGTGCTTGAATAAATCCCAATACTTGGCCTTTCTAATAAATGGAAGCAGGCCATCAATGGTGGATACGCTCTGGAATTCTTTTTCCACACTTTCCGGGTCAAAGCGGTGTACCAGGGTGCTCAGTGCGCCCCGCAGGCCGGATAGTGTAGCCATCTGGTGGGCCTGGATGTCGTCAATGGCCTCCTGTACCGATTCGATGGGAGGAAGATAGCCTTTTTCTGTTGGGAACAGAAGCTTGGCCAAGGCGCCATTTGCATCAATCGAGAATTTGAAGGGATTGTTCTGCGCCGGACGGATGGTCGTGACGCCGAGACGAAATTCACTCTTCAGGCTGGTTCGTGTTTCAAGGATCTGTTTATAGCCTTCACTCATAACACCTAACAGTCTTCCCGCAGAAGCCATAAATTCATTGATTTCATCCGGCGAGAGCGTGCTTGACTCAAGCCCGGCGCCCTGTAAAAAGGCATTCACAGCTTGATTGCCGGCGGTGGAGTCGATGGGTGCATCGGGTTTTGCGGCAGGTATTTTTTTCTCCTGCTGGGTTTGGCTTGGCTGGAGCCTGGCTTCTATGGGTTCGCTTATGGGCTCACTGCTAGACGGAAACGGGACGGACTCCTCCGGGCCGGTTTTTTCCTCAGCCTGGATATCCCAGCCTTCAGGAATTGCCTGTGGTGGTTGGAAAAACTGTTGATCTGCCGCACCATGTTCGGCGGCAGTGGCAGGTTTTTCTGCAGCCGATACGGCCAGACTGCTAAAATCAAAATCGTCAAAAAGGTTTTCCGGGCCTGGTTTCTCCCCATGCATTAAAGATTCGGGTATTGCTGCGTAGGGGGGAGAAATCTCCGGCTGATTTTCTACAGCACCCCAAAGTTTCCCCGGGGGCTCTGCCACAAGGCCGGCTTCAGGTCTGGGGATACCGGCTTCCTCCTGGCTCAGTGAAATGCGGCATTCGTATTCACCGATCGTGAGGGTGTCGCCGTCATAGAGCTGGACACTGTGTCCCCGGCCAACGGGTTCAGGCGCGTGGTTGATGAAGGTGCCATTGGTACTGTTGTCACTGAGATAATAATGGCCGTTCTCGTAATAAACAGAGGCATGTTGGTGGGAAACTATTCTGTCAGCATCTGGAAGAACGAAGTCGTTATCAGGGGCACGGCCAATGCTGCAGTCTTCACGGCCTATAGTGATAGTAAGCTTTTCATGTGTTCGATTTTGATAGCTTGTAACACACAGGACAAGAGTCATTGAGTGCATCCTGTTTTACGAAAATAAAAAACCCCTTCGAGTTGACTTCCCTATAACTGCCCTGACATCTAGCTTGTTGTTTTTTATGGCATTTGTTCACAATGCTGACAGTATAGGCAAAACAGTCACGATCAGGGGGCTTTGTCCTTAATTGAGAAAACTTAAAACAATAGCCTACTCTAATCCATCTACCTGAGCAGTGACACTTTCCGTTAAGATTTCGTGAAAACATCCAGAGATGTGCATCAAAGAGTAATGATGTTAGGAAACTTGTTGGTTCTTTCTCGGCGTTGAAGCTCTTTTACAAATCGATCATATAGTCAGAGACTAAGCCAGATATAGCGCATAAGCAAGTTCCAGTCAGGGAGACGTCACCCTTAAATAAAGGCCTACTTTTATCAGGCGAATGGCGGGGAATCCGATCCAGAGAGATCAAGCGATACCGCCTGTAGCTGCCTGTTATGAGAAAATATATTCTATTATGCGGGTGGTCATGAGAGACTCCCCATACTGCTTTTCCTGGCGACCGCCTAACCCTTTGTTTTGATGGAGCTTTAGCCGCAGTGGCTATAATGACAAGTTGTTTGCGACGGCTAAAGCCGCTCCTGCAACATAATTCCCTCCCCGCCAGCTTGCAGTGGAGTCGTTGATTGCGCTGTCATAGCGTCGCAGATTCGGGGTGATAGTTAAAGGTACGCCTGCTGTGCACAATACCCCTAAATAAAGACGGTTGAGCGAGCACTATGTTTGTCAACGGTAAAACCCGGCGCGCCACGCGCATTCAGAACACCCTGTTTCTAATCCTGTTCCTCGCCCTGGTGGGGATGCTGGCGTGGCTCAGCACGCGCTACACCTTTACCGCAGATTGGACCACCACGGGCCGCAACACCCTCTCCACCGCCAGCAGCGAGCTGCTCGAACAGCTCGATGATCCGGTCAGCATCACCGCCTTCGCCACCGAGGACCAGTCGATACGGCATGCCATCCGTGATCTGTTGGCACGCTATCAGCGCCACAAGCGTGACATCACCCTGGAATTCATCAACCCGGATCTGCAACCGGCACGGGTACGCGAGCTGGGTATCCGCGTCAACGGTGAGCTGCTGATCGAGTATCAGGGCCGGCAGGAAAAACTCGCCAGTGTGTCCGAGCAAAGTATCACCAACGCCTTGCAGCGGCTGGCGCGCAGCGGTGAGCGCTGGCTAGTATTCCTCGAAGGCCACGGCGAACGCAGGCCGCTGGGCGAGGCTAATCACGACCTCGGTGCCTGGGGTAAGCGCCTGGAGGAGAAGGGTTTCAAGATCCAGTCGTTGAATCTGGCTGCCACTCCGCCCATTCCCGACAACACGGCGGTGCTGGTGCTGGCCGGCCCGCAGACGAACCTGATGCCAGGTGAGGTGGCGCTGATCCAGCAGTTCATTGAGGGTGGAGGTAATCTGCTGTGGCTTGGCGATCCCGGTGATCTGCACGGTTTGCAGCCGTTGGCCGATGCCCTGGGCGTGCATTTTGTGCCCGGCATCATCGTCGACCCGACCACCCAGGTGCTGGGCATTTCCGACCCGCGCCTGGCCATCGCCAGCACCTACCCACCCCACCCGGTGACGCGTAATTTCGATGTCATTACCCTGTTTCCGCAGGCTGCTGGCATCAAGCACGAGCTGCCCGCCGGTTGGCAGGGGCAGGCCATTCTTGTTTCGGCCGAGCGCAGCTGGTCTGAAACAAGTGAGCTGAGCGGGCAGATCGCCTTCGACGAAGGGCGGGACACCCTGGGGCCGCTGACTTTCGGCGTGGTGATGAGCCGCGCGCGCGGCGATGCCGGTGAACAGCGTGTGGTGATTATCGGCGACGGTGACTTTCTTTCCAATGCTTACCTGGGCAACGGTGGCAATCTCCCCCTGGGCATGAATCTCATCAACTGGCTGGCCCACGATGATCGCTTCATTGACATCCCGGTGAAGGTCGCGCCGGATCGCACCCTGAGCTTTTCTCCACTGGCGCAGGGCGTCATTGGTTTTGGCTGGCTAATACTGTTGCCGCTGGGGCTGGCAGCGACCGGTGCCGTTATTTGGTGGCGGCGCGGGCGTTGATACAGGAGGTTTTGCCACCACTACGCTGAGAAATCGAGAGATAAATATGAATTCCCGCAATCTGCTCAATCTGGCATTGGCTGCGGTGGTGTTCGCGCTGGGTACGCTGATCTGGTTTAGCCAGCAGGCGCCGCCGGCGCCCGAGCCTGAACGGCTGACCACGCTCACCGAGGCCGACATCACGCGCATCGAGATCCGCCCCGCACGCCATGCCGATGTGGTGCTGGAACGGCGCGGCAGCGAATGGTGGCTGGTCAAGCCCCTCACCGCCCGTGCCGACATGGCCCGGGTCGATGCCGCCATCGGCCTTGCCCGCGCGCGCAGTCTGGCCGGCTACGCTACCAGCGCGATGGATGTGCAACAGGCCGGGTTGGTATCGCCGGATCTGGTGTTGCGTGTCAACGATGTCACCCTGGAGCTCGGCGGTACCGAGCCCCTGCGCGGACAGCGTTTTGTGCGCCTGGGTGATCGTGTGCACCTGATCGTCGACCGTTACAGCTATCTACTACAGGGTGGGTTGGCCTCACTGGTCAGCCCCCAGCTGTTGCCGACGGGCGCGCGTCTGCAGGAGATCGTACTGCCGGGGCTGCACCTGTTGCAGCGCAACGGCCTTTGGCAGTTGGCCGATAGTGAGGCCGGCTCTGCCGATGCACTGCAAGCACTGGTGGACGAATGGCGGCATGCCCACGCCCTGCGCGTCAGTCGCCGTGATGGCGACGAGGACGGTGAGACCATCACCTTGCGCTTGGCCGCCGACGCATCACCGGTTTACTTCATTCTCCAGCGCGACGAGGATGAGGTTCTGTTCATCCGTCCGGATCTGGGCCTGGCTTATCATTTCCTGCCGGCCGTCGCCGAACGTCTGCTGGCCTTGCCTTCTGTCGAAAGCGTGACTGGCGGAGACACCGATGCCTGAACTGCCGGAGGTCGAAACCACCCGTCGCGGCATCGCGCCGCACATCGAGGGTGAACGGGTGCGTGAGGTGGTGGTACGACAGCCGCGCCTGCGCTGGCCGGTACCGGTGCGGCTGAAGGCAGCACTGTGCGGGCAAACCATCGACACGGTACACCGCCGGGGTAAATACTTGTTGTTAAGGTCTGCCACCGGCACGGTGATTCTGCACCTCGGCATGTCCGGCAGTTTGCACGTGGTGGCAGCCGGGACGCCTGCGGGCAAGCACGATCACGTCGATATCATCTTCACCAATGGTTGCTGCCTGCGCCTGCGTGACCCGCGGCGATTCGGTGCCGTACTGTGGACTACGCGTGCGGTGGAGGCTCATAAACTGCTACAGGGACTGGGACCGGAGCCCTTGTCTGATAGCTTCGATACGGATTATTTGTTGACTGCCTCTCGCGCCCGCCGCGTCAGTATCAAGGCCTTTATCATGGACAGCAAAGTGGTGGTGGGGGTGGGTAACATCTACGCCAGTGAATCGCTGTTCATGGCCGGTATCCACCCGAAGACCGCCGCCGGTCGTATTGGAAGGGTACGCTATGAACGGCTGGTTAGGGCGATAAAACAGGTGCTGGACAGAGCCATCGAACAGGGTGGCACGACCCTGCGTGATTTCACCAATAGCGAGGGCAAGCCGGGTTATTTCCAGCAACAGCTGCGGGTTTATGGTCGTGCTGGCGAGGCCTGCCTGAGTTGTAACGGCCGCATCCGCAGTCTGCAGTTAGGGCAGAGGAATACCTTTTATTGCCCACAGTGCCAGCATTGATGGATCACTCGTGTAGCGGCGTGCAAAAAAAGCCCGCAGGTGCGGGCTTAGGAGATCGTCGGATTTGGGTCATCGTCACGGGAATGACGGAATATTGGTCGCCCTTCTGGTGTTGTCGACGGCACAACCCATTATTTCCGAACTCGACCGACTCCAGGTATGTTTTAACAAGGCTGGACGTTGACCGCCGAGAGTCCTTTTTGGCCATTTTCAACCTCAAATGAAACGGTTTGGCCTTCGGCGAGGCTCTTGAAGCCGGTGCCTGTAATACTGGAATGATGTACGAACACATCCTCCCCACCTTCTTGCGGTTCGATGAATCCAAAACCCTTAGCGTCATTAAACCACTTGACGGTACCTTGTTGCGCCATTTTGCTACTCCTTTGTTGTTGATTGTTGTTTTCTTGACCAGACAAGCGCCTGAATCGGGTGCCGAAACAGCCTACCCAAGTCCGGCAGGCTCTCAGCAGACAGCGTCAGTGGTACCGATACTGGACTGGCGGGGCACTTTTCGATGCCCCCGCTGACAAGCCCGGCTGTCTGCAGGCTGCTAAGTATACCTTCCCATTATGAAAAATGTCGCACTTGTCACACTTGTGTGTACTTATCCGCTCAGTAGCAGCCTGCTCAGCTGGCCGGTTCACTCAACGGCTTCCAGGTAGGCCCTGCGTGGTTTGGCCTGACGCTGCGGTCGTGCAGATCAGCGGGCGAGCTGATCCATCAATTCCGGCAGCCAGAGGGCGATCTGCGGGAACAGTATCACCAGGCTCAGTGCCACCAGTTGAATAGCGACAAAGGGCAGGACACCACGGTAAATCTGCTGCATGCGTATTTCGGGGGGGGCGGCGGCTTTGAGATAGAACAGCGAAAAGCCAAAGGGCGGAGTCAGGAAGGAGGTTTGCAGGTTCAGTGCGATGAGCACCGCAAACCACAGCGGATCCACGCCCAGGTACATGGCGATGGGGGCGAGGATAGGCACCACGATGAAGCTGATCTCGATGAAGTCGAGGAAGAAACCGAGCACGAAGATGATCAGCATGCTGACGAGCAGGAAGCCCCACTGACCACCGGGCAAAGAGGTCATTAACTCCAGTACCAGGTCGTCTCCGCCAAGGCCGCGAAAGACCAGGCCGAAGGCCGTGGCGCCCATCAGAATGAGGAACACCATACTGGTCATGCGCGTGGTACTACGCATGGCCTCGCGCAGATTGTTCAAGTTCAGGCGGCGGTGTATGGCGGCCAGCAGCATGGCGCCCAGAGCACCCACGGCGGCGGATTCTGTGGGTGAGGCAACGCCGAAGAAGATGGAGCCGAGCACGGCAAAAATGAGTAGCAGCGGCGGGATCAGGCTCTTGATGACCTGGGGCAGCAGGGGGCCAGCGCCAGCCTTGGGTGTTATCGCTGGGGCCGAGTCCGGCCGCCAGCGCGCCACCAGCAAAATATAGATAATGAACAGCACGATGAGCAGCCCTCCCGGGATGACAGCCGCCGCAAACAGCTGCCCGACCGGCACGCCGATGATATCGCCGAGCAGGATCAAAACGATGCTGGGTGGCACGATCTGCCCCAGGGTACCGGAGGCGGCAATGGTACCGGTGGCCAGCTCAGGCTTGTAGCCGTGACGTAGCATTACCGGCAGGGCAATCACTGCCATGGTCACCACCGTCGCCCCGACCACGCCGGTGGTGGCGGCCAGCAAGGCGCCGACCAGAACGATAGATATGCCCATGCCGCCGCGTAGCTGCCCGAACAGGCGACTCATGGTCTCCAGCAGTTCTTCCGCCAGGCCGGATTTCTCCAGTATCACCCCCATGAAGACGAACAACGGCACCGCCAGCAGGGTGAAGTTGGTCATGATGCCCCAGATACGCAAGGGCAGCAGGGCGAAAAAATCGAGGCCCAGGAGCACGCCGCCGAACAGCAGTGACACCGCGCCCAGGGTGAAAGCTACCGGGTAGCCCAGCAGGAGCAGGGCCACGGTGGCGGCTAGCATGATTAGCGCCCAGATTTCCATCAGCGCTGTTTCTCCAGAAGAATGCAGAGGCTGCGCAGCATATTGGCCACGCCCTGTAGCAATAGCAGGCTGAAGCCCAGCGGGATCGCTGCCTTGAGCAGAAAGCGGTACGGTAGGCCGCCAGGGTCGGGTGAGCCCTCGCCCATGCCATAGCTGTTGGCGACGAAGGGTAACGAGCTAATAATAATCATCAGGCAGAAGGGCAATAACAGAAACAGGCCGCCGAACAGATCGATCATGGCGCGGTGGCGATCAGTCATCCACTGGCTGTTATAGAAAATATCCACCCGTACATGGCCGTTGTGTTTGAGGGTGTAGGCGGCACCGAGCAGGAACAGCAGTGCGAACAGATGCCATTCCAGTTCTTGCAAGGCCACTGAGCCACTTTGCAACAGGTAGCGCATGGCGACGTCGTAGGTGATGACCAACACCATTGCCAACACCAGCCAGGCCACGGCGCGGCCACTCCACTCGCTGATGAACTCGATGGCCGCGATGAGGCGTTTAAGGGTCGCTTGCAAGGGGGTATCCCGGGTCGAAAAACGCCGGCATTCTACCGCAAATCCGTGTTGCCTGCTGCAATTCGTTGGGTACGGCAGGCGGAGGTGGCTTAGGACATCCCGGTGGTTTGTATGAATGTCATCATAAAGGTAATCGGTAAATGGGCAATTGATGGATATAAAGGCTAAAGTTAAGCGTTATATAAGTCGATCGACATCGGTGATCACAAGAATCGCCCTGAATAACCCTCAATAAATGGAGATTTACATAAATGGAGATTTGTACGCGACGTTTGCTCTGCTCCCTGATATTGATTGTTGCGGTGTCGGTTGCCTATGCCGCACCGGTCTATCATCCCCCGGGCTCCAATCTGAGTGCCGGTGATGTCAGCAATGGCCAGTCCATCATTTCGGATATCACCAATCCTGCCGCCAGCGCCGTACAGCTGAAGAATGATGGCGCGCATGTGCAGTTCGGACTTATCAGTAATATCGGGATCGGCTTCGAATACGGCCAGGTGGACAACGTCTTCGACATCATCGATGAGAAGGCCGAGGCCTACTCCGATGGCCTGAGGGTGACTGTGCCGGCATTTACCGGGAATCCGACTAACCCTGGCGATGTGAGTCAGTATATTGCTGACATCCAACAGGCCATTGATATACCGGTGGCTGACATCAATAACGTACTTGCTACGGTGGCCGCCGACGGCTATGGCAAGGTCTTCGGTTCCATGAACCTGCCCTTGACGCCGGTCGTGGTGGGCAACGATTTTCTTGCTGGAGTACTGGTGTTTGATGCCAGCGTTTCGGTCGCGACAAAGGCCGTTGGGTTATATGACAGCATCGACATCGACTTTGCCGATGTGCAGGCCCAGTTGCTGAGTGGAAACACGGTGCTGGATCTGGGCGAAGTGGATCTCGATCTTAGCAATCCCAGTGACCCGCTTATGAAGGTAACCAATGACACCACCTTGCTGACCCGTGCCGCAGGTGTGAGTGAATTTGCTCTCGGCTATAGCCGGCAATTGTTCAGGCATGAGGCCGGTGATCTGTTCGGTGGATTGCGTGCCAAGTACTACCGGGTGGGTATGGCCCAGGCGGCAACCCGGCTTGGCAACCTGACAGATGCCGAACAGCTGTTCCAGGATGCCCGCGATGCTCCCCTCAATTACGACAGCAACTTTGGGCTCGACCTGGGAGTCTTATGGGTGAGTGAGAACTACCGCCTTGGCGCGACGCTGATGAATCTCAATGCACCCACCTTTCGCTTTTCCGGCCTGAATGTCAGCGGGTATTCAGATGGCCCCATTGCCCACCTGCTGGCCCAGGATTACGTCTACAAAATGGAGACTCAGCTCAAACTGGAAGCCGCGTTATTTTCCAGCAACCGCCAGTGGGCGATCAATGCAGGCCTGGATGCCAATGCGGTTCCCGACCCGTTTAGTGACGACTATCAGTGGGCGACCTTGAGTGCGGCCTATTTGACCGACAGCTGGTGGATTCCGGGCGCCCGCATCGGTTATCGCGCCAACTTGGCCGGAGAAAATATGAACTATGCCACCCTGGGAGCCACCCTGTTCAAAGTCTTCAATATTGACCTGGCCCGGGCACTGAATACGGTCACCATCGATGGTTCCAGGGTGCCGCGTGGCGCGATGCTCAATATGGGGCTTGAGTTGTCTTTCTGATCACTCAATCTTTCCGGGTTGGATTTCCCATTCCGGTTTTTAGTGGTACTTCGGGATTTCTGGCATCTTTTAGAACTGGATGCCGAGTTGCGCGTGGGCGCCATCCTGTTCTTTACTGTGTGAAGCCGCTATATCGAGCGCCAGAAAACCAAAGGCGATGCCCAAGCCGAGTGATGCAGTACCAAGCTGGGTGCCGGTCAGGTTCTGCTGATAGCCGCTACGCAAGGCGAGCCAGCGCCAGGGCTTGAATTCCACGCCCAGTGCGGCCATTTGAGTGGCGGAATCGAAGCCGGAACCCTGGTTTCGCATCAGATCGAGATCAAATTCGAACACCGTACGCCGGCTTTGATAGGCAAAGCCGGCGCGCAGCTGCGGGGCAATATCGAAGTAGTCTCCTGTGTTGCCGTACTCGAAGCTGCCGGAAAACAGGTTCTTGGCCATCAGGCCCAGCTTCCAGACGCCGAATTCTTTCAGCACGCCGATATCCAAATTGAAGGCCGCATTGCCGCTGTACTGATTGCGCTCAATGCCGGTCTTGGCAACGCGGACATCCTCGCTGTAGCCATAACCCTCGATAAAGAGAAATTTGACGTTAAAGCCCACGGCCAGCTGGCGGCGCCAGCCGGTGCCGCTGATAGACTTGGCGGCAGTGATGCCGTTTTCCAATACCTGGGCGCCACGGTGCTCGATACGGGAGGTGTATTGGGGATTGGCGGGATCACTCAGGTTATCGCCCACAACGCTGGCGCGGGCATTGGCCCAGTCATAGATGTGTATATAGGCGGCGGCACTGAGGAGGCGACTAGGGATGGCGAGCAGGATGGCGCTGTTGCCGCTTTCCCGGTAGATGCCGTCGCCCATGGCATTGAGGCTGGCCAGTGCAGCATCCCGGTTGGCGATGGTGGGGCCGGCGTCCAGGGTGTTAGCGGCCCGTTTGAAAGTGGCCAGCTTGTCTTTCAGGTCATCGGGATCGCCGCGTTGGCGGCCCATGCCGGGCACCATCAGAAACCACTCGCGTTGTTCCTCGGTGGTGGTCAACAGTGCCGGGTTGTTGAAGGTGGCATAGCGGGCGCCGGTAGCGACGCCGACTCCGCCCATTCCGGCGGCACGCACGTCAAAAACGCCAAAAGGTTGCGCCTGAACGAAGCCGGAGTAAGTCATCAGTAGGCCGAGACAGGTCAGGGCTGCGCGGATATGCTGGGGGTGCATCAGCTGTTTTCTCCCGTCCAGAGCATGTCCAGCACGGCATCCAGGCCTCGGTGATGGAGGGTAGCGTCTGCCTGTGCGCGTACGGCGGGTTTGGCGTGATAAGCCACGCCGAGGCCGGCTACGGCGAGCATTTTCAGATCGTTGGCGCCGTCGCCCATGGCCACGACTTGTGAGGGGTGGATCTCCAGCTCGTGGCACAGGGCGGAGAGATAAGAGGCCTTGGTTTCGGCGCCGACGATGGCGCCCTCCACCGAACCCAGCAGCTGACTATTTTTCTCTGCCAGCACATTGGCGAGGGTGAAATCCAGTCCCAGGCGTGTTTTCAGGCGGTCAGTAAAGAAAGTGAAGCCGCCTGAGACCAGGGCCAGCTTGATACCACGAGTCTTGAGGCCGTCAATAAGAATTTCCGCGCCCGGGTTGAGGTGCAGACGTTCATCGTAAACCTGCTGCAGGGCCGATGTATCCAGTCCTTTTAGCAGGGCGACACGCTGGCGTAGCGAGGCTTCGAAGTCTATTTCACCGCGCATGGCAGCCTCGGTGATGGCTGCCACCTGGGGTTTGACACCGACGAAGTCAGCAATTTCGTCCACGCACTCGATGCTGATGAGGGTAGAATCCATGTCCGTGATCAGTAGGCCGACACGGGCAGGATCGAAGTCGGTGGGCAGGATGTTGATATCCAGGTGCAGTTTTGCACGCAGGGCTTCCAGTGCCGTATGATCCGGTGTGTCGGTGTGCTGGATACGGAAATGACTACCGCAGTCCTGTAGCTCACCCGCCAAGTGTTTACTTAGAGTGGTGCGCTGATCGGTTGTCAGTTCGGCATTGTGGATGAGAGTTGTGGGCATAAGCCTTCCCGCGAATCGAATCGCTATTTTTCTTACATTCTAACCCGAATACCTTGCATCAATGCATCAAGGAACATGAGGTATAGTAGTTCAAACTAGTGTGGTGTCCAAGAATCAAAATAAGGAGGAGCTATATCTTTATTTTTTTCTTTAGTCAGGGCTCGAAAAACAATAATTTTCCGAATTTTGGAAGTCGAAGCGCCCGTCTGGCGAGGCGCGAAAACGCAGAAATATGGGTTATATTTCAAGTTTTCGCAATGTGGGCAGGCGGGATAAATCGGCCTTCAAAAACGGAAAATTATTGTTGTGCGAGCCCTAGCCCCCTGAGAGCTTCAACGATAAGGCAGCCGCTCTGCATTTCTTTTGCCTTATCGCTTTCCCCTACTCCAAGTCTATTGCAACTAAAAACTACACCGTATTTCTCAAGCTCGGGAACTGTTTGATTCCACGAGTCGAGCTTCATACCATACCCTGACAACAAAATTACTGATGGATTTCCACCACTTGATATTGACAGCCCATTAAGCATGTTTGGTTTATTATTTTCATTCAGACCTTATTCCCAGAAAATCACTGTGTCAAGCCAAAATCCCAGGAAAATATACTGGCGAAAATGCGTGATTTGGTGCGGCTTCTCCACTTTATGTTCACACCTAATGGGTTTATTGTGACTGGGTTTCACACTTTATTCGTTTTCAGCAATTAGTTTCAAATCTGACACTTTTCTGGTGTATGGTATCAATGGGAATGCCCTTTCAACGCTCCCGTTTTCACCCGGTCGCCGTCCCTTGCCCGACGGACAATGTCGCTTCAGTTGTGGAGATCAGATCAAACATGAATACCCTATGGCACGGCCTTCTCATCACCTCTTTCATCCTCGCCTGTATGCTTGGCGGCCTCACAATGGCGGCTCCGACGGAGGACAATTATCAACCGATGGGGCCTCGTGACGTAAGATGCGGAATCACTAATTTCAGTTATGACGGGGTAATGGACGGCCTACGGATGGTAAAGCCGACAAGCGGAAAAGTTGGGCTTTTCCTCTGTGAAAACCAAAAAATTGAACTGGCAAGCCCGAACTTTGAAGACGGCTTCATCCTCACCCGGAATTACGGCAAAATTAAGGTGCGCTTTGGTATGTCATTGTCGGGCACCCTGTTTACTCTATGGATGACCCCCGAGCAGAAAGAGATGCTGATAAAGCTGCGCCAACAGTGAGATGCTTGCAAAACCCCTGAGGGAGTTTCCGGCAAGGCAAAAATAGCCAAGTCAACAACCACCCGCCAATGCCGACGGGTTGGCTTTACAGGCTGGAAGTCTGCATACGAGTCGATTTTTAACACGGGTCAGGAGAAACTATCTCAGGGGTTTTACACATAGCTCCAGAAATCCGGGATCCCAATACCACAACAGAACAGGCGGCAGGTACGCATATACCTGCAAAGACCGAGTAAGCCGTTCAGCAAATATACATTCATGGCCCCATACCCTCCTATGTAAATCCCGATAACAGCAGGGACATGCACGGCACCAGAGGTAACAGATCATGAGCTGGCGATTTTTCATTCCATTCACGGAACTCCCCCTAGTACAGCGCGTGGTCTACACCAGCACCCTGCTGATCCTCGGCCTTGGCTACGCCTTTGCCAGCCTGTACGTGTTTGAGTCCCATGCGGGACGGGACGGCGACCCCATGCTGACGGTGGAAGACCTGATCATCGCCTACAGCGGCAGCAAGACCAGCACTCGTCTGGAGTCCTCTCTGATGGGCCCCATGTCGAACATGCTGCCGCCGGAAGAAAACCTACAAATCATCGACTGGGTACGCCGCGGTGCGAGTGAAGAGGAATACAAAAACACCACCGCCGCCATTTTCAAACAACGCTGCGTAGCCTGCCACAACAACCGCAACCCCCACCTCGCCAGCCTGGAAGGCTACGAGAACATCAAGCTGACGGCTGAACAGGACACCGGCGTAGATATCTATACCCTGGTGCGCGTCTCACATATCCACCTGTTCGGGCTGACCTTCATCTTCTTCATTGTCAGCACTATCTTCAGCCACGCCTACCTACGCCACGAGTGGCTCAAGATCGCCATCGTCACCACCCCCTTCGTCGCCATTGTCCTGGACATCTCCTCCTGGTATATCACCAAGATATACGAACCCTACGCATGGATGCTGATCATCAGCGGCGCCTTCATGGGCGCGAGCTTTGCCGTGCAGTTTGTCATCTCTCTGTATCAAATGTGGTTCTTCACACTGCCTGAAGATGCCGAGACCGTCAGCGACATCGTTCGTCACCAGTACGACTAAAATACACACATCATGATCTGGCGATACGGCACTATCATTCTCCTCACCTGGCTACTCGTGGCCTGTGAGGACGGCAAAGAAACCGCCACCATTGAGTCCATCCCCACGCCTCGGGAGGTCATCGAGAAACCGCTGCTGGTCGGTGACGTCGAAGCCGGCAAGGCCCTCGCCGCAGACTGCGCCACATGCCATGGCATGGACGGCGTGCTGGCTCAAAGCGGCTCCCCCTTCATTGCCGGACTGGAGCAGGACTACCTGATCCGTTCCCTGCTAGCCTACGCCGACGGCTCACGAAAACACGACAAGATGAAGGCCATCGTCGACGCTCTTGGCCCCGACAAACTGGCCGATGTCTCCGCCTATTACGCACAACTGGACACCCCCTGGCGCGGCGCCGTGCGGAGTACGCAATCCAAACTCACCCTGCAGGACAAACAGACTATCGCCGCCGGAGCAAAGCTCGCCGAACGCTGTAACTCCTGCCACGGCGCTGACGGCAATGCCGCACGTTCGGACGTGGTGCCCCGCCTCGCCGGCATGTCCCTGGAATACTTCATCCCCGCCATGGAAAGCTATTTCAACGGCAAGCGTCAGCACGGCATCATGAAACTGTTCAAGACATCCACCAACGAACGAGATATCCACAACCTTGCCGCCTACTACGCCACCCGCACACCGAAGATGGCCCCCCCTTCTCGCCATCACAAGGCAGACCCGGCCGCAGGCAAGGTCGTCGCCGCCACCGCCTGTGCCGGCTGCCACGGTTATGACGGCAACAGCCTCAACCCCTACATGCCCAACCTCGCCGGCCAGCCCATGGAATACCTAATCAAGGCCACCAAAGACTACCGCGACGGGCGGCGCAAAGAAGTGCTGATGCAGGAACCCGTCAACCACCTGAGCAACAAAACCATTGCCAACATCGCCGCCTACTACGCACACCAGCGGCCGCAAACACCACTCAGCGAAGGCCCCAATGACAGTGGCGCCTTCGACCCGCTGGCCGACGGCGCGAAGATCGCCGCCTCCTGTAACGGCTGCCACGGTGACCGCGGCAACAGCCAGAAGGCCGGCGTCCCCAGCCTCACCGGCCTGCACGAAAAATACCTGGTTACTGTCATCAAGGCCTACCAACGAGGCACCCGCCAGCACGACCTGATGCGTAAGCTGGTCTCCCACTTCAGCGACACCGATATCGAAAAAGTCAGTTTTTACTATGCCCTGCAGGAACCGGGAAAACGGCAAAACACCGCCGAGGGCGACCCCGCCGCCGGCCACCGACTCAGCGAATCCTGTGCCGTATGCCACGGCGAAGGCGGCATCAGTAAAGACCCCTTCACCCCCAGCCTAGCCGGACAGGACGCCCGCTACCTTGTCCACGCCACGCAAGCCTATGCCAGCGGCGTGTACCAAAACGACAAGATGCAGGCCCCAGCCCAGGCCCTCAGCGAGACCGAGATCCGCGACCTCAGTGCCTACTACGCCGCCCAGCCACCGCAGCGCTCGGAAACCTGGCCACCGGAGCCACCACAATTTCTCATCAAAGAACGCTGCGACCGCTGCCACGGCGAACGCGGCTTCAGCACCCACCCCGGCAATCCGCGTCTGGCCGGACAATCCGAGGCCTACCTGATTCTCGCCATGCAGGAATATCAGGACGGCACTCGCACCAGCCAGACCATGCACGCCATGGCCGATGTGTTGAGCCTGTTGGAAATCAAGGCCGTAGCGGCCTATTACGCCCGGCAGACAGCGGACGGAGAAGAAAACAGCGCCCCGTAAGGGCGAGGCACGCCGAGAAAGCCCGTATTGATTAGGATGTTGCGCCAGACTCATGGCACCCGTCTCTGTGGACACGCTGCGTGCCTCTTCGGAGCTAACTCCGAATTATTACAGATTTCGTCATTAAACCCACAGAGATTAAATGACTGCATCGTGACAATAGATGCGATGGGATGCCAAAAAATATGGCCAAGCAGATTGTTACAGGCGGTGGTGATTATGTTCTTGCGCTGAAAGGCAATCAAGGTGCTCTTTCGGAGCAAGTAAAAAGTTTTTTTAGGAAACCAATAAATCCAACTTCGAAGGTTACAATGTTGGCAACTACTCAGCCAAAAAAGACGAAAACCCATTAAAAAAACAACAGGCTATGATATAAGATTACTGTTATGGAAGCACGGCTCGATTTAAAAAGAACTCAGCACCTTTGAAAAAGAAGAACTGGCTGCACGTTGCATCAACCTCGCAATTGACCTGTTATACCCAAGGCACTTCGTGGGCACATAAAACGTGCCCACCCTTCTACCGGTCTAATTCACCAGATATTTTTCTTTCCGTATATCACGCGTAGACTACCTTGCTACGTTTGGCTGTAAAAACCCACCAATGACATGGCTTGCCAAGCATCGTCTTAGCTCATCATCCATAACCCAACCACAATCACCATTACGTTGCGTTGAACAGCTTGCGCTATGGTAACAAGCGTACTCGGGCCGCCATTCACAGGTTGTAGTTACGTCAGTGTCCGCACATATCTGCCCAGAACACCCTGTTGGAAAGCACATTTTTTGTTTCGTACTTTCAACCTTTAGATAAAACTGGCTCGCGGTAATACCCTGCGCTGAACCACCTGAACCCGTCACCTCAATAAAGCGGCCTGCCATCATGAGTCCATCTCCTGAATTAGCAGCTTCCCGTGCTAGCGTGAGCTGTTCATCGTCTGTCTCAATCTCGCTTAAATCGTAGTCTGCCAAGCTTTTTACAACATACTTATTGAGAATTTCTCCGTCATAGCTTGGGCAGGGGTCTATGATACAATGTATGCCGTTATCACTAACATTAACAAATATACCACTGGGCGGCTGATCAGAGGCACTCAACCAAGCGTTGTCGATTATCAGCAAACCATAGTCAACAATACCTGCTAACCTCCCCTGGATGAGAATTCTCGATTCTCTCATTGCCTGGCGAATTTCAGTAATCTGGATATCCGACAGACCAACAATATTAATTCTCTCCGCACCAACATAACACTCTTCTTTTACACTGCCATCGGGGCATTGAGATACGTCACGATTAACTGCTTTGACGAACCAACCACCACAAATGGGTGCAACACATTTTCTAAAGTCTGGCTTGATCGTAAAATAAGTAATACCCAATGGAGATACCATCGGTGCAGGCTTAACATTTAAACCATCATTAACTGCATGAGCGGCAAAACTACTTAGAAAAAGAATAACAAATATTAATTTTGATTTCCTCACTGTTCTCTCCTTAATAAATAAATTTTACGCTGTAAGGAAATATTGTAGTATCGCTGATAGTGATGTAAACCACTCCCTTTTACGGGAGAGTCCGGATCAAGCCCGGGAAAACCATTGACAAATAAGAGTAATGCAACTCAAAAAAAATCTCTATATAGCCCTTAAACGCCCCACCTATCCTATGAAATACCCACTTTAAGGATGTGTTTTGCAGCAAAGTAAAATTGCCGCGCTTCGTCTGACATATTGCCCAGCGCCGATGTTTTGGAGTTCGCTGCAAAGTACGCCTCACCCCAAAGCCGCACAAATTGACTCCACCCTCGAGGAGGGTGAGGCAGAGGTAGAAGTCTCTGTCCTGCCAGGGGGCAAAGAACACCCGTTAATGCTGAGGTCTTTAGAGAGAGAGAAAGAGTAGCAACGAGCTACGTGGATAACGTTCAAATGATGGCATAAAAGGTAACACCTGCATTCCTGAGAACCTGCTGGGGTCTCCCCATAGCCAAGACAGAATCCGTTTAGCGCGCAAAACCCAGAATCACCGCCCTCAGCTCATCCTCCAGCGTGCGGTCAATGAGCTGCATCAGTCGCGGCTGCAACAATGCCTTTTCCTGCGCCGACACCTTCAGCGGCCAGCTAGCCGTGCCACGTACATTGTCACCACGATCCACCAGCTTCAATTCAAGGTTACCGCGCAGCCAGTACCAACTCTCACGCTGCGCCGCCGGCCCGGCAGAAAAACGGGTCTGCAACGTATAGAGCGCCTCTTCCTCGGAGCCGGTCATGAAGCCGGCCGCCGTCAGGCCGCCCGCCACCACCGAAGCTAAGGTGCCGTCATCGGCCTGCACGCGGATCTTCAGGCGTGATTGCAAATCCAACAACTCACCTTGCAAATTGGCCAACTTCCACTTCGGTGACACACCCTGCCCACCCCGGCCCACCACTCGCAGTACGCGCTGCAATTCGCTGCGCTGCCGCTGTTTATCAACGGCGCGCTGGGCGGAGGCAATCTTCTGCAACAGATCGTCCGTCTGTCGGGCACGTTCGATGGCCACGCGGGTCTGATCATCGAGGAGGGACATCTCATCGCGCAGACGACGCGCGGTCTCGGCCCGGTTAAGGCTCACCAGTACATGGATATCACCACTTTGCGGATTCTGCCAGGTGTCCGCTACCCGAGCGCCACGAATCACCTGCCGGGTGGAGGTCACGATGTCGCGCCCGGCGGCCTCACTGAATGTCTCAACCACCTCACCATCCTGTGTCTGGCGCTGGGCGCTGACCGTATCCCGGCTTTCCGCCACCACCTGTACTTCGATGTTCTTGGCCAGATCCGCACGGGCGCGATCCGTCGCCATATCACGTAACGATGCCTGACCACGACCGACCAGGTATTGCGAAACCGGAAACTGGCTGCTCTTGCCGCTAATCCAGTCCGGTTGCGAGTCGGATCCGTCACCTGTCGATGCGCAGGCCGTCATCAGGCTCATTAGTGCCAGCAATACTATTCTCATGATCCTTTTCCTCCCCGGGTATGTGGTGAAATCCAGCGCCACGTCAAGTAGACCTTTTTGCCCGCCTCGATGGCCACCCCGGTAAATTGCTTCTGCGCCAATACCTGGCCGCCGTGTCCCAGCAGCTGCACTGAAACCTCATGCCGCCCCGGCGGCAGAAACCGGCGCGCCAGATAGATACGTTGTGGCAGGGTGGACCAACTGCGGGTATCGGCCTGCTCACTGAGCATACCGGCAACATTGAGTAGCAGGCCCAATCCCTGATCACGCTCGCCGGCCTCCCTGACAGCCCGATACTTCACCACCGCTCGCGCCAGCGCACGAGCGGTGATCACAGGCATCTGTGCTTGTAGGGTTTTTACAGCAATGACGTCGATGTCTTCCACCAGATCGGCAGCCACCATTTCATCGTCCGCCAACAGGCGCACCTCACCGACCGGCTGGGCCCTTGTCTCATAGCGTGGCAAGGCGACGCGCACCATCACACCCGCCTCGGGCGCTAAAATGGACATGGCTTCCTCGCGCTTGCGGGACGCCAGTCCGGTGCCGATGACCAGTACCACCTCTCCCTTCTCTTGCAAAGCCGCTAATGAGGGCCACTGCTCAATGGCAAAGGCTTTGCGGTACTCGCGCAGCTCCTCCTTGAGGCCCAGGTGCCCGGCCATACGCAAAAGCGCCAAACCCAGGGAGTGCGGCGGTTTCACTCCCAGGTGTTTGCGGTATTTCTGATAGTCCTGGTAAGCCCTGCGGTAGGCAATCATGGCGTCACTCCATTCACCTTGCTGCTCGAAGACAAGACCACTCAGATAGCGGGCGAAGGCATCTTCCGTCTGCGTATCACCTTGGCCATCGGCCTGTAGGCTCAGCAACACGTCCAGCTGCAATACCTCGACCCGCGCCTCGTCAGGCATGTCCATCTGGAGATAATTCAGCGCTGCATAGACATGCAGCAGGGCGCGTTCGAAATCACTGCCGATATAGCTCTGCAGGGTATCATTGACGGTCAGCGCAATGGCCTGCTCTCTGACACTAATGGCATCCAGCTCGTCGATCAGTCGCTTGGCCTGCTCCAGTGTCTCATTGCTCTGTCGGTACTCACCCTGCATACGCAGCAGCATGGCACGGTTCAGCAGATACAGCACCTCGTCACGCTGGCCGTTGCCCCGGTTCTTTTCCAGCACCTGCAAGGCAGTTGAGGGATTCCCCGCGACCAGCTGTGCTTCGATGGCATCGAAACGCTGGCTGTAGCCGGCACACCCGGAAAGCAGCAGGGCCGCGCCCAGACACAGCCAGCCTCTGGCCCGTTTCAAAAATAAATAGTCAGAAACGCAGTGAACGCTTATCGACGAACTTCTTGATCTTTTTCTGTCCCACCCAGACCTTGCGATTATCCGCCATGCTGATCAGGGTGAGATCAACCTGGTAAAACTTTACCTGTTTCTTACCCTCGGCATCGATGATGGTATTGATGGTGCCCTTAAGCATGAAGTCGGCGCCGGCCTCCTCCCCCATGACGTTACGGGTGCCCTCGCTGGAGTGCAGATCCTGATCCTTGCGCTCACCACGCACTTCGCCACGCTCCGTACTCGACGCCACCACCTCGACATTGCCGGAATTGATCAGTGCACGCTCCATGTCGGCGACGAAGGTATTGACGTTGATATGCTCATGGCTGAGGTTGCGCACCTCGCCAACGATCACCACCGGCGGCTCACCACCGTGACTGCGGGTGTAGCGGTTGATCCAGGGACGCGATAATACGTCACGGATCATCTCTTCCGAGACCAGCCGTGAGTCGGTGTCGTTCCAGTTACCGCTCAGGTCGCGAACCTCTTCGCTATCGATACGCTCCACCTTGGTCGCGCAGGCGCTCAGGGCCACGGCCAGCAACAGTACCCACAGGGTTTTCATACGCTTCGACAACATCCCTTTACTCCTCCTGCTTGGTGGCAATACGGTCAAAAATCTTGCCGCCACGGGTATCGAGATAGTCTTTCAGGCCCGAATTCATGGCCTCAACGCCTTCCAGGGTCTTCTTCACCTGATTCATATCCAGTTCGGCAATGGCATAGACCGTGTCCATTTTCTTATCACGCCAGTGGCCGATGATGCGCACACCGGTGAGGTTGATCTTGGTGATATTGTCGATCTGGCGTGACACGCTCTGCTCGGTGAAGCCCGCCTCATCGGCCTTGCCACTGGCGATATAGTCACGCGAGACGATCTCCATGTAGGACGACAGAATACGCGCAACCTCGGCACGGGCACGATTGTCGGCGGTGGAGGTCTGCAGCGAGAAATCACCCAGCGGTGGTGCCAAGCCCACGCCGTGGAACAGACGGCCATCCTTGGTCTTAAGGATATTGGTGCCCTCATTGACCCAGTCCGGCGCCCCTTTGATGCCGAGATCACTCTCGACCGTGGTCTTGCTGGAACAGGCCGCCAGCAGGGCCAGCAAAACCAGCAGGGCAAAACCCCGCGACCATTGAATACGTGCGTCCATACCAACCTCCGAGCAGAAAAACTGTTCACAATAACCGGCAATAACAAATGATTGACAAGATTACGCTGGCAACCCGCCTGCTGCAACGAAAAAGGCCGCCATGTCGAAACATGGCGGCCGGAAAACATTATCACTGGTGATATGTGGTTACTGATTCAGGCGGGCTTCCCAGTACTGCGCCAGCTGACTATCCTGCGGCAGACCGAACCAACCCTTGTCATAGGCTGCGGAAAGAAACTCCTGCGCATACTGACTACCGTTATCGGCCGCCCGGTGATACCAGCCCACCGCGCGCGCCTCATCGGCCGCCACACCCAGTCCCTTGTGATAGATCAGCGCCATGTTGAATTGCGCATTGGCGTCACCGCTCTCCGCCAGCGGCTGCCATTTGGCCACGGCTGTCACATAATCACCGGCCTCTGCCGCCAGGAAACCCTCATTGTAATCCTGTGCCTGCAGCGATCCCCCCATAGTGGCCAGAGCCATTGATGCGGCCAGTAAAATACCCTTCTTCATTCGTCGGTTTCCCCGTGAGTGGTTGTGATTACTCACGGTTATCGGCGCAAACAGCGGACTATTTCGTGATGCCGTTCACGGTTTTTCACCCCCCCACATCCAGCGCCGCAGGGCCGGTGCCGCACCTACCGCCCTTGCCGCCAACGCACCCAGCAGCAGGCCGAAACCAGCACCTGCCAATACCTGGCCGGAATAATGCACACCGAGATAAACCCGCGATAGGGCCACCAGCACAGCTATCCCACCCAGCACCAACCCCCAGCGCCAAGAGCGCAAAACCATACCGAGAAAGGCCGCGGTGAGAAAAAAATTGAGGGCGTGGTTGGAAGGCATACCGGTGGGCTTGAAGGCGCAGCCGACACGGAAGGGCTCCATCACCAGACGCACCCGTTCCGACAGCTCAGCACAGGGTCGCAGTTGGCCGAACAGGTGTTTGAGGCCGTTGCCGATGGCGTCACCCAGCAACACACAGACGATCAGCAACAACCACAGGCGCAGCCCGGCACGTCCCTCGCGGCGCCACAGGAGCCACAGGATCAGCACCAGCAGCGGCAGGGAAAAGGTCTTCTTTTGAGAGATCCAGCCAAAAAAGACGTCCAGCACCGGACTGGCCCAGCCCTGGTTGACGGCCAATAGCAGGTCGAGACCCATCCCCGTTCAGCCGTCGCCGCGGATGGTGTCGACGATGCGCGAGGTTGAATGTCCGTCGAGAAAGGGCAGGATGCGCACCTCGCCGGCACAGGCGCCGCCGGCCACCTGCTCGGGCCGGTAGTCACCGCCCTTCACCAGGATGTCCGGACGCACGGCGCAGATGAGCCGCTCCGGGGTGTCCTCGCCGAACGGCACCACCCAGTCCACCACCGACAGTCCGGCCAACACCGCCATGCGTTGCGCCAGCGGCACCACCGGCCGTTCGGGCCCCTTGAGGCGCGCCACCGAGGCGTCATCGTTGACCGCCACGATGAGCCGATCGCCGAGACGTGCGGCCTGTTCCAGATAGGCCACGTGGCCGGCGTGCAGAATGTCGAAGCAGCCATTGGTCATGACGATGCTCTCACCATGGGCGCGCGCCTCGGCGACCATAGCCAGCAAGCCTGGTTCGTCCAGCACCCCGCGATGGGAGGCATCGAAGCCGACCAGGGCGCGGCGCAGCTCGTCCACCGACACAGTGGCGGTACCCAGCTTGCCCACCACGATGCCGGCGGCCATATTGGCCAGACGCACCGCGTTGGGCAGGGCAAGCCCGGCGGCGAGTCCGGCGGCGACGGTGGCGATCACTGTGTCACCGGCACCGGTGACATCGTACACCTCGCGTGCCTGCGCCGGGATCGTCAGGGGCGCCTCACCGCGTTGTAGCAAGATCATGCCCTGCTCGCTGCGAGTAACCAGCAGGGCCGCGATATCATGGGTCTGCATCAAGGCCTCGCCACGCGCCACCAGGGTGGCCTCGTCGGCACAATGTCCCACCGCGGCCTCGAACTCGCCCAGGTTGGGTGTCAACAGACTGGCGCCGCCATAGGCGGAAAAATCGGTCTGCTTGGGATCCACCAATACCGGTTTGCCCGCCGCGCGGGCCTGTTCGATGAGGTGGGTGCAGGGCAGCAGGGCACCCTTGCCGTAATCGGAGAGCACCACCACATCCGCCGCCGTCAATGCCTCGGCGAAGCCCTCGCTCAGCTGCTCACCGCCGGGTTGCGGCCGCGCGGCCTCGAAGTCGAGACGGATCAGCTGCTGATGGCGACTGAGTACCCGCAGCTTGGTGATGGTCGCCATGTCGGTAGGGTGCAGCTTGGGAGTGATGCCTTCCCAGCCG
The DNA here is from genome assembly GCA_021647505.1 of Gammaproteobacteria bacterium. Lineage (GTDB taxonomy): Bacteria > Pseudomonadota > Gammaproteobacteria > SZUA-152 > SZUA-152 > DRQN01. The sequence goes on from JAKIUN010000004.1 coordinate 62,771, forward strand.
CTCAGCAAGGTCTCCAGAGCCGCACCCGCTTCGTCCTCGCCCACCAGGCCCAACACCGCAGCCTGGCCACCCAGGGCGGCGATGCCCAAAGCCACATTGCCGGCGCCGCCGGGACGTTCCTCGACCTCCACCACCCGCACCACCGGCACCGGCGCCTCGGGTGAAATACGCGAGGTGTCGCCGGACCAGTAGCGGTCGAGAAGGACGTCGCCCGCCACCAGGACACGGGCCGAAGAAAAATCAGGCAGTTGAAACATGGCTTCCCAAGGATCGGTAAGAAAAGTAAGGTGCGGTGAAAAAATCCGCATGCTATCACAGAGCGACTCAGCGCAGGTGACGCAACAGCTCGTCATACAGGGAAAGATAGCTCTCTACCACCGCAGCACGGCCATATTGACCGTCCGCCACCGCGCGCCCGGCGGCGGCGATCTGGCGCTGTGCCGACTCATCCGCCAGCAAGGCCTGCAGAACCTCAGCCATGCGCGGTGGCTCCTCGCAGGGCACCAGCACGCCGCTCTCATCCGGGGTAATCAGCTCCAGGGCGCCGTGGCTGGCAGTGGAGAGCACCGGCCGGCCATGGCTCCAGGCTTCGAGGATGACGTTGCCCAGAGGCTCGTGACGCGAAGGGCAAACAAACACCTCGGCCAGCTGGTAGACGAGCGCCGGGTCACGCTGCCAGCCGGCCCAATGCACGCGGGATCCCAGGCCAAGAGTGCGGGTCTGCTTGCGCAGGGGCTCGCTGAGGGGGCCGTCACCGGCGATGAGTAGGTGCAGGGGCCGTCCCTCCAGCTCAGCGGGCAGGCGGGCGAAGGCCTCCAGCAGATCCTGAAAACCCTTCTTCTCCACCAGCCGGCCGACGCCAGAGATCACTCGCGCATCGGCGGGGATGCCGAAGCGCTCCCGGGCGGCGTCCAGCTCGGCCTCGGCCAGGGGCGGCGCGAGATCAACGAAGTTGTGGATATGAAATACCCGATCGGCGGGAAAGCCACCCTCGCGCAGGTAATCGCAGATAGCGGTGGTATTGCCCACCCAGGCCTCGGCGTGGTGATAGCCATCCAGCTTGTAGAAACCGCCCAGACGGGCGATATGCACTGGGCCACGTCCCTTTAGGCGGGTCAGGCGCATGGCGCGGCCCATGTAGGTTTGCACGATGTCAGGCCGTCGTTCGCGCACCAGTCGACGGATGGCCCAGCGCGAGGGCAGATCCAGCACGTTGCGCAGAGGCACCCCGTGGTGCTCGATTTCCGGCCTCAGTTCCGGCATCACCATGCCGCCGGGACGGCTCACGGCGGCCACTGGCTGGCCGGCCTCGTGCAGGGCGTGCACCAAGCGCACGAAAAAGCGCTCGGCACCGCCAAAACCGCCACTGCCGATGATGTGTAGGCTGGAGATCATGGTGTCATCCGTTCCTTCATCATTCGGGAATAAAAAAACTCAAAACGCAAAGGGCACAAAGAAAAAATCATTGTGGAATATGCTCGGTCAAAGGATGGCTGGCCAATGCCATTAAGTTAAGCCTGAGATCCTGCTTGTTGTAGGTTGGTGGTGAGCCTGCGAACCCCAACGAAGCCAACAATGTTAGGGTTCCTTCGTCACTGCCAACCTACAAAACAGTCGTGATTTTGTTAACTTATGGTGGCATTGCCTACCAACCCTCTCCGGGCTGGTGATGTAACAAGCCGCTACGGTGGATTGGAGTACACCACACCGAAACGGGCCGTCTGTCCACTGTTGGGGTCAAGCAGCCGATAATAGGCACCGAGCCCCTGATCCACCACCGCCTCGTCGAGGATCACGACAAAACCGAGCTGCATGCCGCCAGCCAGCCAACCACTATTGAGCAGAGCAGGATCGCTGATAGCCAGCAGCTCGGTGCCACCGTTCTCCAATACGAAGCCCAGCAGGGGAATGGGCCGGTTAGAGGTGTTGAACAGGAAGAAGCCAAAACGCGCCCCGGCCTGCACGACATCGTCAATACGCTCGGCATCGGCAAAGGCCGCGGGAATAATCACCACCAGCGGCTGCTCACCAGCGTAGAGCAGCCCACGCCCCATCACCTCACTGCCCACCACCTGCGCCTCGATCAACAACAGGCCATTGGCCATGGTGGTGAAATCGAAACCGGCCTCTCCGCCACTGGTGCTTACGGTGGTGCTGAATAATACCTGTCCACCCTGGCTTACGCTCACTACCACCAGGGTGCCATCGACCACTGTTGCCATGGCGCCGGCCGCCCGCAGGCGCAAGGTGATACGCGAACTGTCGGTATCGTTGTTGCGCAGCACGTTGGGGCTGGGCAGCACCACCAACGACACCGGGCGCTGCGGCTCAAAGGTGATATCCAGCAACTGCTCAGCACTCAGCCCGGCGTACTCGGCGCGAATGCGCACGCTGCCGCCACGGTCGCTGGCCGCCACGACCCGGGCGCGGCTATCGGTCGTGTTGCCGACACTGGCCAGGGCTGGATCACTGCTAGACCAGATCACGTCATCGTCCAGCGGCTGGCTGCTGTCATCGGAAAAATCGGCGATGGCACTCAGGCGCACGCTTTCGCCACTGGCCAGCACCGTGACCGGGGCCGTGATACGCAGCCCGACCGGGGTGGCATCGGTCACCGCCACATCCAAGACCCGCTCGAGCCCGCCGAAGCGCGCCGTCAAACGCGCAGAACCCATAGCCCCGGCACGCACCCGAAACGGGTCACCATTGCTGACGCTGAGCACCGTCGGATTCGCGGAGGCCCATACCGCCTGTGCCGTGACATCGCGGCGGCTGCCATCGGAATACACCGCTACGACACTGAAGCCCATCGTAGTACCACTGGCCAGGCGGGGGCTGGCCGGGGTGATCTCCAGATCCATCAGGGTGGCAGTGCTCACCTGCACAGGGATACTGCCCGTTATCCCGTCCAGACTGGCACTGATGCGCGCCTCACCCGACTGCAAAGCCAACAGTTCACCGGCTTCGTCGATGCGCACGACATCCAGCTGCGCCGACTCCCAGCGCACCGCTGCACCAAGCGGCTGGGTGGAACCGTCGGAGAAACCACCCACGGCACGCAGCATGAGACGCTCGCCGCTGGCCAGGCTGATCTCTGCCGGCTCGATGGTGATGACCTCAAGATACGCCGCCGTCACGCTCAATGGCACGCTGGCCGAGATCCCACCGAGCTGGACACGAATACGCGTATCACCGACCGCCAGTCCCTGTACCTGCCCGGCCTGACCGTCGATATTGGCGACGGCGGCAATAGTCGGCTCATCGCTGGACCAGGTTACCTGGTCACTCAGTATTTTCAGGGAAGCGTCAGAATAGCGCCCCAGGGCCTGCATCCGCAGACCTGTGCCGACGGCCAAGCGCGGCGCCACCGGCTCCAGCTCCAGTGTTTGCAGGTTGGCGGCGCTGACGATCAACGTGGCCTGAACCTCAACTCCGTCCAGGGCGGCGCCGACCGTGACGGTACCGGCGGCCAGCGCCGTGGCCAGCCCCTCGTTGCCGACGGCGTTGGCGATGGCCAGACGGGCATCGTCGCTGCTGCGCCAGATGACCTGTGCAGTGAGGTCACGCAGGCTACCGTCACTGAAGTGGCCCAGGGCCCGGAGCAGACGACTGAGGCCGGTCGGCAGATCCGCGCCGCCCAGATCCAGTTCCAGGCGGCTCAACACGGCATCGGTGACACGCACCGGTACCTCGATGCCCAGTCCGCCCACATCGGCGCGCAGGCTGGTGTCACCACTGACGAGGCCCCGCAACAGGCCACCCTCCAGGCTGGCAACGGCGGGTGTGTCGATCTGCCAGCGAGCCTGAACACTGAGATCCTGCTGGCTGCCGTCACTATAGAAACCATCGATACGCAGCATGACCTCACTGCCAACGGGCAGCTCAACACTGGCGGGGGTAACACGCAGGGTGGTGAGGTCGGCATCGCTGACGGTGACATCGATCTGCGCGTTGAGGCCACCGAAACCGGCCTGTAAGACACCGCTGCCGACCGCCAGTGCAGTCAGGCGACCGGTGGTGGAAATACTGAAAAGAGTAGGATTGAGCGCCGTCCAGACAACCTGATCGTCCAGCGCCTGGCGGCTGCCATCACTGAACAGGCCAAAAACATTGAGCGGATATTGTGTGCCCTTGGCCAGTCGCAGCCCGGCGGGCTCAATATCGAGGCGTCGCAAAGTAGCCGCTGTAACCTCGATGGACGCCTCGGCATCATGCCCGTCAAAGCTGGCACGAATGTGGGTACGAGCGGCTGACAGGGCATGAATACGGCCATTCTCAGCCACGCTGAGCGCCGTTGTATCGTCGCTGCGCCAGGCAACGCTGTCGCTAAGATCGCGCCGGCTGCCATCGCTGTACAGGCCAGTGGCATGGAGGCTCAGCTCGGTGCCGACGGCCAGGCTGGCGGATGCCGGGCTGAGTTCAAGGCGTTGCAAACCCGCTTGCCCGCCATCCGGAGTCGGCGCTGGGGTCGGAGTGCTCGAACCACCACAAGCAACGAGCAACAACAGACACAAAATGGCAAGCAGCCGATAAAAGCAGCACCGGAAATGATGCTGATCGCTGGTATTTTCCACGTCCTGCCCTCACTGTCGAGACGGAGAACCAAATCTCCCTCAGGCACACACCGAAGATGGCGTGAAATATGCCCAGTTCCTGTCAGTTTATAGCGGCCCACCGGGGTTTTCCTTGATCTTGACCCGGGAATTAACGGTCTATCACTTGGACATTTGCGCGGGCTTGACCAGGGTCTTTACTCAATGCCATTAAGCTAGTGTAGGTTGGCGGTGAGCCTGCGAACCCCAACCAAACCAACCCTGTTGGAGTTCCTGCGTCACCACCAACCACCAACCACCAACAAGCAGGACGTCAGGCTTAACTTAATGGCATTGAGTCGTTACTGCTGTACAACGATGGCGGCATGAAACACCACGTCGGGGGCGGTAGCGACGGCGATATCCTCCACCACCGCCAGCTCAATGCGGGTATGTTTAGCCAGACGCAGGCTGCCACCCACGCTGAGCTGCAGGGAATCGTCGCCCAGCTGGGTCAATTCACTGTCTCGATAGATGGCCTCATTGAAATCCAGCTGCACCTTCAGTGACAGCCGCGGCAGCACCCAGACACCCGCACCCAGACTGCCAAATAGGACACTGCTGCGCTGCTGCTCGGGCAGCACATCACCCCTGTCCATCAGCAGCACGCCCAGGCCACCAAACACCGAGGCCGACGGCCCCAGCCCATAACCGCCATAGCCACCATTCAACCACAAAGCCAAATCCGTGCCACCACTGCCGTGCAGCTGTTCACTGTCGCCGGTGGGAAGTTTCAGACTGGCTCGCAGAGCAACAGCGGTGTCGTCGCCCGCGCCCGGACGCAGCAGCTGCCAGCCACCGCTGAGACGGATATCACCCACACCATCGCCTTCCAGCGCCTGACTGACCAACGTCTGGCCATCGCGCACATACCGGTAATTCAACGCATTATCGGGTACGTCTGTCCGCCCACCTTGCGACATACCGAAAGTATCGTGCCAACGTCGGATAAAACTATCCAGCACGCCCCCACTGTGCGACACATAGGGGATCTGTATCCCCCATTCGAAATTGCGTCCGCCATGGCCGCTGAAGACCAGGGTCAGGCGCGTGGTCTCGCCATCGAGAATAATGGATTCCGTACCCGACCGGCCGACGCTGAAGTTGTTGGCGAGATCCATTTGCAGGCGGTAGCTCTGTTCACCCGGATCGAGAATACGCGCCGCTTCGATGGCCGGCAGACCATAGAGCTGCACCAGCGGGCTCTGATTGAAGGTAAAGAATGGCGTTACCGGGCGTGCCTGTGCGCCCAGTGACAGCAACAAGAAGGTGCCGAGGACAATGCAACAAAACCATTTCATGCGCCTGTAACACCCTCTGTTTCCTGCAACCACTGCCGTGCACGGGTGCAGGCGGCGCGCACTTGTGCGGGCGCGGTGCCACCGATGTGATTGCGCGCCGCCACCGAACCATCAAGGCTCAGCACGTCGAACACATCAGCGTCGATATGGCCGGAAAACGACTGCAACTGTGCCAGCGTCATATCGGCCAGGTCACAATTCTCTTTCACACCCAGGGCCACAGCCTTACCCACCACCTCGTGGGCATCGCGGAAGGGCACACCCTTGCGTACCAGGTAGTCGGCCAGATCCGTGGCGGTCGAGAAGCCGGAACGCGCCGCCTCGCGCATGCTGTCGCGCCTGGGTGTGATAGCGGGAATCATGTCGGCAAAGACATGCAGGCAGGCGCGCAGGGTATCGACGGTGTCGAACAGCGGCTCTTTATCCTCCTGGTTGTCTTTGTTATAGGCCAGTGGCTGGCCCTTCATCAGGGTCAACAGGGCGACCAGGTGGCCGTTGACGCGGCCGGTCTTGCCACGGATCAATTCCGGCACATCCGGATTCTTCTTCTGCGGCATGATGCTGGAGCCGGTGCAGAAGCTATCGCCCAGCTCGATGAAGTTGAACTGCGCCGAGGCCCAAATCACCAACTCCTCGGAGAAGCGTGACAGGTGCATCATCAGTAGTGCGGCATCGGCGACAAATTCGATAGCGAAGTCACGATCGCTCACCGCGTCCAACGAGTTTTCGCACACGCCATCGAAGCCTAATAGTTCAGCGCTGTATTCACGGTCAATGGGATAAGAGGTGCCGGCCAGGGCGGCGGCGCCCAGGGGCAGCACGTTGAGCCGCTCGGCGCAGTCCGTCAGGCGGCCGTGGTCGCGTTTGAGCATCTCGAACCAGGCCAGCAAGTGATGCCCGAAGGTTACCGGTTGAGCGGTCTGCAGGTGGGTGAAGCCGGGCATGATGGTGTCGGCCTCGGCTTCCGCCAAAACCACCAGTGCGGCCTGCAAGCGTGTGAGTCCACTGATGATCGCGGCCAGTTCATCGCGCAGATAGAGACGAATATCGGTGGCTACCTGATCGTTGCGCGAGCGGCCGGTGTGCAGTTTCTTGCCCACATCACCGATAAGCTCGATGAGGCGTGCCTCGATATTCATGTGCACGTCTTCGCGGGCAATGGACCAGTCGAACTCACCGCGTTCAATCTCCGCTTCGATGACCTGCAAGCCATCGATGATGGCATTACATTCAGTCTCCGTGAGCACGCCCACCCGGGCCAGCATGGTGGCGTGAGCGGTGGAGCCTCTGATGTCGTGGGCGTAAAGGCGCTTGTCAAAGGTGACCGAGGCGGTAAAGGCCTCGACAAAGGCGTCGGTGGGTTCGCTGAAACGGCCACCCCAGGGTTTTTCGATGTGCTTGCTCATTGTTTCGTAAACTCGGGTATCTATGCTTTAAACTGGCAAAATCAAGAATCCGCGCAGTATAGCCGATATTGCCCGCAGACCGGGCGCAAGCCGCATCGACGATGCCACGACTGACACGCTACACTCGGCCACAAATGAACACGCAAACCCATTCTAAAGCCACCACCGACAACTTTTTCCTGCCGGACTTCTGTTCCGTGCGCATGGTCTTCGCAGTGGTGGTCATCAGTGAGTTGCTGGCCATCGTCCTGACCCTGGCGCCCCTGGAAAGCCGTGCTGGGCGCTGGGAAGATCTCAGCATCATCTCCCTGTTTGTACAGTGGGTTGGCCTGAGCAGCGCCGCCGTACTGTGCCTTTGCCGCCCTCGACTGAGCCGCATGAGCGAAACACGGGCCGCCATTGTCAGCTATTTATTGTTGCTCACCACCACCCTGGTGATTACCGAACTAGCTCGCTGGATCGGCCAGGCGATGCCCTATGCTGATATCGGCAACCACTGGAACTCCGGCAACTGGCACAGCGACCTGCTGCTGCGCAATCTCGGCATCAGCGCTATCGTCAGCGCCCTGGTTCTGCGCTACTTTTACGTTCAGCATCAATGGAAACAAAACATACGTGCCGAGGCCGAGGCGCGCCTGCAGGCATTACAATCGCGCATCCGTCCACACTTCCTGTTCAACAGCCTTAACACTATCGCCAGCCTTACACAGATCAACCCGCAGCAAGCTGAGGAAGCCGTCGAAAATCTCGCCGACCTGTTCCGCAACAGCATGGCCGATGCCAGTCACCAGATTACCCTGAAAGAGGAACTCGCCCTGTCGCGGCGCTATCTGGAAATCGAGAAACTGCGTCTCGGCGAACGCCTGCAACTGCGCTGGTGTGTCGACGAACTGCCGGATAACGCCCTGGTGCCACGCCTCATTATTCAGCCTTTGCTGGAAAATGCCATTTACCACGGCATTGAAACCTTGGGGGCGGGCGGTATTATCGGCATCGACGGCCACCGGTATGGCGAGGAAATATGTATCAGTATTACTAACCCTCTCGCCGCGCGGGGGGATACCAGACAGCACGAAGGTAACCGCATCGCAGTGGAAAATATCCGTCAGCGCCTGGCCGCCATCTATGGCGAACAGGGAAACCTCACCACACAGTCCGATACCGACAGCTATATCACCACCATTACACTCCCCTACATAACACTCAACGATGTGGGGCCCCGGCAATGAAGGTATTGATCGTCGATGATGAACCGCTGGCCCGCACCCGCCTGGTACGCCTGCTGAATGATATGGACGAGATCGAAACCGCTGGCGAAGCCGGCACCGGGCGCGAGGCGATTGAGCTGACCGATGAGCTAAGTCCGGATATCGTCCTGCTCGATATCCGTATGCCGGAAATGGACGGACTTGAGGCCGCCATGCACCTGTCACAACTCGACAGCCCACCGGCAATCATTTTCACCACCGCCTACAATGAGCACGCCCTGGCCGCCTTCGAGGCCAATGCCGTGGACTATCTATTGAAACCCATTCGCCACGAACGTCTGGCGGATGCCTTGGCCCGGGCACGACGTATCAACCGTGCCCAGTTGCTCGACATCGGCCAACAGGAAGGCAACGAAGAGGGTGCACATGCACGCACCCACATCAGCGCCACCATAGGCGGCAGTTTGCAGTTAATTCCCGCTGCAGAAATAATCTATTTTCAGGCTGAACAGAAATACGTCACGGTACGACATCTTGGTGGACAGTTGCTAATCGATGATCCACTGAAGTCACTGGAGGTGGAATTCGGTGACCGCTTCCTACGCGTGCACCGCAACTCCCTGGTCGCCATGCAGTCGGTGCAGGGCCTGGAGCGTATCCCCGGCGGGCGCTATGAAATCTTTTTCCGCACCATCGATGACCGGCTAGAGGTCAGCCGGCGACTGGCAACGACCGTGCGCAAACGCTTGAAGGGTTTGGGTCAGGGCTGAATCAGGCACATAGCAATAAAAACTGTTCACCATGGAGGCACGGAGCACAACCGTTCTCACCATCAAATATTTACTGACAAAAATGCAAACGACGCGATTCGCTAGCAAACACCAGCATCCTACATTAACGATCAAAGCAATTTTCCTGCGAACTTCATCAGCAACAAACGATCCAGCAGAAAACTATTTCGCTATAAAAAACAAGGCATACAGGGTATTGTACTGTCGGTTCAAACGCTTAGACATTTGAATAAAAGGCCTAAGCAGTAGGCTGCGAGGAACTCACCCCAAAGAGATTAACAATAAACGGGCGGGAAGAAATGAAACAATCAACTATAATTACCAGGTTTTTACTGGCCTCGCTGATATCAGTATTACTACTGGCATGCGCCAGTGAAAATAATGATGATAACGGGAAAGGTGACGGCAATCAGGTGCCGGTGATCAGCGGCACTCCCGCCACTACCGTCAATGAAGGCAGCGCCTATCACTTTACACCAACAGCCTCCGATGGTGACAGCGATGACAGCCTTACCTTCGCGATAAGCAACAAACCCGCCTGGGCCAGCTTCAATAACCAGATGGGTGTTCTTAGAGGCACACCCGGCCTGGACGATGCGGCTGATTATAACAACATCATCATCAGCGTCAGTGACGGTAGCGCCTCGGCCCAGCTGCCCGCCTTTACCATCACGGTCGTCGATGTCAGCCCAGCACTTGAGGTTAACACGCACAGCCCCACCACCCTGGCGAACGACACAGCGTTGCACAGCAACATCACGATCACGTTCAATGCCCCACTGGATATGGCGACGGTGACAAGCACTTCGGTAACACTGCAAGGAACAAGCAACACAGCCATCCAAACCACACTGAGCACGAACAATCAAACCATTACCATTGACCCAGCCAGTAACCTTGAGCCGCTTACAACCTACACCGTCACCATCACTACCGCCGTTACCAGTGCAGATGGGGCGGTATTGGATCGTGATTATTCCTGGGGTTTCACCACCGTGGAAAGCTCTGTGATTGATCCATCAAGAGTGACTGTCAACCTCGGTTGGAATGCCGGTGATGTTACCAATACCGACATATCGCCCAGCGGTTACTCGATCTATTACGGTCGCCAAAGTGGCAGTCTCACCGACAACATTGATGTTGGCATGACCACATCAAGAGCATTAAGTGGCAGCGAATTCAATTTCACTGACATTGGTGAATACTACTTCCATGTCGTGGCCTATAACGTAGATAAGTCCCTGTTCTCTGCGCCCAGCACAGAAGTAATGATTGATATCCGTCCACAATTTACAGGGCAAAAATAATGACGTTTTTTACACAACAACAAAAACACAAACTTTTTCAATACCCGCTCCAGAGGCATTCTTTACTCGGCGCTGTCATGGTCTCACTGGCACTACTGGCCGGCTCGGCAAGCGCACAAAACTTCCCGCACATAAAAACATTTGGTTTTGACTATGCTCCCCTGAATAATCGCCTAGCGGAGGCCACATGGCTGGCACAGCATCATGATTGGATTATAGGGGGTGGCAACAACTGGGACACACAGCTCTATAACACTATTAAGGAGGCAAACCCTGACACCAAGATCATGCGTTATTTGGCTTACCATAGCATCGCCCCTGATGCTATGACTTGGCTTGAAAACTGGGCAGATAATAATGGCTACGATCCGGAAGATATTTACTATCACTATCATACTGACTCTGAAGTGAAAACACTCAGCGGCAGCATAACCGTACCGGGCTTTGGGCCAAATGGTAGTGCGGCCATGCTTGAAGAGGCACGCGCACGTGTACGCTGGAATGGTGGTTGGGTAGGCATTAACCCATCTTCAACAGTTTTCCGGCGCGCCTTTGAGGCATATGCACTGTATGAAATCAGCGTCGCCGGATCTCCCGGCACCTTTTTGGACGGTGTATTTCTGGATACTTTCGATGGCATACAAAATAGCGGGCCATGGACCAGCAATTTACAAAACACGATTGAACTAAACCCGGATGGCAGCCGTAGTATTGAGGCGGTCTACAACCAAGTGCAGCAAGACCTCCTAGACGCCAAAATGGAGCTGGAAGCATTTCTCAAACGACAGACCGGTAATAATTCATTTGTAGTCAACGTCAACGCCGCTGATGCCGATATTGTCTATCAGTGGTTCCCTGACCTTTATGTGGACGAGCGCGACAAAACAATGCATCTCACTATCGAGTATATGGTGACAAGTACCAGCGGAAGGTCTCGCATTCCCCGCCTTAGGGATGTTTATGACGATCTAGAAAATGGTCGCAAAATGCTAATCCGCAGTCAAACCAATGTCAGCTCAAATATGCAGGATATTCCCTATGGATTTACCCGCTTCATCCTGGCAACACATTATCTGATAAACCACGAAAATGCCCATTTTATGTATCATGAAGGTAATGCCGGCAACTATGGTGGCACTCCCTATGGCAACTTCCGAACCAGTCATTGGCATAGAAACATGGAGATAAATATTGGCGTGCCTGCCACGCGAGCAGGTACTGACTCGTGGGGCACTGAAAATACTGACCGTTTTTATGAGCTTGCCGGCGGCAGCGGCTACAGTGTCCTGGCCCGTGAGTATTCCAACGCACTGGTAGTGGCAAAATTTGGACGTGGTGGATGGGCGAATATTGGCAACAACTCGGCCATTTATCAACTGGGTGGCAACTATTACCCCCTGCTCGAAGACAACAGCACGGGTGCTGCCGTTACCAGTGTGACGCTGGGTGAGAGCGAGGGTGTTATTTTACTTAAAAACCCGGTGATTGGCCACCTTCCACGCCCACAAATCACCGAATCGAGCTTTGCAATAAGGCCATAAATTACGGATATCAAACGGCACAATGAAGATGTCGCTAATTGGAATTAAGGGTTCGCACAACAATAACTTAAATTCGGCAGGTAAAGAAATGAAACAAGAAAATATTATCTTTAGGCTTTTATTGACCGGACTTGTATCAGGATTATTAATGTCATGCGATGGCGAAAGTGACAATGGCGGGGAAGGTGATATCAATCAGGAACCAACGATCACTGGCACTCCTGCTAACAGCGTCGATGAAGGCGCCAGCTACAGCTTTACTCCGACGGCCTCCGACAGTGATGGTGATGCACTCACATTCTCAGTCATCAACAAGCCGTCTTGGGCCAGCTTTAATAACCAGACGGGTATTCTCGACGGCACACCCGGCCCGGACGATGCGGATGATTATCGCAACATTATCATCAGCGTCAGCGACGGCACCGCCTCAGCCCAGCTGTCCGCCTTTACAATCTCGGTCGCCGATGTCAGCCAGGCACTTGTGGTTGGCACACACAGCCCCACCTCCCAGGCAGCGGGTACACCACTGCACAGCAAGATTACCATCACCTTTAATGCCCCACTGGATTCAGCAACGGTGACAGACACTTCGATTACACTGCAAGGAACAAGCAACACAGTCATTTCCGCCGCACTGAGCACGGATAATCAAACCATTACCATTGACCCAGCCAGTGATCTTGAACCACTCACGACCTACGCCGTCACCGTCACCACTGCCGTTACCAGTACAAATGGGGAGGCATTGGATAGCGATTATTCCTGGAGCTTCACCACCCTGGCAGGCTCACCCATCCCGGAAATTGCACAATGGGAAGCGAACATGCTGGCAGCAGGTGAACGATGGGGACAGTTTCTGAGCGATCTGAACCCGGCCCTGGGCACCTATAACGAGATGAACACAAATTATTATGATGGACAGAGAGTGTATTTCCAGATCGCCGATTATACCGGCCAGGAAGAACCATGGAATACCTATGCCCAGGAGGCAGAGCGTATCTATATGAACTATTTGGTGCCGCATGATTTTAGCATGCCGGGCTACCGACGCTTTGCAGAAGGTATCTACATGGATTATGTCCGCACCGGCGATAGCTTTGCCTACGAGAATATTGTCAAAATCCGTGATAACCCCGCATTTTCAAACGCGGGTACCCGGCGAATCTCTGTTCCAGCATGGTACAGAGAGCGCAGTTCACGAGAGATTGCTTATTCGCTGGAAGCCCATATCTTTGCTGAACGCGTCGATCACCCACGAGATGAAGCCGACGTAGCCCGCTATGTGACCATGGCGTTGAACCATATCAACGAGTGGATTACCGGTGAATTTAGTGATCCCGACAGGCATCGCCGCGCACCGTTTATGTTTGGCCTTACCGCCGAGGCATTGATCATGTTCTATGAATGGGAGCTGGATAATGGCCGCGACCCCACGGCCCTTTACAACCATGCCTCCGTACCCACGGAGTTTGTCCCCACCCTGACGATTCCGGAAGCCCTCAAGGCAATGGCGGATTATCTATACGATGAGGCCGTCGTGGAATCCGGCGATAACATAGGGAAGCCTATGTGGGTGGCCGATCTTGGCGGCACCCGAGGCAACTGGAATGATCTGGGGGGAACTGGCTATGCCGCCTTTCGTTACGAGGATATCAAGGGAGGAGCACCCGCTCCAGATTTGAATTTGATGATTGCACCGATTTATGCCTGGCTGTTCCAGTATTATGGTGAGATGAAGCACATCACGATTGCGGATCAGTTGTTTATCGGTGGTGTTAATCTCTCCAACGTCAACAGGAATACCAAGATTTTCAATCAGAATTACCGCTGGAGTTTTAACTATATCAAATGGCGCAATGAAGGTTTTGCCAAGTGGAATTAATCCTGGATTCCACTTCATTCCATCCAGGCTACTTTTCTTTGCAGCCTTTCTGGTAAACGATAAACCGAAGAAGGAGTTTGCGGTATTTGGAAAAACCATCGCGGGCATGGCCCGCTCCTACGGGGTTTTACTCTGGCGTAACAGTACACGTGCCACATCAATGGCCTGATCCAGGTAGGCGGGGTAAAAATCCGGTGAGGTGTAGCCAACGATCTTGGGCACCAGTTCGCGGCCGTCGCCATCCAGCAGATAGAGGGTGGGCACCATGCCAACCCTCTTCTGTCGGGCCAACTCGTCGGCACTGATTTCCCGCCCCTGGAAATCACGTAGACTGTCCGGTGTCTCCAGCATGATCTTGCGCAGCAGCACCCGACGCGGGTCGTCACCAGCCAACGTCATCGGCCCCAGTACCTCGGCCTCCAGTCGCTCACAAAAATGACAGTCTTCACTGGCAAACATCAACAGGATCGGCACACCGGCCTCGCGCACCATGCGGCCCAGTGCCTGCAAGTCGTTGACTTCCGTCAGCACCGTGTGGGGACCATTCCCCGCCCTATCGTCTTCATTGGCCAGAGCCGGCCCGGAAAACAGACAAAGCAGCGCCAGTACGGGCCATCGTTGGGTGATAAAACTCTGTAATCTGATCATCTACCGCTATCCGTTTACCACTCGGCCATCACCCACTTCATCGGCCTTCAGGGCACTTCTATTAATTGCTTGTCGCCTCTGAGCCTGGGGTTCACCCCAGCAACATCCACAGACCCAGCAGGGCGAGGCACAGGGCAAACACCCGCTTCAGCGCCGGCCCCGACAGGTTGTGCGCCAAACGCGCACCCAGCGGGGCGAACATCACACTGGCGACCACCACGCCGAGCAGGGCCGGCAGATAAACGAATCCCAGCGCCGCTGGCGGCAGTCCTTCTGCATTCCAGCCTATGAGCACATAGGTAAAGCTGCCGGCCAGGGCGATAAGTACATCAACAGGGCCGTCATTTATCTCCTGTTTCCGGCACCAGGGGTTCCGGGTTGGCAATAAAGTAGCCCTGAGCGTAGTCGACACCAATTTCATCCAGTGCCTCCAGCACACCCAGGCGGGTGACAAACTCGGCGACAGTCTGGATGCCCATCAGGTGGCCGATTTCGTTGATGGCCACCACCATGGCCCGGTCGACGGGATTGCGATCCATGTCCTTGACGAAGCTGCCATCTATTTTCAGATAGTCCACGGGCAGGTTCTTGAGGTAACTGAAGGAACTCAGGCCGCTGCCGAAGTCGTCCAGGGCGAAGTGGCAACCCATGCGTTTGAGTTCACTGATCAGGCCCACGGCACGGCTCAGGTTAGTGATAGCGGTGGTCTCGGTCACTTCGAAACACAACCACGCCGGCGGCACACCGCTGGCCAGCACTGCGGTGGTGACAAAGGCCGGGAAGTCCTCATCACACAGGGACTGACCGGACAGGTTGATGGACAGATTCATCACTCCACCCTGCGCTCGCAGGGCACGCAGGAAGGCCAGCACCTGTCTCACCACCCAGCGATCAATCTGCGGCATCAGGTGGTAGCGCTCTGCGGCAGGCAGAAAGCTGCTGGGCGCAACCACTCCCCCCCCCTCGGTACGCAAGCGCAGCAGAATCTCGCTGTGTGGCGTATCATCCCCTGCCGGGGGGATCCCCTTCATGGGCCGGATGGCCTGCTGATACAGTACGAAGTCGTCGTTTTCCAGGGCCTGGCGGATGATTTGCAGCCACTGCATCTCGCCCTTCTGATGCAACAGGATCAGATTGTCCGGTTCGAAGACGTGCAACCGGTTGCGGCCCTGATCTTTGGCCATGTAGCAGGCGGAATCGGCGGCGTTGAGGACGTCGGTGATACTGCCACTCTGCGCACTGATGGGCGCCAGGCCAATACTGACCCCCACATCGAAGGCCTTATCGGCCCAGACGAAACGGAACTCGGACACCATCTGTAATAGCGTATTCACCACCGCGCGCGCCTGTGCCAGGTGGCAACTCTCCAGCAACAGGCCAAACTCGTCACCACCCAAACGGGCAAGGGTATCGGCCTCGCGGATTGAAGCCCGCATACGCGTGGCCAGTTGCTTCAGCAGCTCATCACCAGCCACATGGCCACAGGTATCATTGACCACCTTGAAGCGATCCAGATCCATGTAGCACAGAACATGCTCGATATTCTCATGCCGGGCGCTCTCCAACGCCAGTTCCAGGCGTGCTTCGAACTCATGCCGGTTGAGCAAGCCGGTAAGGGAATCATGGCTGGCCTGATAAGACAGGCGATGGCTGAGTGAGGTCAGTTCGGTGGTGTCATGAAATACCAGCACCACGCCCAGGGCCTGCTGATCCGCGCCCCGGATCGCCGAGACACGCACCTCCACCGCGAACTCCCTGTCGCCTTCGCGGCTCAGCAGATCCAGCGGGCCAGGCAAGGAAAAGCTGTCGCCCGAAGCCAGACAACGCGCCACTGGATCCGCCACGGGCCGATCACTGCCTTCATTAATCAAGCGCAACACGGTTGCCAGCGGCTGCCCCATGGCTTCCTCACGGATCCAGCCAGTGAGTTTTTCGGCCACGCCATTGAGGTAGTCCACCCGTCCTTCGGTATCCGTCGTCACCACACCATCGGCAATGGACTGCAGCGTCGCACGGGCAAACTCGTCGGCCTTGTGAAACTGGGCCTCGGCCTCGCGGCGGCGCGCTTGCAGCTGTAGGGTATGCACCACACTGGCCGCCTCCCGCGCCAGCACATCAATCAGCGCACAGTCCTCTGTGCTGTAGTGACGCCCCGGTCGCTGATCGGCACTCATGAGGATGCCGATGACCTTATCCTCGACACGCAGGGGGGCGGCGATGGCCGCACAGATATTGAACTTCGCAACCATATCCGGACTAACTCGCGGATCGCTGTGCACATCGTCGATGGCTACCAGCCTTCCCTGGCGAAAGACGAAAACGGCCAGTGAGGTGGCATCCAGCGGAATCCGATGGTGCCCCTGTGATCGATAGGGAACACCGGTCTGCGCCACCCCGACCAACTCCTGCGCTGCTTCATCGAACAGCAGCAGAAAGGCGATATCGGCACGCAAGGCCTCCTGGCAGAGCGCCACCACCTGTTCAAAAGCCTTTCCCGACGCGGATTCCACATCCCGATCCGCCAGAATCAGGCTGCCCACTTGCAGCGCCTTGCCGTGAAAGTGCAGCCGTTCCAGCAAATCCTGATAACGCCCGGCCAGCACGCCCAGTTCGTCGGTGGATGACGGTCGGATCGAGGGACGTCGGTCGAGTAGGGCTGGCGCATTTTCCACCACCGCCTCCAGTGGCTGCAGCGACTGCCCCAGGCTGCGGGCAAATATCAGCGCACCCAACACCGCCAGCAGCTGCAACAGGCCCCAGACAAACAGCGTCTCCATACTGAAATAGCCCGTACGCGTCCAGTAGTACTGCACCAGCAGGGTCTCCATCAGCAACGGCATCAGCGCCCCCACCATGAACACCTTGGTACGAATAGAAAATACCGGACGCGGCTGGCGCAGGCCACTCAGGGCACGGCCAAACAGATCAAAGATGGCAAAGAAGACCGGCAGACCAACGATGATGGAAACGATCAGCGCCACCAAGTGAATGCGCAACCAGTCTCCGGACGTGGCCACGAACTGCGTGGCCATCTCGGCGCTGATGATAACCGAGGCCGGAGCCAACAGCAGATAAAACAGAAACACCCCCCAGAAGTGACGGGGAAAGGCCCGCACCCGGGCCAGCGCGGCGGCGGCGGCCGGCTCGCCGGGCTGTATCAGCCAATCTGCCACTGGGCGCACAAAGCGGCTGAAATACCACTGCGAAAGCAGCAGCCAGCCCAATACGAAACCCAGCTCCAGTGGCGTGACCAGCAGTTGCAGGATCTGCGGCGGCGAAAACATGCCGATGAGCAGCAGAAAAGACATGCCGAACAGCGGTGGAATCAGCCATGCCAGCAGGATCAGCAGACGGAAACGCCGCATGAAATCGGCGCCGGAAAGAGGACACGCCGCAGACACCCGCTCAGCGCACCCAAATCGTCTTGGCGTTGACGAACTCACGGATACCGTGCAACGACAGCTCGCGTCCATAGCCCGAGGCCTTGACGCCGCCAAAGGGCAGGCGCGGGTCGCTCTTGACCATGCCGTTGACGAAGGCCACACCGGACTGCAGACGGCGCGCAAACCGCTCACCACGCGCCGTGTCTGCGCTCCACACGCTGCCACCGAGACCGAAACGCGAGCCGTTCGCCACCGCCAGCGCCTCGGCCTCATCGGCGACACGGATCACCGCCGCCACCGGGCCGAACAGCTCCTCATCGAAGGCCGGCATACCCGCCGTCACACGATCAAGGATGGTGGCCTGATACCACCAGCCGGGGCCCTCCACGGGCGCACCGCCGGTTACCAGCTGTGCACCGGCGGCGATGCTATCGAGCACTTGCCGGTGCAGCTCGTCGCGCAGGTCGAGCCGCGCCATGGGCGCAAAGGTCGTGGC
Organism: Gammaproteobacteria bacterium; assembly: GCA_021647505.1. Classification (GTDB taxonomy): domain Bacteria; phylum Pseudomonadota; class Gammaproteobacteria; order SZUA-152; family SZUA-152; genus DRQN01. The sequence continues at coordinate 81,326 of JAKIUN010000004.1, forward strand.
CTCATCACGTGGATCACCAGAACGCAACACCTCCACCGCCGCGCGGAAACGCGTCACGAACACATCGGCAATAGCATCCACGACGATAAAACGCTTGGCGGCGATACAGCTCTGGCCGCTGTTAATGAAACGCGAACTCAGCGCCTGTGGCACTGTGAGGTCGAGATCGGCGTCCTCCAGCACCACAAAGGCATCGGAGCCGCCCAACTCCAGCACACTTTTTTTCAGATGCTCGCCCGCACACGCCGCCACCTGGCGCCCGGCCGACTCACTGCCAGTGAGAGTCACGGCATGCACGCGTGGATCGCGGATCACCTCCGCCACCTGGCGGGCATCAATCATTAAGGTGCGGAACACGTTGTCGGCAAAGCCTGCCTCGCGGATCACGGACTCGATGGCGAGCGCGCACTGGGGTACATTGGAGGCATGCTTGAGCAAACCACTATTGCCCGCCATCAGCGCCGGAATCGCAAAGCGAAACACCTGCCAGAGGGGAAAATTCCAGGGCATCACCGCCAATACCGTGCCCAACGGCTGATAGGCGACGTAACTCTTACCGGCGTCGCTGGTGATGGGTTCGTCGGCGAGAAAGCGTGGCGCGTGTTCGGCGTAGTAGTCGCAGCCCAAGGCGCATTTCTCCACCTCGGCGCGGGCCTCGCCGGTCAGCTTGCCCATCTCCAGGGTCATCAGCGCCGCCAGCTCGTCACGGCGGCCGCGCAGTATTTCACCCAACCGGCGCATCAGGGCGCTGCGCCCGGCCATCGCCGTCGCCGACCAGGCCGGGTGTGCAGCGTCCACGGCAGCCAACGCCGCGTCGAGCTGCTCCGCATCCCAACTGGCAAACTGTTCTCCCGCCTCGCCGGTGGCGGGGTTGATACTCCGATAGGCCACGCTGTTCTCCCGTCTTCAGCATTGAGCCCCGGAGTATACCGTGCACGACACGGCTTGACCGACCCGCATTGGGATAACAAAATCCACTGACACACCAAAAATCACCCCAAGAGGCACGCACGCATGAATAAACAACAGATCTGTATCATCGGTGGCAGCGGTTTCGTCGGCCTGCACCTGTGTGCGCACCTGGTGAAGCAGGGCTACCGGATACGCGTACTGACGCGCAATGCCGAGGCGGCAAAAAACATCCGCGTGCTACCCGGCGTCGAGCTGCGGCAGGCCGATGTCCACGACCCGGCGGCACTGGCGGCACAATTTCGGGGCCAGGCGGCGGTGATCAACCTGGTCGGTATCCTCAACGAGCGCCGCCAAGGCGGCTTCCAGGCCGCGCACGTCGAGCTGCCGCGCCGCATCGTTGCCGCCTGCCAGACCGCAGGGGTACGCCGCTTGCTGCATATGAGCGCCCTCAAGGCCGACTTGCCGGATCCACCCAGCGAATATCTGCGCAGCAAGGGCGAGGGAGAAAGGCTGGTGCTGGCGGCGCAAGACCTGGACGTGAGCGTATTCCGTCCCTCGGTAATCTTCGGCCCGGAGGACGACTTCTTCAACCGCTTCGCCGGCCTGCTGGCCCTGGCCCCCGGCATGTTCCCGCTGGCCTGCGCCGAGGCACGCTTCGCGCCGGTGTATGTGGGCGACGTGGCCGAGGCCTTCGTGCGCGCCCTAGGCATCAAGGAGACCATCGGCCAGGGCTATGAACTGTGTGGGCCAAGGCCCTATTCACTGCGCGAGATCGTCACTTACGTCGCGCAACTCAGGGGCTATCGGCGTCACATCATCGGCCTCGGCCCGCGCTTGTCACAGTTGCAGGCCCGGGTGATGGAATTCCTGCCGGGCAAACCCTTCACACGCGACAACTACCGCTCCACGCTGTGCGACAGTCTGTGCAAGTCGCACTTTCCCGAGGTCTTCGGCATCACACCGACACCGGTGGAGGCGATAGTGCCTGGCTATCTCGGCCCGCGCGAGCATAATCACTATCTCTCGCGTCTGCGCCAACGGGCGCGCCGTGACTGAGCCCCGTTGTTTTTTGGGGATGTGCGTTTGAAGGTGAAGAACGTGCACGTCCCCACACCCACCATTAATCCGGATAATCACTGTTCATAGTTATGCGTAATCTCTTCGCCACGACGGATGTCACGCAGCGTGATCACCTCCAGCGTATCGTAATAGGCCGCGTTGGGCCTTTTGCTGTGATTAATGAAACGCAGATCACAGCGCACACGGATGCCTTCGTCTTCGCTGAGCCATAGCACATAGGCTCCGTCTCTCTTTGCCTTCACCCTCTTGACCACACCAATGACACTGCCCTTGGGGATATCACATCTCGCAAACAGTCCCTTGCCGTGAATCGGGCTGTTGTCCACATAGACCTGTTTTTTCATTTTCGATCCTCATAATAAATTGTTATTTTTCAACACAGTAAGATCCCCCGCCGACAAACCCTGTAGCCTGGCCTGCCGCTCCTTCTCCGACAATTCACCCAACGCCTCAGCCGCACGGTAGAAGGCCGGCAGGTCACCACCCTGCTCCGCCAACAGCGCCTGAAATGCCGGCACACCGTCACGGTAGGTGGTCACCGCCGCCAACTGGGGATTGTTCAGCGGCCCGGAAAACCAGGCGTCATAACCAGCATAGCCACCCCAGCGCCGTTTCAACGCCGCATAACCGGTGCGCAGTTCGCCCGTGATCTGCGCCTTGCGGGCAGATTGTTGCGCCTCAGGCAACTCACTGGCGTACAGCCCTGCCAGGCGGTCACGGGTAGCGGTCACCAGATCCACGAAGTCACCCTGATGCTGACGGAAACGGGCGTCGTCCATTATTTGTTGCACATCACCGTTCTGCGTCAACCAGCGCCGCACGCCTTCCTGCTCTACAGCCGAGGCAAAGGCCTCGTTGAAGGCCGTGTCGCCCGGCACATAGACGCGCTGATGCGCCAGTTCGTGAAAGATCAGCCCCGCCAGACGCGCCTCTGAACGACCCATCACGGTATTGAGCAGAGGGTCATCAAACCAGCCCAGCGTGGAATAGGCACCGATACCGGCAACGTGGGTTTCCAGTCCCTGCGCCACCAGGGTGGCGGCATAGGCTCGCGCCTCGGTCTCATCGAAATAGCCTCGGTAGCCCACGCAGCCGGCAACCGGGAAGCACCAGGTCTCGAGCCGCATGGATAGCGGACGGGCGGCAAACACGTTCCAGACCACAAAGGGACGTCCGAGGTCGGCATAGTCACGGTAACTACCGTTATCGGGTAGGGCCAACTGTACGCTGGCAAAGCGGCGGATCTGCTGCACGCGGTGCAGTTTTTCACGCAGCATGGCGGGGGTCTGCGGGTCGGCCAGCAGGGCTTCGATGGACTGTCGTTTGCTGATCAACTCCCACTGGCCACGGATAGATTGGCCGTAGTAGCCACAGCCGACGAGAGACGGAATGAGCAGAACAAGGAGAAAGAGGCGTGTCAGACAGTGCGGCATGGGCGTAAAATACCCGCATGGAGACATTTTTGGTAGGCGGCGCGGTGCGCGACAAATTGCTGGGACTGACACCCAAGGAGCGTGACTGGGTGGTGGTGGGCGCCACGGTGGAGGCGATGACCGCCCGTGGCTACCGCCTGGTGGGCAAGGATTTTCCGGTCTTTCTACACCCCGAGAGCCATGAGGAGTATGCCCTGGCGCGTACCGAACGCAAGACCGCGCCGGGCTATCACGGCTTCAGCGTGCACGCCGCGCCGGACGTGACCCTGGAGCAGGATCTGCTGCGCCGCGACCTCACCGTCAACGCCATCGCCGAGACAGCGGACGGTGAGCTTGTCGACCCTTTCGGTGGCCAGCGTGACCTGCGTGATCGCATCCTGCGTCACGTCTCTCCTGCCTTTGTCGAGGATCCGGTACGCATCCTGCGCGTGGCGCGCTTCGCCGCCCGCTTTACCCACCTCGGCTTCCGTATCGCCGACGAAACCATGCAGCTGATGCGAGAGATGGTTGAAGCCGGTGAAATCGATGCCCTGGTCGCCGAGCGGGTGTGGGCGGAAACCGAACGCGCCCTGCGTACGGACAGCCCGGCGCACTATTTTGAGGTACTGCGTGACTGTGGCGCACTGGCACGACTACTACCGGAGGTCGACCGCCTGTTCGGCGTGCCGCAACCGGAGAAACATCACCCAGAGATCGACACCGGCGTGCACACGATGCTGGTACTGACACAGGCGGCGCGCCTCTCACCCGAGCCCGTAGTACGCTTCGCCGCCCTGGTGCACGATCTCGGCAAGGGCACCACGCCGAAAGAGGAATGGCCCCGCCACATTGCCCACGAGACGCGTGGCCTGCCGCTAGTAAAGGCCCTGTGTAAACGCCTGCGGATACCCAACCACTTCCGTGATCTGGCTCTGTTGGTGACGGAATTTCACCTGCACTACCACCGCGCCGCCGAGCTGCGCCCGGAGACCCTGCTGAAGCTGCTGCGACGCACGGACGCCCTGCGCCGCCCCAAGCGTTTCGAGCAATTCATCCTCGCCTGCGAGGCGGACTCCCGTGGTCGCTGGGGATTTGAGGACGCATACTTCGAGCAACCCGACATCCTGCGTCGCGTGCGTGATGCCGCAGCCGCCGTGGACAGCCGCGAGCTGTGCGAACAGGGACTGACAGGAAAGGCCCTGGGCGAGGCCCTGCAAGTGCGGCAACTGAAAGCCATCCGCGCGGTGCAGCAGGCAACGGCAGACTAATTCTACTTTGTCACATTTAACGCATTGTTTTTAAACATAGCCATGATTTTAAGCGGAAAATTTGTTTTCAACTTGAGTGGCCACTACCTGTTGAATACAAAGCTGTTCACCTTGATTGTGGCTGTCGTATAGATTGTATTGGCGCTGAAAAGTATAGAAACATTGCCGGGTATCCATGAGGCACAATTGCTGGCCTATCTAACGGCTTGCAAAAAAACAACAGGGCACTAGTCGTCTTTCACATCCCGCGCATAAAAATCCGCCTCGCCCTCGGGCTGGCCCTTGAAGCGTTTGTAGCCCCATTGATACTGTGCCGGCAGCTGGCGCACGCATGCCTCCACGCCTCGATTGAGACTCGCGGCGGCGCTACCGAGGTCAGCGTCATCGATGCCGATGGGCGCCGGACGGATGTGCAGGCGGAAACCGCGTCCCCGGGGCAGACGTTCAGCATAGGCGAATAACACCGTGGCGCCGGATTTTCGCGCCAGCTTGGGCAACAGCACCATGGTGTTGGCCGGATGGCCAAAAAAAGGAGCAAACACGCCGGAGTCCCGCTCCGGATCCTGGTCGGGCAGGATGCCGATCATCTCGCCCTGGCGCAGGGCTCGCAACAGGGCGCGTACACCACTCGCATCAGTGGGCGCCAGGCGGGCGCCGCCGCGTTCGCGGCCATGCCGCATGAGTTCATTCATTGCCACCAACTTGGGCGGACGATACATGCAGGTAATACTCCACTGGGCCGACAGATAGAGCCCGGTCATCTCCCAGCTGCCCAGATGCGGCGAGAGCACGATCACACCGCGCCCCCAGGCCATGCCCTGTTGCAGCAATTCCTCCCCCTCTACCTCGCGCACCAACGGCAGCACCTGCGGCAGTGGTCGTAGCCAGAGAATGGCCGTTTCGGCGGCGGTGCGGCCGGTCTGCATCAGGCTTTGACGCAACAGGCGGCGGCGCTGCGCTCGGCTCCAGTCGGGGAAACAACGGTAGATGTTGCGCCGCGCCACCCGCCGGGTCTCGTTAGGAAACAGGTTCAGCAGTCCGCCCAGTGCCGCCCCCAGCCCCTGCGCCAGCGGCAACGATAGATAAGCAGTCGCCCTGAACAGGATGTAGATGATTCGACCACGGATCACGCCCCTTGCTCTCCCCGCTGGCAGGCGTAGAATTTACCGCTTGGCATAAACCGCCTGATGGCCAGCATCGCTCTCATGCGCCGGCCCAGAACGGCCAACAGTGAAGCCCTGAAACCATCAAGACAATGTTGACAGATCAGCAGACATCCAGGATATGTTGCAAAGGTTTCCATAGGTGCATAGTGTACCGATGCGGGATCACCGTAGCGATCACTCATACGAAGGATACCCCCATGAACAAGAGTAAAGTCAGGTCACTGAGCCCCAAAGAGGCTTACGAACTACTGGAAAAAAATCCCAGCGCCGTAATGATCGACGTACGCTCATCAATGGAATTCCTCTTCGTCGGCCACCCCAAGGGCGCCATCCACGTCGCCTGGATCGATGAGCCGGACTGGAAGGTCGACCCGGACTTCCCCGCCCATGTGCGCCAGGTGATGCTCGGCGGTCTCAGTTGCCACGATGAAAATTGCGCTCCGGTGTTGCTTATCTGCCGCAGCGGCAAACGTTCACTGGAGGCCGGCGAGGTTCTGGTCAAGGGTGGCTTTCCGGATGTCTACAATGTGCTGGAAGGCTTCGAGGGCGAGCTGGATGACGAGCACCACCGTTCATCGCTGGGTGGCTGGCGTTTTCACGGCCTACCGTGGGAACAGTGCTGAAAGATAAGCCTGTTTTGTAGCAGCGGGCCATGCCCGCGACCTGTCGCTTTTCCCACCTGCGAACAATCGTGGGCATGGCCCACTCCTACAGATATATCCCATGCTAGAATAACCGGCCATTTTCCCCAGCCAGCCGCCTTTTTCCGTGAGTAAGCCCCATGAGCAAGACCCTCGAACAACTCCTCGCCGAGCGCATCGTCATCCTCGACGGCGCCATGGGCACCATGATCCAGCAGTATAAACTGGACGAGGACGGCTACCGGGGCCAACGTTTTGCCGACTGGCCCAGCGACCTCAAGGGCAACAATGACCTGCTCACCTTGAGCCAGCCGCAGATCATCCGCGACATCCACAGCGAATATCTGGCCGCCGGCGCAGATATCCTCGAAACCAACACCTTCAACGCGAACTCAGTATCCATGGCCGACTACGGCATGGAATCGCTGGTCTACGAGATCAACGTGGAAGCCGCACGCCTGGCGCGCGAAGCCTGCGACGCCATCGCCACTCCGGACAGTCCGCGCTTCGTCTCCGGCGTGCTCGGCCCCACCAACCGCACCGCCTCGCTGTCGCCGGACGTCAACCGCCCCGGTTTTCGCAACATCGACTTCGATACCCTGTGCGAATCCTATCTCGAAGCCATCAAGGGCTTGGTGGACGGCGGCTCGGACATCCTCCTGGTCGAGACCATCTTCGATACCCTCAATGCCAAGGCCGCCCTGTTCGCCATCGAAGACTACTTCGAGACCTCGGGGAAACGCCTGCCGGTGATGATCTCCGGCACTATCACCGATGCTTCAGGGCGCACCCTGTCTGGGCAGACCGCCGAGGCCTTCTGGAATTCCCTGCGTCACATCGAGCCCATCAGCTTCGGTTTCAATTGCGCCCTGGGCGCCGACGAACTACGCCAGTATGTCGAAGAGGTGGCCGGCATCGCCAACTGCCACATCAACAGCCACCCCAACGCCGGCCTGCCCAACGCCTTCGGCGAATACGACGAAACCCCGGCGCAGATGGCCGCCGAGATCGGTGAATGGGCCGAGAGCGGTTTCATCAACATCATCGGTGGTTGCTGCGGCACCACCCCGGCGCACATCAAGGCCATCGCCGATGCGGTGGGCAAATTCCCGCCGCGCAAGGTGCCGGAAGACACACACCTTACCCGTCTGTCCGGGCTGGAGCCGTTCAACATCGGCCCCGACTCGCTGTTCGTCAACATCGGCGAGCGCAACAACGTCACTGGCTCGGCCAAGTTCAAGCGTCTGATCCTGGAAGAGCGCTTCGACGAGGCCCTGAGTGTGTCGCGCGAACAGGTGGAAAACGGCGCCCACATCATCGACATCAACATGGACGAGGCCATGCTGGATGGCAAGGCGGCGATGATCGACTTCATCAACCTGATCGCCTCCGAGCCGGACATCGCCCGCGTGCCGGTGATGGTGGACTCCTCCAAGTGGGAGATCATCGAGGCCGGCCTCAAGCGCCTGCAGGGCAAGGGCATCGTCAACTCTATCAGCCTCAAGGAGGGCGAGGAAAACTTCCTGCGCCATGCTCGCCTGATCCGCCGTTATGGCGCCGCCACGGTGGTGATGGCCTTCGACGAAGAAGGCCAGGCCGACACCTTCGAGCGCAAGGTGGCGATTTGCACCCGCTCCTACAATCTGCTGATTGAAAAGGTCGGCTTCCCGCCGGAAGACATCATCTTCGACCCCAACATCTTCGCCGTCGCCACCGGCATCGAGGAACACAACAACTACGGCGTGGACTTCATCGAGGCCACGCGCGAGATCAAGCGTACCCTGCCCTATGCACTGATTTCCGGCGGCGTATCCAACGTGTCATTCTCCTTCCGCGGCAACAACCCAGTGCGCGAGGCCATCCACTCGGTGTTCCTCTACCACGCCATCCAGGTTGGCATGGACATGGGCATCGTCAACGCCACCCAGCTGGCGGTGTATGACGACCTCGACGACGAGCTGCGTGAGCGGGTCGAGGACGTAGTGCTCAACCGCCGCTCCGACGCCACTGATCGCCTGCTGGAGATCGCCGACCGATATCGCGGCGATGCCGTCGGTGGAGCAAAAAAGGAAGACCTCGCCTGGCGCGAATGGGCGGTGGAAAAACGCCTCGAACACGCCCTGGTGAAGGGCGTCGACGCCTACGTGGTGGAAGACACCGAAGAGGCCCGCCAGCAATTCGAACGCCCTATCCAGGTCATCGAAGGCCCCTTGATGAGCGGCATGAACGTGGTTGGTGACCTGTTCGGCGAGGGCAAGATGTTCCTGCCCCAAGTGGTGAAATCCGCCCGTGTCATGAAAAAGGCCGTGGCCCATCTGCTACCCTTTATCGAAGCCGGAAAAGAAGAAGGCGCCCGTGCCGCCGGCAGGATCCTCATGGCCACGGTGAAGGGCGACGTGCACGACATCGGCAAAAATATTGTCGGCGTGGTGCTGCAATGCAACAATTTCGAGGTCATCGACATCGGCGTGATGGTGCCGGCGCAAAAGATCCTTGATGCTGCGCGCGAGCACGACGTGGATATCATCGGCCTGTCCGGCCTCATTACTCCCTCGCTGGAGGAGATGACCCACATCGCCAAGGAAATGCAGCGCCTGGGTTTCGACATCCCGCTGATGATCGGCGGCGCCACCACCTCGCGCGCCCACACTGCGGTAAAAATCGAGCCCGGCTATGAAGGCCCCTGCGTGTGGGTAAAAGATGCCTCGCGAGCGGTGGGCGTGGCGCAGAACCTCATCAGCGAAGAATTCCGCGACGGCTTCGTGGAAAAAATCCGCAACGAATACGAGCAGGTGCGCATCAACCATGCCGCGCGGCGCAAGAACACCCGCTGGCTCACCCTGCAGCAGGCGCGCGACAACAAGACGCCCATCGACTGGGGCAACTACGTGCCGCCGGAGCCCAGCTTCATCGGTGTCAAGGTGCTCGACGACTACCCCCTGAAAGAGCTGGTGGACTACATCGACTGGACGCCCTTCTTCCACGCCTGGGAGATGAAGGGTAGCTTCCCCAAGATTCTCGATGACCCCAAAAAGGGCGAAGAAGCGCGCAAGCTGTTCGACGACGCGCAGAAGATGCTACGCCAGATCATCGACGAAAAGTGGCTCAAAGCCAGCGCCGTGGTGGGCTTTTTCCCCGCCAATGCAGTGGGTCATGACGACATCGAGATCTACGATGTGCAGGAAAATACAAATGCTACAGGAGACGGGGCAGTGGCCAGCGGCAACAGCCAGGTACGCATGGTGCTGCACAACCTGCGTCAGCAAGAGGAAAAGCCTGGCGGCAAACCGAACCGTTGCCTCAGCGATTTCATCGCCTCCAAGGAAAGTGGACTGAAGGACTACATCGGCGCCTTCGCTGTGACCACCGGCATCGGCATCGATGAACACATCGCCCGCTTCGAGGCCGATCACGACGACTACCATGCCATCATGCTCAAGGCACTGGCCGACCGCCTCGCCGAAGCCTTCACCGAACACCTGCACCTGCGCGTGCGCCGGGAGTTCTGGGCTTACGCAGCCGATGAAAAACTGGACAATCAAGCGTTGATAAAAGAACAGTATCGCGGCATCCGTCCCGCCGCCGGCTACCCCGCCTCGCCCGACCACACGGAAAAGGATTTATTGTGGGAACTGCTGGACGCCGAGAACAACACCGGCATCCACCTCACCGAATCCAAGGCCATGGTACCCACGGCGGCGGTAAGCGGACTCTATTACTCACACCCTGACGCCAGTTACTTTGCCGTCGGCAAGATCAACCAGGATCAGGCCAAGGATTACGCCCGCCGCAAGGGTATGAGCCTGCGCGACACCGAGCGCTGGCTGGCGACCAATCTGGGTTATACCTCGGAAGAGTAAAGCGGGCCATGCCTGCGATGTCACACCACTCAACAACCACCCACTAGAGCTGGCGGGTTAACTTTACGGACTGAAAGTCCAGATACGGGTCGAAAGACCCGTTTTATTATTCAACCCAGCAATCATTTTTAAACTGAAGTTCCTTCCTTAGAAGGATTAAAAAGCGGAGGCAATTTACACATAATGCTAATTATGCGGCGAAGCGAACAGCACGCTTTTTGTGCTGCGCATAATTCCGCATTATGTTCATTTGCCGACCACCGACTTTGGTTGGGTAGGCAGCACCAAGCCTTTACCGAAGCCACAAATGATGGTGGGCTGGAAAGACCAGCGCAGTGTGGTGAAAAGGCTGGCTGGGCGATAGCCGAGCCTGGCTTGGCACCATGCAAGCGACAACGAAGGGTAACCAAGCCGGAACAGGGGCACAGAGCCGGTTGCGGAGTTTACGGAGCATCCGGTGGTGGTGAATTCCAGCACGGCATAGCCCGCTACGGAGCCGCAAGCCCTTGGCCCCGTCGTTTGGGGCTAAGGGCGCAGTGGCGGAGTGCGGGCGGGAACGGAGGGTACAGTGTCGAACGAAGCCACGTAGCCAGTCTGCCAGAGCTTGCGGAGGCAGTCTGGCGGACTCGAATCTTGGCACGGCCTAGCCCGGCGCGACGCTTGCCGCGTAGCATGCAAGCGGCGTGACGGACGATCAGACAATGATCCAAAGTTTGGATTCACAGCACCAAAAATATCTCTATAGACAAATCCTGTCCGAGTACAATTGCTCCATCACAGACGCAGTTATTGACTCATTTCAAGCAGATCATTATCCCACTTTGCGAGTGCATAATCGTTCAGAATATTAGGCAGCGCCGATGGATCTTTCACCACTATATAGCGCCACAATCCCATTGTGCCATCTTCATTCACTGCGTTCACCCATCGTTTTGCAGCCTTGGCCTTTAGGTCAGCGTCATCACCATATTGGCCTTTGGTTTCAATCACCAGTGTAAGTCCGATATCGAGTACGGCAATAAAGTCAGGGATATAACGCGCCGGGACACCATTTTTTCGATACGGAATTACAAACCCCATGTGTTCGTTCTTAACCCATTTGATTACGCCGGGATGGGTATCCAATGCAAAACCTGCACTTTGCTCCCACTTCTTCGTATCAGCCACCATGGCATTCAAATGACAATGATTTACGGGGTAAATATTTTTTGTTGTGTGGTAGTCAACATAACGAGTGCTTCCACGTCCTGCTGATCCTTTCGGGATACGTGGTAGCTCCCGACTCTCAGTCAATCCACACTTGCGGATAGCTTCAAACAGAATATCAACCGCTTGCTGCTGATATGTGCCAACCCAAAGCACATCGCATGGTTGAGCAGTACTTGTCTTGCAGATAATCTTTTCTTGAATAAATCGTTTTGCTGCAAAAGCAACCTTAGGAAACAGAGTCTGAACAGGTACAGCATCTTTAGTATCGTCAGAGGCCAACCCTTGTTCTTTTTCCCATCTATTACAAACCTCTCTCGCAAGAACAAACGCTACTTGCTGATCACGGAATTGTTTACGCCAACCGGCCAGAGTTAAGACAGGATTTTGTCCGGGCCCATAAACGGCTAGCGCCCCTTCCGGGGCTGTCATCGAATTCATCTCGGTTTGATCGGGTATGCTCATAGGATCAATCGTCAACTGTGAGACCTGATCCCAGGCAATACTTACTTCGAAGGTTTTCGGGCTGTAGTAGCCTTCTACCAGAGGGAACTCTATTTCATATTGCTCCTTATCTGGGTCACTAAAAATATGGTTGGGCTCTTTTGGCGGCTTACTATCTTTTGGCTTAGAAACTTTGAACGGCACCAGTTCAAAAGGCACGCCAAATACTTTGGCGGTCTCTTCTTCAAACTGATCGGTCTCTTCATTCAAGGCATAACTACGACGGCGCAGTGCACGGCCAACGACCTGCTCACACAACAACTGAGAACCGAAAGGACGCAGACCAACGATATGAGTCACGGTGTTGGCATCCCATCCTTCGGTCAGCATGGCTACGGAGACGATGCAGCGGATATTCCTGCCCGGAGGGATACGTTCATCAATCCATTTATAACTGCCATCATTGTCATCAGCCTCGGCCTTTTCGTTATTTTTACGAACCAGCTCTGACCATTCTTCTGGTACCTTGCCACCTGGCCAGGATTTTTTACCAATGGTATCGAGAATAAAACGCAGACGCCGAGTTTCATCTTTGCTGCCGCCTTCCTCCAGGTCTTCTACCACTTTGGAGTCAACACGAACGGTGACCTCATTACCCGTTTGATTACGAAACCATTCCGGTGCCTGGCCATAACCACCTTCGTTATAGCCTAACCAGCTATAGACCTCTGCAGCCACCTTGGTGTCACGGCAGACTACGATAAATACCGGAGGCACCGGGTGTATTTCATCCTTGCTGTCCTGTTTCCACTGCTGAAAACGCTTGTGCCAATCCTGCGCCAATGTCGTAATGGGGGCAGAAGCATAGGTCATTACGATCTGAGGATTGATTTTCTTTCCCAGGCTCCTTTTCCGCCATCGATTCAATCCACCGCCATACATTAAAGTAACTGGCCTCTTCGGCTCCGGTAATATCGCGTGTTGGTAATTGAGGAATCTTGACCAGCCCTGATTCAATGGCATCCAGTAAACCAAAATCGGAGACAACCCAGGGGAACGGTTTGCCCACTTCATTGCCCGAACCTTGAATGTAAAACGGGGTAGCGGAAAGGTCGAAGCAATATTTAACCCCTTTCTTTCGGCCACCCGCCAGCTTGTTGATTCGATCCAGACCTTCAATCCAGATCGTCGCTTCTCTAGCATTCTTTTTGGCTAAAGAGGCATCTTCTTCCAGATCAACGAGATTATTGCTGTCACCACGGCGATAGGCATGATGCGATTCATCATTAAAAATAAGCCAATGCGGGCTGCGACCTTTGCCCGACCCCAGCTCCTGGCGAATACGTTTAAACCAGGCCCGGTCAGACTCAAAATACTTTACCTCGATCGACTCATTGGCCTTTCCTGCATTCTTTACAATCTCTGTTGCCTCACCGGTTTTTACGACCTTTGCCGATGTTCCATTAACACTGCTGGACTCCTTCTTCGCCAAACGGTGCCAGTTGGCAATCATCACCTCACCCCGGCGCAGTTCTTCCATGCGATGTGGCGGCACTAGCTGACGAGTGCGATAAAGACTGTTATCTCCATGGGCAGGATCGAGTTCCTGGAGTCGCTCCCGAATGGTGACATTAGGGCAGACGATGAGGATGGTATCCGAGAAACGATCATCGGTCGGTGCTGCAACACAGTTCAGAATCGACCATGCCGAAAGCATGCCCATCACGGTGGTTTTGCCCGTCCCCGTTGCCATCTTGCAGGCGTAGCGGGTAAAAGCCCTAAACCCGGCCTCCCTCGCATTTTCACCGGGGTGATCCACAGGTATTTCAGGCATCCCCTTACGGTAGATGGGATTGGCTTCCACCAAAAAGATGATCGTCTCGACCGCTTCTACCTGGGCAAAGAAGAGGCGTTGTTTTCGCAGTGAACTGTCACCCCGCCATAAAACCAGCAGCTCTTTGGTGATGCTGGATGCGCCATCGTATGGAATGCCTGTCAATTTTCCGTCACGCCACTCCTTCGTGCGGTTACGCAGCCAATTGACCAAGGGTAGATCCTCCTGCTGGCCGATGCCTAAATCACCTTCGAGGCTCAACTGTTTTTTGTTCTTGCGCCCCCGGCCACTGCTCTCTGGAACCCGGTAGTAATAACTTGCGGGCCGTCTGCCGGTTGCCTGTATCGGCAGTTTTCCTTTCTCAATCTGCCAATGCTGGGCAGGCTCAACAAAGGGGGAGTTGATGATCGGAGACTCAACCTCATTGGGGGCAACAAGCTTTTCAGACATGGAAACAGACCTCAGGCTGCAAACCGCCGCACTTCAATCTCTGCACCATTGGCAACCGCCTCTTCCGCCATGGTCAGAACCTGTTCTGTCATCTCATTGGAGAGATAATATTCACCACAATTTTCGCAGACATCCGCCGGAACGCCTTTGATTACCATGGTTGTAGCATCCCGCTCCAGCGTTACCGTGGCTGTTCCCGGCTGAGTATCACCCTGTTTACAGATTACACATTGCATCACTTTATCCTCGTTTTGAACCCATTAGACCATAGCGCGCCATCTGGAATATATGCCGTAATGATAATACAGCTACCGTCTATTTTGTTCTGTGCCAGCACAACATGAACCGGCTTTTCTGCGGCAAAACCAAGCAGCAGAAAACTGGGATGCGGTCGGTCATCCGGATAGCTGGCAACTGTCTCGCCCCTGGTAACAATATCCGTTACCTCCTGCCTTTTGATATCACGCTGAAACATACGCCGAACAGCATGGCCGCTGAATGAGATCGTGCGGCATTTCATAAATCGGCCTCCCGCACCACCATCAACTCATTGCCCCGCTCATCAATCACCTTCACCGCAATGCGCTGGTGTTGACCCAGCACGAACGACTCAGAGGTGGTGCCAGCCAGATGCTCCCATACAGAATCATCAAATTTTGCCTTGAGTGATTTCTGCAGATTGCTCCAGGCCGATGTTTTCGGGAAGAAGACCTGCCGCGCCATGAACACCATGCCGTTGTAGTCGGTATCCAGCATCCAGCAAGGCAGGTTTTCGGCATGGATGGATTCTGTTTCCATGTCGTGGGGGCGGAAGATGTCCAGCCCCAACAGTTCCACCTGATAGAGGGGATCGCCATTGGGCGCCTTGTCACCATTAGGTTTGAAGGCCACATCCGGCAGGCCGGTGATGGAGAAGATTTCCGAGGACTTGCTGGTCTTGAGTAGATCGGACATCACTACATCGGGGGTGACGGCCACATAGGTGCAGGGCAGTTTCAGTTTACCCCGGTCAGAAACCAGCTCACGCGCCTTGGCCTGGATGGCAAAACCGAAGATATAGAGCGCATCAAATTTTCTGAACCAGGCTTCGCGGGCAGCCTCCAGCACGGCACTAGAATCAATGGCTCCATCCTGCGGGCCGAACATCACCGCAATGCGCCGGGATGCGCCGTTTTTTTCCGTCGCCTCGGCGTGCAAATGCTCATAGTCTTCCGCCGCCAGAGGTCGTACCAGTTCCAGTTCCAGCGCCTTGTTACCGGGGAGGCGCAGGGTTTTGCTCTGGCGCAATACCTCGATCATGCGATCCAGATAGGTGCGGGGGTTCTCGGTCACTCCCGGCCTCCTGCCTCCCGTGACACTCGCACCTCCCTGTGCATCGTGGGCAGCGGCGGTCTCTTTGATGGCATCCTGCTCTTCCAGCATAGAACCGGCAGCCTGGATGGTGGCTTCCACAGTGAAGGGGCCACAGACACGAGTGATCTTTTTATTGATCTCTGGTTTATCCACCAGGGTAACGGTTTCCGGCTCGTCATTGTTTGCGATGGATTTCAATGTAATATGAGGAACCAAGCCACCGATTTCTTGACCTTTACGATTTTGTTTGCGGTTATATACAAAACCACCAGCCGGGCCGCGTTGCGGTTCCTTCAGTTCATACCAGAGGAAAGTGGCAGTCAGCAGGCGTTGACGTGCCAAGGCTAGTGGAACACGGGAGGTATCGCAGGTAATCCAGCGGCGTCCCCATTGTTCAGCAACGTAAGCGGTAGTACCGGAGCCACAGGTGGGATCAAGAACAAGATCACCAGGATCTGTAGCCATTAGTATACATCGCTGAATAACCGTATTTAACGTCTGAACAGCATAGATAATATCTTTTGGGCCAGACATATCAGACCATAAATTTGTTAGGGTGCTCACTGGATAATCTTCATGAAAAAGCTTGTAATATAAATTCTCTCCAGCTGCAAAAACCCGCTTGGCTCTTTTTAAATTATTCATTCCGGCTTCAGTGGTTGACCAACACCCCCCTTTAGCTGGCTTATAAATTTCCCCTTTAAACTCAACATCATAAACCATGCTATCTGAGTATCCAGATGGCCTCATAAGCACTGCACGGAAAATCTTTGAGCCATTTAGCAATAAGGCATGATTGTTTTTTTCCTCATTTGTCATTTTGCGTTCAGTCCCATCAGGACGTTGAACGTAGACCCAATTTGGCACGCCCTCAATATTTTGCTTCTGGAATAAGTGCCTGTATTTTAATTTTTCTTTTCGTTTAGCATAAAACAACAAGAAATCATTCATTCCCTCTAAATACTTAGAGCCAAATTGCATCGTCTTTTTTCGAAATGTAACTATGCTGATAAAGTTATCCCTTCCAAAGACTTCATCCATGACTTCCCGTACATGATGCAAATTCTTATCCGAAATCTGCACAAAAATACTACCACTCTCGGTCAATAACTCCCGCGCCAACATCAACCGATCACGCAGATAAGTCAGATAGGAGTGAATCCCCAACTCCCAGGTATCCCGATACGCCTTCACCATCTCCGGTTCACGAATCATCTCGTCATCCTTGCCGTGCTTCACATCCCGCTTGCGCACAAAGGGCTGAAAGTTAGAACCAAACTTAACCCCATAGGGCGGGTCCATATAGATCATCTGCACCTGACCACCCAACCCCTCATACTCCAGCAGGGAGTTCATCACCTGTAGCGAATCCCCAAGCATCATGCGATTGGTCCAGGGGCCATTGTGTTCGTAGGCATCCAGCTTGTCGGTAATATCCAGATCAGGGTCGCCAAACAGATCCAGCGTGGTACCTGTTGCCTTGTTAACCCTCCAGCGTCTCCAGAATGGCCTGCGTGGAGTGACGCTCATGGACGAACAACGGTATGGTCGGCACCGCAATCTGTCGGCGCTCCGCCTTGCCGGTCCAGTTGAGAAAGGGTTGAGTCAAACTCTTGAGCCGGGCGACGCACTCGGCAATCGAGGCAAACACCTCATTGGTGCCTTGCCATTGCTTCGATTGTGCAAAGACCGTTTGTTCGCCTTTATCTGCTGCCTCTGCAATCAAGTTCAACAACCACTCGGTCATCTCCCGCTCGGCATTTTCATCCCAGCACAATTCGGGCGCCAGAGATGAGTCATAGCGATATTTTTTGGCTGGCTTGCGGGCATCAAATTCCGGCTGTACCCCTACGTCCGGTCGCTGTACTGCCTCCTGCTCATGGGTGTAGGTATTGGATTGCTGCGCCTTGTCGTTACCTTGCTTGTTTTTTCTTGCGGCCATGTCTTAGTCCTGATTTTTTTTGGTTTTACTCAAGGTTTTTGATTGCTCAATCAGCTTGTCAAAATCTGATTTGTGCTGTTGATCCTGCTCAATGCGAAATTTCTTATATTCTTTTTCCGCCAGGGCTTTGGCGACCTGTGCAGAAACATTGCCGGGGTTGTCCAGGACTTCATAATCATTAAAGCGCAGAAAGGCATCCAGTTTTTCCACCTAATCTGCCATTTTCATTAAATGCTGTTTTTTGGCCTGTAGCTCGGCGTAATCGAGATACATGACAACAATGTGGTTGAGTTCATCCAGTTCCTGTTCACTCAAATAGTTTTTCGCAACGCCTACATCGGTTTTCAGGATTTTTCCTGCGGGTGCGTTTTTCCATGTGGTCAAGCCCATGTGTGGCTGGTTTTTGTTGACTCGCTGTTTTATCACCTCTGCCGCTGTCATGCCGTGGATGGCCCAATGCAGCTTGTTTTGCACGGTTGCATAGAATGTTTGGGTGAATTCTGACGCCGGATCATAATCGGCCGAGCATTGAGCATAGATGTCGGTGATTTTCTGGTAGAAACGGCGCTCAGAGGCACGAATCTCCCGGATTTTTTCCAGCAGTTCGTCAAAATAGTCTTTGCCAAAGTGAATACCGTTTTTCAAGCGTTCACTATCCAGAGCAAAGCCCTTGATGATGAACTCTTTCAGAGTTTGGGTGGCCCAGATGCGAAACTGTGTGGCCTGAATGGAATTGACCCGGTAGCCCACAGCGATGATGGCACCCAGGCTGTAGTATTGGGTGCGATAGGTTTTGCCGTCAGTGGCAGTATGTTCCAAAATGGAACATACTGAATCCTCTTCTAACTCTTTGTTTTCATATATATTTTTCAGGTGTTTGGTGATAGTGGGCCGCTGAACGCCAAACAGCTCGGCCATGCGCTTTTGGGTCAACCAGAGAGTCTCGTCCTGTGCCAAAACATCAATCTTTACGTCGCCATCCTTACTTCGATAGAGAAGAATTTCGGAGTCTTTGGGTAAATCTTTCATTATGTTATTCCTGCTCCAACCAGGCACCGGAAACCCATTGGTTGTTTTCCGGGTGTAGATGTTGGTTGCTGACTTCAGCCAGCCTTCTGTCTGCGGCACCTTCTGTTGCTTCAAACCATGATCTGTTCTGTTCACGATCAATAGTAACATCCCCTGTCTGTGCCGGTTGCTTCAGCCATTCACTGAAGGCTTGCGGGTTGACGGTAACCTGTCCATCAGCTGCAATCTCGTAAGCCGTATACTCCTGTCGCATGCGTTGGCCCTGATCATTCTGCCAGCGCAGCAGGCTGGTCAGGATGGCGGCTCCATCCAGATTATCTGACTGAATAACAGCACTAAGCCCCATGAAGTCGTAGCTTTTCGCCTTGCGGATCAGGTACTGCATCAGGAAGGAGTCCAGATCCAGCATGTGCGTGCCAGGCCGGTTGATAGCGAGGATACGATCCAAAGTGACTTCGTAACGGCTCCTGGTGACGCCCAGCTCCTGTTGCACTGGCTCCGGCAGACGGATGTGCCAGAGCAGCTCGTTATGCGTGGTATCCACGACTTCTATATCCAACTGCTGGAACATGCCCTGTACAAAGGCGGCACCGTGCTCCTGGCTGATTCTCAGCTCATGACGAGTTTCGTCTGGGTCAAAGCTGGCCGCATGTTCAAACAACTCTCGCTGTTTGGCGGTTGCCGCCTTTGCTCTGGCCAGCGCTTCGTCTATGCGTTCCTGTGTACGGTGGATGCCTGCAACGGTGGCTTCTGCCAAAATCTTGCTCACATCCATCAGGTCGGCAATTTCTCCCAGAATATCGTCCTGCATCTGTTCATTAAACTCGCTGCTGACCCCGGCCATATCATTCACAACCTGATCGATACGGGTGTACATCAGATCAATGATTTGCTCATCAGCAGTATCCGGGGAGTGAACATTGAACACAACGACGCGCTTTTGTTGGCCGTAACGATATAGTCGGCCTATACGCTGGACGAGACGCATGGGATTCCATGGCAGATCGTAGTTGACCATAATGTGGCACTTGCGCTGCAAGTTGATGCCTTCGCCACCAGCCTCAGTGGGGCTCTTCGTAAAACTGTGTGAAATTCCGGTAAAATACCCTGCTTTAGCCATTGATTGGAGCGGTTTTTTCCATGGACATAGAAGAGCATTACAGCCAGCTACTGGGTGTCAATTCCCCGTGGGATA
>JAKIUN010000005.1 GCA_021647505.1 Gammaproteobacteria bacterium
TGCTGGCGCGGGCGGATGCCGGTTGGTTATTGTCGCCGGACTTCAAGAGTAACCAGTACCTGGCCGAGACCCGTTACCGCTGGAACCTCGCCAAGAAACAGCGCCTCGAAGTCCGCGTGCGTTACCGCACCGATATCGAACAGGAGATTGGCTTGCAAAAACGTAAGGACAAGGATCTGTATGCGCGTTATACCGTGAAATTCTGAACTGAGCCCCGGCCTTTGGTCTGACCGGCAATTCCTGCGCCTCCCCGGGGATTGCCGGTTTTTTTTGCGTCTTTATCAACAAGTAGCCTGGGTTGAGCCCGCGAAACCCGGGATATCTCCTTTCCTTAGTTCCCCGGGTTTCGCAGGCTCAACCCAGGCTACGCGCTGAGGGCAATAAAAAAGCCGGCGTGGTTGCCCACGCCGGCCTTTCTTACTACTTCACACGCTACCGGGGCAGCATGTTGACGGTGCGTCTAAGTCTGACTTAGAAGCCCACCTGGAACTGGGCCAGGAAGATATCGTCGGTGTAGCCTGTGGCAACGCCACTGTAGACATCGGCACCATCGGTATCGCCGCTGGCCAGCACGTAGTTCAGCTGAATACGTGCATTGTTTTTCTCGGCCAGATAGATGTTGGCGCCGATGTAGGTATTGCCCAGGCTGAAGTCGTCGCCGTTGGCATAATCCTGGGTGGCGTTGTAATGACGCACGACACCTTCAAAGGTGTCGTTGAAGGCATAACCGCCGTGCAGGTACCAGACGCTTTCGTCATCACCATCAGCACCCAAAACATTGCTACCGAGAATGTATTCGGCCTTGAAGGTCATGGCGTTCAGCTTGTAGGCGGCGGCCACGTCGAACACGGTGTAGTCTTCGGCACCAGCAAGAGCGGTGTCGTCCTGGGTGCTGGTGCCATAGGAGGCCTCAATGTGCAGGGAATCACCCATGTCGTACATCACGCGACCGGCGTAGGCCATGGCGTCACCAGCGTCACCGAAGCCGACGGCACTGGAGCGCTGGGTCGGATTAAATACGCCAACGTCATAACCAAAGCCACTAAGATTGCGACCGCTGACCATCAGACCGGCAGCACGTTCCAGCACCAGCTTCTTTTCCATGCCGCGCTGCACGATGTCCAGGCCCTTGCCGGAGGTGTTGAAGTCCATGCCCACGGGGGTCTTGAAAATACCGGCGCTGACGTTGGCGGCGTCACTGAACTTGTAACCGACCACGGCGTCCTTGATGATCTCGGTACTGCCAGCCTTCATAAAATCCACCTGCAGCTTGCCCCAGGCATTGCCCTGCTTGATCTTGTAACCCAGACGGATGCGGTCGGCGCCGAAACGCAGGCCATCGGCGTCGTCATTGCCTTCAGCCCCCTTTCCGACGGCAGCGGTGATCTGGGAATAACCGAAGAACTTGGCTTCGGCGGCGCTAACGGTCATCGGCACAGCAACGGCCGCGACGATGGCCAGGGTGATCAGACTCTTTTTCATGGGAGAACTCTCCAGGTGTTGTTAACAAAAAAAGTGTGGTAAAAATCCTGCATTTCAAATGCTTCGAGCGTATTTATAGCAGTATTTGGTGAAAATGCAACAATCTTTTATAAATAATCACGGGGGTTGGTGCTTTTCGTTGTTTATTTGCAACAATAGTCCCGTGACATGACTCCAGGCGGAACACCTTTATTTTTTAGGGGGATTGGGCGCGTAGGGATGCTGCTGTTGCAGGTGGTGGTAACATATATAAGAGGGAGCGAGCCGCATCGTTTGTGTGTTACCTCGACTGGATTATGGCTTGGTTTGGCTTGAAACCACAGATTTAGGTCAAAGCAAATCAAATCTCACCGGTAAACGCAGTAACACCGCTACGGGCTCATTTTCTACTTCGGCCGGGTAAAAACTTGAGGCCAAAATGGCGCGCCTGGCGGCCTCGTCAAAATGCTTCCCGGCGGACTTTAAAATATTGACCTTCCTCACTCGCCCTTCCTTATCGATTAATGCCTCCAGCTTGACGACGCCGCTGATGCCCTGCGTGCGCATCGTTTCAGGGTAAACAGGAACCTCCCGGTGTAAAAAGCGCGGGGCCTGTGTGAGCTTGAAAATGGGCACGGGGTTTGGCAGCGCGTCTTCTGCCGGTTCGATGAGCATCGGTGGCGTGGGTTCGCTGAGGACGGGTTCAACTGTTTCATCGTTTTCTTCGACGATTTCCTCTGTGGTCTCATGCTCCTTAGGAGCCGGTAGTATCTCTTCCACAATTTTCTTTGCTTGAGGGGAAATTTCCGGCTCAGGAGGTGGCGGGGGCTTTTTCACCACCGGTCTCTTGGGCATGGGTTGCTTCTCGGGTTTGGGTGGCGGGGCTTGCTTTTCCTGTTTTACAGGCATTGGCCATGCCGTCAGATCCACCACCAGCAGAGGGCGCGGCTCCGTGGCATGGGCGCGATAATTTGCCAGTACATTGATAAATAACAACAAGCCCAGGGTGACCAGAATGCCGCCTGCCATGGCGAGACCGACATGGGGGAAGGCCCGGCTAGTCACGCTTTTCATCGGTGGCGATTCCCAGTTGCCGGGCTCCCCCGGCCTTTGCCGCATCAATGACATCGATCAACGATTCAGTGGTGGTGCGGCGGTCTGCATGAATCGTGACGGCCAGTTGTGGTTTGCTGGCCAGTTCAATTTCAAGCAGCCGCTTGATGTCGTCAGCCGTCACGGGTCGCGCTTCCATATAGGCAATCCCTTGCCGGTCAAGCTTGATAATGACATGTTCATTATCGAGTGCGGCGGCATTTTCCGAGCTAGGCTTCTCGATGAGCAGACCATCGTTTTCCGGGAATACGGTCGTTACCATAAAAAATATCAACAGCAGGAAGACGATATCGACCAGCGGCGCCATGCTGATTTCGGGCTTTCCCGTATTGACGGCCGGCATAGGACATAGGTCATCTGTTGACATTGTGATATGCCTTTTTCAATGTACTCACATCACGATGTAAAATGACCTGGATCGCTTGGTGCGTCATCGCCATTAAAATATTGATTCGACGTGATAACAGGTGGTGCAGAAAAATCACCGGAATGGCGATAATCAAACCACTGGCCGTTGTAAGCAGTGCCTGTGAAATGCCATCGGCCATTTCATCCGGCTTGCCGCTGCCGTGCAGTGCAATGACTTCAAATACATTGATCATGCCAGTGACGGTGCCAAGCAGGCCTAACATAGGGAGTAGCGAGGCAAGGATGGCGATGGTGGCAAGGCTGCCTTCCACCTTGGGTGTGATTTCCGCCAAATGAATATTGAACTCTCTGGCCATGTCTTCTCTTGATTGAACTTCTGACCAGTGGGTTGTGGCGAGTAATTGGGCAATAGGGCTCACGCTGCCATTTTCCACGGGCAAATAGTCGTCACTTGAGCGCAGTTTGTCGTAATCATGCCGGGCATTTTTTATTAGCTTTTGCCCGCGTAATGCCTCCCATAGCACCAGCGCCATGGCGATGCAGGCGACAAAAAAAATGACCCACATAATAGGGCCGCCGCTATCCATCAAGGCCATAAAATCATAGTGAATATTCATTCTTCTAAAACTCCATTTCTACACCAAAGAAGGGAAAAAATGACATGCCGGTAATTTCGCTGGGATTGTCAGTTTTTTCATATTCATCTCCATAGTCATACTCAACAATATTTCTGGCGAAGGTGATATTTTGCAGATCAAGATAAAACTTCATCTTCGAGTTATTAAACAAAACCTCGCGCCCGACACGGAGGTCGATTTTGTAGTAAGTGGGTAGGCGCTCAGCATTGTGCTCGCCATATTCAGCAATCCAGCGGCTGGTAGGGTCGTTGGGGTCTTCCCGGTGGCGGCCTGTTATTGCGGTATAGGGCCTGCCGGAGTTCGCTTGAGCTTTGATGCTCCAGTCCCAGCGCTTCCAGTTCCCACCAAAAGGCTGTCCCCACACGGCGGTCACGGTCAGTGGCTGGTCGCCGGAAAAATCACGCGTGATGCCGGTGATTTCATTGGTGCGACGGGATTTGGCCCAGGAGAGTGACAGCCAACCGATTTTTCCCTGGCTGGGGGTTCGCTTGATAAACAGGTCAAAACCATAGGCCTCACCGCTGCCTCGGTTGGTGAAGTTGTCGGGGGGATCTTTCTCATCAAGGGCGATGACCAGGTTTTTCATGGGTTTGTGATAAACCTCTGCCTTGACACTGTAAAGCGGATTAATTTGATGTTCAATGCCCAGAATCCGGTGCTCTGCCTCTGTCATCAATAAGGCCGGATTACCAAAGGACTCAATGATCTCGCTGCCACGCGGCATTTGAATAAATTGGCCCCAGGTGGCCATCAACAGGGTGTCGGTTGTCAATTGATATTCCACCGTGGCGCGCGGTGAAAGTTTGTGGGTATGAAATCCGCCGGTGATTTCAATATTGGTATAACGCAAGCCAAGCTGGCTGGTCAATCGGTCTGTCCATTGTTGGCGGTATTTGATGTAGGGGGAAGCTTCGCTACCTTTAATCACTTTCTTCAGGCGATACTTCTTCTGTGAGGTGAAATCACAATCAGGATCACTTTCAGTACAGCGTCGGGGGGCATAGACATCCACAGGAATATCTACGTAACTGCTGGAGAGGCCAAAGCTGAGTTGTGATTCTCCCTGTACCCGCCAGCGTAATTCTGGCTGTAGATGGATCTGGTTGCTTTCTGTACGGACAAAAAAAGGCTTTCCCTGCTCATCACGACCGATACGCACTGAATTTTTCTCATGTAGGTAAGCCAGGGTTGAAAGGCTGTCCCATTTGCTGTTCCAGCGCTTCTGCCAGGTAAGGCCGGTGGTTTGATATTCTTTTTTACTACGCAATTCTCCGGCCAGTTGAGGGTCGGATTTGGCTGAGCTGCGCAGCTCCATCTCCATGGCATCACCTGCGGTAAACAGATAAGCATCAAGATAGCCGTTGTCAAGCTGATGGCGATAGAGTGCCTGAAAGTCATAAAAACGCGGTACCAGCAACACTTGATCCGGGTCACTTTCATCATCATCAGAAAACAGGTCAGTGGCGGCGCTGGGGGATAAGATCAGATCGATATAGCTGCGACGACCGGCAACAAAAAAACTGTCACCGCTTTCTCCCGCCGGCCCCTCTGCCAGAAAAGAACTGGCGATGGTTGAAATATCGAATTTGTAATGCATGCGGTCATTTTTTGGCGGGCGTAATTTGACGTCGATCACACCGCCCAGGGCGTCGCCATACTGAACGGGAAAACCACCCAAAAAGACGTTAATATCTTCAACCAGTGCTGGATTGATTGTCGATTGAAGTCCGCCAAAATGGTAAAGATAGCCGACGGGGGCATTGTTGATCCAGGTAATATTTTCATTGCCATCACTGCCTCGCATATAGACTTCCGCCGAACCTTCTTCCGTGGGGGTGATTCCCGGCAGCGCCGCAATGGCCTTGAGAGGGTCTCCGCCACTGCCGGCAGCCCTGGTTAGCTCATCCACGGAAAGAGACAGTTTCGATGTTTTTTCCGTCAGTCGTTCTGCGGTCACCTTCAGACCTTCGCCCTCAATGACAAACGGCACCAGATAGAGAACGATCTCTGCTTGCGTCAGTCCCCGGGTTTTAACCAGGGTTTCGAACCCTGCCGCCAGAACTTTGATTTGTTTAGGCGGTGAAATATCAGGAAATACGACACGCCCGGTTTCCGCCGTTTCGTCATATACGTCGCCATTATCAATAACAACGGTCGCCCCCTCAATGGGCTCACCGCTGCCCTTTTCTTTGACAATGACAGTCATGTCGGCAGCAAAAGCGGCCTTCATGCCGAATATGGCTATGATTAACAGGCTACCAAGGTGGCGTGCACTTAGGGAGCCATTTCTGACTGAAGTGCTCATTTACCCCTCCTTTCGTGTGTCTTATCCAGTTGCCAGTTTAGTGTGATGAGTGGGCCCAGTCTATTGAAAGACCAAGTGTCAATCACTCCATTGTGAATAGAGTCTGGCGGGAAGTGGGTCTGAACTCCCATTTGACACACCAGTTTAAGATCAGTAATGACTTACACTTTATTCCGACGAGTTCATCCTGACACAGGGGGATAATGGCGGGGTATGTCCGCTGGCTTGTTCTTTGTCTTGAAATAGCGTAACGGTAAATCGCCACACAATATAAAGATCCGCCCCCTTATCTTGTTTCTAAGCTTTGCTGGTTTAGTGGGATCTATTTCGAGTTATTTTTAACTAAAAGTAGTGGATTTTTTTAAAGGCCCTATATAAGATTGGGGCTAGTGGCGTAAAAGTGAATCGCAGAGTTTGCCAAAAGATCAGAGGGCAGCCCTGAGATTTCTACTGGTTACTCCGCGAATAAAAAGCATCGCATGCCTAATTGCTGGCAATTATGAAAAGCTGGGAGTTGTTTTTGAAAATTGATTGGAAAATCTCGAAACTCTACCAAATAATAAGATTTTTAAATATGCTCTAGATATTAAATAATTGATATGTAAATAACCTGCGATATCTTCCTCAGTAATCTATTCGATCTGCCGAATATGTTGGCGAAATAAGCTTATTTTCAAGGGCTGTAAAGCTCGTTAAACCTGGATAGAAAGATGACATCAAACAATGACAACATTATAGATATCAAAAAAGAATCTGAGCATCCAGAATCTGAACGTTTATGTATGACTAGAAGAAATTTTTTGCTGATGGGTGCCGGCACCATTGTCTTATCCACTATGCCGGGTATTGTTGCAGCCGTAAAACTAATAGCTAAAGACTATCCGCGCCAAGAAATCATTTCCTTGAAAGATCTAAAAAAAGATCAGCCCATAGATTTTTTGTACCCACCCAACAACCCGTCATCATCATTTTTTATTGTAAAATTGGACGAAGAAGCCGGAGGTGGTGTAGGGCCTAACAACGATATTGTTTCATTCAGTAATTTATGTAGTCATATGGGAGGCCCACTAAATGGTACTTATAAAGCAAGTCACAAGGCTATTGGCCCCTGCCCCCTGCATCTAACCACTTTTGATTTGACTCGTCATGGCATGGTGATTTCAGGTCACGCAACTGAAAGTTTGCCTCAAGCTCGTCTTGAGATTTCAGAAGGCCATATTTATGCCGTGGGAGTTACGGGTCTTATTTATGGTCAGCACGACAACCTGGCTTAGAGGATGTGAGATATATGAGCAAAATAAGCAAGCCGCATTACATGCCTGAGGACAAAGTACCTTTACCTCCCACGGATGCAGAAATATTTACCACTGTCTGTGATTATTGCGTTACCGGTTGTGGTTATAAAGTGTATCGTTGGCCGGTAGGTAAAGAGGGTGGGCCAACAGCAGATCAGAATGCTTATGGCGCTGATTTTCCAGTATCTATCATGGCTGGTGTCTGGGCCAGTCCAAATCAACATAACATTGTGTCTGTAAATGGTAAGCCTCACCATGTCACGGTTATTGCTGATAATGAAAACCAGGGGCCTAACCTGGGAGGAGACCACAGTATTCGTGGTGGAACCATTGCGAAGAAATGTTACAACCCTGACACGCCCACTCGTGACCGCCTGCAATACCCTATGGTTCGTGTCAATGGCGAGTTGCAACGGGTATCCTGGGATGATGCCATCGACATCATGGCAGAAGTCTCCAATCATGTGCTTGATAAATATGGCAAGTCTGCATGGGGTATGAAAATGTATTCCTATCAGTACTGGGAAAATACCCACGCACTGACAAAGCTTGCATTCCAAGGTATTAAAACACCAGCCTGGGCCGTACATGATCAGCCTACCGGTCATGGTCCTGATACACCGGGAATGGCTGATGCTGGCATTGATAACTTCAGTCCGTGTTATGAGGACTGGAGTTTAGCTGATGTTTTGTTCATTGCAGGGACAGACCTGTTTGAGTCAAAAACCATTATTTTCAATGACTGGGTTCTTCCAGCAATTCGCCGTGGGATGAAAGTAATTTCTGTTGTCCCGCGCAAGACTACTGGCATTGCTTTTGCTGAAAAAAATGGTGGCCTATATCTGGAAATTAATCCCGGTACAGACACTCTATTGCTCCATGCCATCTCGAGAATCATTGTTGAAAATGGCTGGGAAGATAAGGAATTTGTCAGTAAATGGATCAACAACCGTACTGAAGAGGATAATGAAGTTTTCCAGGCTGATGGTTTTGACGACTACAAGGAATGGATTGTTCGATATAAATATGCCGAGCTAGACTATGTGGTTGAGAAAACCGGTATCCCTGCGGATAAAATCCGCTTGGCAGCTGAGTGGATAGCTAAGCCAAATGCAGATGGTACGCGCAAGAAAACTTCTGTCGGTTTCGAAAAAGGTCTTTACTGGTCAAATAATTACCTGGGTACAGCGGCCATTACAGCGCTTGGTTTGATTTGTGGTGCAGGTAATCGCCCTGGACAGGTGATTGGCCGTTTCGGTGGTCACCAGCGAGGCATGATGCCAGGAGGAAAATATCCGGCTGCTGAAGCACCAGAAAAATTCCCTGGATGGAGAAAACAAGGTATTGATCTAGATCGTTGGGTTGAAGATGGTCGTGCTAAATTTGTCTGGGTCGTTGGCACAACCTGGATCCAAGCTTCACTGGCCTCAGATCACTTGAGCAGTGTGCTTAAAAAACTGACTCGAGGAAATCCGCATCAGCCAACCAGCCTCGATAAGCAGCACATTATTGATACGTTCAAAAAACGTGCAGATAGTGGCGGAATGGTATTGGTTGATCAGGATATTTATCCAGTCAAACCGATTGGTACTGAGCATGCGGATATCGTACTACCTGCGGCGACCTGGGGTGAAGAAAATTTCACCCGCGCCAATGGTGAGCGTCGCATCCGTCTTTATGAGAAATTTTATGACTCTCCTGGAGAGTCATTGCCTGACTGGAAAATTGCGCAGAAGTTCGCCAAGCGCATGGGTTTCTCAGGTTTCGATTGGAAAGATAGTAACGAAGTATTTGAAGATGCTGCATTCTTTAATAAGGGTCGGCGTACCAGTTATGTAGCTTTGGTTGAATATGCCCGTGCGCATGACCGTAAAGCGCACGATGTGCTGCGCGAAATGGGCACCACTGGTATTCAAGCACCAGTTCGCTGGGAAGATGGCAAACTGGTAGGCACCAAACGGTTACACGATTCAACGCTGAAAACTGGTACGCCTCATGGCCTAACGGTAATCAATCCCGGGTGGCTACGTAAGTTCAAGACCAAGACAGGCCGCGCGAATCTGCTGAAGGCGCCGTGGGAAATGTTTATGGATTACTGGGAATTCATGAAGCCAGAAGGTGATGAGCTTTGGGTTACCACGGCCCGGATTAATGAATTTTGGCAATCTGGTTTTGATGACCAGATGCGCCGACCATATCTACAACAGCGCTGGCCTGACAACTTCCTAGAAATTCACCCAGATGATGCCAGGGCTCGCAAAATCGAAAGTGGTGACCTTGTACATATATCACATAACAGGATTCCCATTGAGGTGGGTGGCTACAGCAACTCCGAAGAAGATAAGAAAGTTCGCGGAATTATTCCTCTGCACGCCAATGCGGATCAAGAAACACCTGATTTGCTACAGCAAAGTGTGGATGATAATTATACTGGTTCAAAAGGCATTGCGGCTCGTACCATGGATGATGATTCCTTGGAAATAGATGATGAACTGATGAGATTCAGTGATTCCAACATTTCTCCCAGCGAGAAAAATCATATACCCATGAGCCCTGATCTAGAAGAAAAAGACCCAATCATGGACAACCTGGAGTCTGCCATTGGTCTGAGCTGGGAGGATGTCAAGCCTATGACATTTTCAGAAATGCAGAAAAATGGCTACGTCAAATATGTTAGCGCCAGTTTTGAAGCTGTGGCAATTGTGACAGAAAATATAAAAAAAGGTGTCACGTGTAGTTACTTTAATTTGCCTTCGGGTAAGGGCTCGGCTAATTCACTCGCAGGTCGCATACTCGACCCGATCAGTCAGCGCCCACGCTTCAAGCTGGCCCGCGGCAGCATTAAAAAAATTGGCGAGTCGAAATACAAGCATTCTTTTGCAGCCATGAGTTTTAAGTCAAGAGCGATACTGTAATTGCTTAATGTCGGTAAATGGTAAAATGTCGAAGACAAACAAGAGTGGAGATTTCTATATAATGCTGCTGTCATATCGCTGTAATAGTGCTTCTGTTCTTGTTAGGGAGTAAATATGAAAAATCAAAAACCAGTCTGTTTTTTAGTCGCACTATTCTTCACCATACATCATGGTGTAGCAATGACTGAAGATGAAGTAAACATAAACCTAGCAGATGATATAGAAATGCCGGATACGTTGTTGCAAACAACTGATCCGGAAAAACAAAAAAACCGTTATAGAGAAGAGGAAATTGTCATCTCCGAAGACGGCGCCAAGGATAGTGCCATTGTCAAGCCAGATCCACTTGAAGCTGATTTTGACGATAAAGAAAAAAAATCTGACACGTCGAAAGATATCGAACTGAAGTCAGAAGGCGTCACAAAAGAAAATAAATCCATCGAGCACCCTGATCGGTTATTAAAAACAACCAAGGATAAGAGTGATATACAAAATAACAATAACAAGCAAAGTCCGTATGACGACCTGGAAATTCCTGACCCTTTGTTGGATAACATAAATTAATTCTTGGCGGTAGGTTTGTTGAAAGGTAATGGTTCCGGTGGTTTTATAAAAAAATATAAATATCAAAAAAATGTGTACTTTGCTGTAAAAACTTAGAGGTGAAATGATGAGGAAATTTGCTGTTCCACTCGCTATTGGGTTATCACTGAGCATATCTAGCGTGCCTGTTTTGGCTAAATCAACTATTGGGGGTATCGTGTTTTTAAATACGTATGTCGATGATTCGACAGATAATCTGACGCTGGCCAACGCGGGAAATTCTCGTTTGCGAATTAAATGGTCAAATGAAGATAGCGTCAGCATGTATTATGAATTCGCCATAAAAGGGGGGGGTAACAGTGTGCGTCATGCCTATGGTAAATGGGATTTCAGTGAAACTGGACAAATTTTGGCAGGTGTGACATCAACACCCTTTGCGCCACTGAACCCGTCTGTAGCCATGGTTAACAATTCCGGCAATGGGTATGGCAATGTGAACCCTGGTCGTCCCTCTCAGATCCGTTATACCTATAAGTTTTTAAATCGTAATGGCGCGCTGGCATTTGCCTTAATTGACCCCAATGCAGGTGGTGAAGTGGCAGGTGGGACAGGGATTAGAAAAAGCTCATTACCTCGTCTTGATGTCGGTATGGCATACAGAACCTTTAATTGGCAAATATTCCCTAGCCTATATGTCCATAAGCAGAGTTTTTCTGATGGATATGATTCGCTAATATCGAGTGCGTTTGCGCTGGGTTTCAAGACAGCTAGAGGCCCGTTTACTCTAAGCGGGGAAATTGGTTCAGGCAAGAATTGGGGTAATACCAAAATGTCTGTGAGCGGTTCAACAAACTCTACAGCGGGTGCACAGGCAGTTGCTTTGTATGCGGGTACCAGCAAAAGTAAAGACGTTGACAACATGGGTTACTGGCTTGATGTGGGTTACCGCTTTACTGGAGGGGAAACCAAAGGCTCTGTTCACTTCATTTATGGCAGTATGAGTAGCGAAGCGGGCGCTGGTGTTGACTCCGAAAGCAGTATGCTGGGCATCAGTGTGCCGATTGATCTGCCTTACATTGCTCGTGGATTCCGTATTCGTCCAGAGCTATTTACCTTTACGGATAAAGACAATGTAGCAAATACAGATCGTGATCGTACCATTGCAGGTGTTCAGCTCCAATTTACCTTCTAGGCGGTGGTTAAAAAACTCTGCTTTTTGGCCGTCTGTATGTCGGCACGGGAGGCTTCGTAAAACTGTATGAGACTCCGGTATAGTTTCCCGTTTCAGTCATTGATTGGAGCGATGGGTTTATTTTATGGGCTCAAGCGTGCCAAGCCCAATGGTTTAGAGTATGGCAGAGTTGGTGTGGATAGTTTTTATGGGAAAACTGCCTGACAGGCTTACCCATATCGCAGGGATTGGCAAGCACGGGATTATCGCGACCGATGCAACATACCAAAAAGAGTCGTGCCATTTTAACGAGTAAAGCCGTTAATACTGTTGTCCGTGTGTACGATATTTGTATCAAAATGTAACCTGCCGAGTGACATGAGGCCGTGTGCATGGTCAAGCAATGTGCGGTGCGTATTGACGGCGAACGGGTCGAAGACTGCTTTGCTCCCTGGTGGATAGGTGCCGTTTCGCAGACATCAGCGTAGCTTGAGAAAATCTGGAGCGGGCCATATTCGCGATGGCTGTAGGGAAGAGCGTCAATCTGTGGGAGCGGCTTCAGCCGCGAAGAAAGCCGGCTATAATCTGCTTCGCGGCTGAAGCCGCTCCCACACTAGTGTGATGCATCAGTGAATCTCCAGATCCAGGAGTAGGGCTGAAAGCCGCTCCAGGCGTTGGATTGGGTCATCTAACTGTAAAAAATATTGTTTCTGTTCCAGCCGGATGGGCAGCAGCTCCGACAGCCGGCTGCTGACCCAGCTGGCGTCATCATAGTGTTTTTGCATGTTGATGAAGGGTTGATCCAGCTGTTCCAGCAGGCTGCGCAGTACGTCGGCGGCGCTGCGGTATTGCGATGGCAGGGGTGAGCTGGGTTCGTTCTCCAGTAATTCGACGTTGGCCATGGTGAGCTGGTTGGCCTGCACTTTCCGTGAAATGATGCGGAAGCGTTGTTGACCGCGTGCGGTGATGCCCAGCAGGCCGTCCGGGTGCTGGTTGAAATAGACGATTTCACTGAGGGTGCCGGTGTCGAAGGTATCGGCTGCCTGACCCACCTCGGAGCCTTCACGGATCAGGGTGACGCCGAAACCATGTCCGGCCTTCATGCATTGGCTGACCATGTCGAGATAGCGCGGCTCGAAGATGCGCAGTGGCAGGGTGCCACCGGGAAACAGCACCGTGTGCAGTGGGAAAATGGGAATGGTGATGATGCTCATTGTGGTTCTCCCCAGCGGGGAATCAGGGAGTGTTTGATGTGTAATTGATCCAGTATTCGCGCCACCAGGAAGTCGGTGAGTTCTTCGATCGTCGCCGGTTGGTGATAGAAGCCCGGGCTGGCGGGCATGATAACGACGCCTTCGCGTGACAGTTTGAGCATGTTTTCAAGGTGGATGCTGGAAACGGGTGTTTCGCGGTGTACCAGGATCAGCTGGCGGCGCTCTTTGAGCATCACGTCGGCGGCGCGCTCGATGAGGTCGCGGCTGGCGCCATTGGCGACCGAGGACAGGGTGGCCGAGGAACAGGGGCAGATAACCATTGCGCGGGCGGTGTTGGAACCGCTGGCCACCGGTGACATCCATTGGTCACGCCCAAAGACGTGGAGCTGAGCATCTGCGGCGTCGAAATATTCGCTGAGAAATATCTGTTGTTCATCGACCCGCCCTGGCAAGTCGAGGTCGGTTTCGGTGGCGATGACCACCTGCGCCGGCTGCGAAATCATTAGATACACTTCGCGTTCCGCGCCCAGCAGGCATTCCAGCAGGCGCAGGCCGTACTGGGCGCCGGAGGCGCCGGTGATGGCGAGGATGATGCGGTCGGAATTCATTACGTTAACTGCCTGTTTCATCTACCCCCTCTCCCTGAGGGAGAGGGGACTGTTTGGTGTCTTCGTTATTGCCTTTCCGTATGCCCAACAAATGTAGCAGCTTTTCGTGCAGCCCCCCAAAGGCGCCGTTGCTCATGATCACTACGTGGTCACCGCAGCGGGCAGTCTCGGCGATGTGCACGGCCAGCCGGTCGATATCATCGAAGACCTGCGCCGTACCCAGCGTACGGGTTACGCTGTTGAGGTTCCAGTTCAGCCCGGTGGGCTGGTAGAGCAGAATGTCGTCTGCCTCGCTCAGTGCCGGGCCGAGGGTGTCGCGATGGATGCCAAGGCGCATGGTGTTGGAGCGTGGTTCCAATACGGCGAGGATACGGGCCGATCCGACCCGTGCGCGCAGCCCGGCGAGGGTGGTGGTGATGGCCGTGGGATGGTGGGCGAAATCGTCGTAGACGGTGACGCCGCCGATCTCGCCACGCATTTCCATACGCCGCTTGGGTGACTGGAAGTGACCCAGTGCCTCGGTCGCGTATTTTGTCGGTACGCCGGCGTGACGGGCACCGGCGATAGCGGCGAGGGCGTTTTGTACGTTGTGCTGGCCGAGCAGATCCCACTGCACGCGGCCTTGGCTGTCGTCGCCGAAGAAGACCTCGAAGTCGCTGCCGTCGGGGGTGTTCAGTCGGGCATGCCAGCCGGTTTTAGCGAGGGGCTCCCGTGGAGTCCAGTAGCCCATCTCCAGCACTGCGGCGATATGTGGATCATCGTCCGGGGCGATGATCAGGCCATTGCCGGGCACTGTACGCAGCAGGTGGTGGAATTGGCGCTCGATGGCCTCAATGTTGGGAAAGATGTCGGCATGGTCGTATTCAAGATTGTTCAATATCACCGTGCGTGGGCGGTAGTGGACGAATTTGGAGCGCTTGTCGAAGAAGGCGGTGTCGTATTCGTCCGCCTCGACGACGAAGAAGGGCGCTTTGCCCATGCGCGCCGAGAGGCCGAAGTTGCGTGGCACGCCACCGATGAGAAAGCCCGGCGCGAGACCGGCATCTTCGAGTATCCATGCCAGCATGGACGCGGTGGTGGTCTTGCCGTGGGTGCCGGCTACCGCCAATACCCAGCGATCCGTCAGCAGGTGTTCGGCGAGAAAGGCCGGGCCGGAGGTGTAGTGCAGGCTGCCGTCGAGCACCGCCTCCACCATCGGATTGCCGCGTGACAGGGCGTTGCCTATGACGACCAAATCGGGTGGTGATTTCCACTGTGCAGGGTCGAAGCCTTCGCTGAGTTCGATGCCGGCCTCGGCCAGTTGGGTGCTCATGGGTGGGTAGACGTTCTGATCCGAGCCGCTCACGGTCAGCCCCATTTCCCGGGCCAACAAGGCGATGCCGCCCATGAAAGTGCCGCAGATACCGAGGATATGGATGTGCATAGTGTTTGTTTTCACTAGGTTCCCGCGATGTACAGTGTGCTCATGACGCGGAGGGAGAGATACATGTAAAACAGGGCCACGCCCGAGGCGGCCCACATCGTGATGCCCAGGGCGCGGTGCAGGATATGACCAATGACCATGATATTCCAGATCACCAAGCCGAGTAGCAACAGTGGCAGGCTGCTGCTCTGTCCCTCCGGCAGGCCCTGCAGAAAGGTAAGTAGTGGCCAGGCCACGAGGCCGAACAGGATGCCGATGCCGGCCAAGGCAGTGTAGGTTTGGGTGAAACGCGGTGTCTTGCCGGTGATCCACAGGCTGAACCAGGCCAGGGCCGCCAGCATGAGCGTATCGACCGTCGCCGACAGTATCGCCATGCCCAGCGGCAGCTCCAGCAGTGACATCGCCAGGCCGATGGCGAAATAGCCGGCGGCGGTGAGCATCATCAGAAAGTGGGAACAGGGCAGATCCTGGGGTGTGCCGCGTAGGCGGCAGAGATCGATGAACAGCAGGAGCAGGGTGGTCATAGCGGGTTGTTTTTCTTCATCTTGTTTTATCGATACGCCTGCGGTGCCGTGGGTGTTATGTTTACTATCAATCGCTTGCGCCCTTTTTTAAGGCCTGTTCGCCCTCGGCACTGCAATTTTTCGCAAGGCTAATCCGCCTGTAGGGCCAGAGGTTGCAAGATTAGGATGCGCCCCAATGCCATTAAGTTAACAAAATCACGACTGTTTTGTAGGTTGGCGGTGACAAAGGAACCCCAACATTGTTGGCTTCGTTGGGGTTCGCAGGCTCACCACCAACCTACAACAAGCAGGATCTCAGGCTTAACTTAATGGCATTAGGACGTGCCCTTTCACTGGCCGGTTGCCGGTATGAGGCGCATCATAGCAGGCTCGCTGAAATCACAGGACACCCCATGAAAGAAATTTTCGTCGATACCCCCGAGGCGCTGGCCGCCCTGTGCGACAGCCTGCGCGGCTGCGAAGCGTTGGCGCTGGACAGCGAATTCCTGCGTGAAAAGACCTATTACACCCAGCTCTGTTTGTTGCAGATCGCCAGCGATGAGCTGATCGCCTGTGTCGATCCGCTGGCGCTGGAAAACATCGACCCTCTGCTGGATATTTTTTACGATCCGCAGGTGGTGTTGGTGATGCACTCGGCTCGGCAGGATCTGGAGATTTTTTTTGATCTGCGCGGAAGCTTGCCTGACCCGGTGTTCGATACGCAGGTCGCTGCCACTCTACTGGGTTATGGCGATCAGATTGGTTACGCCAACCTGGTGCGTGAATTCACCGGCGTTGAACTGGACAAGCAGCACACCCGCACGGACTGGAGTCGTCGTCCCCTGGGCGAAGGACAGTTGCGCTATGCCGCTGATGACGTGCGCTACCTGCTGGATATCTACCGTGAACAGCGTCGCCGCCTGCAGGAAAAGGGTCGCGAGGAATGGCTGCAGGCCGATTTCGATGCCCTGGTGGACACCAGCATCTACGACCCGCCGGCGGAAAGCCTGTGGAAACGGGTACGTGGTAACCAGTCGCTCAAGGGGCATCAGTTGGCCATTGCGCAGGTGCTGGCCGTGTGGCGGGAAGAACAGGCGCGGCGCGTCAACCGTCCGCGCCGCTGGGTGCTGAAGGATGATGTGATTGTGGATATCGCCCGCCGTGTACCCAAAAATTTGGCGGCGCTGGAGCAGATCCGAGGATTGGAAGGCCGCACCCTGGAACGTCATGGCGAGAAACTACTGAGCTTGGTCGAGCAGGCGCGTCAGTTACCGAAGGAGGCCTGGCCACAACGGCCTAAGCTTGCCCGTCTGACGCCACAGCAGGATGCGGTGGTGGATCTGATGATGGCCATCGTGCGCACGCGCGGCGCCGAGCACGATGTCAGTACCGCCCTGCTGGGCAACCGCAAGGCGCTGGAGGCGTTGATAGCGGGGGCGGAGGACAGCCTGCTGCTACAAGGTTGGCGTGCGTTGCTGGTGGGACGGGATTTGCAGGCCCTGCTGGCCGGCGAGTGTGGTTTGCGGGTGGCCGATGGGCGGCTGGTGATCGAAGGGGGTTGACAGCTTATTTTCACCACAGAGACACGGTGTACAAAGCAGATCGGCAGCCTGGTAGGGTGGGCAGGCTTTCCATGCCCACGGGAGACGTGAATCAATCACTAGGATGGGCACATAACACGTGCCCCTAGCGATCCTGATTCGATGATCCATCGGGATCGAAATCAGGCGGCGTGGCATCGGCAATACGATGCGATTCATCGGCCCAGGCGCCCAGGTCAATGAGGCGGCAGCGGTCGTTGCAGAAGGGGCGCGCAGGGTTCTTTTCTTTGTTCCACACGGCGGGCTTAGCGCAGGTGGGGCACTTTACGGTCTTGATGATTTTCGCACTCACAGGGCGCAGCAGCTGAGTTGGAAGGGAATGTCCTCCGTGGCCTGCAGGGCGCGCTCACTGGTGCTGGCCTGTAGCAGGCGCACGGTGAAGCGGTGGCGGCCACCACTGATCTCGACAAAGTATGGCGAATCCTCGGGCAGGGTGACACGAATCAGTTGGAAGGGTGAGGCGCTGTCCAGGCTCTGTTGGTAGATGCCACCCTCGGCGATGCAGTTCTCGGCGATGGCGCTTTCGCGAATCAGTTTCAATATCAAATCCACGGACAGGCGCAGGGTGTCGAGGCAGCCATACCAGTGGCGCAGATCAGCGATGCGTGTCTCGGCATGGCGCTGCAGCCAGTGGCGGTACGGTGGTAGATCAAAGTCACACAGGCCGCCAGAGATGCCACTGCGCTGTAGCAGCAGTTTGAAAAATTCGTTGTCGCGCAGTTCCTGGGCGATGGGGGCGTCCATATTGCGCAGGTGTGACTTGAGGCCGCCAAGAGTGACGAGCAGGGAATCCAGGGTGTCGTGGTTGACACCCGGGGTCTGCGCCAGCGGCTCGAGGGTGGCGATGATGCGCTCCAGCTCCTTTACCACCTCGGTCTTGATGTCCACACGGCCGATGACGTGCAGGATCTCCAGCAGGGTACCGAGACAGGTATGGCTGTCCTGTCCGGACTCGCTGCGCAGGCAGTGGCGGGTCTGGCTAAACAGGCATTCCAAGCGCAGGAAAAAGCGTAGGCGTTCGCTGAGGGGTTGTTCGTAAAAGGTGATGGGTGTTTGCACGGGCCGGATTCGTATTCGCTGAAGCGGCATTGTCCACGAGACGGAGGGCGTAGGCAAATGTGCAGGATCTAGGTGAATTTCAAAAGCGCCCGATTTGTCGGGCTTACGGCATAGCTGAGGGTATTCGGGGCAGGTATCCGGGCAAATTCTCTTGTCAGGGTTTGCCCCGCGAAGCGCTTTGGATATGCAGGATACCGGGTTAAGCCCTGCATGACGATATGTTGTTGGCAAGACAGTATTGGGACTTTACTAAGCATTTCTTTACGTCTCTGCATTCTTTGCGTTTCATTGTAGGGTGTGACAAGGCCGACCGGACATCACAGCTGTTTTTCGGCCAGTTGGCGATAGTGTTGGTGCTGGATTTCCACCTGCGTCTGCAAGGCCGCGAAGTCGCCGTTATTGTTGATTACGTCATCGGCGGCCTGCAGGCGGGTAGCGCGCTCGGCTTGGCTGGCGATAATGGCCTCAGCCTGCCGGCGTGTTATGCCGTCACGGGCGCTGCTTCGCTGAATCTGTGCCTCGCGTGGAGCATCCACCACCAGCACCCGTTGCACCAGATCCTGCCAGCCACTTTCGATCAGTAGCGGTACGCTGACCAGGCAGTAGCCGCAGGCTGGCGTGAGGCTGGTGATACGGCGCTGGATCTCGGCGCGGATGCGCGGGTGGAGGATGGCCTCCAGCTCACGGCGTTGTTTGGGATGTGTGAAGACTTGTTCACGCAGGCGAGTCCGCTTGAGGTGGCCTTTGTCGTCGAGCATGTCTGAGCCGAAGTGTTCAACGATAGCGGCCAGCGCGGGTTGGCCCGGTTCGACCAGCTGATGGCCGATGGCGTCGGCGTCGATCACGGGCACGCCAAGGGTTTCAAAGTGGCGGGTGACGGTACTCTTGCCGCTGCCGATGCCGCCGGTGAGTCCGATGATGAGCATGCGCGGAGCATACCGGGTGCTAAGGGTGGCGTATAGCGGCTGGGCTGTGGAGCGGGCCATGCCCGCGATTGCTGCGAGGAGTAAGGTGGTGAGAAGACAAACAATCTGTGGGAGCGGCTTTAGCCACGAATAAAACCTGCTTTCTTCGCGGCTAAAGCCGCTCCCACAATGTCCAAAACAGCAACCTCTGTGGTGAAAAGCAAGACTATCGCGGGCATGGCCCGCTCCGGGTTAGGGCAAACCAATACCGGCAAATTGCAGGTAGGTCTGGGTGATCCACTCACCCCACAGAAAGGTAATCCAGCCGGCGATGGCCAGATAGGGGCCGAAGGGGATGGGGATGTTGCGGTCGCGACCGCGCAGGACGATGAGGCCGATGCCGATGACAGCGCCGACGGCAGAGGAGAGCAGGATGATCACCGGCAGGGCCTGCCAGCCCAGCCAGGCACCGAGCAGGGCCAGCAGCTTGAAGTCACCGAAGCCCATGCCCTCCTTGCCGGTCAGAAGCTTGAACAGCCAATAGATGCTCCACAGGCTGAGATAGCCGGCCATGGCGCCGATGACGGCGGAATCGATGTCGGTGTAGGCGCCGCCCAGATTGAAAACGAGGCCGAGCCACAGCAGGGGCAGAGTGATGTTGTCCGGCAGCAACTGGTGGTCAAAATCGATCATGGTCAGCGCGATCAGCGACCAGGTGAGCAGCAGGCCACCGGCCAAGAGCCAGCTGAAGCCGAAGTGCCAGGCGATGGTCACGCTGAGCAGGGCAGTAACGATCTCGATAACGGGATAGCGGGGCGAGATGCGGATGCCGCAGCCCGAACACTTGCCGCGCAGCCACAGGTAGCTGATAACGGGAATGTTTTCCAGTGCGCCGATGGCATGGCGGCAGTGGGGGCAGTGAGAGCGGGGCCGGGAAAGGCTAAGGGGCGCGTCTGTCGGCGCCTGTTCCGGTTGTTCGAGGAATTCAGCGCACTGGTCGCGCCAGTCACGCTCCATGATCAGCGGCAGCCGGTGGATTACCACATTGAGAAAGCTGCCCACCATCAAGCCCAGCAGGGCGGTGAAGGTGAGCAGCCAGACGGTGTTAGTCGCCAGTAGGTCGAGTAAGGCCACGGAGTATCCGGTACTCGGCGGGCTTAGATCGCTTCACCCATCTTGAAGATGGGCAGGTACATGGCGACCACCAAGCCACCGATGAGGATGCCCAACACGGCCATGATGACGGGTTCCAGCAGGCTGCTGAGGCCGTCCACCATGTTGTCCACCTCTTCTTCGTAGAAGTCGGCGACCTTGGACAGCATGGTGTCCACCGAACCGGTTTCTTCGCCGATGGCGAGCATCTGCACCACCATGTTGGGGAACAGGCCGGTCGCTTTCATGGCGACATTGATCTGCGTGCCGGTGGCGACTTCATCACGCATGCCGAGGATGGCCTGGGTATAGACATGGTTTCCGGAGGCATTGGCCACGGTCTCCATGGCCTCTACCAGCGGCATGCCGGCGGCGAACATGGTGGAGAGTGTGCGCGCAAAGCGGGCGATGGTGGCCTTGGTGATGATGTCACCGATGATGGGCAGCTTGAGGATCATGGCGTCCATGGCATGGTTAAACTTTCTGGAACGTCTTTTCAATTGCATCAGCCCGTAGATCGCCAGTCCGATGCCGCCGAAGATGGCCCACCACCATTCCTGGAAGATTTTCGACATGACAATAACCGCCTTGGTGAGGGCGGGCAGGTCGGCGCCAAAGCTGGAGAACATGTCTTCAAATTGCGGAATGACGAAGATCAGCAGGATGGCGGTGATAATGAAGGCCACGGCCACGATGGCGGCCGGGTAGAACAGGGCCTTCTTGATCTTGCCCTTGATGGACTCGATCTTTTCCTTGTAGGTGGCGATCTTGTCCAGCAGGGTTTCGAGGATACCGGCCTGTTCGCCGGCGTGCACCAGGCTGCAGTAGAGGTCATCGAAATAGAGCGGGTGTTTGGCCAGTGACTCGGCGAGGGATGAACCACTCTCCACATCGGCCTTCACGGCCATGATGAGGTCTTGCATGCTGGGGTTTTCGTGCCCCTTGCCGACGATCTCAAAAGACTGCACCATGGGCACACCGGCGGCCATCATGGTGGCCAGCTGGCGGCTGAAGATGGCAATGTCGCTGGCGGTGATCCTTTTCTTGCTCTTGCCAAACAGCGGCTTGGACTTTTTCTTTACCTTCAGCGGGGTGATGCCCTGGCGGCGCAGGTCGGCCTTGACCAGAGCCAGGGTGGAGCCAGAAACTTCTCCCTTACTGCGTTTGCCCTGCTTGTTCATGCCTTCCCAGACGTAGGTGCCGGTGGCCGTCGAATTTTTCGCCATGCGTTATTCCTTGGTGACGCGGTTAACTTCTTCCAGACTGGTCAGGCCGTTCTTGACCTTGATCAGCCCCGAGCGGCGCAGGTTGTTGACCCCCTCTTTGGCCGCCTGGTCGGCAATCTCCATGGAGTTACCGTTTTCCATAATGATACGCTGCATCGCCTCGGAGAGCGGCATGACCTGATAGATACCGACCCGGCCCTTGTAGCCGCCGTCGCATTGGTCGCAGCCTTCCGGGCGGTGGACTGTCAGGCCGTCCAGTTCGTCTTCGCGGAAGCCCTCTTCCAGCAGGGCCTCATGGGGGATATCGACCGGCTTCTTGCAATTATTACACAATCGGCGCGCCAGACGCTGGGCGATGATCAGCGAGACGGAGGAGGCGATATTGAAGGGCGCCACACCCATGTTCAACATCCGGCTCAGGGTCTGTGGGGCGTCGTTGGTATGCAGGGTGGAGAGCACCAGGTGGCCGGTCTGCGCCGCCTTGATGGCGATCTCGGCGGTTTCCAGGTCACGAATCTCACCCACCATGATAATGTCCGGATCCTGACGCAGGAAGGCCTTGAGGGCCGAGGCGAAGGTGAGGCCCACCTTGTTGTCCACATTGACCTGGTTGACGCCCGGCAGGTTGATTTCCGCCGGGTCTTCCGCGGTGGAAATATTACGGTCTTCCGTATTGAGGATGTTCAGTCCGGTGTAGAGCGACACGGTCTTACCACTACCGGTAGGCCCGGTCACCAGGATCATGCCCTGCGGCTGTTCCAGTGCCTCCATGTAGAGCTGCTTCTGGTCTTCCTCGTAGCCCAGGGCATCGATGCCCAGCTGGGCGCTGGTGGGGTCGAGGATACGCAGCACGATCTTTTCGCCGAACAGGGTGGGGCAGCTGTTGACACGAAAGTCGATGGCGCGGTTCCTGGACAGCTTCATCTTCATGCGGCCGTCCTGGGGGACGCGGCGTTCCGAGATGTCCAGCCGCGCCAGCACCTTCAGGCGCGCTGAGATACGGCGATTCAGGGCGACCGGCGGAGTGGCGATCTCCTTGAGGATGCCGTCACGGCGATAACGCACCCGGTAGGTCTTTTCATAGGGTTCGAAGTGGATATCCGAAGCACCCGTGTTGATGGCGTCCAGTAATACCTTGTTGACGAAGCGCACCACCGGAGCATCGTCGGCATCGACGTCGCTGGCATCGCTATCCTCATCCTCGCCGGAGCTGATATCCAGGGTATCGAGATCACCATCGCCGGAGAGTTCGGCAAGGGCGGTATCGGCGCTGGCCATGGCCTTTTCGATGGTGCTTTTGAGTTTGCCTTCCTCGACTAAAATGGCCTCGGTGCCGGTGCCGACGTGGAACTTGATCTCATCCAAGGCCTGGAGGTTGGTGGGGTCGGAGACGGCGACGAACAGGCGATTGCCACGCTTGAACAGGGGCAGGGCATGGTGCTGACGCACCAGCTTTTCGTCCACCAGCTTGGTGACTTCGGCGTCGATGTCGACACTGTCTATATCCAGTAACGGGATGCCGAATTCCTCGGCACCGATGCTGGCGATGATATTGCCGTCCGTCAGCTTCTGTTCCACCAGGTAGCTGACCAAGGGCATCTTCTTCGTCTCTGCGGCGGCCTGGGCCTTCTCAGCAGCAGCTTCGTCCAGGTGTCCGTCCTGTATCAGCTTGCGTGCCAGTCCGCTCAGAATGACTTGGGAACCTGCTGTTGCCATGGATTTGTCGCTACCTCTAGGGTGCTCTTGCGAATTTTATTTTGCGTATGAATAACAGCGGTTTATCTTGTGGTTATCTGTGCTGTATGTCAATTTCGGGGAGTGTGTATCATTCTCAGGTAACCCGCCAAGTAGGGTGAGGGCAAACCTCCCACCCCTTCAACGGCACATTGTTGTGTCTACCGCGTGATGTGCGTCACTGAACGGAGAGAACTCTGGCTGACTTTTTGCCGCTGCCCTCGCTAGATTAGCGTCACCGGCGGCAGATAATTTAGCGGTAATGATGATGTGCATATTCCGATCCATCGTGAACACCTATTCCGGTTTAACGTGAACACTTTTTCAATGACATTGGGTAGCGTCCCT
Source organism: Gammaproteobacteria bacterium (assembly GCA_021647505.1). Lineage (GTDB taxonomy): Bacteria > Pseudomonadota > Gammaproteobacteria > SZUA-152 > SZUA-152 > DRQN01. The sequence continues at coordinate 23,584 of JAKIUN010000005.1, forward strand.
TTTCCCTTGACTCATGTCAGGCTTTACTTACAACAGCTTCCGATAATCACAGTCCAGGATATTTGATAACTTCTTGGCGTTGGCTTTACCCAGTACACGCTTGTTGTTTTCCATTTCGGAGAGGTGGTGCTGACGGATACCGGCTTGCTCGGCTAATTCGGCCTGGGTCAGTCCGGCGCGTTGGCGATACAGGCGCAAGTAATAACCGGGCATGCGGTATGCATCACCGTGACGTTGTTTGGCTTCATCATGGATGGCCTTCGCAGACACGCGGTCTTCAGCCAGATATTGATCCAGCGCAGAGCGGATCATCTTTTTCAAGCGTGTCTGATTGATTTTTCCACTGGGTTTCAGAACCACGTCGCACAGGTCATGATGAATTTTTAATGCTTGACTCATCGGTAAGCCTCCCGTCGGTGTCCGACATAAAATATTTCGATCTCGACTATCTGGCTGTCGGTGACCCGGTAACGCATCCGGTAACGATAGTTCAATCGCAGGCGGTATTCATCATCATCCGTTTTCAGGGTGTTCCACCCTTGTGGGTTGATACCTTGCTCTTCCAGATCGGCCACCGCAAGGTCGGCTAAATCCTGGATGGATTGCGGTAGCTTTAGCAGCTGCTTATGTGCTTTTCGGGTCAGGTAAACAGTCCAGGCCATTGCGGGACTATATACCATTTATTGGTATATTTCATTTCTTTTGTTTATCGGTGGATGAAGCTGGCTCTTAAGCCGTTTCTCGTGCCACACAGCTGTCCGGCAATACCTCTGTATTGGGTCAGGATGCGTTGTCTGGCAGTTTCAGGTTACACAGTTCGGATCGCCGGATGCTGGTGCTGTAAAACAGTTCGAGGATGGCGCGATCCCGGATGCCACCGGCGGTGTGTGTCTCGGGTTGTTGTATCAGGGCGTCGATTTCTTCGATACTCAGCACCATTTGGCAAGCTGATATTTTGCTTGATGATCATCAATTCGCTGGCGGGGTTGTAGAGTAAGTCGTTTTGCTGGGTCAGCCATTTAAAGTATTGCTTCACGCTGGTCAGGTAATGATTCTGGCTGGTGGGACTTAAGGGCCGGTCATTGCGTGCCTGTCGATAGTCATACAGGTAACGCTGATAGCGTTCCAGGATCGGTTTGGTCACCTTGATAAAGGGTAGCGTCCCAATGTCATTAAGTTAACAAAATCACGACTGTTTTGTAGGTTGGCGGTGAGCCTGCGAACCCCAACGAAACCAACAATGTTGGGGTTCCTTCGTCACCGCCAACCTACAAAACAGTCGTGATTTTGTTAACTTAATGACATTCATTGGGCAGCATCCCCTTTTCTCCTGCACTAAAAGCCCCGCTGAATAGCGGGGCTTTTAGTCGTCAAGCTTTAAGCTAAATTAACGACAGCTTGCTGGAAGGTATTTTGCGTCTACAGAGCCGGGCGCACAAACCCATCCAACGCCTGCAGCGCTACCTGTGCCGGTCAAAGTGAAAGTATCGCCAGCTGTGGTGCTACCGCCAATCTGATTGATGGAGATGGTAATAACGCCCACGGTGGCGCTGGTTTGCGCATAATTCATTTCCTCAACAACGGGGGTCGCATAAACGGTGCCAGTAGCATCAATACCTGCATCGGCTTCAGTCGCTGGCATTGCGCCTTCTGAAATATAGTATTCGGAGACTGAGTTTTTGGCTGAAGAGCCGAGCGAAATAGCTTCACTCATTTTAGCTCGAATTGTATAGTCCTGATAAGCCGGAATAGCAATAGCGGCCAAAATACCGATGATGGCGACCACGATCATCAGTTCGATGAGGGTGAAGCCCTGTTGTGCTTTTTTTACGAGTCTTACATGCTGCATGGATAAATCCTCCACAGTGTTTTCAAGATCAATAATAAATTGATGTCGTTTGTGCATTTCCCGGTTAAACCAGTGATGCCGTTGGGTGACGCATTCCCTCTACGGTCGTAGCCAGAGATCCTTTAATCCCTTGGCAGTTGATCAACACGGGGAAATCCGCACTTGCCTTGATATAAGCATAAGGCGTGCCAAAGTTTCGATAATCCTAGGCCTTGCTAGTCTTTAGGTCTTTATTTTTTTGATAACCAATTGATTTTGCAGGGGTAAGCTGGGCGCAAAAAGGCGTGGATTTTTCTTGCCGTGTGACTGAGTCCTAGCTTTCAGGCGCCAGGGTGCGGGTTGCGGGTTTTGAGCAGAGTCACAAAGTGACAATTTTGGTCACCTGGCCGTTCGGTGGCCTTTAGTCGTGCCGATGTTTTAGACGGTCATGAAAAAGGGTGCACATGATCTCAAGATTGGGCGGTTGAGTGGGATGACCGGGCCTAGTGCTCTATCAATGTGATAACTTAGGATTCAGTTGGTCTGGGCGGGGAGTTTTTTATGCGCGCTTGCCTGCAGTTTTGTATGCATCTTTATTGCGCCTCGGGCCAACGGCAAGAATGAGCACCTCGATGCGCCTGTCATCTGCTTTGTAAATAATCCGATAAGACCCTGTTCGGATACGGCGGCAGCCTGCGAGGTTGCCGCGCAACGGTTTTCCGGTTTTATCTGGAGAGCCGTTGATGATCCGCTCATCGATGGCTTTGAGGATGCGGCGGGCTTCAGCTGCACCAATGCTATCGAGATCGTCTGTTACATCGGGATGGTAGATAACCTCCCATACCATCTGTTGTCACTCCTCGTCGGCAGAGTATCGGGCATGCATGTCAGCGTGACGGATTGCTTTGCTGGCATCAAAGCTGGCCAGCCGATCGACGGCTACGGATTGAAGCCGCAAATCCTCCAGCTCGTTCTGCATGGCCTCGAAGGTGTCGACGGGCAGAACAACCGCAGACGGCTTGTTGTTTTTCATAACAACAAACCGGTCTTGCCTTCCACTAGTCAGCGCATCAAAAAAGCGCTTGGCCGTGCGGGTAAAGTCGGTGATGGAAACCGATTGATCCTTTCTTTCTAGCAGAGCAGCCATAACAGCCTCCGTAGTCATTACATACAACAACACACATATCATATAATACTGTGGAGTTTATACAAGCAATTATATGATAATTATACGTATCGATCTTGAGGTCAATTGCAACAAGGGCAGCTTGGGCCTTACTGGGGTAATAGGGGACAGACCACGGTTTTCCTCATATTTGCCGTGGAAACCGTGGTCTGTCCCGAATGGCACTAAGTTAAGCCTTTTTGCATAGGGATGACCTGCGGGAAAGCCGCGCCAGAACGAGGCTAAGCTATTGATAGTCGGTGCTAAACACCCTTAACTTAGTGCCATTCTGGTCTGTCCCCTATTATCCCGGTGGTAAACCGGCTTGGCCGTTGGCGCCTATTCCAACCCTGACTTCTTCAACCGATACGCAGGATCTGCAATATCACCTTGAAAGGGTGCTGGCCATTTCAGATTTGATTTGCTCACCCATGGCCTGCTCAGCATTTCCGAGTTCGTATTGGCTTTGCAGATTCATCCAAAACAGGCTGCTATTACCAAAATACATGCCAAGTCGAATAGCCGTTTCAGCGCTGATGCCCCGTTTGCCATTAATGATATCGGTGATCCGCCCTGAAGGGACGTGCAGACTGAGTGCTAGCCTGTTAGCCGATAATTTGCGCGCAGTAAGCTCATTTTTGAGTATGCGTCCCGGATGAACAGGTCTCATTGTCTTCTTCCTCAGTGATAGTCAGTAATCTCGACGTTAAAAACATCGCCATTCTTGAATTCAAAGCAAATGCGCCACGGCCCATTAATGGTGATTGCCCACTGCCCTGATCGATTGCCGCGTAGCTTGTGTGATCCAACGCTGGCCAATGGGGAAATGTCGTTTAGATCGTTCATGGCATTGAGTACACTCAAGCGTTCGTCGGCAATATCGACGTCCATACCGGCAAATTTGGATTTTCCCATTTCAACAAATTTGCGTGTTTTGCTATTTGCATACGATTGAATCACTGCCAAAGGATACTACGCTATGCGTAGTACGTCAAAGAAAGGTGCACTGTGTTGTGTTGGCGGTGGATCATCGTCGTACCGTGTATCGGTAGTGCATTCCTACGCGATCCACTCAATCCGTCGCTATTCCTCTTCTTTACCTCCTCATACCTCCTCAGTAGTTTTTCTTTTGTTTCCCCGCTCTGTGCTATCCTCTATATAAATCTATAAAACTGTAGGAAGGTGTAATTATGTCCACAGGTACACAGGTTTCTGCTTACATTTCTGAAGAGACCAAGGCCCAGATAGAGGCCTATACGAAGAGCCACGGTGTGAAGAAGGCCTACCTGATCGAAGAGGCGCTACAGCATCATCTGCAGGCGTTACGTGAGATCCCCGAGGATCTCATCATCCCTTCACGGCTGCTGTTGACCTGCAAGGCGATGGAGGAGGTTGCTGACCGTATCGCCAAGGAGCGCCAGCCAACAGAGACCCTCAACGTGCTGTTTCGTGATTAGTGCAGAGAGGGAGATACGCATACGCCGCCTGGAATCCAATGATGACCGCTCCGGATTCCGTAGCTGGAATATCGATCTTGACCGTTTTTTTCAGCGCTACGCAGGACAGAATCAGTTTCGTCGCCACATAGGCACCACCTATGTGGCGACTCAGACGGATGGCATTACTGGTTTTGTAACGGTTTCCAGTGGTGAAATGATGACGGAGGAATTACCGAAGCCCCTGCGCGGTCGCTTGCCAGCTTATCCCCTGCCTATTCTCCGCATTGCCAGGCTGGCGGTGGATGAACGCTTCCAGGGTCATGGCATTGGTCGCTTGTTGTTGCGGGCTATGCTTGAGCTTGCCTTGGAGATGCGAGACCGGGTCGGTTGTACCGGTGTGGTGGTGGATGCAAAACCGGGTGCGATAGACTTCTATTCTGAGCTGGGATTTAAGGTCATTGATTTGGTCAGTGGCGCGTTGGGTGACCGGCCGGAACCTATCGCCATGTTCTTGCCTATACGGCAGATTGCAGCGGCCGTGGATGAAGGGAGTGAGCCTGTCGCAAGGAGGGGTTAAGTCAGAGTAATGTACAAAGCGAGCAGTGTCGTTTGATTCTCAGCCTTGTAGAACAGAAAAACAGTATTCAGTTACGCGACGCGCTCAATCCGCTGGTATTCTTCTTTATGCCGTTTTATCGTCTGCTGTAAATCGTAAAGACCCTGCCAGTTGATCCAGAATTCTGCACTGGTTCCCAGGTAGCTGGCGAGACGAAGTGCGGTATCCGGTGTAAGGGCTCGCTTGCCATTGAGCAACTCATTGGCCCGCGGATAGCTGATATGTACATCACGGGCAAAGCGGCTCTGGCTAATACCCAGAGGCTGTAGGTACTCTTCCCACAGGACGATGCCTGGATGTTCTACGTCAAATCCAATATCCATTCTCACCCTCTAATCGTGGTAATTGATAACCTCGATATTTTCTATGCTGCCCGCGGCGATACCTCGGCCTCGATCTTGACACGTAACTCGCGCTTTGCTTTGTTGAGTTCATAATCCTTTTGGATGCTTAGCCAAAATTCTGCCGACATGCCAAGATGGCGTTCCAGGCGTAGCGCGGTGTCTCCTGTTACGCTCCGCTGATGCTTGATAATGGCGCTGATGCGGTTTGGGGGCACGTTAAGTGCCTTGGCCAGTGCATTGGCGGTAAGGCCCAACGGTTCCATAAAGTCGTGCAGCAGGATATCACCGGGGTGCACAAGGGGGAGTGGGGCGGCATCCGGAGAGACAATATCGCTGAAATCAATCTGATCCAATTCTTCTTTTCGAATAGTCATGTTTGTTACCTTTCTAGTGGTAGTCCACAATCTCTACGTTACAGGCGTCGCCATCGTGCCACTCGAAGCAGACTCGCCATTGACGGTTGATGCGGATGCTCCACTGTCCTTTGCGGTTGCCTTTAAGCGCCTCCAGGTGGTTCGACGGTGGAATGCGTAGTTGATTCAGATGTTTAACGTGATGAAGCATGATCAATTTTTCACGCGCCCGTTTGGCAATGTCGGGTGGCAAACGGCGGACACTGAGCCCTTGGTACACGGCGGCAGTCAGTTTATCCGCAAAGCTACTAATCATGGCTTAACAATAGTACGCGTTACGTAAACCGTCAACCTGGGGCTGAAGAGTGCTTGCAGGGCACGTTGTGACCTATTCCAGCCCCAGCTTCTTCAACCGATAACGCAGCGCCCGAAAGCTGAGCCCCAGCAGCTTGGCGGCGGCGGTCTTGTTGTATTTGGTCTGTTCCAGGGCCTGCTGGATGGCCTTTTTCTCGATTTCACCGAGGTGCTCTTCCAGCTGGATCTGGCCGGAATCGAATGCCCCGGGCGTGGGCAGGCTGGTTTGGGCGGTGGCGGGCAGTTGCAGGTCTTGTGTGCGAATGGTGTTGTCCTCGCACAGGGTCATGGCGCGTTCGAGGATGTTTTCCAGTTCGCGGACATTACCGGGGAAGGGGTATCGGTTGAGATTTTTCAGGGCGCCGGGGGTGATGTGCGGGGTGTCGAGGCCGGTCTGTCGGGCGAGTTTGTGCAGGGTGTGCTCGGTGAGTTGTGGGATGTCTTCGCGGCGCTCGCGCAGGGGAGGTACGTGCAGCTCGATGACGTTGATACGGTAGTAGAGATCCTGCCGGAACCTGCCGTCCTCGACCAGCGTGGCGAGGTTTTTGTGGGTGGCGCTGAGGATGCGTACATCGACGGACTGTTCTGTGGCTGAGCCCACGGGGCGCACGGCCTTTTCCTGTATGGCGCGCAGTAGCTTGACCTGCATCTGCAGGGGCAGGTCGGCCACTTCATCGAGAAACAAGGTGCCGCCTTCGGCGGCCTGGAAGAGTCCGTCTTTGTCGGCGCCGGCGCCGGTGAAGCTGCCTTTCTTGTGACCGAAGAATTCACTTTCCATCAGTTCGTCGGGGATGGCGCCGCAGTTGACGGGCACGAAAGGTTGGTTGGCGCGCGGCCCTTTATTGTGGATCAGCCGGGCGACGAGTTCCTTGCCGGTGCCGGACTCACCACCGATGTAGATAGGGGCCTGGCTGCGCGCGACCTTGGCGATGGTGGCGCGAGTGCGCTGCATGGCCTTGGAGTCGCCCAGCAGTTCGTTGCGTGAGCGACGATCCAGCCGTGGGTGGCTTTCGGAGACCTTGAGCGCGGTGTTGACCAGGTTGCGCAGGATATGCAAATCCACTGGTTTGGAGACAAAGTCGAAGGCGCCGGCCTTGAGGGCGCGGATGGCCCATTCCATGTTGCCGTGGGCGGTGATCACCGCCACCGGGGTCTTCGCGTGATGCGCAGAGATGTGCTCGACCAGTTCAATACCGTTGCCATCCGGCAGCTTCATGTCGGTGAGACACAGGTCGAAGCGGTGCTGTGACAGCAGCTCGCGAGCCTCGGCCAAGTCGGCCGCTGAGCGGGTCTCGATGTTCATCCGGCCCAGGGTCAGCTCCAGGAGTTCGCGGATATCGGGTTCGTCGTCGACGATGAGGGCGAAGGAAGGTGGTGTCATGTTCTCTTGGCGTGTGTTCGGGTATCGGCGAATTCTATACGAAAACAGCTGCCGCCGGTGGGTACGGCAATATAGCTCAGGCGTGCGGCGTTGCCTTCGCAAAGCTCGCGTGCGATGTAGAGCCCCAGTCCCGAACCTTTGGCGTCGGTGGTGAAGAAGGGCTCGAAGATGTGTTGTACATCCTCCGGCTTGATGCCGGGGCCGTGGTCGATGACGTCAAGCACGGGATGACTGATGCCGGGCTGCCGTCCTCCGTGCAGTTCCAGCTTGGGTTGGCCGGGATAATTGTGGCTGTAGCGCAGGCCGTTCTGACACAGATTCCACAGGATCTGGTGGAGCTGGGTGGCATCCATACGAACGTTGATGTTGCTGGGCTCGATACTGATGCTGATGTTCTCGCTGGCGCAGCCTTGGCTGAGGGTGAATTCAGCGATGAACTGCGTCAGCCAATCTTTGAGGGACAGATCCTCGGGTTTGGCGCGGTCACGGCGGTTTAGTCGTAGCACATTTTCAATGATGTCATTCACGCGCGCGGTGTTACTGTGGATGATCTCCAGCAGACGCCGATCCGAGGGGTTGTCCGGTACCGTCTCGGCGAGCAGTTGTTCGGCGTGGCTGATGGCGCCCAGTGGATTACGGATCTCGTGGGCGATGCTGGCGGTGAGCCGGCCCAGCGAGGCCAGTTTCATTTGTTGGGCCTGTTGCGCCATGCGTGCGGTGTCTTCGAGAAAGATCAGGGTGCCGGCCTGTTTGTCGTAGCCCAGGGCCGTCATGCTGGGCAGCAGGTCGGTGGAGCCGCTGCCGGTGCGAAATATCCAGGGTTCGTTCAGTTTGTTGTTTAGCCAGGCGGCCAGTTGTTTATCCAGTTCCGTGGACACCAATTTCAGCGGTTTGTTGGTGGGGCCGCTCAGTAAAGGGAGCCCCAGCATATGCCAGGCAGACTCATTCATCAGGCGGATACGGCTGTCGGCATCGACGACGATGATGCCGGACTGCATGCGCTGGATGACGTGCTGGTTGAGTTGTGCCAGATTGGCCAGGTCGACGCCTCGCTGCGCCGCCAGTGCCTCACTTTCGCGGATACGCCTGGACAGGACATGGGCGAGAAAGGCGGTGGCGAACAGTGTTGCGCCGAGGATGCCGGCCTTGGTGTAATCGACCGGCAGAGTTTGTGAAATTTGTGCATAGACCTGCTCCGCCAGCACCGCCAGTGCGGCGATAGCAGCGAACAGGATCGAGGTTCGTCCCCCCAGCAGCAAACTGTTGCCGGCGATGGCCACCACCAGTAGCATGCCCAGTCCAGAGGCGATGCCGCCGCTGGCACGCATCAGCAGGGTTAAGGCGATGATATCCAACACCACCAACCCGTAAGCGAGGGCTCGGAAGCTGAGCCAGCGCCAGTGGATGGCAAAGCTGGCGATACTGGCCAGCAGTAGATAGACGATACTGACGGCGATGAATAGGTGTGGGTCGTGGCTGCCCAGCTGCGGCAAGTTGGCATCGATAAAATAGAAGCTAACGAACAGCGATGTCAGTAGGATACGATACAGGTTTAGGTAGCGCAGGGGGCGCCAGACCTGGTCGCCACCACGGCCAGAGAGGCTGTTAGGAGTGGGGGGCATACCTAGGCCTTACGGTTCCTGTTCTGGCGATCTTTAGTCACACGCCTGGTATCCCGGTGTTGCGGGCAGCAGTAAAAGTGTTTCCCCTGCACCAGTGCTTGTTCGCGAGGGACATGTACCCGGCAATGTCGGCAGGCAACGGTTTCGACATAATGCTCCAGCGGGCGAGGGGCGCCTGCGCGGGGTTTGAGATACAGTCGCCGGATCAAGGCGATGGCCAGCCACACGGCGAGGCCGATAATGAGAAAACGGAATATAGGCATGGAGCGAATTATAGGGCATTTCTAATGCCAGGGCCCCGCAAGTGGTCGTGCTTCTTGCTCAGTGCACTATATTGATCCGCAGAGCGAATGACAGCGTTGAGCATAATCCTTATTGTGATGCCAAAAAGCTTCATATCGTTCTACGGATCAAGAGCTTGTGCTGAGTGAGTGCAAGCACTTGCAAGATCCAGATAATAATGGAAATACCTTATGGATCAGGTACCGCTTTTGTCTGTGCTATGTTTTGCATAGGCATTTGCGGAATAAACACAAGACGTGTCAGTGATGGGGAGGGGGGCGTGTCCGGCAAGATATTGAAAGTTCTGGTGGTGGATGACACCGAGGCCAACCTGAGCCTGTTTGACAAGTTCATCCGGCGCATGGGGCATGAGACGGTTTTCGCCACCAATGGTCTGGAGGCGGTGGCGCGATTCGAGGAATGCCGGCCGGATCTGGTGCTGATGGATGTGATGATGCCTGAAATGGATGGCTATGAGGCGACGCGGAAAATTCGTACTCTGTGTAATGAGAACTGGGTGCCGATCATTTTCATGAGTGCCAAGGCCTCTGTCGATGATCAGGTCATGGGTCTGGAGGCCGGCGGTGATGACTATCTTACCAAACCGGTCAATCTAAAAATTCTTACCGCCAAGATTACCGCTATGCAGCGCATCGCCGAGATGCAGCAGACACTGGAAGACTCGGCCAGTGAGCTGCAGCAGTACCGCGACGATGCAGAGCAGGAGATGCGGTTGGCGACCCGTCTGATGGCGCGTATTACCCGCAGTGCCACGCTTGCCGACCCCTTGCTCAAGGTCTGGGCTTTGCCTGCTGTGCACATGAGTGGTGATCTGGTTGCTGCCGCCCGGCCTTTCGAAGATCGCCTCTATGTCCTGCTGGCCGATGCTACCGGCCATGGCCTGTCGGCGGCGTTGATGCAGATGCCGGTTTCGCAGACCTTTTATGACATGGCGCAGGCCGGCTACAGCGTCTCCAGTATCGTTACGGCCATGAACCGGCAGCTGCACGCACTGATGCCGCGGGATCGTTTTGTCGCCGCCACCGTGGTGGCCTTCGATGAAAGAAACCGGCTTTTCGAGGTGTGGAACGGCGGCAATCCCGAGGCGCTGCTGGTGGATGACAACGTCGGCGTCATCCACCGCTTCGAGCCGCGTTCACCGCCGCTGGGCATCGTCGGCGAAGACGACTTCGATGCACGTACCGAGATATTGCAAGTGACTCAGGGTGCGGAGTTGTTGCTGTATTCGGATGGCGTGCTGGATGCTGACGATGTACAGGGAAATACTTTCGGTGAGGGTGGGTTGGCCATGGCCATCGATGGGAAGGGCGAGCCGAGTGTCTGCGGACGTGTTGCTGCGGCGCTACAGACACACCTCGGTCAGCGCCATGGTCAGGACGATATCAGCGTGGTGGGTATACGCTGTCCTGCACCGGATCAGCCTGAACCGGATTCCCCCGAGGTTGGCGAGTCGCCCGATGAGATGAAGTGAAACCCAGAAAGCGTGGCGTCGTCCCATCTCAGGTTCCACTTCATTATCCACCGGGGGCTCTTCGAAGAATTGTGTGAAGGCCTATGGGGCCATTTTCAGGCCACCACAATAAAACAATATGCTATTTCTGAATCCATCGAAGAACCCCACCGGGCTACCCTCCAGGCTTTTCTCAAGACCGCATCCACATTTGTTGCCTTATTGAAATACTCTGATTTTTAGGTTAATAGGGGGACAGACCACGGTTCCCATGAAAAATATGGGCAAACCATGGCCTTCCCCCTATTTGCTCTATTTGCGTTCAAACGACGCAGAGGACTGTCCGTGCCAATTGTTTTTGATAGCTGTTTTAATGTTACTGATCGGCAGGTGCCCGTCTTCGGCATTTTACTTATCGGATTCGGCATCGTTTCAGGTTTTTGCTCGATTACCCGCCCATTTTTTTCCAAAAAAATCGGTATTACAAAAAACGATTAGTTGCATTCAGGATGATACCTGGGAACGTATTAACAAACGCCTCATGAAACAAGCAAAACAGGAAAAAATAGAGCACGGCAAAAAGTCCGCATTGATAGTACCGTTACCGAATCGATGATACATGCACCGACGGACAGCAGCTTGCTACTGGATTGTGTGACGGTGATGGTGCGCTTACTGAAACAGCGCCAGGAGATGGAGGGTATACCCCCAATAGCGTTTGCAATCATCGACGAGTCGCTAAAAAACGTGCGCGTGCGATTGTTTATACGCGAGGAAAAAAGGCTAAAGCAAAGCTCTATGCTGGCCTGCTCAGCGCCACCCATAAAACCGTCGGTTATCTGGAGCAGGCACAACACATCCCGGCTACAACGCCATCACAGGCATGGGATCTTTGGAATGCCCACGTCAACCACTATAAGCCCTTGATAAAACGCATAATTGACCAGGCAAAACGCCGCGCATTTGCAGGGGGAAAGGTGCCGGCAGTAGAGAAATTATTCAGTATTTTTGAAGTGTATACAGACATTATTATCAAAGGCGGTCGGGAAATACAGTACGGACATAAGCTTAACTTGAGCACCGGGAAAAGCGGCTTGATTCTGGATGTTGTCATTGAACAAGGTAATCCTGCTGACAGCGAGAGATTAATGCCGATGGTAGCCCGCCACATCAAAAATTATGGCAATGTGCCACGGCAGCTTGCAGTTGATGGTGGTTATGCGAGTAAAGAAAACCTGGAGGCGGCCAAGGCTCTTGGAATAGAAGATGTTGCGTTCCATGAGAAATGTGGACTGCACGTTGAAGACATGGTGAGAAGCACCTGGGTCTACCGACAGTTACGAAACTTTCGAGCAGGCATCGAAGCGGGGATCTCCTGTTTGAAGCGGGCCTATGGGTTATCGCGTTGTACTTGGAAAGGGTTTGAGCATTTTAAATCCTATGTCTGGTCATCGGTGGTATCGCACAATCTTGCGTTGTTAGCGCGACTATCGCCGACGTAGACAAGCGAAGAACATATTTTTTTCTTGGGATGGTCGTCTCGGGGGTTGGTATGCCGAAAAACAGGGAAAATCGATATTACCTGACAAGTAGGGTAAGACTTTTGGCTGCAAACAAAAAAATCAGCACGCAAGAATCACAAATCTGGCGTTTTTTTAAGTAGAATTTTGAAATATGGTCGTTTATGGACGGGCACTAATTAGTTATCAAGTTTCTATAACTTTAAGCATATTTTTTCTCCAGGAATCCCAAGAGCATTTCTTTAAAAACACTTTATATGAAAAGTAACAAGCTTCTTCGTATAAAGCCTTATCCTTATAATTTTTTATAATGTAATCTACATATTCACTTGTTTTCGTTGATACACATCCATTCTTTGATGTTACAAGCTCCGGAACACCTCCTGTTGGAGAAGTAATAATTGGGCATCCAAATGACATTGCTTCAATAATTGAAATGGCTAAGCATTCAGCCTTAACTGGAAATAAAAAATAATTTGCTTTTTTATATAGTGAAATCAAATCACCAATCCCTTGTCTTGTTGATTTTTGAATATAGGGAATGACTGTAAGAAAGTCAGGCTTATGCAAATTATCAGGCATCTTAACACCACAAATAGTTAATTTAGATTGGATCCCCTTTTTATTTAAAATATGCACAACATCTAAGGCTTGTTGACATCCTTTTCTTTCCCAATCAACCCCTATAAGTAAAAACTCAAGAATATCATTTTTATGTTTTTTCTGAATACACGCATCAATATCACTTATTAAAAATTCATCTGGAATATTAGGGCCTAATGGAAAAGCATGAACATCACTTATATTTTTACCATAATCATTAATTGCTGAAGTTGCAGCCCATTGAGAACGATAAACACATTTATAAGCTTTCTCTATAGAAGATTTTTCTAAAAAACTAAGAAATTTTTCATGATGTTTTGGTAAATTAGTAAACCCTGGGTAATAATTCACCATTAAGCTACATGTGGCATCTGACATATATATGATTGGAATATGCGATTCTAATAACCCAATAACTAAGCTACCCTTGTCTGAAATTAAATAATCATAATTATTATTATTTTCTAAATGACAGTTAATTTTTTTTGTATAATATTTAACAATTAAAGAAAATCCTTCCCAGTTATAAGGCTTATTAAATGCTTTCCAAAAATACGCCGTCATTTTAGCAAGAAAAAACCTCCAGTAGAAATCTATATACTTGCACTCAAAATGTTTACTTTTAGGGCATAAATTATCTAACATATCTACATTGAAAATTTTTCTAAGATTTTCAACTATAGAATATGATGTCCCTGAAAGAATATTTGGATTAGAAATATCCCGACTAGAAATAACTAACACATTTTTCATAATGCCCATTCTCTCTTAGATAATGCCAACCTTATTGGATTAACTTTATTTTTATCACTATTGTTCACTTCTAAAAGCGTTACATCCCCATTATAGGGCCAATGGAGGGCAGGCCACAATTAATGCACACTACAACGCCATTCGATTATTACGCCCGACTGGACGACTGAATTGGATCTGACCCGAACGGGCCGATTGATCAGCGGTGTTCCCTACCATTCTACTGTCCCCACTTCATGTTATTTTCACCTCTGTGTATGCGGCTTCACCTGTGATTTTAGTGGGTGTTGCGGAGATGTGCCGATAAAAATCCAAGTATTTCGATAAGGAATGCGCATGTTTTTTGGTATTTCGGCAGCATTTTGGCCCGGTTGCAGTGTGAGTAACATGATTAGGGGGTTGGGAATAACAAGCCGAGGCAATATAGCCAGAAGTGTAGCTTGGCACATTAGGTATATTTAGTAAACTGGTAAACTGGTAAACTGTTACCGTAATTTTTGGCGCTTCAGGGTGATACCCGGAATTTCGGCTAGGCGTTGCAGGGAAACTTCTTGCTCGAGTCATTCGATTTCTGTTTCCGGGATTCGGGAGATTTGGTGCGCGCTCTTCCCGGATTCCACTTTTTTTATCCGGGCGGCTTGCTCAAGACAGTGATAGCCGCTGAACCTTGAATCTCCGTCCCTTAATTTTCCCCTCGACCATGTGTCGCAAGGCATCTTTTGCCACTTTGTTGCTGACGGCGACACAGCTGTGCCTGTCGAAGATGTCTGATGGGCAGGGGTCAAGTCTTGCCTTTTGCCTTTTTTAGACTATTTTTGATATATGGCTAGACTATTACGAATAGGGCAAAAGGAAAGACCTGACCCCCATCTCCCATCTCCCGCTACTGGGCTTCTTCATTTGCTTGCAGGTTGAGCAATATGCCTTTCTCGGACTCAACTACAAGTGGTTGAAAATTATCATCGAGCTTTAGTTTTAAGTTAGGTGTAGATGTATACTCAACCAAAGTTTCCTTTATGACGGGATAGTTATCCTTAACATAAGCTTGAAGCTGTTTAACCGTAAGGAGCAGAGAATCTGATTGAATAACCGCGAGAATAGGATATTTACTGTGCGAAAAGCCACCACCTAAAGGCATGTATTCTGTCCCATCGCTGACCACAATAGTGGTATTTGCCGCTTTTTTCCGCAAAGTTCTCCTTTGCTCAGTAGTTAACACTGGTGTGTCGGAATCAATCTTGAAAATATAAGGCTCAATTACATGAGGCCAATTATCATGCATAATTTGAATTAAATCGGTGTTCGTCCATGTGACAGATGAACCATCAGCTTTCTCATGTTTCATGATATCAATTAGGTACGCATTGTTCATATTAAAGTAAACAAATAACAACTTTTCACTTCGACTTTCTTTAAAATGTAAGTGATAAATACCCCACTCTGATCTAAGCAAATCTGCATGCTTAGCTTGATTTAATTTTTTAGATTTATTGCTCAGTAATCCATTGACATCTTCGCCACTCTCGAGTTTTCGTGCAATATCACTAATTTCATTCCATCTTTCTAATTTGCTTGAGATATGAACATTCCATTGAGTGACTGGAATTCTTCTGGAGTACACTGTGAAAAAGTTAACCAGAAAATTGCTTAAATCGTAGTGTTGAATTTTGTTTTTTAGTTCTTCACTGCGTTTATCTTGTGATCGCAGTTGTTCGTATGTAGGAACTGTTAGTTCAGCTTCTTGAAGTAGTCTTTGAAGCTCATCAGCTAGGTCGGATAAAAAATCAAAATTCATCTATGAACTCCTTGTTGGATAAGTGCCTAACATTTGCAAACCGAGCCCTGGGAGATAACAAAGCGACCCCTGTATTTGATATTCGCTTAATCTGCTGACTGGATATACAGCAATCTAGTCCGGATAGTGCGAAGCGTAATCCGGGAGATTTGGTGCGCGCCCTTCCCCGGATTCCACTTTTTTTATCCGGGCGGCTTGCTCAAGACAGTCACAGTCGCTGAACCTTGAATCTCCGTCCCTTAATTTTCCCCTCGGCCATGTGTCGCAAGGCGTCTTTTGCCACTTTGTTGCTGACGGCGACACAGCTGTGCCGGTCGAAGATGTCGATCTTGCCAATCTGCTCGCCGGGGATGCCGCCGTCGCGGGTGAGGGCGCCGAGGATGTCACCGGGGCGGAGTTTGTCTTTGCGGCCGCCGCCGATTTGCAGGGTGACCATGCTGGCGGTGTTGGTCTCGGCGGTTTTTTGTTGGGGACGCAGACTGTCGAGCGGGGTCAGTCTGGCGGGTTCATGCTGTTCGGCTTCGATGGCGCTGAGGCGGTGAGTTTCTTCCGGGGTAAACAGACTCAGGGCGCGGCCGCTCTTGCCGGCGCGCCCGGTACGGCCGATGCGGTGGGTGTGTACCTGCGGGTCGGGGCTTAACTGGAAGTTGATGACCAGTGGCAACTCGTCGATGTCGAGGCCGCGCGCGGCGACATCGGTGGCCACCAGGATGTTGCAGCTTTTGTTGCTGAACTGTACCAGTACGTCGTTGCGCTGGCGTTGTTCCAGGTCGCCGTGCAGGGCCTGGGCGTGATAGCCCTTGTGTTGCAGGTGTCTGGCGACGTCGTCGCATTGTCGCTTGGTGTTGCAGAAGATCAGTGCGGCCTCGGGCAGGTAGTGGGCCAGCAGGGTGAGCAGGGCGTCGTTTCGCGTCTCCTCGCGGGTTTCAAAAAAGTGTTGTTCGATGTGCGGCGCGCTGTGTGTCGGTTCGGCGCTGACGCGCTGAGGCTGGCGCTGAAAGCGCTGGCTGATTTGCTGGATGGCGTCGGGGTAGGTGGCGGAAAAGAGCAGTGTCTGGCGGCTGTCTGGGGTGTGTTTGATAATGGCGCCGATGTCGTCGATGAAGCCCATGTCGAGCATGCGGTCGGCCTCGTCCAGCACCAGGCTGCGCAGGTGATGCAGATCCAGTGAGCCTTTTTGCAGGTGTTTCTGAATCCGCCCGGGGGTGCCGACGATGATGTGTGCGCCGTGTTGCAGGGTCGCTATCTGCGGGCCGAGGCTGGTGCCGCCGCACAGGGTGACCAGTTTGACGTTCCGCAGGCCGCGCGCCAGCCGACGGATTTCCTTGCCCACCTGCTCGGCCAGTTCGCGGGTGGGGCAGAGCACCAGCGCCTGTACCTGACGCGTGCCCGCGTCGAGTGCGTTGAGCAGGCCGAGGCCGAAGGCGGCGGTCTTGCCGCTGCCGGTTTCCGCCTGGGCGATGAGGTCGTGGCCGGCCAGAATCGGTGGCAGGCTGAGGGCCTGGATCGGTGTCATGTGGTGATAGCCGAGGCTGTCGAGATTGCTCAGCAGGGCGGTTGGCAGGGAGAGTTGGCTGAATCCGCTCATAGGTTGTGCTCTGGTGTAAAGTGGGGCCGGGAGAAGTCCCGCGTTGCGGGCATGATAGCAGTTGCGTGGGGTGTGGTTGATACGTGCGAGCATCTCAACTCTCACCCCAGGCCCCTCCCAGTCTTGGGAGAGGGAGAGAAAAGCAGGAGAAGGTATGAGCACTGAGGCAGTGGCTGAATTAAATGCGTGTTTCGGCATCCGTGAGCGGGTGACGTTCAAGCAGACGGAGGGCGGCCTGATTGTGGCTGAGGTGGGCAATGCGCAGGCCACGGCGCGCATTGCGCTGCAGGGCGCGCAGGTTCTCGACTGGACGCCAGCGGGCGGGCAGCCGGTGATCTGGGTGTCGCCGGGGGCGATCTATACGGCGGGCAAATCGGTGCGCGGCGGGGTGCCGGTGTGCTGGCCGTGGTTTGGGCCGCATGCGACAGAGGCGGAATCCCCCGCCCACGGCTTCGCCCGCACCCAGTGCTGGGAGATGGTGCAGGCTCAACAGTTGTCCGACGGCAGCACCACCCTGAGCCTGCGGCTGTTGCAGGATGCCAATACCCGTCTGCTGTGGCCGCATGATGCCGAGTTGTTGCTGCTGGTGAATGTCGGCCGACGTCTGCAGATCGACCTGCTGACGCGCAACACGGGTGATGAAGCCTTCACGGTGACTCAGGCGCTGCACACCTATTTTGCCGTCAGCGATGTGCGTGAGGTCTCGGTGCAGGGGCTGGAAGATCTGCCTTATATCGACAAGGTGGATGACGGCGCGCGTCGCGTGCAGTCCGGGCCGGTGACCTTTTCCGCCGAGACCGACCGCATTTATCTCGACCAGGGCGGCGAGTGCGTGATCCATGACCCGGGCCTGCAGCGGCGTATTGTCATCCGCCGCGAGGGCAGCCGCTCGACGGTGGTGTGGAACCCGTGGATGGAGAAGTCCGTGGCGATGGCGGATATGGGCGAGGGTGCATACCGGGGCATGCTGTGTGTCGAGGCGACCAATGCGGCGGAGGATGCCGTTGTTGTCGAGCCGGGCGGGGAACATCGCTTGCAGGTGAGTTATCGGCTGGCGTCGCTGTGAGGGGAGTGGCTTTCTGTGAGTGACGATGGGGTTGCCGAGTCTTTCGCGGCTGAAGCCGCTCCCACAGTGGATGTGCCGCTGTGGCGTCTCGATGGCATCCGGCGGCTGGCGAGCCGTCTGCGTGAACAGGCTCGGGCCTCGCGGCAGCGCCGGGCGCTGATACTGGCGGGAGATGCCGACTGGGGGCGGGCGCTGGCAGACGACCTGTGCCACACGTTGCCGTTGTCGCCGGCAAGCTGGGTAAGTGCTCACTCACCGGATACAACGGATTCCCTGAGCGGCCGACGGGCGCTGGCCCTACTGGGGCAGGAGCGCGAGGCGGTGGTCTTTGATGCCCATAGCGGCTTCGACCCGGACGTGTTCGGTGCCGTATCGGGCGCGGTGGTGGGCGGCGGCCTGCTGATCCTGTTGACACCGTCGCTGGACCAATGGCCTGACTTCGCCGACCCGGCGGCCGAGCGCATCAGCATCGCGCCGCTGACCTTTGCGGATGTGTCGGGGCGTTTTCTGCAACGGCTGGTGCGGCTGTTGAGCGCGGCGGAGGGCGTCACCGTGGTGGAACAGCAGGCCGAACAGTTGCTGGTATTGGCAACGGTTCCTGTGCAGCCCGAGCCTGCGCCACTATTCGAGAGCGGCGGCTTCCGCAGCGCCGATCAGCAGGCCGCCGTGGCGGCGCTGGAGCATGTGATCCACGGTCACCGCCGCCGGCCGGTGGTGCTGGTGGCTGATCGCGGCCGTGGCAAGAGCGCCGCGCTGGGTATTGCCGCGGCCCGGCTGTTGTGTGATGGATTGCAACGTATCGTGATCACGGCGCCGCGCATCGATGCTGTCGCCGCGTTGTTCGAGCAGGCCGCGTGCCTGCTGCCGGAGGCCCGCCAGCGGCGCGGCCGGTTGCAATGGCGTGAGGCCAGTATCGAATTTCATCCACCCGACGAACTGCTGTTGAACCCCCGTGATGCCGATCTGCTGCTGGTGGACGAGGCCGCCGCCATTCCCGTGCCCCTGCTCACCTGCCTGCTCAAACGTCATTCGCGCATCGCCTTCGCCACCACTGTGCACGGCTACGAAGGCACTGGGCGCGGCTTCGCGGTGCGCTTTCGGTGCATACTGGATGTCTTGACACCGGGCTGGCGCGAAGTACACCTGCAGACACCGATCCGCTGGGCCGCCGATGACCCCGTCGAGCGCTTTATCTTCCGCGCCCTGTTGCTGGACGCCTCGGCCGCCGCCGATGACGATGTCGCCGATGCCGTCCCCGCCCGCTGTGAGTTCGTTCGCTTTGATCGCGACGCCCTGGCGGCCGACGAGCCGATCCTTTCGCAATTATTCGGTCTGCTGGTACAGGCCCATTACCGCACCCGCCCCAACGACCTGCGCAACTTGTTGGACGGCCCCGGCCTGCGCGTCTATGCGTTGCGCCTGCGGGGACAGATCGTGGCCACGGCGCTGGTGGCGACAGAGGGCGGATTCGATGCCGACATGGCGGAGGCCATCGCCACGGGCAAGCGCCGTCCGCGCGGGCACCTGATCCCGCAATCACTGGCGGCGCACCTGGGGTTGAGCGACGGCGCACGCCTGCGCTGCGTGCGGGTCATGCGCATCGCCGTGCACCCGGCGGCACAGCGCCGGGGGCTGGGCACGCTGCTGCTGCAACGGATACGCGAGCAGGCAGAGATTGACGGTTTCGACCTGCTCGGCGCGAGCTTCGGTGCCAGCGAAGACCTGCTGGCGTTTTGGCGTAACGAGAAGTTGCTGCCCGTGCGACTGGGTTTCAGCCGTGACCACGCCAGCGGTACCCATTCGGTGATGGTGTTGCAGGCGCTGAGCGATAAAGGCGCAATGGCCTATACCGCCGCCCGCGCAAGATTTCTTACCGATTTTCCTCTGCAGCTGGCCGATCCTTTGCGTGAGCTGGACTCGCAACTGGCGGCGCTGCTGCTATGCCGGAATGTGGCTGATACGGTGTTGGATGTATCACTGTATCCGTGGGACAAGCGGGAAGTCGATGCCTTTGCCGAGGGCGCACGCAGCTTCGAGGATGTCCTGGCGTCACTGTGCCGGCTGTCGTTGTCTGCACTGGCAAAGCCCGGTAATGGGCTGGATGCCGGGGCTCGGGGCTTGCTGGTGGCAAAGCTACTGCAAAAACGCCCCTGGGGCGAGGTCGCTGAATGGATGAACCTGGCGGGCCGGGCAGCCGTGGTGGCGGATCTTCGGCGCATCGCGAAGGTCATAACGGATTCGGCATGATAGCGCGCGATGAGACAGCCGTATTTTTTCGTAGTAGATTTGTTGTTGAGAGCGAGTACGGAAAACATTGCCCACGGGCAGTGAGGAGGCGCGGAAAATGATATGGACAAGAGGCTTTTTTCGATCGGCGCACATGCTTAATAGTGTGTTGATCACCCTGCTGTTGTCAGCCTGTAGTACAGGTGATAACGATAAGGAGACACCTGTGGCGTTGCGTGTCGATGCCGGCGCCGACCAGACCATCGCCCTTCCTGACGGCCTGAGCCTGGATGCCACCGTCACCGAGAACGGCCAGCCTCCACAGGGGGCGATGGGCTACCGTTGGTTGCAGGTTTCCGGGCCGGGAACCATAGTCTTTGCCGCGCCCGACGCGGAAGACACCACCGCAACCGTGTCCGCAGTCGGCAGCTACCAGGTAAGCCTCACCGCTGACAATGGCAGCCAGACCGTCAGCGATGTCGTGGAGATCAGCGTCAACCTCAAGGCGGCGGGAGACAGTGGCCTGAGCGCGCGGCCCGGCAATACGAGTGAATGCGTCGCACCCGCCGCGCCCCCGGTGGCCTCGACGATCCGTCTGGAAGACCCCTATCCATCGTTGCCCGGCCTGTCGTCGCCACTGGCCATGTACATGGCGCCGGGTGACAGCCGCGACTGGTATGTGGTGCAGCAGGGGGGACAGATCAAGCGCTTCGCCAATAATCCCTCGGTCAACGCTCTTTCCACCTTTATCGATATCGATGATGGCAGGTTGTCCAGTGGTGGTGAAAAGGGGTTGCTGGGCATGGCCTTTCATCCCGATTTTGCCACCAATGGTTACGTTTATCTCTCTTACACCAACAATGACTCGGGGCTGGTTTCGCGTATCTCGCGCTTTCAGCTCGATGACAGAGGTGAGGCCCTCGACCCGGCGTCCGAGCAAATCATCCTCAGCGTGACGCAGCCCTTCGACAACCATAATGGCGGACAGATTGCGTTTGGCCCCGATAGTTATCTCTACATCGGCTTCGGTGATGGTGGTTCAGGTGGCGACCCACGAGGGCACGGGCAGAATACCGACAGCCTGCTCGGTGCCATGCTGCGCATCGATGTGGGGGATGGCTCCTCTGGCGGTTACACCATACCGGCAGACAATCCCTTCGCCAGCGGCGGCGGGGCGACGGAGATTTTCGCCTGGGGCCTGCGTAACCCCTGGCGCTGGAGTTTCGACCGTGCCACCGGTGACCTCTGGGTGGGTGATGTGGGGCAGGGGGCCTACGAAGAGATCGACATCGTCACCAAGGGCAACAATTATGGTTGGAATACCATGGAAGGCATGCACTGCTATAACGCCAGCAGTTGCGACCAGACCGGCCTGACCCTGCCGGTGGCCGAGTACGACCACTCCGTCGGCAAATCCATAACCGGTGGCTACCTCTATCGGGGCAATGCGATCGGTTTTCTGCAGGGGCAATACCTCTATGGCGATTTTGTCTCCGGGCGGATCTGGGGTTTGCAGGAGACGGCTCCCGGTCAGTACAACAGCACGGAGTTGCTTGATAGCAGCCTGAATATCGCCTCATTCGCCGAAGACCATGCGGGCGAACTCTATGTGATTAACCTGGGTGGGAGCATCCGCAAGATTGTTGACGATAGCGGCGGGCAAGCGGGGCAGATTCCTTCAGAGCTTTCCGGCTGGGGCTGTTTTCAGTCGGATGATACCAGTGTCTTTTCCGGCAGCGTCATCCCCTACGACATCAATGCCTTGCTCTGGAGCGACCAGGCAGACAAGGGCCGTTTCATGGCGATCCCGGACGGCACGACGATTGCCGTGGATGCCGAAGGCCGCTTCGACTTTCCCGTGGGCAGCGTGGTGGGCAAGCACTTTTGGCTGAATAATCAGATCATCGAGACCCGCCTGCTGCTGCATCACGAGCAGCCCTACGGCTGGCGGGGCTACAGCTACGAGTGGAATGGCCAGGGGAGCGACGCCAGCCTGCTCAGCGGCGCCAAGGACAAGGTATTTGGTGGGCTGACCTGGCACTATCCCAGCCCGGCGGAGTGCGACAGCTGTCATACAGCGGTGGTCGGCATCACCATCGGGCTGGAGGTCGGCCAGCTTAACCGCACCTACCAATACCCCTCGACAGGCCTGGACGCCAACCAGCTGATCACCCTGGAGAGTATCGGTGTTATGTCGAGCGATTTCAGCGAGCAGCAGAAGTCCACCGCCTTCTACGCCATCGATGATACGGCCTACTCGGCGGAGCGGCGGGCACGCAGTTATCTACACGCCAATTGCGCTGGTTGTCACCAGCCTGGCGGCACCAGTGGTCGGGCCATGGATCTACGCATGGACACGACCCTGGATGAGATGCAGGTCTGCAACGAGGCGCCCATGGGCAGTTCCATGGGCATGAGCAATACCGTGATCGTTGCCCCCAGTGACCCCGATAATTCCATCCTGGTGCGCCGCATGGAGGATCTGGGGCAGCATCGCATGCCACCCCTGGGTACGGTGGCAGTGGATACCCAGGCCATGACGGTGATCAGGAGCTGGATCAATGGTCTGGCGGGATGTTCCTAGTGTGACGCCCCTAGGGGGTACAGAGCAATGTCATTAAGTTAACAAAATCACGACTGTTTTGTAGGTTGGCGGTGACGGAGGAACCCCAACATTGTTGGCTTTGTTGGGGTTCGCAGGCTCACCACCAACCTACAACAAGCAGGATCTCAGGCTTAACTTAATGGTATTGGGGCATAGAGTGAATAGTGGCACTGATGACTGAGGTGGGTGACATGAAGCGGGGTGTCGGACACAGGCCGGAAATGTCTGCGTCGGGAGAGGTATTGCCGGGCCGGCAGCAGGCCATGACTGTTGCCGCGACACATGCCGTGACTGGGCAACCAATGCAGGGGCCATTTGCGGCGGGCCTTCAGTTGGCGATGTTTGGCATGGGCTGCTTCTGGGGTGTGGAGCGGCTGTTCTGGCAATGTGACGGGGTGTATTCGACGGCAGTGGGCTACGCAGCAGGGGGTACGTCGAATCCCACCTATGAAGAAGTCTGCTCCGGGTTGACCGGGCACAATGAAGTGGTGCGCGTGGTGTTTGATTCGCAGCGTATGAGTTATGCGCAATTGTTGCGCCTGTTCTGGGAAGGCCATGACCCCACTCAGGGTATGCGGCAGGGCAATGACGTGGGCACGCAGTATCGTTCGGGTATTTATGTCTTCGATGCTCCGCAGAGATACGCGGCGGAGTCGTCGCGGGAGCAGTATCAAGCCGCCTTGACGGCGGCGGGCCGGGGCGTGATCACGACGGAAATGATAGATGCCCCGGTGTTCTATTTTGCGGAAGACCATCATCAGCAGTATCTGGCAAAAAATCCGCGTGGCTATTGTGCCTTGGCCGGCTGTGGGGTTCCCTTTCCTGGTTAGGAGATATTTGTGACGACCGCTGAAGAGATTGTAGCGTTCTGGTTTTCTGCACGTGTACAGCCGTTGTGGTTTCAGTCTACAGCAGAATTCGATGCTGAATTAACGGCGCATTTTTTGCCGGTCTGGCAGGCGGCCCATGAAGGGGCGTTGTCGGATTGGGAAGAGACCGCCGAGGGTGCGCTGGCGCTGGTGATCTGCATGGATCAGTTTCCGTTGAATATATTTCGCGGCCGTGCGGAGAGCTTTTCCTCGGAGACGGCTTCACGCGAGGTGGCCGGGCGAGCCATTGGACGGGGTTTTGATCAATCCCTCAATGATCCGCAAAAGGCCTTTTTGTATATGCCCTTCATGCACAGTGAGAGCTTGGCGGATCAGGATCGCAGCGTGGTGCTGTTCCGGGCTGTGGGTCTGAACGAGAATTTGCAGTTTGCCGAACATCATCGTGAAATCATTCGTCGCTTTGGGCGCTTCCCCCACCGTAATGCCATTCTCGGCCGCGAGGACACGCCGCAGGAACGGGCGTACCTCTCCTCTGCCGAGGCCTATCGAGGTTGACGCCATGAGGGATGACTCGAAACTCGATTTGACGCATTTTCGCCATTTGTTATTACAGCGTGGGGCAAAGAAACGTAGCCTGGGTTGAGCTTGCGAAACCCGGGGGAGGCGGTACGATAAACCCCCCGGGTTTCGCAAGCTCAACCCAGGCTACTTGCTGACGCCGTGAAGGACGACATGAATCCTGACCTGACATATTTTCGCCAGTTGTTACTACAGCGGCGGGCAAAGCTGCAAGGAATGGCGGAAACGGGGGCGGCGGCTGCCCGCACGGTGGAGCTGGATCAGACGCGGGTCGGCAGGTTATCGCGCATGGATGCCTTGCAGGGGCAGGCCATGTCGCAGGAGGCCATTCGGCGGCGGAGATTGGAATTGCAGCGCATTAGCGAGGCATTGGCTGCTATCGATGCGGATGAATACGGCTATTGCCAAGTGTGTGATGCGCCCATCGTCCAGGCGCGACTGAACATTGATCCGACAACCCGCTTGTGTATAGCATGTGCGGAGCAGAGTGAACAGAATGGATAGTCTATACATTGAGGATATGACGTGATTGAAAATCTGAAAAATTTCGATGAGGAAGTTCCCAAGTGGGATATTGCCCTTGCGGCGCTGGCCCGGGAGGAGTTTGACAAGGGTGGCCGTAACCTGAGCCTGGAAGATTTCAAACGCCAGGCCGCAGAGCATGCGATCCGTTTTGACGACATCATGGTGACCCTGTTCGAATTGTGCATTCAGGGGGAGTGGCAGTATCAGGATGCCGACAGCAATGATCGTGCCATCACGCGTGAAGAGGTGGACAATCTCTATATCGGCGGCCGTCTGGCGGATAAGGACGTGGCAGGCTATACCGGTTCCTGGTATCCACTGAAGTAGGCCACGCTGTTTGGTTTTTAGATGAATTTGTTGATTAGCAGACACTTAGATTCACCTCGACGCAGTCAACTGATTAATCTGGGATTATAGGATTTTCCGATGAAACGATTCTTGACGTTGGCCTTCGTTGTGGCCGGTCTGACCTCAACGCTGCTGGCGGCCGGGCCCTTTGCGCCAAAGGCGGCGATCCCGGCCGGTATGGAGGAGAGCCATCTGGGCGAGGGTATTCGCCTGGCGGCGATTCCCGATACTGATCAGGTCGCTATCCCGGTCTATCCCGGGGCCGTGGTGATTCGCAGTTACGCCGTTGCGGAACGGCCGGCAGGGTACGCGGGTCTGCCGGTCGTGGAGCTGATCAGCGTGGCCGATCATGATACCGTCGTGGCTTTTTACAAAAAGAGCCTACCGGACTGGGGCGAGGCGGAGCTGATGTCGGCGTATTACTTTGCCGAGCACGGCAACATCAACTTCTTTACGCCGGAAGAAGCGCATGTGGGCATCCACCGTATGGCGAGCTACTTCCGTGAGGCGGAGCGTGAAATGCTGCAACGAGTGCTGCCGGGGGCCAAGACACTGATCAAGGTTTTTTATCCATACAAATAACAATGTTTTTTTCGGCAACAAAAGGCCCCGGCTGTGGCAATAAGCCGGGCCTTTTGTTGTATCGGATGAAGGCTACTGACCGCCCTGGGTCTCATCGATGGGTGCTTCGGGCGGAAGCTTATCGGTGACAGGTGGAGTATCCTGCTGAGTAATGGGCGTCGCATCCTGTGAGGCATCAAAATATTCAAACATACTGGCCTTCAGCGGCCAACCGGATTCATCCAGTACCACCACGGTCCACTTGCCGATCCATTCGGGCAGCAGGTTTTTGCTGGAATAGACGCGCCAGCGCGTCCCACTGCCGACACGGAATTTCACCTCGGCCATCACCTGGCCATCGTATTCCCAGCGATGGGTGATGATTTCACCATCCATCCCACGCAGGTCGGAGAAAAAATAGATGCGGTCTGCTGAGCTGGGTATGCGCACCAGATTGTCGATGGGCTCACGATCCTCGATACGGCTGGTGAAGACCGCGCGCGCGACGCTGCCGCGTGGCGTGTAGGTTTCGGCGCCAGTGGCGGTTTCTTTGGCGCCAGCCGTCACCGGGGCGATGAAAATCAATACCGTCAGCAGTGCCAGTGTCCGTGTGCCGATTCGCTGCAAATGACGTTTCATGATTGTCGTTCCTTCTGTGTTAATGGTGGGCTCGTTCGCTATGTCGGGCAGGTTGTCAAAGACAGAATATACCAACATCCCTGCCTATATCTCTCGACAACTCTCCAGATTGCTCATGGTAGCGTATTTGCCGTTATCCCGGCAGTGTCAATCCTCCAGATAGGTGTAACCGCTCAGTCCGGCCTCCAACTCGGCCAGATAGGCTGCCTGTGTCTGGGCGGGCAGAGTGGTCGCGGCCAGTTGTGCACGGTAGCTGTCCAGCAACCAGGCCGGTTCAAAGTGCACATGCCGCAGCACCGCCGCGACCGTATCGCCGTGCTGGATGTGCGCCAGTTGATGACGGCCATCGGCGTCGAGATGCACGTCCACGGCGTTGGTGTCACCGAACAGGTTGTGCATGTCACCGAGGATTTCCTGATAGGCGCCGAGCAGGAAGATACCCAGCCAATAGGGCTCGCCATCACGGGGTGCATGCAGGGGCAGGCTGCTCTCCAGGCCTTCGCCGTCCACGTAGCGGTCGATACGGCCATCGGAATCGCAGGTAATGTCTTGCAAGGTGCCGCGCCGGTCGGGCGTCTCGTCGTGGCGGTGCAGGGGCACGATGGGGAACACCTGCTCGATGGCCCACACGTCCGGCATCGACTGGAACAGGGAGAAGTTGCAGAAATATTTGTCGGCCAGTTTTTCGTTCAGTTCGTCGAGGATTTCGTGCTGGGCGCGTATGCCGGGGTTGAGGCGTTGGCGCAGGCGCGCACAGGTGGCGAAATAGAGAGTCTCGGCACGCGCCTTGGCGGCCATATCCAGCACGCCGTGCACGTACAGGGTCTGCGCCTCGGCCAGCCAGTGTATGGCATCGTGGTAGACCTCCACCACCGCGCGCGAGTCGCTGCTGGGCGTGTCGAGTGCCCGCAGGCCCTGCCACAGGTCGCGTAGGATCTGCGGTTCGTCGGTTGCGGGCGGGGCGATGGGCGTGTCGCTGACGGCCTGCTCCACGTCCGTGACCTCGGTGATCAGCATGGCATGATGGGCGGTGAGGGCGCGGCCGGATTCGGTGATGATGTGTGGTTGAGGCAGGCCCTTGGCGCAGCAGACCTCCCATAAGGTGTGTACCACGTTGTTGGCGTATTCCTGCAGGCTGTAATTCATCGAGCAATTGCTGCGTGAGCGGGTGCCTTCGTAGTCCACGCCCAGGCCGCCGCCCACGTCCACGCTGCGGATGTTGACCCCCAGTCGGTGCAGCTCAGCGTAATAACGCGCGCATTCGCGCAGGCCCTGCTGGATGTCGCGGATGTTGGCCAGCTGCGAGCCCATGTGGCAGTGCAGCAGCACTAGCGCGTCGAGCAGGTCGGCCTCACGCAGTTGCGCCACGGCGACCAGTACTTGTTGCGCGGAGAGGCCGAACTTGGCCTTCTCACCGCCGCTGTTCTGCCAGTTGCCGTGACCGATGGAGGTCAACCGCACGCGCACGCCGAGGCGCGGTGTCACGCCCAGGGTGCGTGACTCGCGGATGATGAGCGCGAGTTCCGAGGGTTGCTCCAGCACCAGGGTGATGTGATGCCCCAGCCGTTGTCCGATCAGCGCCAGGCGGATGTATTCGCGATCCTTGTAGCCATTGCAGATGATACGCCCGCTGCGGACATTGGACAGTGCCAGCACCGCCATCAGCTCCGGCTTGCTGCCGGCCTCAAGGCCGACACGGATCTGCTCGCCATCGGCCGCATCCAGCAGCTCGCGTACCACGCTCCGCTGCTGATTGACCTTGATGGGGTAGACCGCCGTATAGCCGCCATCGTAGTCGTGTGTTCGCATGGCCTCAGTGAAGGCACCGCACAGGCGCGCCATGCGGTCGTGCAGAATGCCACTGAAACGCACCAACACCGGCAGCGCCAGCCCCGCCTGACGGATTTCCCGGGTCAGGGCGTGCAGGTCGATACCGTGGCCATCGCGCGCGGGGAAGGCGCTGAGGTGACCGTTGTCGGTAATATCGAAATAGCCGCCGCCCCAGTGGGCGAGGTTGTAGATGTTGCGGGCTTTTTGGATGTTATTCATGGTAGGGCGCTTTTGCCACAGAGGTACGGAGGACACAGGGAAAGAATTTGCATCACGGGCTGGCTCGGTCGATGTGAAATGAATCTGACTTTATACCGTTTTCCATCAATTATTTACAATAAAAAAACTCCGTGTCCTCTGTGTCTCTGTGGAAAATCAGAAGACCGTCGCCGTTTTTCCTTGTAGGTTTGCAACGCTGGATGAAACGCGGATAATTACCCGCCACTTTCCCCGTCAGACAGAGGATCCCCCTGTGAGCACACTCGATGCCAACTGGTTCACTGAAATTCACCAGGATGCCGGCTCGGCCTTTTCCCTGCGTATCCGCAGGAAGCTGGCCGACGAACAGACGCCCTACCAGCACATCGAGGTGTTCGAGACCACTGACTTCGGCAACTTCATGGTCATCGATGGCTGCACCATGGTGTCGGCGCGGGAGAACTTCATTTATCACGAAATGATGACCCACCCAGTGCTTTACACTCACGCCGCGCCGAGGAATGTCGTCATCATCGGTGGCGGTGACTGCGGTACCCTGCGCGAGGTGTTGCGCCATCCCGAGGTGGAATCCGTCGTGCAGGTGGAGATCGACGAACGCGTTACGCGCCTTGCCGAGCAGTATTTTCCCGAGCTGTGCGAACTCAATGATGACCCACGTGCCACGCTGATCTTTGGTGACGGTATCCAGTGGGTGAAGGACGCCGCAGGGGAAAGTCTCGACGTGGTCATCATCGACAGCACCGATCCCATTGGCCCCGCCGAGGGCCTGTTCTCACGCTCCTTCTACGAAGACTGCCTGCGTGTCCTGCGTCCCGGCGGGATGATCGTACAGCAGAGCGAATCGCCGCTGTTGCACCTGCACATCCTGCGTGACATGCATAGCGCCATGTGTGGGGCCGGCTATGCGGACGTCAAGACCCTGCAATTTCCGCAGATGATTTATCCTTCCGGCTGGTGGTCCGCCACCATCGCGCGCAAGGGTGAAAAGATAGAGGGCCTGCGGGAGGCCGACGTGGCCGCAAAGCCCTTCGAGACGAAATACTACACTGCCGAGATTCATTGGGCGGCATTTGTCTTGCCGATGTTTTTGCGGCAGGTGGTGGTTTAATTCCCCGCAGCTTGCTGCGGGGTAGTGTTACCCGGCACTTCCCGCTCATCACTTTTCGACAGGGAAATTCACACCGCCCGATTTGTCGAAAAACTTTACATAAACAACTTTTTGAAATCCTCAATATTTATATATTACTGATTTACAAAGAAATAATTTTCATGGCATAAGCTGTGCTTAACCTGTTTCTCTTAACTTTAATTTTAATTTCTCATAACAAGGAGGTGATCGTGAATATCACTATGAAAGAGGTTTTCATTTTTTCAGTACTCAGCACGGCCAGTGTTTCTGCCCAAGCAGCTATCATAAACTTTGCAGACATGGCAAATGGCGCCTGGGGAGAAAGTGCGTGGACTAGCCTGGCTTTGCCGGGAGGTCTGGGATCGGTTACGGCTAGCTTCAATGGCGGTACTACCTATGCATATCTTGACAGGAATACGGGAGGCTTAGGCGCATGCCGGAACCTGAACGCTGCGGGTGATGCCAGTGTCAATACAATGACTGGTAGTAGCGCCAACCTCTGTAACCCCAGTGATGATGACAATATGACGCTTGGCGAGACCTTGCATTTCGTCTTCAATGTCGATGTCATTATCGAGACCATCTGGTTCAACAACTTCCATAATGGCGACAGGAGCCTGTTGAATGACAGCATTGATATTGATGGAGCCGCCTATACGTTCACAAATGGTGAGGCATATGTAGAATCATTTACAACAACGCCTTACCTCGTATCTGCCGGGACGATTTTCGATATCGGCTATAACAATGAGCTGTTCTACGTTCAATCCATGGACGTTTCTTCGGTAGTCGTTCCGGAACCTGCCTCACTCGCGTTAATGGGCATGGGCCTCGTTGGACTTGGATTTGTTGCTAGACATCGCCGCCGCACACAAAGTAAGTCGTAATTCGCAGACAAGCAGGCGTTTTCTGCTGGTCGACTGGGACAGGGCACGCTAAGGCGTGCCCTGTTTTGTTTGTCGAGTCACAAAATACTGCCGGAAAAGGTGTCTATTCCTGCGGCTTGATAGGCTCCTTAGAGAACAAGATGAAAGAAACAGGGTAGCCCTCCAGTGTCGGGATCGGTAGTTGGAAGATGTTGCATTTCCCGAATTGCGCGGTATTTTATTTACCCTGCCTGGCTAAATGAACGTGACTCGCAACAAAAAAACCAGGCGTGCTTGGTTTTACGGGCACGATATCCAAGGCCAATCAGTCCAAGGCCGAGTAGGGCCAGGGTTCCCAGCTCTGGAGCCGGTGTGGCCGGTGGGCAGTGACCATTCATGCCACCAACACCTGAATCGCCGCTTCTGCAACCGTGTCAGGCACATAACTTTTTGTTTTAATAGGTAGAAGGTTTTCTCTTGCAGCCTCTTGGGAGGGGCGTAAAATTTTCCGACATGACATTGTGGGGGCGAGTGTCAGTAATCCCGTATCACGAAATAATGATCCATCCGGTGCTGTACACTCACGCCGCGCCGAGGAATGTCGTCATCATCGACAGCACCGACCCCATTGGCCCCGCCGAGGGCCTGTTCTCACAGCCCTTCACGACGACGGCCTGCGTGCTATGCGCGGTGCTGGCTGTAACGATGTGAAAACCCTGCAATTTCTGCAGATGATCTATCCGTCGGGCTGGTGGTCTGCCACTCTTGCGCGCAAAGGAGAAAAATAGAAGGCTTGCGTGAGGCCGGCGTGGCCGCTAGGCCCTTCGAGACGAAATACCACAATGCCGAGACTCATCGGGCGGCATTTGTCTTGCCAGTGTTTTTGCGGCAGGAAATCTACACTACCCAGTTTGTCGGAAAATTTTACACTAATAATCGTTCTTAAATTCGAGAATTTGTAAGGTGCTGATTTGTAAACATTTAATATGCCGGCATAAATAATGCTTGACTATTGTGCGACTTAAACTTTCAATACTTTCGGGGGTATTATCATGAATATCACTATGAAAGAGTTGCTTGTTTTTTCAGTGCTCAGTACCGCAAGTGTTTCAGCCCAGGCGGTTGTTATTGACTTTGCGGTGATGGCAAATGGTGCCACAGGTGAAAGTGCGTGGGATAGCCTGAATTTGTCATATGCGGATTTTGATGTATCGATTACGAGTACCTACAATGGCGATGCTATCTATGCGTACCTTGACAGGGACACGGGTGGCCTGGGTGCATGCCAGAACCTGAACGCTGCCGGTAACGCCAATGTCAACACAAGCACCAACAGTGGCGCCAATCTTTGCGCCCCCGGCAATGATGACAATATAACGCTTGGCGAGACCTTGCACTTCGTCTTCAATACCGATGTCATCATCGATACCATTTGGTTCAACAACTTCCATGATGGCGACAGGAGTTTGCTTGGTGACAGTATTGATATCGATGGATTTACCCATACGTTCGCGAATGGTGGTGCAAACATACAATCATTTACAACGGTTCCTTACCTTGTATCTGCCGGGACAATGTTCGATATCGCCTATAATAGCGAGGAGTTCTATGTTCACGCCATGGATATTTCGGCAGTCACTATTCCGGAGCCTGCCACACTCGCATTAATGGGTATGGGCCTCGTTGGACTTGCGGGTATGCACCGGCGGGGCCGTACACAAAGTAAAAAATAAGCCGTAAAGGCAATTCGCAGGTAAGTAAGAGTTTTCTGCTGGTCGGCGTGGTTGGGGTGCCCTGCTTGGCTAAATGTAACCATCATTAAAGTGGCTAACAGATAAAAATCCCTGCATATGGCAGGGATTTTTGTTGCAAACTTACTCCCTCAAAAATCAGGCTTGCTTGGTTTTGCGGGCTCGATATCCAAGGCCGATCAGTCCAAGGCCCAGCAGAACCAGGGTAGCTGGCTCTGGGACAGATGTGACTGAGCACAGTTACTGTTCTACCATCAACGCCTGAACCCCCGTTGTTGCTCAGGCTAGAGCAGGCTGTTCCCACAAAGATAAAAAACTCGGTCGCTTGCGGCCGAGTTTTTTATTTGCACCACTTGCCCACTTCCTTCTGCGTTGCTTCCAGGCGCTGCTGGATGTCACTGTCGCTGAGATAGCTGCGCTCGCCCTGTTCGTCTATTTCGTAGATGCGGCCGCCGATCCGGTAGCCGGCCAGTCTACGCTTTGAGCGTGAGCAGTTGGCTTCACGGGCCTTGCGTTCCTTCTCAGCGGTGGCCTTTTTCTCGGCCTTTTGCTGGCGTTCTTTCTGCAGGGTAACAAGCAGTTTGTTGGTCTCTTGCAGGGAGTTTCCCGCCGGGAGGGCGTTGCGGCTCGATGGAGGGGCCTTGTGGATATCGACCTCTTTGGCCTGTGTGCTGGGCGGTCTTTCACCGTAATGAATATTGCCTTCGCTGTCGGTCCATTTGTAGACCTTCCCGGCGAGGGTGCTGGTGGTGGCGCAGAGCAGACTGAGGCTGATGATGGCGATAAGTTTTTTCATGAGGGTCTCGGGAGCGGGGTGAACAGTATTAACCCGACTGAGCGTGACATATATCGCTGTCGGGTTACAAAAGCATAGCCTGCCGGGCGGGCAAAAAAAAGCGGGCGCCTGGAGCGCCCGCGGAATTGTGTCACATAAGTTTGTATTTTCGACTGCTCGTTGTAGTGCATCCTGCGGTCTTGTGCTTATTTGTTGGTGAACTCCGGATAGGCTTCCATTCCGCACTCGGAGAGGTCGACACCGGTGTATTCGTCTTCTTCGCTGACGCGCACACCCATGATGGCCTTGATGGCGAGCCAGGTTACGAGGCTGACGCCGAAGACCCAGACGAAGATGGTTACGGCACCCACGATTTGACCGAGGAAGCTGGCGTCACTATTGGTCAGCGGCACAGCCAGCAGACCCCACAGGCCGACCACACCGTGTACCGAGATGGCGCCGACCGGGTCGTCGATTTTCAGCTTGTCCATGCCGACGATGGAGAATACCACCAGGGTGCCGCCGACGGCACCGATGAGGCTGGCCATCAGCGGGGTGGGGGTGTCAGGGCCAGCGGTAATGGCGACCAGTCCGGCCAGGGCGCCATTGAGGGCCATGGTCAAATCGGCCTTGCCAAACATCAGTCGCGCCATGATGAGGGCGGCGATGACGCCACCCGCAGCGGCGGCATTGGTGTTGAGGAACACCATCGCCACGGTGTTGGCGCTGGCCATATCGCCCAGTTTGAGCACGGAACCACCGTTGAAGCCGAACCAGCCCATCCACAGGATGAAGGTGCCGAGGGTGGCCAGCGGCAGGTTGGCGCCCGGAATGGGGTGAACGGAACCATCGACACCGTATTTACCCT
Source organism: Gammaproteobacteria bacterium (assembly GCA_021647505.1). GTDB lineage: Bacteria > Pseudomonadota > Gammaproteobacteria > SZUA-152 > SZUA-152 > DRQN01. Next base: position 57,515 of record JAKIUN010000005.1, read on the forward strand.
TGCGGGCGCCGAGCACCAGTACACCGGCCAGGGCCGCTGCGCCGCCGGCCATGTGTACGATGCCGGAGCCGGCAAAGTCGAGGAAGCCGAAGCCGCCTTCTTCAACAGATGCCGTAAGGCTAAACAGGCCAAATACGTCTCCGCCACCCCAGGTCCAGTAACCTTCCATCGGATAGATGAGACCGGTCATCACCACCGCGAACAGCATGAAAGACCACAGCTTCATGCGTTCCGCCACGGCGCCGGAGACGATGGACATGGCGGTGGCCACAAAGACCACCTGGAAGAAAAAGTCCGCAGCGTTGGAATAGACCGAACTGCCGGCGAAACCGGCCTCGGCAGACTCCTTCAGCGCTGTTGCGGTCAATGCGTCAGCACTGGCGGCGCCATCCAGTGCGATGCCCTCGAGGAAGATGCCGCCGTCATACATGATGTCGTAGCCGACGATCATGTACATGGTGCAGGCGATGGCGAACAGCGCCACATTCTTGGTAAGAATCTCGGTGGTGTTCTTTGAGCGTACCAGGCCTGCTTCCAGCATGGCGAAACCGGCTGCCATCCACATCACCAGGGCACCCATTACCAGGAAGTAAAAGGTGTCCATGGCGTACTGTAATTGAAAAATCTGATTTTCCATTGTGACTATCCCCAGGAGTGTTTTACAGCGCTTCGGAGCCTGTTTCGCCGGTGCGAATACGAACCACTTGTTCCAGCGCGGAGACAAAAATCTTTCCGTCACCGATCTTGCCGGTGTTGGCGGCCTTGCTGATGGACTCGATCACTTGGTCGGTGATGTCGTCGTCAATGGCCAGCTCGATTTTGACCTTGGGCAGAAAATCCACCACGTATTCTGCGCCGCGATAGAGTTCGGTGTGACCTTTTTGGCGACCGAAGCCCTTGACCTCGGTAACCGTGATGCCCTGTACGCCGATTTCCGACAGTGCTTCACGCACGTCGTCCAGCTTGAAGGGCTTGATGATTGCTACAACCATTTTCATGGTTTCTCTCCCAAACGGTTTAAAATGGCCCACCACGTGTTGCTGTGGGCGTAAACTGCAGACTGAGGTTTGCTGCTTGAAGCGCGTTGCTCTGCCTTGCATCTGCATGCCTTGTGCCAAGTTTTCTGAACTGTGGAATATCAACAATTTATGAATAGTTATGAGGGGCGGAGAGCGGAAAATGCACAATAATGGCCCCGGCCTGATGGGGGTGCACCATGTTGGTGCTCCGTCCTTGCCCCGGGTCATTGGCGGGTGTCAATTGAGGCGCGCTGGTCAAGCTTGGTCGCTTGTGGTTAGACTGCCTGCCATTCGTACACCGTCCGGGTTACATTGATGGGTTCAGCGTTGCTGTGATGCTTTGCAACAAGGCACAACTTGCAGGCAATGGCCGTCGTCCTTGCCAAAAACTGTACCAACAGTAGGCGCTTTAGGCGGCGCCGTGGCGGAGCATCACAGCAACGCCCAAAGGGTTGATCTGTCAGCACCCATGACGGCGTTACGTTTCTTGCAAAGGACTAAGGCCATTTGCTGCGAGACGTGCCTTGTCATGAGCACTGACAGATCAACTAAACCCGCCAATATAACCCGGACGGTGTACCAGGAGGACTGCCATGTTTGACGCCAAACAACTCGATGAACTGACCCGCAACGTATTCAATATCTTGCCCGCCGGGGTGGGGGATATGCAGCGCGACGTAGAGAAAAACCTGCACTCGGTGCTGCAAAGCGCACTGGCCAAGCTGGATCTGGTCACGCGTGAAGAGTTTGAGGTGCAGTCCGCCGTGCTGGCACGCACCCGGCAGAAGCTGGAAGACCTGGAAAAACGTGTCGCGGTGTTGGAATAAGATTAGCGTGTCGAATGTCATCTATTTGTGGGAGCGGCTTCAGCCGCGAAGCATGGGTGGTAAAAGCTTCGCGGCTGAAGCCGCTCCCACTAACTGATACGGATCATTATTATTTAGTCCGTAGGGTGGGTGCTGCCCACCCTACCAAACAAGCCCTTTTTACACTGAACCACCGGCAAGGAATGCTATGTCTCTCGCTATTATCTACAGCCGCGCCCTGGTGGGCATCGATGCCCCGCTGGTGACCGTGGAAGCACATCTCTCCAACGGCCTGCCCAGCCTCTCCATCGTCGGCCTGCCCGATTTGGCTGTTACCACTCTTTGCAGGAGATAACAGTCAGGCCAAGTTTAGCCGATAAACTTTTCTTCCAGGTTTGTTTTCCTTCCTCCAGGATGGTTTCTGGCGTCTGAGGAATATTCCAGCGCCGTGTTGGTGGACAGTGACTATCCCCCTCTCTTCTGCGTCTGCGGTCAGGCAAACGTTCTTTGGGATTGCGTGTTTTTTCGTCTGTGCGAATACCTGAGCGTTACCTCATAAACGATCCGATGATTTTGGGTCGCACCATTCATTGTTATTGGCAAGCCTTAAAACGACTCTCGGGATGGGGGGGGGTGGAAGGATACCTTCCATTTGGAGGCTGTTTGCCTTGCCTTTGCTTCCCCTTTTCCTTGTTGATGTAGTTGGATGGTTTCTAACTATCTGATAATAAAATAATTATTTTGCTGGCAAGATCGTTGCATTGGATCCTGGTCGAGGTGCGTGGATAAAAACCTAAAGTCGCGTGCGCATCTGTCATACCGAACTGGAGGATACCGGCAATGATCGAAACCTTTTACGACGTGATGCGACGTCAGGGCATCACGCGTCGCAGTTTTCTGAAGTACTGCAGCCTGACGGCGGCAGCCATGGGGTTGGGGCCCGCTTTTGCGCCCAAGATCGCCCATGCTATGGAAACCAAGCCGCGTATCCCGGTGCTCTGGTTGCACGGGTTGGAGTGCACCTGTTGTTCCGAATCTTTCATTCGTTCCGCCCATCCCTTGGCCAAGGATGTCATCTTATCGATGATCTCGCTGGACTATGACACCCTCATCATGGCGGCGGCGGGTCACCAGGCAGAATCGATTATCGACGAAATTATCGAAAAGTATAAAGGCAACTACATTCTGGCTTGTGAGGGTAATCCGGGTCTGGATGAAGGCAAGACGGGTGGCATGTCCTGCATCGTCGGAGGTAAACCTTACACGGAGCAATTGAGGCGGGTGGCGAAAGATGCCAAGGCCATCATTTCCTGGGGGTCCTGCGCATCCTGGGGTTGCGTGCAGGCGGCAAGGCCCAACCCGACCGGTGCTACGCCCATTCACAAGGTGCCTGACATCGGTGACGCGCCCATCATCAAGGTGCCGGGTTGCCCTCCGATTGCTGAGGTTATGACCGGCGTGGTGACCTATATGCTGACCTTCGACCGGCTGCCTTCCCTTGATCGCCAGGGACGGCCACTGATGTTCTACAGCCAGCGCATCCACGACAAGTGCTACCGGCGATCGCATTTCGATGCGGGGCAGTTCGTTGAGAAATTTGACGATGAAGGGGCACGCAAGGGCTATTGCCTGTACAAAATGGGTTGCAAGGGACCCACGACCTATAACGCCTGTTCCACCATCCGCTGGAATGGCGGCTTGTCCTTTCCCATCCAGGCCGGACATCCGTGTATCGGCTGTTCCGAGGATGGGTTCTGGGACAAGGGCGGTTTCTATGACCGCCTGACCAGCATCGACCAGTTCGGTATCGAATCGAATGCCGACGACGTCGGTCTGGCCGCCGTGGCCGCCGTCGGTGTTGGTGTGGCCGCGCATGCAGCGGCTTCCGCCGTTAAGCGAGCGCAACAGAAGGGGGATCAGGAATAATGAGTATCAAGACGACACCCAACGGTTATACCCTCAACACAGGCGGGCAGCGCGTGGTGGTCGATCCCGTCACCCGCATCGAAGGTCACATGCGTGCCGAAGTGAACATCGACGAAAACAACATCATTACCAATGCCGTTTCCAGCGGCACCATCTGGCGCGGCCTGGAGGTTATTCTCAAGGGGCGTGATCCGCGTGATGCCTGGGCCTTCGTGCAGCGCATCTGCGGCGTCTGCACCGGCACCCATGCCTTGACCTCGGTACGTTCCGTGGAAGATGCGCTGGGTATCAATATTCCCGAGAATGCCAATTCCATTCGCAATATCATGCAGCTATCCCTACAAGTGCATGATCATCTGGTGCACTTTTACCACCTGCATGCACTGGATTGGGTCAATCCAATGAATGCGCTGAAGGCCGACCCTAAGGCAACCTCGGAATTGCAGCAGGAGGTAGCGCCGCATCATCCCAAGTCTTCGCCAGGCTATTTCCGGGACGTCCAGAACCGGCTGAAGCGGTTTGTCGAATCCGGCCAGCTGGGGCCGTTCAAAAATGGTTACTGGACTAACCCTGCCTACCTGCTGCCACCCGAAGCGGATCTGATGGCCGTGACCCACTACCTGGAAGCGCTGGATTTCCAGAAAGAGATCATGAAGACCCGCACCATCTTCGGTGGTAAGGATACGCACCCCAACTGGACTGTTGGTGGCGTGCCCTGTCCCATTAATATGGATGGTGTCGGCGGCGTGGGCGCCCTCAATATGGTGAACCTGAATCAGGTCCATCAGATCCTGAAAGACACCAAGACCTTCGTGGACGACGTCTATTTGCCGGATATCCTGGCGATCGGCAAGTTCTACAAGGGCTGGATGTATGGCGGCGGCCTGTCCAGCCAGAACATCCTTGCCTATGGCGACATTCCAGACAAGGCCAACGACTATTCGCTGGAGAATCTGATGATGCCGCGTGGCGCCATTATCAATGGAAATCTCAACGAAATTCACGAGGTTGACCTGCGCGATCCGGAGCAGATCCAGGAGTTTGTGCCTCATTCCTGGTACAAGTACCCAGATGGCGTCAAGGGCCTGCACCCCTGGGATGGCGTCACCGATCCGAATTTTGACGTCAGCAGCGCGAAAGGCAGCAAGCATCACATCGAGGAGCTGGATGAAAACGCCAGTTACTCCTGGATCAAAGCGCCGCGTTGGCGGGGGCATGCCATGGAGGTGGGCCCCCTGGCGCGCTATGTCATTGGTTACGCGCAGGGGCATGAGTACTGGAGTGATCAAATCAACCGCTTTCTCAAGGATCTGGATGTGCCGGTGGATGCACTCTTCTCCACTCTGGGCCGCACGGCGACACGCGCCTTGGAGGCGCAGTGGGCGGCGGATCAGCAGTTGTATTTCTTCGACAAGCTGATGACCAACATCAAAAATGGCGATTCGTCGACCCATGGTGGTGAGCTGTGGGATCCTGAGGAATGGCCCAGCGAGGCCAAGGGCGTGGGCTTTTCCGAGGCGCCGCGCGGTGCGCTCGGTCACTGGATCCGCATCAAGGACAAGAAGATCGAGAACTACCAATGCGTGGTGCCGACCACCTGGAATGGCTCGCCGCGCGATGAGGCAGGCAATATCGGCGCCTTCGAGGCCTCGTTGATGAACACTAAGGTGGAACGGCCGGAAGAGCCCGTGGAGATCCTGCGCACCTTGCACAGCTTTGATCCGTGCCTGGCTTGTTCCACGCATGTGATGAGTGAGGATGGCGAAGAGTTGACCACAGTCACCACCAGTCCAATCGGTTCATAGGTTTTCGAGGAGTATTCAGAGATGAAGACAAACACGATTCGAGTTGTTGTGGCTCTGGCAGCCAGCGTGGCATCCGGCCTGGCGGCAGCTCACACCGGCGAGCATGAGCTTGGCGGATTCCTCAGCGGCCTGTCCCATCCGTTGATGGGGCTGGATCACCTGGCCGTGATGCTGGCGGTTGGGCTGTGGATAGGCTTTCGCGCGCAACGGCAGGCGGGCCAGCTGGTGGCGGCGTATGTGGGATTCCTGGTGCTGGGGGCGGTCGTTGGTATGTCGGCCCCCATTCTGCCCGGCGTGGAGACCGGTATTGCCGCTTCGGTGCTGGTCGCAAGCCTGTTGATGGCAACGCTGGTGCGCCTGCCACTGGCGGCCAGCATGCTGCTGGTGGCTGGCTTCGCTTTGTTCAATGGTGCCGCGCATGGTGCAGGAATGCCGCTGGCATCCATGCCCCTGTTGTACGGACTGGGTCTGTTGTTCGCGAGCGGTGCATTGCAACTGGCAAGTGTCCGGTTGGGCGGTTTGCTGCAGCGTGGCCGTGCTGCGTGGGTGCTGCGAGGTCTGGGCGTACTGGGCGGTGGTTTGGGTGCCTGGTTACTGTTGGGCGCCTGATCGGGCGGGCAAAATGGAGAGCAGACGATGACAACTAAACCTGTTGTAGCGCATTCAGAAGCCGCCGTGTATGTCTATGAGGCTCCCTTGCGGTTATGGCACTGGATCAATGCCCTGAGCATTACGCTATTGGCCATCACCGGCTGGTTCATCGCCAGCCCCCTGCCCAGCGTGTCTGGCGAGGCTATCGACAACTATGTCATGGGCTACATGCGTTTTGTCCATTTCGCTGCGGCCTACATCTTTGCGGTCGGTTTCCTGTTTCGCATCTATTGGGCCTTTGCCGGCAACCATCACGCGCGGCAGATCTTTCTGCCAGCCATTTTTGACAAGGATTGGTGGGGAGGGGTGTGGCACGAACTGAAATGGTACGCCTTCCTGGTCAAGGAGCCGCGCAAGTATATTGGTCACAACCCCATGGCGACTCTGTTCATGCACCTAATGCTGGTCTGGGGGTCGGTGTTTCTCATTATCACGGGTTTTGCCCTGTACGGTGAGGGTACCGGCATGGATAGTTGGCAATATGCCTTGTTCAGCTCGTGGGTGATCCCACTATTCGGGCAGAGCCAGGATGTGCATACCTGGCATCATTTGGGCATGTGGTACATCGTCATCTTCGTCATCATCCATGTCTATGTGGCCATCCGTGAGGACATCATGTCCCGCCAGAGCATGATCAGCACCATGGTCAGTGGTTGGCGCATGTTCAAGGATGCGCGTGATGTGGAAGACAAGCCCTGAGCACGGGGTAGGAAAATCCACGTCGTCTTCGTCCGATTGATTGTCGGTGGTGACTCGGCCTGGCAGCCGCAACCCCTGGCTCAAAGAGCAAGGTTGGGGAGCGACGATGAAATTTACATCCGAGGCATGGCTTAATTTATCCAGCCTGGGCTTGTCCATTCGCGTATTGTTCACTGGCTACCTGCTGGCGGCGGGTTTTGGCCTAGCCACGGCCGGCGGGCAAATCCTGTTGACGCACGGCATGGCCGATGGAAAGTTCGGGCTGTCCATTGACGATATCGTGTACAGCTATTACGGCAATCGTAACAACAGCAAGCTCGATGGCTCGATGCAAGACAAGGCGCCGCCCGAGGTGCGTCTGGAGATGGTCAAATGGGCCTGTAACGGCGCTTCTGAGGCGGAGTGGGATCAACCGTATCGAACCGTTGTTCGAAGAATACTGCGTGATGTGCCATAGCTCGGTGCCCGGATTGCCAGACTTTACCCGCTACGAGGTTGGTGGCGGAGGTTGCTAAGGTCGATGAGAGTGCCGGTGTGGGCGCGCTGACCCGGGTTTCGCATATCCACCTAGCCGTCGTGCGCCATCATCGGCTTCATGCTTCGGCAATCATCCTTTTGCGGCTGATTGGTTTTCATGTTTTCATCTATGTGGAATGTTAGTTTTCGATTTAGAGTGATTTTCTGTGGAATAGAGATGGATAATATCCACGAAATGAGGGGGTTACAGCCACCTCGGCTTGTTGGCGCAGCTCTTGCACTGCACGTGTAAGGAGCCGGTAAGTACGGAATGATTCCTTGCTAAGCCTCGGCCGCTGGGTACACAGCCCGAAATCCGCGTTTAGCCGCTGGATCCGGGTTTCAGACATAAATAAGAGATTTGGGAGAGAGTCCATGGACTCAGGGAAATCCGTTCTGATTCTGGGTATCGGCAATATTTTGTGGGCCGATGAAGGTTTTGGCGTCCGTGCCGTCGAGGCATTGCATCGTCATTATGAATTTTCAGCCAATGTCACGTTGATGGATGGCGGGACGCAGGGAACCTACCTGTTACAGCACATCGAGGCCGCCGATGTCCTGGTGATTTTCGATGCCATTGATTACGCCCTTCCCCCAGGTACTCTGCAACTCATCGAAGGCGACGAGGTTCCCAGTTACATGGGGGCAAAGAAGATGAGCCTGCATCAAACCGGCTTCCAGGAAGTTCTCTCCATGGCGGCCATGCTGGATCGCTACCCCAGCCGTCTGCTCTTGGTTGGCGTTCAGCCGACACAGTTGGAAGACTATGGCGGTAGTCTGCGTCCAGAGACCAAGGCCTGTATTCAGCCCGCCATTGATGCGGCACTGAGGTGGATGGCCGACCTCGGCATTCATGCCAGCAAGAGAGAAATCCCCTTGTCTGAAAATGACTCCATCGTCGGCGCCGAAGTGGTGATGGCGCGTTACGAAGGCGAGAGACCGACGCCAGAGCAGGCCTGTCGCATTGGCGATGAGCGCGTGTTGGCCTCGCCTGCCTTCAAGGTCGAATACCGCCACCATGAGATGGGGGCAGACCGGAATGGCACTAAGTTAAGGGTGTTTAGCACCGACTATCAATAGCTTAGCCTCGTTCTGGCGCGGCTTTCCCGCAGGTCATCCCTATGCAAAAAGGCTTAACTTAGTGCCATTCGGGGCAGACCGTATGGGTGTGGATGTCGATCACCGGGGCAAGTACTGAATGTGCATGGCCATTCCCATGCAGGTCATCGAGGTTGGCGAAGGCTATGCCTGGTGTGAAAGTGCCGGTGAGCGAAGACGGATCGATACGTTACTGGTGGGGGAGCAGCCCGTGGGTACCTGGTTGCTGACGTTTCTCGATGGCGCGCGAGAGGTGTTGTCGGCTGACGAGGCCCGGCGTATTTCTGATGCGGTTCAGGCCGTGCGGCTGGTGATGCAGGGCAATCACGATATTGATCATCTGTTTGCCGACCTGCTCGATCATGAGCCAAAGGTTCCTGGCGATACCACGTCAAGTAATGACAACTCGCCGGCATAAAGGGATTTGGGCCTTTTCATCTGACACCTGGTGAGCTTTCTTGATGGACAGGCATCGAGCTTCCGAGACGTTTCAAGAAACATGAGGGGGAGACCGATGTTTTCGACGCTTACGGAAAATATGATCGAGCAGTACGGCTATCCGGTGGTTACCCGGGAGAGTCTGAATGAGTTTGCCGCCGTGCATGACGTCGTGGTGCTTTTTTTTACAGAAGACGCGAAAAGGTTTCCCGAGACCGATGATGTGGCGATGATTCTCCCGGAGTTGGTCAAGGCCTTCGAGGGGTGTTTTGCGGCGGCGGTGGTCGCCCGCCCGGATCAGTTCCACTTACAGATCCGTTATGGATTCAATGAATGGCCAACGCTGGTGTTCCTGAAAAAGGGGGAATACCTGGGGGCTATTTCGCGGGTGCAGGACTGGCATGACTATCTTGAGCGGATCAGCCGCCTTCTGGCGTCGAAGCCTGAGGAAACGTCTCGTTTGGGGCGTTCAGTGTCGAGTGTGGGTGGCCGTGCAAGAACAACGGAGTGAAAAACCGATGAACGAGATAGGGATACCCATTGTTGTTGGGCCAGGCTCTCAGCCAGCGGAAGCGGACGGTTTGGAGATGGACTACCGGATGCCGGATGGCGACATGCTGATCTATACGCCGCCGGTGTTGCCCGAGCCTGAAGAAATCGCTGGCGTGGATCAGGCTATCGATTTGTTTGGGAAGGTTCTGACTGCGCTCGAGGCCTATCGGGTGGAGGAGCCCGCTGTGGCGTTTTCGCTGGATGGTCTTGACGAACACAATGTCGACCTGGTCAACCAGATGCTGGGTAGTGGCGAAGTCAGCATGACATACCAGGGCGAGGAGAAGGCCCAGATTCAGGAGTCGGTACTGGCAGGGGTCTGGCGCATACAGTTTTTGGGGCCAGCGGGAGAGATCCAGCGTGACGTAATCGAAGTGGCCGGCATTCCCCGTTTGATCCGGGAGTCCACCTTTGCCCAGGCCGCCACATCATTGAAACTGGATTCTGCCTCGATCCCGGACAATGTTTATAACGCACCGCCTTTGTTGTCGGAAATCGCGGAGAAAATGCCCGCCTACCGTCTTGGTGATGAGCCGCACGTGATCAACCTGTCGCTGTTGCCGCATACCAATGAAGACATCGAATACCTCTCTGCAGAACTGGGTGTGGGGCCGACGGTTATTTTGTCGCGGGGTTATGGCAACTGCCGGGTCAGCAGCACGACGACACGAAATGTCTGGTGGGTGCAATATTTCAACTCGCAGGACACCCTGATCCTTAATACCCTGGAGGTCAGCGATGTGCCCAATGTAGCCTGCGCGGCACAGGAAGATATCGAGGATAGTGCCCAGCGCTTACGGGAGATTCTGGAAGTTTATGCCTAGTGGTGACTTTATTCCGGGCTCTTATGGCGGCGATGCCAGCAAGCTTCGCGAGGACTCGAAACTGGAATGCAAGATCTGCTGGTATGTCTATGACCCGGATCAGGGGGACGAATACTGGCAGATTCCGCCAGGAACCCCTTTTGCGCGGCTGCCCGGACACTGGGTCTGTCCTGAGTGTGACGGCAAGAAGATCGATTTCATGCTACTTACGGAGGACTGATTGGTGGGTCGTCCAGACCGTTTGATGACCGACCTGGAGGCAGTCTTCAGCGCCATCCAACGGGAGCGGATGGTGGATATCCCCATCCTCAATCCTCGTCTCGAGGTACGGGCGGTGGGATTCCAGGATTGGGACGGCCATTGGCTGGGCGTGTTGATCACGCCCTGGTTTATGAACCTGATGTTGCTGCCTGGGGAGGGCAAGATCTGGCCCGAAATGGCTACTGGCGACAAGCTGAGCCACGTCTTGCCTTCCGGCCGCTACGAATTCATCGTCGGCGACGAAAATGACATCGGTCAGTATCAGATGTGCTCACTGTTTTCGCCCATGTTCGAGTTCGAGGATCAAGCCGCTGTCGTTGCCACGGCCGAGGCGGTGATGGCGGCCATTTTCGATCAGGCCAATAAGGACGAGGCGATGACGCGAGAAAGTGAAATCGTACGTCTTTGGCAGGGGGAAGAGAATACCGAAGATGTCGAGCCCTCCATTGTGCCGACGACGGATGAGGCACAAACCGAGCAAGAAGCGGCACCACCCTCCCTGCAGGAACGGATTGAAAAGCCCCTCAGCCGGCGTGATCTGTTGCGTGGCGCCTTTTTGCGCCGGGAGGCCAAGGAAACTCTGCCGCGTGCAGATTGAAGGACAACTGAAGATTGATATCCATGCGCAGGATGGGCGACCCTGCCGGGTTGAGATCCGCTCCAGCCGCCCGTTGCAGATGACACGGATCTTCGAGGGCAAGGCGCCGGAACAAGTCTTGGCCACCTTGCCACGGCTCTACAGCATGTGCGGCATGGCGCAGGGCGTGGCGGCCATCGACGCCTTCCGGCAGGTTTTGGGGCGCGAAGACGTGGCACCGGCGGTCGCGGCGCGGGCCTTGCTGGTGATGATGGAGACGGCCCGCGAACACCTGTGGCACATCATGCTGGGTTGGCCTGGCCTGATGGAGGCGTCGGCCGAGGCGCACTCGGCATCGTTGGTGCAGCCTTTGCTGCCGGGCCTTCGTCAGTCCTTGTTCGGGGACGGGGATCCTTTCTCGCTGACGGCACAGGTCAGGCCGAATATTTCCGGGGTGGCGCAGAAAATCGACTCTCTGGAGCGAATTATCGATGAACAGGTATTCTGTGAGTCGGCGGCTTTATGGAGAGCTATTGATAGTTATGCCGGCCTGGGCCGCTGGGCCGATGAGGCGGAAACGGTTGCGGCGCGGCTGATACGGCGTATCGTGCAGGCAGGTTGGGAGGGTGTGGGCGCGAGTGATAGCAAATTACTCCCCGCCTTGAGTGCAGCGGCCCTGACGCGGTGTTTGCGCGCCGCCGATGCCGAACGCTTCGTTGCCGAGCCGACCTGGCAGGGGCAGACCATGGAGACCTCGCCACTGACGCGGCAGATCGGGCAGCCGCTGATCCGCACCCTGCACGGCGAGTTCGGTAACGGCCTGCTGACACGCTTCGCGGCGCGGCTGGTCGAACTGGCGGGGCTTGCCGAAGCGATGCGGGTGATGCTGCCGCGCTTGCAGGAGTCAGCGCAGACGCCAGCCGCCGACGCAGTGGTCACGACCGGCACCGGCATCGGCGTGGTGGAGGCCGCCCGGGGACGCCTGGCGCACCGGGTTGAAATGGCCGGGCCGGTGGTGAGGCGCTACCAGATACTGGTTCCCACGGAATGGAATTTCCATCCCGCAGGCGTCGTTGCCAGGGGGCTTGCGGGCTTGCCCGAGGGCGACCCTTTGGTGCGGCGGCGACAGGCCGAGATGCTGGTCGCCGCCGTCGACCCCTGCGTCGGATACGAACTCAGGGTACATTGATAGATATGCATGAAATGTCCCTTTGCGAAGGTGTCCTGCAGGTTTTGCAGGACAGCGCCCGGCAGCAGGGTTTCCTGCGCGTGAAGACCGTTTGGCTGGAAATCGGCGCCCTGGCGAGCGTCGATGTCGAGGCCATGCGCTTCAGTTTCGACGTGGTGGTGAACGGTTCCCTGGCCAACGGCGCGCGACTGGAGATCATCGGATTGCCAGGTCGCGCCTGGTGTATGCCCTGTGGGCAGACGGTGTCCGTCGAGCAACGCTTTGATGCTTGTTCGGAGTGCGGCAGCTACCAGCTGCAGGTGACCGGCGGTGACGAAATGAGAATCAAGGAACTGGAGGTGGAGTGATGTGTACGGTATGTGGGTGCAGCGAGGGAGAAGCTCGCATCGAAGGTCATGACCATGGTCATACGCACCACCATGAACAGGGTCATGGCCATTCCCATGCTGAGCCGCTACACGACTATAGCCAAGGGCCGGCGCATGCCCACGCGCCTGGCCTGAGCCAGGCGCGCATGGTACAGATCGAGCAGGACATCCTGGGCAAGAACAACGAGTACGCCGCCGCCAACCGCCGCTGGTTCGCCGAGCGCGGTATCCTGGTGTTGAATCTGGTTTCGAGTCCCGGATCGGGCAAGACGACCCTGCTGACCCGAACCATCACCGATCTCAAGCAGGCGCTCGAACTGGCCGTGATCGAGGGCGACCAACAGACCACCTTCGATGCCGAGCGCATCCGCGATACCGGCGTCAAGGCCCTGCAGATCAATACCGGCAAGGGCTGCCACCTGGATGCGCACATGGTCGGGCACGCCCTGGAGAGCCTGTCGCCCGGCGATGGCAGTGTCCTGTTCATCGAGAACGTGGGCAACCTGGTCTGCCCGGCGGCCTTTGATTTGGGCGAGGCGCACAAGGTCGCTATTCTCTCCGTCACCGAAGGCGAGGACAAGCCCCTCAAGTACCCGGACATGTTCCATGCCGCCGGTCTGATGATCCTCAACAAGATCGACCTGCTGCCCTATGTGTCATTCGACGCAGAAAAGTGCATCGGCTACGCGCGCCGGGTGAATCCCGGTATCAAGGTACTGCAGGTCTCGGCTACCACCGGTGAGGGGATGGACGACTGGTACTGTTGGTTGCGCGCCAATCGGCAGCTTGCCGCAATCGGGAGCTGATCATGTGTCTCGCGCTACCGGCAAAAGTTGTGGATATCGACGCCGCCACGGACATGGCCACTGTGGCCCTTGGTGAAGTACAGAAAGCCATTTCCCTGGCCCTGGTAGAGGACGTGCAGGTGGGCGATTTCGTCCTGATCCACGTCGGCTACGCCCTCAATAAGATCAGTGAGGAAGAAGCCGAACAGACGCTGCGGATCTTTGCCGAGGCGGGCCTGATCGGGGAGGTGGCTCAATGAAATACGTCGATGAATTCCGTCAGCGCGATCTGGCGCGCACATTGGCCACAGGCATCGCCCAGGCTGCCGATACCGGGCGCGAATACCGCCTGATGGAATTCTGTGGCGGCCATACGCATGCCATCTTTCGTTATGGCGTGCAGGATTTGATGCCGGACAACGTCACCTTCGTACATGGCCCGGGTTGCCCGGTCTGCGTGCTGCCCATCGGCCGCATCGACAACGCCATCGCCCTGGTGAAGGCGTCGGATGTGATCCTCTGTACCTATGGCGACATGCTGCGGGTGCCGGCCAGTGGCCGCAACAGCCTGCTCAAGGTCAAGGCTGCGGGCGGTGATGTTCGCATGGTCTATTCCACCCTGGATGCCCTGAATATTGCCCGTGACAACCCCGGGCACCAGGTGGTGTTTTTCGCCATCGGTTTCGAGACCACCACCCCGCCAACGGCGGTAGCGATTCGTCAGGCCCAGGCCGAAAGGCTGGAGAACTTCAGCGTCTTCTGTAACCACGTCCTCACCCCAGCTGCGATCCAGGCCATTCTCAGCAGCCGCGAAGGGGATGCGGCGGCAGAGGTCGCCATCGACGGCTTTCTGGGCCCCTCTCATGTCAGCTCGGTGATTGGCAGCCAGCCTTACGAGGGACTGGTGGCGCGTTTCCAGCGCCCCGTAGTGATCGCTGGTTTCGAGCCCCTGGACGTGATGCAAGCGACCCTGATGCTGATCCGTCAGCTCAATGAAGGGCGCTGCGAGGTGGAGAACGAATACACCCGCGTGGTGACCCGCGAAGGCAATCCCAAGGCTCAGGCCCTGGTGGCCGAGGTGTTCGAGCGGCGCCCCGAGTTCGAATGGCGCGGCCTGGGTCTGCTGCCCGACAGCGCCCTACGCATCCGGCCCGCCTATGCCGACTTCGATACCGAACGGCGTTTCGCGGTGCCGACGATCCAGGCCTCCGACATCAAGGGCTGCGAATGCCCCAGCATTTTGCGTGGTGTAAAGCGGCCGACGGACTGCAAGCTGTTCGGCACCGTCTGCACACCGGAAAACCCCATGGGCTCCTGCATGGTCTCCTCCGAGGGCGCCTGCGCCGCCTATTGGAGCTACGGTCGCTTCCGCCAGACAGCGGGTAAGGCGCCAACGGAGAGTGCCGCGTGAGTGATCCGGGCAAGCGTTTTTCCGTGAAGCTGGATACCCGGCGGGGCCGGGTGGACATGAGTCATGGCAGCGGTGGCCGCGCCATGGCGCAATTGATCGAACAGCTGTTCGTCAAGCACCTCGACAATCCCCTGCTGCGCCAGGCCAATGACCAGGCGGCGTTCAACGTGCCGGCCGGACGCATGGTGATGAGCACCGATGGCCATGTCATTTCTCCCCTGTTCTTTCCCGGCGGCGACATCGGCTCATTGGCCGTGCACGGAACCATCAATGATGTCGCCATGTCCGGGGCGCAGCCGCTCTACCTCGCCGCTGCTTTCATTCTTGAGGAGGGTTTTCTTCTGGCCGACCTGGAGCGCGTGGTGGTGAGCATGGCGGCGGCGGCGACGGCGGCGGGTGTGCCGGTGGTGACGGGCGATACCAAGGTGGTGGAAAAAGGCAAGGGTGATGGCATCTTCATTACTACCACGGGGGTGGGCCAGGTGCCCGACGGCGTGACCATTTCCGGTGACCGGGCCCGGCCCGGTGACGCCATCCTGGTCAGCGGCAGCATGGGTGATCATGGTGTCGCCATCATGTCGAGCCGCGAGAACCTGGAATTCGAGACCCGTATCGAATCCGATTCCGCCGCCTTGCACGGTCTGGTCGCCGCCATGGTTGGGGCCGTGCCCGGCATCCACTGCCTGCGTGATCCAACGCGCGGCGGCCTGGCCACGACCCTCAACGAACTGGCTTGTCAGTCGGGCATCGGCATGCGCCTGCAGGAAACGGCGATACCGATCAAGCCGGCGGTCAGTGATGCCTGCGAGCTGCTCGGCCTGGATCCCCTCTATGTCGCCAACGAGGGCAAGCTGATTGGTATTTGTCCCGGTGCGGACGCCGAGCGCCTGCTGGCAGTGATGCGCGCGCACCCGCTGGGGCGGCAGGCCGCTATCATCGGCGAGGTGGTGGAAGACCCGGACGGCTTTGTGCAGATGGAAACGGCCTTTGGCGGTAGCCGCATCGTCGACTGGCTGGCGGGCGAACAATTGCCAAGGATTTGCTGAGGCGTTTACGAAGAGGGATCGTGAGTGAAGACATTACCAACCCTATTGATTGTCGATGACGAAGTCCGCAGCCTAGAGTCTCTGCAGCGCATCCTGGACGATGACTTCGATGTGCAGACCGCGACCAATACCCGTGACGCGGAGGCCATTTTGGCGCGGGAGTGGGTGCAGGTCATCCTCTGCGACCAGCGCATGCCGGAAGAGAGCGGGGTCGAATTCCTTTGCCGGGTGCGGGAGCATTGGCCGGATATCATCCGCATGATTATTTCCGGCTACAGCGATTCGACGGACATCATCAGCGCCCTCAACGAGGCGGGCGTGTATCAATACATCATTAAGCCCTGGTTGCCCGACCAGCTGATTCTCACCCTCAATAACGCGGTCAGGCTGTTCCAGCTGCAGCACGAGAACGAACTGCTGTCCATCGAATTGAAGGCCCTGCCGCAACACGTCGAACAGGGGCTGGCCGAAAAGCGCGCCGCCCTGCGCAACGGTTACCGGGGTGGTGACGGCATCGTGCGCACCTCGTCCAGCTGCATGAACCAGGTGTGCGAGAAGATCCATCGCGTGGCCCCCTACGACATCTCGGTGCTGATCACCGGCGAATCCGGTACCGGCAAGGAGCTGGCAGCACGGGCCCTGCACTACAACAGCCTGCGCTGGGAAAAACCGTTCGTGGTGGAGAACTGCGCAGCGCTGCCCGACGAGCTGCTGGAAAGCGAATTGTTCGGTTGCAAGCAGGGTGCCTTCACTGGTGCCATCGAGGATCGCATGGGGCTGTTTGAGCGCGCCAATGGCGGTACCGTGCTGCTGGACGAGATTGGCGAAGTCTCACCGGCCTTCCAGGTCAAGCTGCTGCGAGTGCTGCAGGAAGGCGAGATCCGCCCGTTAGGCAGTGGCAGGACGCGCAAGGTGGACATTCGGGTGATCGCCTCCACCAACCGGGATCTGGAGGCAGAGGTGCGCGCTGGACGTTTCCGTGAGGATCTCTATTACCGCTTGACGCCGGTCACCATCCAGATGCCGGCCCTGCGCGAGCGCACCGAGGACATCCCGGTACTGGCCAATGCGCTGCTGGTGTCCGCCATGCAGGCCTTGGGTAAGCAGGTCGATGGTTTTAGCGATGAGGCCTTGGCCTGCATGCAGGCCTATCACTGGCCGGGTAACGTGCGTGAGCTACAGAACGAGATACAGCACATGCTGGTGATGTCTGACGAACGGGTATTGGGCGCCGAGCTGCTTTCGCCCCGTGTCCTGCGGGCCGCTCCCGCGGAAGACGAAGGGCAACTGGATCTTCAGGCGAGCCTCGATGGCACGCTCAAGGAGCGCATCGAGTCGCTGGAGGCGATGATTCTGCGCGAGTGTCTGATCCGTCATCGCTGGAACAAGAGCCGTGCGGCCAAAGAGCTGGGACTCTCGCGCGTTGGCCTGCGCAGCAAGTTGGAGCGCTATGGGCTGGAAAAAATTGAACGAATAGACCCGCCCGCCTCGCGCGGGGCAGCGGGATGATGGCAGGGAGGATATGTCTATGCGCTCACAGCGATCATCGCACAGCCTGATCCGGGACGCGGGCGTGGTGAGGGCACTCGATCTGAGCCCCGCCACCGAGGTCGCCTGGATCGAAGTGGTGCAAAAGATGGAGTCCGTTTATGCCGACCTGGTGCAGAGCCAGGTACAGGTCGAGGAGAAAAATGCCGCTCTCGAAGAGGCGCAACAGTTTATTCGCAGCGTCTTGTTTTCCATGACCGACGTCCTAGTCGTCTGCGACCTGGAGGGCAGGATACAGCAGGTCAACCGGGCCTTGGAAAGACTGTCGGGAAAACCGGCATCCGAGATTCTGGGTCAGCCCCTGATCTGTCTGTTTGCCGATGCGGCAGAAATCCTGTCCTGCTCGAACGCTCATCAGCGACCTGAGGGCGGTGCATTGATGGATCATGAACTCGGCCTGCTGTCTGCCCAAGGCGATGTGGTGCCCTTGGCGGTCAATTGCTCGCCACGTGTCGATGTCGACGGCCGACCTGCCGGCATGGTGCTGCTTGGGCGTCCCATGGGCGAACTGCAGCGTGCCTACCTGGAGTTGAGCCGTACCCACGAGAATCTCAAGCAGGCCCAGTTGCAGCTGGTTCAGTCGGAAAAGATGGCCTCCCTGGGCCGTCTGGTGGCGGGCGTGGCGCATGAGCTGAACAACCCCATCAGCTTTGTCTTCGGCAATATGCATGCCTTGCAAAATTATGGCTCGCGGATCAGTCGCTATCTGTCGGCGGTGGATGACGGTGTGAGCGGTGAGGCCCTCGCACAGTTGCGCGAGGAATTGCGCATTGATCACATCATGGGTGACATGGACTCTCTGATCGAGGGCACCCTGGAGGGCGCGGAGCGGGTGCGCGACATCGTGCAGGATCTGCTGCGCTATGCGACTCCTCAGCAGGAAGCCCTGTGCCGATTCGACCTCGTGGAGGTCATCAACACCGCCGTTGAATGGGTGACCAAGGCCAGCCGTGTCAAGCCGCAGATCGATTATGAGATGCCCACAACGCTCATGCTGCGCGGGTGCAAAGGCCATGCGCAGCAGATTCTGATCAATCTGATCCAGAATGCCATGGACGTGATGGATGGCCAGAATGTCCCGCGCATGGTGATCAAGTGCCACCGCACGGAATCTTACGCCGTGGTCAGCATCCGCGATCACGGGCCGGGTATAGCCGAGTCAGTGATGACCACGCTGTTCGAGCCCTTTTACACCACCAAGCCGGTTGGCAAGGGCACCGGTCTAGGCTTGTCCATTAGCTACGGTCTGGCGGTGGACATGGGCGGCGAGCTCACCGCCGACAATCACCCCGAAGGCGGCGCAGTGTTCACCCTGTTCCTCCCCCTGGAGGGCCGGGATGATGACTAAACCCGCCAGCGCGAAGGTGAACCTCCTTTGGCTGCAATCCGGCGGCTGTGGTGGCTGCAGTCAGTCGTTGCTGTGCGCCGAGGCCCCGGATCTGATCATGGCCCTGGAGACTGCGGGTATTCATCTGCTCTGGCACCCCTCCCTGAGCGAGACGTCGGGCGCCGATTTTCGGGGTTTGCTGGGCCAGATAAAGGTGGGGAATATCCGGCTCGACATCCTTTGCCTCGAAGGATCGGTGATCCGCGGCCCCGATGGCAGTGGGCGCTTTCACATGATGGCCGGATCCGATCGATCCATGATGGCATGGATCGAGGATCTCGCCCGCCAGGCTCGCTATACGGTCGCCGTGGGTAGCTGCGCCGCCTATGGCGGGATCACCGCCGCCGGCAGCAATCCCAGCGATGCCATCGGCTTGCAATTCCAAGGCGATAGGCCAGGCGGATTGCTGGGCGCTGGCTTCAAGGGCGAGGGCGGTCTGCCGGTAATCAATATTGCAGGCTGTCCCACCCATCCCGGCTGGGTGACGGAGACGCTGATGCAGATTACCGCCGGAGAGATGAACGGAGGGGGCGTGGATCACTTGGGCAGGCCGCGCAGCTATGCCAACCACCTAGTGCATCACGGCTGTCCGCGCAATGAATACTACGAATACAAGGCCAGTGCCGAGAAGCCCTCGGATCTGGGTTGCCTGATGGAGAACCTCGGTTGTCTGGGCACCCAGGCCCACGGTGATTGCAACACCCGGCTCTGGAATGGCGAGGGTTCCTGTCTGCGCGGCGGCTATGCCTGCATCAACTGTACCGCCCCGGGTTTTGAGGAACCCGGCCATCCCTTTCAGGAGACACCCAAGATCGCCGGTATCCCCATCGGTCTGCCCGTCGACATGCCCAAGGCCTGGTTCGTGGCCCTGGCCTCGTTGTCAAAGGCCGCCACGCCTCGGCGATTGAAGGAGAACGCCGTTTCAGACCATCTCCAACGCATGCCCGACGAGGAAGGAGAACGCCCATGAGCCGTCGCATCGTGGGCCCCTTCAACCGGGTGGAAGGCGATGTTGAGGTGCAGCTCGATATCGTTGATGGCATGGTGCATGAGGCCTGGGTGGTCTCCTTGCTGTACCGGGGTTTTGAGCAGATTCTGCAGGGAAAGCCACCCCAGGATGCCCTGGTCTATACACCACGCATTTGCGGCATTTGCTCGGTCTCCCAATCTGTCGCGGCGGCGGCGGCACTGGCCGACTGCCAGGGGGTTCGCATGCCGCCCAATGGTGAACTGGCCACCAGCTTGATCCTGGCCAATGAGAACGTTGCCGATCACCTTACCCATTTCTATCTCTTTTTCATGCCCGACTTCGCGTGTGAAACCTATGCGACGGATAGCTGGTATCTCCCCATCGCCGAACGCTTCCGCGCCCTGACGGGCAGCGCTATCCAGCAGGTATTGCCGGCGCGGGCGCAGTTCATGCATCTGATGGGACTGCTGGCAGGCAAATGGCCGCACAGCCTGGCGCTGCAGCCCGGCGGCACGACCCGTTCGGTAGAAATGCAGGAGCGGCTGCGTATTGCCTGCACGCTGTATAGCTTTCGCCAGTTCCTGGAATCGACGTTGTTTGGCGACCGGCTGGAAAATATTGTGGTGCTCGATTCGTTGACAGCGTTGCAGGCCTGGGCTGATCGTCACCCCTGGCAGCACAGCGACTTCCGCCGTTTTCTGCATGTAGCGGATGCCTTGAAGCTCGACGAATTGGGCCGGGGCAGCGATATTTTCATGAGCAACGGCGCCTATGGCATCGATGGCAGGCCGTTGTTCGCGCGCGGCCTGTGGCGCGAGGGCGAACCGGCGGTGCTGGATCCCGGTACGATCCGCGAAGATCTGAGCCACAGTCGCATGGCGCGCGGGCCGGAGGCCCTGCACCCCTACGAGGGCGTGACCCGGCCCGATGCTGATGCTCCCGCTGGCTACAGCTGGGGAAAGGCACCGCGTCTCGATGGCCTGGTGGTGGAGGTGGGGGCGCTGGCGCGGCAGGTGGTGGCGGGGCATCCGCTGGCGCTGGATCTGGTGCGCCACAGTGGTGGCAATGTGCGCAACCGCGTCATTGGCCGGCTGCTGGAGATCGCCCGGGTGGTGATGGCCATGGAGTCATGGGCCAACGGCCTGCAGGCGGGCGAGCCTTACTGCCATTCTGCTGAGATGCCGGACGAGGCGAGCGGCTGTGGCCTGGTGGAAGCGGCGCGCGGCAGCCTCGGTCATTGGCTGCGGATCGAGAAAGGCCGTATCCGTAATTACCAGATCATTGCACCGACCACCTGGAATTTTTCGCCCCGCGACGCCCAGGGCGTGCCGGGTGCCCTGGAGCAGGCACTGGTCGGCGCGCCCGTGCGAGCCGGCGAAAAGGATCCTGTGGCCGTGCAGCATATCGTACGTTCCTTCGATCCCTGCATGGTGTGTACGGTGCATTGATGCGCGGCGAGGCGATCCGCGTCAGCGGGGTGGTGCAGGGCGTGGGTTTTCGCCCCTTCGTTTGGCGCTTGGCGCGCCAATACGGCGTGGCCGGCGATGTATGCAATGACGCCGCCGGGGTGCTCGTCCACGCCTGGGCCGATGCCGACACCCTGTGTGATTTCCGCCAGCGCCTGCGCTCGGAGGCGCCACCCCTGGCCCGCGTCGAGGCAGTGGCGTGTACCGCGTTGGATGAGGCTGCGCCGGCGGGCCCCGGGTTCCACATTGTCGACAGTGGCCAGGGCCAGGTACGCACCGGCGTGGCTGCCGACGCGGCGACCTGTTCCGATTGTCTGGGCGAGGTGCGAGATCCCGCCAATCGCCGCTACCGTTACCCCTTCACCAACTGTACCCATTGCGGCCCACGTCTGTCCATCGTCCGTGCCATCCCCTACGACCGGGTCAATACCAGTATGGCGGCGTTCACCCTTTGTCTGCGCTGTCAGGCCGAATATGACGATCCGGCCGACCGGCGCTTCCACGCCCAGCCCAACGCCTGCCCCGCCTGCGGCCCGCAGCTCTGGCTGGAGGACGACAACGGCCAGTCGCGGCCTCTGGGCGAGGGCGAGGATGCTTTGGTTGCCGCAGCGCGCCTGATTCGCGCAGGGTGGATCGTCGCCATCAAGGGGCTGGGCGGCTTCCATCTGGCCTGTGATGCCGGCAATGCCGTGGTTGTTGGTCGCCTGCGCCAACGCAAGCACCGTGATCACAAGGCTCTGGCATTGATGGCGCGCGATCTTGAGATGGTGGCTCGCTATGCCGAGCTGGATGAGCAAGAGGTTGATTTGTTGCGTAGCGTCGCCGCGCCCATCGTGGTGTTGAAGAAGGCCGGCGAAGCCCTTCCCGACAACATCGCCCCAAGCCAGGACAGCCTGGGTTTCATGCTGCCCTATACGCCCTTGCATCAGCTTTTGATGCAGGCGCTGGAGCGTCCGCTGGTGATGACCTCCGGCAACCGCAGCGACGAGCCGCAGGTCATCGACAACGAGGAGGCCCGCCGGTGCCTCAATGGGATTGCCGACTATTTCCTATTACACGACCGCGACATCGTCAACCGCCTGGACGACTCGGTGTTGCGCCTGGCCGACGGCCGGCCACGCCTGCTGCGCCGTGCGCGCGGTTATGCGCCACAGACGATGGCCCTGCCCGAGGGCCTGCCCCCCACCGACGGGCTGTTGGCGATGGGCGCCGACATGAAAAATACCTTCTGCCTGTTGACGCAAGGACGGGCAATCCTCTCCCCGCACATCGGCGACCTGCAGGATGCCGTCACCCAGGCGGACTACCGGGAAAAGCTGCGTCTCTACCGGCGTCTATTTGATGTCTCGCCGGCCATGATCGTGGTGGACAAACACCCCGACTATCTATCGACCCGGCTCGGCCGTGCCCTGGCCGAGGACGCCGCGGTGCCGCTGGTCGAGGTACAGCATCATCACGCCCACATTGCCGCCTGCCTGGCGGACAACGGCTGGCCACAGACGGCGGGCCCGGTGCTGGGCGTGGCGCTGGACGGTCTCGGCTATGGGGAAGACGGCGGCCTGTGGGGCGGTGAATTCCTGCTCGCCGATTACCGGCACAGTGAGCGTCTGGCGCGCTTCCAGCCTGTGCCCATGCCCGGCGGCGCGAAGGCCTCGCGCGAGGCCTGGCGTAACGCCTACGCGCACCTGTGCACCGCCTTCGGCTGGTCGGCGGTACGCGAGGAATACGGCGATCTGGCGCTGGTTCGCCATCTGGACGAAAAGCCGCTCGCCACCCTCGATACCATGATGGCGCGGGGCATCAACAGCCCCCTGACCTCCTCCTGCGGCCGCCTGTTCGATGCCGTCGCTGCGGCGTTGGGCATCTGCCGTGACGTGATGACGCATGAAGGGCAGGCGGCCATGGCGCTGGAGGCGCTGGCCGCACCGGCATTCCAGCAACAGGTCAGCCAAGCCTATGGCTTCGAGTTCATCGCGGGGGAGGTCGGCCTATTGGGCTGGAGGCCCCTGTGGCGGGCCTTGTTGACGGATCTTCGCGCCGGCGTACGGCCCGAGCTGATTGCCGCCCGCTTTCATCAGGGACTGGCGTGGGCGGTGGCGGAGACTGCGCAGCGTTTGTGTGCGCAGCGGCAACTGGGTTGTGTCGCACTCGGCGGCGGAGTGTTTCAGAACCGCCTGTTGCTGGAGGGGGTCAGCGAACGCCTGCGGGCGGTGGGCCTGCGGGTGCTTTCTCCCGCGCAGGCGTCCGCCGGCGATGGCGGGTTGGCACTGGGGCAGGCAGTCATTGGCGCCACGGTTTTCGGGGAATCCGCCCCGACCGTGAGTGGTCAATGTTGAGCGGCGCACGCCGATCTTCTCGCTTGATCTCCGATCGCTAATGACCGTCGGTGTTTCGGGTGTGGTACATTTGGATCCGTTAATCTCGTGGTAGAAGGGACGGGCGACGATCATTGCCCGCAAGCTGCGTCTCGCCTAGAGCAGCGCCTACTGTTGGAGGTGCTACGAAACACCACAGGTTCGCTGTATGCGGCAATGTCACATTGAAAGAGCACTAGGAGTCTGTCGGATTTTGGAATAGTTTACTGCGCTGATGGGAGGGCGGACAAAATATTGCCGGTTTTTCATTAAATAATCCCACTGTTCTCCTGAAAGCCGGGAGAATTTTGGCTTTCCCTCCTACCGTGCTCGCTATGATTACCCAAACCCGACAGACTCCTTGAACCCACGAACTACCGACAAGGAATGTCATGTCGCTTGCCATCATCTACAGCCGCGCCCTGGTGGGCATCGACGCCCCGCTGGTGACCGTGGAAGCACATCTCTCCAACGGCCTGCCCAGCCTCTCCATCGTCGGCCTGCCCGAGGCGGCGGTGAAGGAGAGCAAGGATCGCGTGCGTGGTGCCCTGCTCACTGCCGGCTTTGAGTTTCCCGCCCGCCGCATCACCATCAATCTCGCCCCCGCCGATCTACCCAAGGAGGGCGGTCGTTTCGATCTGCCTATCGCGCTGGGCATCCTCGCTGCCTCTGGGCAGATTGCAAGCAGTGACCTTGCGCGCCACGAATTCCTCGGCGAGCTGGCCCTGAGTGGCGAGCTGCGTCCGGTGCGCGGCGTGCTGCCAGTGGCGATTCAGGTTCGTGAGGCCGGCCGTACCCTGTTGGTGCCGATGGCCAACAGCGCCGAGGCCGGGCTGGTGGAGGGCGTCGAGGTGCTGGTGGCCGATCACCTGCTGGACGTCTGCGCCCACTTCAACGGCACCCGTCCGCTGGAGGCCGCACGGCATAGTGATGGCGGCGAAATGCCCGCGGTGCAGGACGACCTTGCCGACGTGCGTGGCCAGCAGCACGCCAAGCGCGCCCTGGAAGTGGCCGCCGCCGGGGGGCACAGCCTGCTCATGTGCGGCCCGCCCGGCACCGGCAAGACCCTGCTCGCCAGCTGCCTGCCCGGCATTCTGCCGCTAATGAGCGAGGCCGAGGCGTTGGAGGCCGCCGCCGTGGCTTCTATCAGCAACCAGCCCTTCGATGCCGCCCGCTGGCGCCAGCGGGCCTTTCGGCATCCTCATCACACCTCCTCGGGCGTGGCGCTGGTGGGCGGCGGCAGCACGCCGCGTCCGGGTGAAATCTCTCTCGCCCATCACGGGGTACTGTTTCTCGACGAGTTGCCGGAGTTCGACCGCCATGTGCTGGAGGTGTTGCGCGAACCACTGGAATCCGGTCGCATCAGCATCTCGCGCGCCGCGCGGCAGGCCGAATTTCCCGCCCGCTTCCAACTGGTGGCGGCTATGAATCCCTGCCCCTGCGGCTACTTTGGCCACCCCAACGGCCGTTGTCACTGCACCACCGAACAGGTCAACCGCTACCGGGCGCGCATCTCCGGGCCGCTGCTGGATCGCATCGACATGCAGATCGAGGTGCCGCCGGTGGCGCGTGAGCTGCTGCGCGGCGAGGTCGACCCGGCGGCAGAAGACTCCGCCAGTGTGCGTGAACGTGTGATCGCCGCCCGCGAGCGGCAGATGCAGCGCGCGGGTATAGCTAATGCCATCCTGAACCATCGTAAAGTGAATACCCATTGCCGTCTCAGTGATGCCGATGCCGCTCTGTTGGAGCAGGCCATTGAACGGCTTGGCCTCTCCACCCGTGCCTATCACCGTATCCTCAAAGTCGCTCGCACCATTGCCGATCTGGCCGAGGTGGCGGAGATTCATACCGCCCATCTCAGCGAGGCCATTGCTTACCGTCGCCTGGATCGTCCGCTCAATTCTTAGCGTGTAGGTGGGGTGAATGTTTTTTTATGAACCCCAACATGCCAGAGCGACAGACCACTTCCAAAGTCGTGTTCAAGACAGCGAGCCGATTGCCGCTCATGAGTTTTGCAAGAGGCTCAGCACAAACAAATTAATTTCAATCTGCAATGGACGCTCATTGTCGCCTCTGCGACGCCGATGCCAGCCCTGTTAGCTGGAGCACGCCATCGAACGTCCCGGCCTCTCCAGCCGTGCCTATTACCGTATCCTCAACGTGGCCGGCGCGGCGGAGATTTACACCGCCGATCCATCGAATGTGATACATTCGGGGCCATTTCCCGACTCTTTTTCACAGGTTTCATTGACATGAAATATCCCATTTATCCCTTGCTCTTTGTCGGCTTATTGCTGCTTTTTCTCAGCGCTTGCGACGAAAAAGGCAAGCCCAACGCCGCGAGTAATCCGGCGGTGGGAGAGAAGGCCTCTGCCATCTTCAGGGCTTTGCAGGCAGAGGACTACGACGCCGCGCTGGCCCAGTACGACGAAGGCTTTTTCAAGACACAGTCGCCGCAGGTTTGGCGCGACAAACTGGAAGCCCTGCAGGCCGAACGCGGTTCGCCGCGTGAGTGGCACCTGCGCCGTAGCCAGACCGATACGCGCGTCTCCGGTATATTCTTCCTCCACGAATACACGACGGTACATGACGGTTATAAGCGCCTGCACCACCTGATGACCTTCCTGTGGCCCGTCAACGAAAAAGAAATCCGTCTGCTGGGACACAAAATAACACCGTGGCAGGTGGGTGAGGAATAAGCGTGGTGGAATTGATTGCACTCTTTTTAAGAATTCCTGAATCTGTGGCTTCAGGGTGCAAGATATTATTGCCGGGTTAATCGATGTTACAGAGGAATCAAAAGCTTGTGTTATGCGCCATCATGAAGTCACCGATTCAGGAATAGTCAGCTATTAAGGGATAAGATGGAAATTGGATTCACGGGCATGACGGAGGATGATTTAGTCGCGTGTGCAGAGCTATTTTCGGCGACATTCAAAGAATCACCTTGGAACGAAGAATGGGCGACAGACGATGCCTTTGAACGACTTGCCTGTTTTTTGGCTTGCCCCAGTTCCATTGCGATAAAGGCAGTAAGCAACGAGTGTATCCAGGGTTTTCTTATTGGGGAAGTTCAGCAATGGAATGAGGGAAAGGAATATTACTTAAAGGAAATGTGCGTTAGGGGAACCGTGCAAAGGCAAGGAATAGGAAAAGGTATGATGCGTGAACTTGGTAAAATACTAAAAGCGAATGGCGTGTCCAGCATTTACCTGATCACTCATAGAAGTGGCATTCCATCAAGTTTCTACTCATCTTTGGGGTTTTCTGAGAACCAAGATGTCATGGTGATGGGTAAATCAATGGGATAGTTATGATGCAGCCAACGATGACATCAGGCGGACAGGCAAAGCCACCTGCCTTTTTGTGCTGTTGTCCTTTTTTGCTGAAGTTTCACACAGTTTAGGGGGGCAGGTAGAAGGGGGCATTTATTGGGGTTTTCTCCAGTTTGCGCAAACCTCGATTAGGAACGTGCACGTTCCTTAAACACATACACGGTAGCCTTAGAGTTATCCGCACTCCAAAAAAGCGTGAAACTTTGGCTTTTTCGTTCGGTCTACGTTTTCTCAGGTAATTTTTTCTCTTCCCACAATCTGTGGATACTTTAATAAACTGTGCGTGAAATAATGCCTTATAACAAAGCACTCAAGTTATTTACTGTCTCTTACTGGGGAGCTTTTCCGCGATCCGGCTTGCGTCCATTTACGTATCGCTGGTTGCTGGCCTTGCTGTTGGCCAGTCTGACGCTGCCGGCACTGGCCGAAGATTATTTGGCGATGCCGGTGCGCGTGGCTGAGGCTGTGCGGGTAACGCTGGCGCCACAGCAATGGTTGGCGGCCACCGTAGTGAGTCGTCACGAGGCGGAAATTGCCGCCGAGGCGAACGGCCGCCTGTTGTCGGTTGCCGAGATCGGCACACGGGTGGCGTCGGGGGAGGTGCTGGCGCATATCGACGATACCTTCGCCAAATTAAAGGTCGACGAACTGACCGCTGCGGTAGCACGCGAGGAGGCCACGTTGCAATTTCTGCGTAGCGAGATGCGCCGCCTGACCCGCCTGGCCCGGCAGAACAACACGGCGCAGACCCAGCTCGATGATGTGGCGTCTCGTCAGTTGGTGGCCGTCAACGAACTGAGTATTGCTCACACCCGCTTGGCAGAAGCGAAGGAGCAACTGCGCCGCCACCAGTTGCGCGCCCCCTTCACCGCCGTGGTGGTCGAGCGGCGCAAACGCGGCGGTGAATGGGTCAGCACCGGTGACACGCTGCTGCGGCTGGTCGATACCTCGGCACTGGAGGTTCAGGCCTCTGCGCCCCTGTCGGCGCGGCGTTTCGTGCGCCCCGGCGATCATTTGTCTGTGAGTTCGGACGACGGCTCTGTCAGCGGCCGGGTGCGTGCGCTGGTGCCGGCGGCGGATGCCCGTTCGCACCGGCTCGATCTGCGCGTGACCCTGGTGGGCGATGACTTGATCGTGGGCCAGCCCCTGCGCGTGGCGATCCCGCGCGCGAGAGCACGCGAGGTGCTGGCAGTACCACGCGATGCCCTGTTGCTGCGCGGCCAGGGCGCGGCGGTATTCCGCATCAATGACGATAATCAGGCCGAGCGCGTGGCGGTGACGCTGGGCATAGCCAGTGGCGATATGATTGCCGTCAGCGGAGACCTGCAGCCCGGCGACCGGGTGGTGATCCGTGGTGGTGAACGGCTGCGTCCGGGGATGGCTGTGCAGATCCTCGCAGACAACGATGGGGAATAGGCCGTGACCCTCACTCGGCTCGGCCTCGGCAACCCGGTGGCGGTGGTGGTGGGTGTGCTGCTGGCCATCCTCTTTGGCCTCATTAGTCTGGGTCGCCTGCCGGTGCAGCTCACCCCCGAGGTGGAGCAGCCGCAGATCACCATCACTACCCTGTGGCGCGCCGCTGCGCCACAGGAGGTGGAGTCCGAGATCATCGAACCGCAGGAGGATGCGTTGCGCGGCCTGCCGGGGATGACCAAGATCCTCGCCCGCGCCCAGCGTGGCCGTGCGCAGATCGTCATTACCTTTCAGGTAGGCACCGACCTGCGTCGCGCCCTGCTGGATATTCTCTCGCGACTCAACCGTGTGCCGCGTTATCCCGTCGACGCCCAGGAACCTACCCTCAGCGCCATCGGCGGCAACTCACGCGCCATTGCCTGGTTTATTCTGAAGCCGGTGGGCGACAATGATCGCGACATCGCCAGCTACCAGGACTACGTGGAAGAGGTGGTGCAAGCCCGCTTTGAGCGCGTGCCGGGGGTGGCTCTGTCCGAGGTGCGCGGCGGACGTGAGCGTGAGGTACGCATTACCTTTGATCCCTATAAAGCCGCCAGTCTTGGCGTGCAGTTGCCCGAGGTGGCGCGCCTGGTGGGCGGGGCCAAGGACATCACTGGTGGCTACGGCCACGTCGGCAAGCGCCGCTATACCCTGCGTTTTGCCGGCCAGTACGCCCTGGGTGATTTGGGTGAGATGGTGCTGGACTGGCGCGATGGCAATCCCGTCTACCTGCACGACGTGGCCGATATCGAAGTGCGCATGGTGGATCGTACCGGCTTCGTGATCCAGAACGGTGGGCCGGCGATGGCGGTCAATGCCCACCGTGAGACTGGCGTCAACGTGCTGCAAGTTATGGCGGGGCTCAAGCAGGCGGCGGAAGAGTTGCGTGAAGGGCCGCTCAAGCGCGCCCATCTGAGCCTCGAACAGGTCTACGACGAGACCCTGTACATCGACCGTTCCATCGAGATGGTGCAGACCAATCTCGGCCTCGGCATGCTGTTGGCGGTGGGCGTGCTGTGGTGGTTCTTCCGCCGCCTGCGCGCCACCCTGATAGTGGCGGTGGCGATCCCCGTCTGCGTGGTGTCTTCCTTCGTCGTGCTGGACGCCGCCGGGCGTACCCTCAATGTCATCTCCCTGGCCGGTCTGGCCTTCGCCGTGGGCATGGTGCTGGACGCCGCCATCGTGGTACTGGAGAGTGTCGTGCGTCTACGCGAGCGCGGCATGGACGCGGCCGAGGCCGCCGAGGAGGGTACGCGCCGGGTGTGGGGGGCGTTGTTGGCCTCCACCGCCACCACGGTGGCCATCTTCCTGCCGGTGGTATTTCTTCAGGACGAGGCCGGGCAGTTGTTCGCTGACTTGGCGCTGACCATTGCCGTGGCGGTCAGCGTATCCCTGCTGGTAGCGGTCGTTGTGCTGCCTGTGGCCTCGGCCAATTGGCTGGGTCGGACGGCGATGCGTGATCCCCATGCCCACTGGTGGATAGCCGGTAGCCGTCTGATTATGCGGCTTACGGATACGCCGCTGCGCCGCAACCTGTGGATTATCAGCCTGATCACGCTGCCACTGGCTCTGGCTTGGCAGTTCAAGCCAGAGGCGGACTATCTGCCCGAGGGCAACCGCAATCTGGTCTTCGCCTTCATCCTGCCGCCCCCTGGCACCAACATCGATACCCTGGAAGAGGAGCTGGGCCGCGTAGTCGCCCAGCGCATGCAGCCGCACATCGACGGCACGGCCGAGCCGGCGGTGGACAATTATTTCTTTGTCGCTTTTGCGCGCGGCGTGTTTATGGGTGCGCGCACCATGGATCCGGACAGAACCGATGAGCTGGTACCGCTTATCAACCGTATCATTGGCGGTTTTCCAGATACCATCGCCTTTGCCCGGCGCGCCTCTCTATTCGGTGGTTTTGGGGGGGGGCGCACCATCGACATGGACATCCAGGGTTCCGATATCGAGTCACTGCTGGCGGCGGCGCAGGCCGGTTATGTCGCCTTGCAGGCGGCCATGCCCGAGCACGAGCCTCGACCGCGTCCAGGGTTGGATCTGGCCGAGCCGGAGCTACGCCTGCTGCCGGACGAACGGCGTATCAGCGAGGCGGGTTGGAGCCGCACTGAGATGGCGCAAATCACTCGCGCCCTGGGCAGCGGCCTGCTGGTGGGCGATTACTTTGATGGTCAGCAGCGTCTCGACGTGATCCTGCGCGGCCCGGATTGGCACAGTCCCGAGGCCCTCGCCGACACGCCTCTGGCCACCCCCGACGCGGGTGTGCAATCCCTTGGTGAGTTGACCCGGGTAGTGCGTACCGCCGGGCCGGACGAAATCCGCCGTATTGACCGCCGCCGCACCATTACCCTGGAAGTGCAGGCACCCGATGATATGTCCCTGGAAGGCACCATGACGCTGCTGAAACAGACGGTGAACCCCAAGGTCGAGCCGCTGTTGCCTGCGGATGGCGAGATTCACTACGGCGGCACTGCCGACAAGTTACAGCAGGCCTTAAAGAGCATGAGCAGCAGTTTCTGGCTGGCCATCGCCCTGCTGTATCTGCTGATGAGTGCGCTGTTTCGCTCCTTTCTCGACAGCCTGCTGGTGATCCTGGCCATCCCGCTGGCCACTGTGGGTGGTGTGATCGCCCTGCACTTGACCAATCTGGTGGTGTTTCAGAGCATGGATCTGCTGACGATGATCGGCTTCATCAT
The DNA here is from genome assembly GCA_021647505.1 of Gammaproteobacteria bacterium. Taxonomy (GTDB): domain Bacteria; phylum Pseudomonadota; class Gammaproteobacteria; order SZUA-152; family SZUA-152; genus DRQN01. The sequence continues at coordinate 88,697 of JAKIUN010000005.1, forward strand.
TTTGCTCGGTCTGGTGGTGAACAACGCCATCCTGCTAGTGCACCAGACCCGTGAGGCCGAGCGCCGAGGCCTGACTCGCCGCGATGCGGTGGCCGAGGCCGTGCACCTGCGCCTGCGGCCGATCCTCATGAGCACCCTCACCAGCATCTTCGGCATGCTGCCGCTGCTGCTGATGCCGGGCGCGGGCAGCGAGCTGTATCGCGGTCTGGCGGCGGTGATCGTCGGTGGTATGAGTGTCAGCACCGTGTTTACCCTGATCCTGTTGCCCAGTCTGCTGCGTCTGGGCGAGGGCAAGGGACGCAAAGCGGCTATGCCGTGAGCCGGGCGCAGTCATTTGCCGATTTCCTCATGCGCATGCGCAACATTCGCGCCTGGGGCGTGGCCATCGGCCTGGCCGGTCTGTTGCTGTGGACGTGGCTGGATTGGCCGGCGGAACGAATTTCACTGGAGAATTCCATTGCGGAGGTAGTGTCATTGTCGGCGGCGTCAACGGAGAATGCCCTGTCCGTGGTCATGGTACGATTGCCCGATGGCCGGCAGGTGCGCTTGATCCTTGCCGCCTCTGACCGGCCGGCCCCGGGCTTGCGTCTGCCCCTGATCCACGAACGCTATGCCGACGGCAGCGAGACCTTTGCCCTCGACCGCATGCAGTGGCAGCTGGACGGCGCGTCCGCAAGCCCATAGACGGAGGCTTTCATGACTTTTTCCCTGACTACCGACGACCTCCTTGAACGCCTGTTTCCCGCCGCCGAGCCCGGCTTGGAGGCGCTGCGCCGGGGTGTGGAGCAGGTATGCCTGCCGGCGGAGCAGGTGGTGTTCCGCCGGGGTGACCCCTGTCGCAATTATTTGTTGGTGGTGCAGGGTTCGGTGCGGGTGCAGGTGCTGGCCGCCAACGGCCGCGAGATCACTCTGTACCGGGTGCGTGACGGACAGTCCTGTGTGATCACCACTTCCTGTTTGATCAGCATCGAATCCTATCCCGCCGAAGGGGTAGCCGAGGTGGAAACCACCGCGTTGGTGGTGCCGCAGCCGGTCTTCGATCAGGCGCTGGGCGACTCGGCCGAGTTTCGCCGTTTCGTCTTCGCCAACCAGGGCCAGCGCCTCGGCGACCTGATTCAGCGTGTCGAAGATGTCGTCTTCGGCCGCATCGATGTGCGCCTGGCGCGTCTGTTGATGACGCTGAGCGAACACGGTGCGCAGCCCATCGCCATCACTCACCAGCAACTGGCCAGTGAGCTGGGGTCAGCGCGTGAAGTGATCAGTCGTCAGTTGAAGCAATTTGCCGGGCGGGACTGGGTCTGCATCGGCCGAGGCGTGATCGAAGTGAAGGCGCCGGCGGCGCTGGATGAGCTTGCCCGGCAGAGTGATTGACCCGGCGCCTGCCGATTTTTCGTTAGATGGTACGACTGTCCGTCTCAAATGTGGGAGGGTTCTTGCCTGCACTTCTACCTGAAGCCACGGATTCAGGTTCTACTCTGTTCACTACAGCTGTGCACTTGTGTGACATTGTCACTGCACTTCGCCAGGATCGGGAGCAGGATGCGGGTAACTTGAATCGATGTGAAGGAGAAATGTCATGGCGAACGTAGGTGGAGCTGACCGGGCTGTCCGTGTCATTGTGGGTGCTGTAGTGGTGGGCGCGACGGCGGTGGGCCCCTGGTCCGAGGTTTTATCGCCCTGGGGATATATTGGCGTTGTGCCGTTGCTGAGCGGGCTGATCGGCGTCTGCCCGGCATATTCTTTGATTGGCTTGAGCACAAAAAAACACGGTGATAACGCTCCCTAGCGCTTACTCTAACCCCAGCGGCTCCCCACAAAAAACAGGTAGGGTGGGCAGGTTTTTCATGCCCACGTGGGGTATGCGCCAACCGCGTGGGCACAAAAAACGTGCCCTACAAAAATAACCGTTTTCTAGACGTACCGGCTTTATGGGCCTGCCGGCTCAGGTTCAACCTCAACCTCGTCGGCCGGAGCCGTGTCATTGGGCAGACGAATGGTGAATACGGACCCCTCACCGGGCCTGCTCTTTATGCTGATGTCGCCACCCATTATCTGGCAAATGCGGCGACTGATGGCCAGACCCAGGCCGGTGCCACCATATTTTCGTGTCGGTGATGCATCCACCTGCACGAAATCCTGGAACAGCTGGCCGATCTGCTCAGTGCTCAGGCCGATGCCGGTGTCGCGGATGGAGAACTCGACCCAGGGGCGATGATTCTGTTTGATCGTCTGAATATCCAGGTCGATCCGACCGTTTTCGGTAAACTTGCAAGCGTTGCTGAGCAGGTTCAGCAAGACCTGTTTCAGTCGTAAGGGGTCGCTGTACAAGGTGGTGACCTCTGCCCGGCAGTTAACACCTAGCCGGTTGCCGTTTTGTTTCGCCAGTGGCAGCACGGTGTTAATCACATCATCGATTAACGCGCAGACCTCAACCTTGCTGAGTTCCAGCTGCATCTTGCCGGCCTCAATCTTGGACAGGTCGAGGATATCGTTGATCAGGGTCAGGAGATGTTTGCCTGCCCCACTGATGCGTTTCAGGTCATCCCGGGTGGCCAGGTTATCAGACTCCTCTTCCAGCAGCTCGCTATAGCCAATAATGGCATTGAGCGGCGTGCGTAGTTCGTGGCTCATGTTGGCCAGAAACTCGCTCTTGGTCTTGCTGGCAAGGAGGGCCTCGTCACGGGCGACGGCCAACTCCGTGGTGCGCTCTTTGACCCGCTGCTCCAGCCGGACATTCTGTTGCCGGAGTTCCCGATCCCGTTCGGCGATGGTATCCATCATGCGGTTGAAGGCGTGAGCGATGACTGCGACCTCCTGGGGGCCCTTGTGGTCATCGGCGCGGGTACTGTGATCGCCGTTCTCGGCCTCACTCATGATCTGTGAAAGGGTGTCGAGAGGGCGGGTCAGGCGTGCCGTGATGAGACGCAAAACCAGCAGCAGTACACCGGCCAGGGCTAGAGAGATGGCGATATTGCTGACGAAAATACTGGCGATGGTTCTGTTCAATGCTTCCTTGCCCAGCTCGACCTCGACATAGCCCAGCAATTCCGATCCGGGATCGTCCGGGGCCAGCTCGGAGGGGTCGTTGCTTATCTGCGTCCGTACGGGTGTAGTGAAAAACCAGCCATCACGGGTCTCGATGATCTGCAATGTCTTGCTGGCGCTGATGTCGAGAGGGTGGGGGGGGTGTTCCTGGCTGGAGGAACCCATTTCCAGCAGCAGTGTGCCCGTGAGATCATGAATAGCGACATAGTGGACATCGGGAAACTCCAGAGTCCCCTGTGCCGCATCTCGGGCGTTTTCACCCTCGCCATAGAGCAGCGCCAGGGTACTTTGGCGTGCTAGGTTGCGGGTGATCTGCTGGCCCTGTTCGACGAGGTTGTCCCGTGTCCGGCTGCTGCCCAGCAAAGAGGCGGCGAGTGACGAAATGAGCGCCAGAAGGAAGATGCCGAGCGTAAAGGCCAGCGTAAGCTGGTGGCGAAAATTCGGACGTCGGCGCCCACGGGACGACTGAGGCGGTGAAGAACGCTTGTGGTGAGGTGAGGTCATGATCAGGGACGTGGAAAGACCAGATTGAACTGGCGTTGCTGTTGATAGGAAATGCTCAGACCGAGGTGGCTTGCGGTACGCAGATTGACCGCGATACTGACTTCGCCGGTCGGCCGCAGGCCGGGTTTGGCGTCATTGCCGATGACGCGCAGAGCCAGGCGGCCCAGATCCCGTCCAAGTCCCTGTTTGTTAGCATAAAGAGAGAACAGTGCACCGCGACGCACATGGGCCGGGCTGCTGGAAAAAATGAGCAGGCGGCGCTGCCACGCCTCTTGCAGGAGATAGGACAGCAGCGAAGTATCACCGGTCAGCGTACTGTCCTGTAGTACCCATAGAGCATCGCGGCCAGACTCCATCTCGTTGACCAGCTCGCGGTAGAGGCGGGCGGCGCTGCGGATATTCGTTGCTGGACGGGTGATGAGCGTCAACCCATGTTGTTTTGCCGCCGTCTCGGCCCAGGGCAGCAGCCACTGATGCCGCTCGGGGTTATAGATCAGATAAACACGCCGTGTCTTCGGTGCCAGCGCATGCAGGTGCTTGAACAGCAGCGAGGGATCGGACAGCAGGCTGATCGCCGGGTAAATGCCCATGTCGGCCTTGGACATGGACAGCAGGCCACCGGCAATGACGGGTGTCTTCAGTTGCAAGGCTTTTGCAGTCTCGATGCCCCGTCGTCCCAAGGCAATGATTACATCGTCAGGCCGCTGTTCAATACGCTGTTGCAGGGTCGCTATATCCGGTTCAAGAGGCACCTCCAGGGGAGTGATGATGCCCTTGGTTGTCTCTTCGATGCCACGGATGATTTGCTCGAACAGTGTTGCGTAGCCTCCCTTGGCATCGGGATAGATGACCGTGATATGAGGCTGTGCAGCTAGTGAGGTATTGTCTGGCCATAGTGCCAGTGCCAATAACAGCAGTCCCGCATACGCCCAGTTTAGAGTGTTGGCGGGGCGCGGCTGAACGCGGCACTTACTGGCCGAATTCATGGCGGGCCACCTCTGAGCGCAGATGGCCGCCTGCAGCAGATTTGAAGGGACGGGTGAGTAACACGGTGAGGGGCGATTTTAGCCGTAAGACCGACTTCCATGAATTGAACAGGGCTTCCCTAGGCATACGAGACTTGGATCCATAATCGCTGGCATAAACAGATGTTGAATCCCGACAGCTGATTCAGTGGTCTCTTGAACCATTGCGTGATCCTATCGGTCGGCATCCGTTGGACTTGAATCAAGTGGACTCGCTGAACAGGGCATTGTCACTTTACTGTCCGGTACTAACTACGCAGGGTACCGACTAAGGGGCTGCGGAGACAAGCGCTTTTTCCCATATATTGTACCTGAATTGCACCTGAATTGCTGGCTCCAGGGCGGATTCGGGGGGTTAGAATGTCGGTTTCACGGTGTAATCGGAAAATCCTGAGGTTTCCTGTTGGCGGGGAAAGTGTATCCTGCGGGTCGCTGAGAACTTTTGGTTTCACTTTATAATCAATGGCTTGTGGAGGTGGCTGTATGATAGGCTTTGCCCTGCCTCCCGTTATGTGCAGTTATGTACGGAGGTAGCTGTATGATGCCTATGCGCTGACTCCAGTTATGTCCAGAGCAAATATCTTCCTCAATAACCTGGCAGCTGGTAAGGTTGGTCGCCGCCGCCTCTGCGCCTGACTGGAATCTTTGGCCGTCACGGGGATGATTAGGAGAAAAAAGTACAACGAATGGTTTACACGGACAGGTTGAAGTGACTAAAGTCTGATGATTCGTGGCCGCTGGTGTAATGTCGTTCCATATTGTATGCCGCCATGTTGCTGGCAGGAAACAATCCCTTTTTGGGCTATGTCGTATGCAAAATAATACCGAATCTGCAAACCGTATTCGTTGCACGGGAATGCCGATAGCATTTCTTTCATCCCTGTTCTTCAGTAGCGCCCTGTTGCTTGCCGCCCCGCTGGCGGCACAGTCGCTGGATGAGGACGATGCCTTCATGATGATGGACGAAGAGATGATCTCCATCGCCACCGGTGGCCTGCAGCCGCTTTCGCAGGCCCCGGCCGTGGCGACGGTGATCACCAACCGGGATATCGAAGCCATGGGAGCCCGCAACCTGGACGAGGTGCTGGAGACGGTGCCGGGGCTGCATGTGTCCTATGCGTCACTGTATTTGAATCCCATTTACAGCATTCGCGGTATCCGCACCGATACCAATCCTCATGTCTTGATGTTGGTCAATGGTGTGCCGTTGACGAATCTGTATCAGGGCAACCGTGGCTCTTTTTCCACCCTGCCGATCGAGAATGTCGCGCGTGTCGAGGTCATTCGCGGCCCCGGTTCAGCTGTTTATGGTGCTGATGCCTTCTCCGGCGTCATCAATGTGATTACCAAGGGGGCGGGTGAGATCGATGGCACCGAAGTGATGGGTGAAATTGCCTCCTTTGGCACCCGCCGGACGGCCTTGCTGCATGGGCAACAGTTTGGCAAAATGGCGCTGGCGTTTTATCTGGGATACCAGCAGACCGATGGCGATGACGGGCGGATGATCGAAGAGGACGCCCAGACTCCGCTGGATCGTAGTCTGGGCACCACGGCATCTCTGGCCCCCGGTTCTCTGGATACCCGGGGTAAGCGCCTGGATATACGCCTGGATGCCAAACGTGATCATTGGCAGTTGCGGTTGTGGAACTGGCGCTTGCAGGATATGGGGGTAGGCCCGGGACTGGCGCAGGCACTGGATCCTACAGGGCGTGTGGATTTTTCTAATTATCTTACCGATGTTACCTATGACAACCCGGACTTCGCCCGGGATCTGGGCCTACGGGCTACTCTCAGCTATATGGATACCAGCGGCAAGTCACGCCAGCGGCTATTCCCGGCTGGCACGCGCCTGCCCATCGGCAGCGATGGCAATATTAACTCTGCGGGTTCATTTGTCGATTTTCCCGATGGCTTCATCGGCAATCCCTCCATCGACGAGCAGCACTGGCGCCTGGACAGCAGCCTGTTTTACACCGCTCTGCAACACCATCGCCTGCGGCTGGGCATGGGCGCCTCCCTGGGGCGCTTTCAGGCGAGCGAGACAAAGAACTTCGGCCCGGGCGTGATCAATGGCACGCTGACCGACGTCACCGGCACGCCCTATATCTTTATGGGCGACCAGGAGCGGCAGGCCTATTACCTTTCCCTGCAAGACGAGTGGCAGTTTGCCCCCGACTGGAATCTCACCGCCGGTGTGCGCTATGACAACTACTCCGATTTCGGTGACACCGTGAATCCCCGCTTGGCCCTGGTCTGGCAGTCCCTCTATAACCTCACCACCAAGCTCCTCTATGGCCGTGCCTTCCGGTCGCCATCCTTCCAGGAGCTGTTCAACAAGAACAACCCGGTGGCCATTGGCAACGAAGACCTGAAGCCCGAGACCATCGAGACCTTTGAGCTGGCCTTCGATTACCAGCCCACCTTCGATATCCACATGACGCTGAATCTGTTCAGTTATGAGATCAAGGATCTCATCGAGTTCGTGCCTACGGGTGGGGAAGAGGTTGCGGAGAACGTTGGTCGCCAGAAGGGGCGGGGCCTGGAATGGGAGCTGGCCTGGGACGTCAGTTCGGCGGTGGATATTCGCGCGAACTACGCCTTTCAGGATGCACGCGATGTCGCCACCGATGAGGCCGCTGTTGGTGTTCCCCGCCACCAGTTCTACCTGCGGGGTGATTGGCGCTTTGTCCCGCAATGGAGTATCGACGGGCGCTTCAACTGGATTTCCTCGCGGGCGCGGCCCGCTGATGATCCCCGATCCGCCCTGGGGGGATACCGAACCGTGGATCTTTTTCTGCGCCGCACTGACATCTTCGGCAAGGGCGAACTGGGCTTCATGGTGCGCAATCTGCTGGATCAGGATCGCCGGGAGCCCAGCCCGCAAGCCATCCCCAATGATTATCCCCTGGAAGGCCGTAGCTATAGCGTGACCCTGAAGCTGCATTTCTAGCGGCGATTCCGGCAAGGGTGCATGCGCCCCGAAACCCCTTTCGGGTTGGCTCTTGCCACAGAATAGACAATTTCTGTGTTTTGTCGGGCGGGCACTGCCCGCCTTGCACCCGTCTGTAGCGTGCGCCATGCGCACGATGTCCCGAATATATCGTTTTTTTACAGGAGCGGCCGGTCGCATCCTTTGGGCATCAGCTGCGGCGGATGCCGCTACAAGGGGGCCAGTGGAAGAACCCTCGAAAATGACGAGTCTGCGAAAATCACCATGATCTGTCGGTACCAACTGCCGAAAAATTGCACTCAATAAACCCGTTGCGTATATCAGCCTCATTGCTCATTTCTGAGGCCAGGTCATAAATTTGATTTTCAAGATCTTCGTCGTTACTCCAGATTGCCGCTTTATGTATACAATATGATAGATGTGCGCTTGATCTATATCGTTCGATTCGACTATAATATTCGAAACGAACGATTAATGTGAGGGCATAATCATGGATTCACTTTCGGCCAATGAAGCCAAGACACAATTTGGTGACATGCTTTTAAAAGCACAGCGAGCGCCTGTTCAAATAAACAAGAACGGTAAACCCGTTGCGGTTGTTATTTCGATGGATGAATACGAGAGCATCGAGGCACTCAAGCTAAGACTCTTGCAGTCAAGAGCGACCCAGGCAAAGGCTGATATCGAAGCAGGTCATACCATTGATGGCGAGTCATTTTTTAATGACCTGGAATCTGGTCAGCACGACTAATGACTCATTTTCGATTAACGCCGGACGTCAAATCTGATCTTATCGAAATACGTCGTTTTACGATCAAGCAATGGGACGTTGCGCAATCTCAAAAATACTTGTCGGCACTCCGGCAGACCATTCGCTTATTGGCCGAAACACCCACTCTGGGTAGATCAAGGCCAGACCTTGGAACCGATGTGCTGGGCTTTCCCCAGGCAAGCCATGTCATTTATTACGTATTACATGAGCAACAACTGGTCGTGTTCGGTGTACTGCACAAACTCATGGTGCCGCTGGATCACCTGTCCGGGCGAGAGGTAATTTGATGTGGCTGATCCTACCGCTACCGTAGATTATATGTAACGACTCAGCAGCCCCAAGAAATTCGCTGATTATTCACCACGAAGGACACGACGAAGAGCGAAGCGGGCAGTTAACTAGTTGAATTTATAGGTAAAGTTTCTGAAAGGCAGTATCAGCACGGCTCGTGTGTTGATTTTAAATCCTTTGTGCTCTTCGTGAGCTTCGTGGTGAATAGATACTCCGCATGAAGCTAAGTTACGCGTGGCCACATATAGGAAACGGAGTACTGGCTAGAATTACTCAGAGGCATGAACCAGAATCAATGATTGGAATGTTCCAGAATATGCAGATACCCTTTGACCAACATATTGCCATTGGATCGTAAACAGGGTGTGTGCCGGTTTTGTAGGGTAGCATCGCCCTCCGTTATATTTTCTCCCGGCGGTGATGGTGGGTAGAGCCCACCCTGCGCCGAAAATCTGCGAATGGTATGGAGACAGCAACGACGCATGAACACAGACAAACCCGGTCGCGGTCGGATCCAGAGCCGCAACGAGCCCTTTGCCGCACGCACGGCAACCCGTATCTGCGAAGAGACGCCCAGCGCGGAAAACCCCTACCTCAGCCAGACCTGCCGGTACCACGGTTACGAACTGGGCGAACTGATGCAGAAGCGGAGCTTTGTCGATGTTCTGTTCCTGCTCCTGCGCGGCGAGCTGCCCACGCCCGGCCAGGGTCGGCTGTTCGAGACCCTGTTGATCGGCCTGAGCAATCCCGGCCCCCGGCATGCGGCGACCCGCGCGGCCATGACGGCCGGGGCGGGCAAGACCAATCCCGCACACATCCTGCCCATCGCCCTCTCGGTGCTGGGCGGGAATCATCTGGGTGGCGACGAGGTGACGGCCGCTATGGACTTCCTGCGCCGGCAGCGCAACAAAGACCCCGAGGCCGTGGCGGCGGAGCGGCTGGCCGCCGGCGAGCGCCCGGTGGAAGGGGACTGGCGCGCGGCGCCCGGCTTCGGCAGCCGCTTCGGCGGTATTGATCCCTTGCCGTTGTCGATCATTGCTCGGTTGCAGGCCCTGCCGGGGGCGGGGGAGGCCCTGCACTGGGGCAGCCGCTTTGCCGACGCGCTGAAGGCGGAACAGGGCGGCTGGTTGCTGCCCGCAGTGGCCGCTGTGGTGTTCCTCGATCTCGGCTTTCATCCCCGCGCCGGGGCAGGCCTGTTCCAGATCGCCGCCGCACCGGGCTTGCTTGCCCATGGCCTCGAACTGGCCAATCAACCGCGAACGGCGATGCCCTTTCCCGACGACGATCACTACTTCATGGAGGTGACGCCGTGACAGCCGGCGAGACACTGTGGGACAGGCAACGGGGCGTGATCCACAGCCGCAAGGGCGGCTGGATCATTGGTGAAGGGGTCTATTACGGCCGCTATTCGCTGCTGGATGATCTGGTGGGGCGGGTCTCCTATTTTCAGACCCTGTTGCTGGCCGTGCTGGATGAACTGCCGGAGAGGCGGATTGCGGACTGGGTTGAGGCGGTCTATCAGTGCATGAGTTATCCGGATCCCAGAATTTGGTGTAACCACATTGGCAGCCTGTCAGGGGCGGTTCGATCCTCGTCGGTGGCGGGTGTTTCCGCGGGTATCCTGGCTTCCGATTCCAGTACCTATGGACCCGGCGTGGTTATGGCGGAGGTTTATGAACTCTACCGCCATGGACTCATGCAAAAGGAGAAGGACGGGGAGTTATTGCCCCAGGTTTTGCGGGATTGTGCACGAAGACGAGGAAAGCGCTTTATCGTTTCCGGTTTTGGGCGTCCCCTGGCCACGGGTGACGAACGCATTGCGACCATGGAACGGGTTAGCAAGGGATTGGGGCTGGAGGCCGGGCCACACCTGACGTTTGCCTATGAGGTGGAGCGGTATCTGCTGGAGACCCAGGGCGAGAGTCTCAACCTGACGGGTTACGTGGTTGCCGTCATGATGGATTTCGGTTGGACTCTGCTACAAATTCAGCAGACCTGTTCCATCATCGTCACCAGCGGCGTCGCCGCCTGCCACAGCGAAGCCTACGATAAGCCGCCGGAATCCTTCCTGCCCCTGCACTGCGAAGACATCGAGTACCGGGGTCATGCACCACGTCCGGTGCCCGAGGTGGGGGAAGAAGGCGGCGACTGATCCTCTTCTCCTGCTCACAAAGGAGAACAAAATATGCTTACATTCCAAAAGCTTTGGGAAAACCACCCGACAATTATGGGTGATGACAATCCATGTAAAACAAAGGGTAGGTCTAATTACCCTAATCAATGTGCAATCCGTATGGGTGTATCGTTGGCTCGTTGTAGTGTTGATACATCTCGTATTCCAGGAGCGATGCATTGCTGGCATAAACACGATAAATCACAAAGGCATATTATCCGGGCAGAGGAATTGGCAAAAGGACTGGAAAAATATTCCGTGTTTATTTCTGGTGTGCAAAAGCTACAAAAAATCAATCCTGAAGAATTCAAAGGCAGACTTAGAGGAAAAAGAGGGATTATTTTTTTCAAGGATTATTATCAAAGAACAAATAATGGGAAAAAAGAGAGTTTTCGAAACAGGAGCGGTGACCATATTGATTTGTGGAATGGTTCTCGTTTAACAGATTGGTGGACTTGGGCACGAGTCCATATGCGTATTGGGAGTTTCGGGATTCATTCCACTAGAGAGGATATTTCTGATTTTGAAGATTCTAAATCCATATGGTTTTGGAGAGTATTGTGAATATGAAACGAATTGCATTCATACTCATATTCTCAGTACTTTCATTTATTCTTGGAAATATAATCCCTGTTACCAATTTATACTCTCAATATATAGTAAAAAGTCACGATGATGAAAATACTTTAGTGGCGATTGTGATGATGATTGAGTGGCCAGTCTATTTATTAGTTGGAGGGCTCTTGGGAAACTTTATATATAAAAAGTATCTAACGAATTAGGTTAGATTGTGTGAGGAACGAACCACAATCTGAACCGTTTGTTGGACAAGCCCGGTGGTGATGTGGCGTGATTGCGCTTTATTGAAAATATCTTTTTCGGGTTTACTGGATTTAAAGACTCGCCGTTCCCGGCAGGTCTCCAGTCGAGCAAATCCCACTGCCCTGGCGGCAATAGGGTGCTGAAACAGGCTATTTTAAGTCATTTCCGCGCTATTGATGGCGAATTTATCCCTCAGTCTTGCGGACTGATTTTTTCTACCCATTGGTGTTTGCGGTTACATCATCAATGTCACTCGCTTTTCATCACGTTGCTCCCAGATTGGCGAACGTAAACAATGGGGGTAGCCGTGTTTCGAGCACCTTCATCGGGGCTCCGCAGCAGCAAAGGAGCATGGGGTCAGGTCTTGCTTTTTGCTATATCTGGACTAAGCTGTGAGCATGTCAAAACCGCTGAGAATTGAATATCACGGAGCGCTTACCATGTGACCTCCAGAGGTGGTGGGCGTGATGATATCTATCTTGACGATGAGGATAGGAAAGGATTCCTAACG
>JAKIUN010000047.1 GCA_021647505.1 Gammaproteobacteria bacterium
TCCGCGTATACTGAAAAATCAGAATGTCAGCGTAGAATAATAAATCGAAATCGATGGGATAGTTTAAAGTATCAATTTCATGATCTAAAAGATAATGGAGGTTAAATGTATAATCGTGTTCTTTTTCACACACATACGTGATATGAGTTTTCATCAAAACCTCCGTGTCACTACGATACCGTCCAGACGAAGCGCCCAAGTAAAAAATGCTGACTTTAATAATATGTATATCAGATTCGATTTGAATTTCCGTCTCTTAGCATTACATTAATAACAAGGGGTATGATATATGTATGTGATAAATTGCATAAATGTAGTGTGAAAAAATTACTCTTTTCCTGTGCGTGTGTAAGAAAAAAGGAAGGGGTCATTGTTTGAAACGCCTATTGGCAATGACGTCCGGGCAAGGCAGCAAAGTGGCGCAAAGCCCGTAAAACAGGATCAGGCGGTTTAGGAACGTGCACGAAATAACTTCCTGATATGGCGCTCATATTTAGTCTGTATTTGTTCGTTCTGATTGAACAAAAGCGCAGGAATAGTTGTTCTATTTTGAGCTTTTGTGATTGAGGAACGGGCAAAGACGGGCTGAAGAGGAGATGCGAGATCGGGAAGTTATTTCGTGCACGTTCCTTATCTCGCCAGCGCATTGCCATACTCAAGGCCCGCCTCTGTGCGGGTTTTTCTATGTCTGCGGATCAGGACCTGCACGACAACATGGAGCAACCGGCGCGATTGCGGGCCGCCCAGTTGGGGCGGCGCTGGGCGTAATCTCACAGCTGGGCTGGTTGTCGTAAGAGTGGCGCAGGAGATCGAGCAGTTCGATGATGCCGTCGGGGTCGCCCTTTTCGGCGCGGTCGATGGCCTGCTGGACGAGGTAGTTGCGCAGCACATAATGGGGGTTGGTGATCCGCATGAGTTCGCGGCGTTGTTCGGCGTCGAGGCTGTCGTCATGCAGGCGGGCGGCATAGCGTTTCAGCCATGATCTGAACTCCGAGAGGATGGTTTCGAGTGCTCTGATTCTAGCACCGCCGTCGATTTTGCCTGCCATTGGTGCCATGTCATGCAGCGCGAGACCTATCGCGACGAGGCCGTGGCGCGTCATCTCAATGAACATTTCATTTCCATCAAGGTGGATCGGGAGCTGAATCCGGCACTGGACGCCTACCTGATTGCGTTTGTCACCCATACCCGTGATAGTTCTGTCGTGTGAGGAAATAACTGACCTCAACGTCCCAACGCCGATGATAGGGGAAGGCAATAACACCTGATTCCAAAACAGGTTGTAGGTTGGCCACAGTGGTATTTTGAGACCGTTTCGTAGGCGGGTACGAGGCGGCCGTGTACGGCATATTAGGGTCAACCCTAACTAGGGCCACTACGGATAGGCAATTCACGGCCTAGCGTCTAAAGTTCAGCGTGTATTCAATGGAGAAAGTCATGGCTTCGGTCGATACACATTATTCTGCAGCCTTGCCGGCCTCACTGCCGGATCGTTCCGTTGCGGGTGGGACGAGTACGCAACCGGGTCGAGCAGATAATAAACCCAGTGCCGGCATCGACTGGTTTTCATCTGCTCAGGCTGCGGAATACCTCCCCATTACTATCCGTGCCAACGCGGCTGTTGCAGGTGCAACAACGCTGGATGCACTCGCGAGTAATATCCTTTCTCACATCGGTGAGTACACACCTGATTAATAGTCTATGGCGTGGGGGCTTAAAAACAATCCAGACTGGCACGCCGCTGCACAAGCCTTGATCGATGGTTGTGCAGCGCTGGACTCCAGCGAGCTGCGTGTGCGTCTTATGGAACGGCTTTGTACGGATCTGGGTGAAAATCTGTATCCCGCCTTTTTAAAGATTCTCTGCGCCGTTGGAGAGTTCGGTGACCGGAATGCCCAGGGTATTGTGGCGGAGACACTCGTCCATGCCTTGTCCACCGGTCGACTGCCATCGGGAAAACATGCCGCCTGGGGCGCCACCACAGTGAAAACCGGGGGATCTTTCGGGCAGACTCGCAGCCTGGGGCCTATCGAGTATCTGTGCGCCTGGTATGCCCAGCCTGCGGGACGCAGCCCCCTTTCCGCCAGCGCGTTTGATCATACCGCGCGTGCACTGTTATCGCTGGTATCCGTTAATGCCGATGCAAAGACGCTCTACTGCGCCAAATTGCGCGCGGATGTGGATGATCCGCTTGAGGGGGCGCTGGCCCGGCCCACGCGACAAGCTTTGGGTGAGCTGATCCGTGTATGGCAGGCCGGAGGAGCCCCGGAAGCTATTGTGGAATGTTATCTCAGCACCTTGAACGGCAGCAGTCTTGGTAGTTTGGCGAGCATGCCATCGCCCTTTCGCGAGTTATAATAGCGGCGGTCGGGAAAATGTAACGGCTCACCACGGAGGCACAGAGAATGTGTTGATGGGACGAAAGTCTGGAAAAGGACGTGAGCGGGCGTAATAAAATCTTGTCTCTTCCCGCAAATGAGGGGAAATACGAGGACTCAGGTTCATTGGGTGTTGCTATTGGCCCTTGCAGTCTTTAGCTCACATACACTGGCCACGTGGCAGGATGACGCAAAACGCTACTTTGAGCTTGATGAATACCAGAAATGCATTGATGTTGCCGAAGGTGTATAAGTTTTTTCGTACCGAGGATAATAAAACAAAAAAACTTGTTATTAATACAGTGACGCGTTCTCAAGTCTAAGCGTAAATATGTGAGGTTAATAAGGCGCGTGCACGTCCCTGATCAATGTCTGTGGCTGGTGTGCGTCAACTCTCTGGTGGTGTCGGTGTGGTGGGGCGTTTTTCCAGCAGGCTGATTCCTCCGGAGGTGACGCCGAGCAGGTATTCTTCATTGCGATATTGGATGATCACGATACGTTCGCGGGAGCCAACGGGCAGGGCACGGACGAAGCGCAGTTCGTCGCCAGTGGATTTTCCGTAGTGTATGCGTTTGAGGGCACGCAGGGTGATCCAGACCAGGGAAATAACAATTGCCAGGGCTAGAAGTGTGGTGAGAATCCCGGAGGTAAAATTTTCCATAGTGAGTCTTTAATTCAGGTTTAATTGTAATGACAGGTAAGTTGCCAGACTTAGGGGTCGTAGCGAGGGAAAGCCATTTTGAGTCCATTTTGTTGATCGTTTGAGATGAATATTTAGCATATTTAACAAAAAAGATCGAAAAAAGGCCCAAAATGGATTTTCCGCAGTAGATTCATTCTAAGTCCGACAGCCTCCCTGGGTAGCGGGTGAGATTCTCACCGGGCGGCGCATGGCGGCGTTCAGGAGAAATGTCGTCAGATTGAGGGTGTTGCTGTTCGCGCTCAATCTCTTCTCGCACCTCGCGCGCCCAGAGAATGATTTCGGCAATGATGTCGAACAGATCGCGGGGAATAATATCACCCACCTCGGCGCGAGCCAGGAGATCACGGGCGAGTTCTTTATTTCGAATGATGGGTACACCGGATTCCTCGCCGGCCTCACGCATGGCTCGCGCCACGTGGTCTTCACCCTTGGCGGCAATGGTAGGTATTGGGCATGTGTCACGGTCATAGTCCAGGGCGATAGCTACATGGGTAGGATTTACGATAAGGGCGGTAGCGCCTCTTGCAGCTTGCGAGGCGCTTTGCTGGGCCCATTCCTGATGAGCCTGTCGACGCTGGGCCTTGATATAAGGGTCACCTTCATTTTCCTTGACCTCTTGCTGGATGTCACGCTGGCTCATGCGCATTTTTTTCAGAAAAGAGTGGCGCTGATAAGCAGCGTCAAGGATAGAGACAAAGGCGAAAATAGCGAGAGTCCATCCGAGCAGTTTAAACATAATCTCCCACATGGCCGCGCCGATGTCATCGACGTTGGCGCGTGGCAGCAAGACGAGTTCGGGCAACAGAGCCTCCAGTACCCACCATCCGATGAGAAAGAGTAGTACGGTTTTGATCAGTGCTTTAATCCCCTCGACGAGACTGTCGAGGCTGAATATACGCTTGATGCCTTCGGCGGGGTTGAGGTTTTCCATCGTAGGCTTAATTTTTTCGAAGCTAAGCACAGGGCCAGTTTGCAAGAACTCAACAAGCAGGCCAAAGGCGGCAATGGGTAACAGGAACAGAGCAGTAATAATGAGCGTGGTCTCCAGCGCCATCCAGGCTAGCGTGGGTGCGGTGTTGACAAAGTTGCCGGATATCCCGTCGAAGGTTGTGTTCATCAATACCGCGATACGCTCACCAGCGTAAGTAAGGCCCAGGCCGAAGAGGGTAAGCCACAAAATCAGTTCGGCCGTGTTTGTAACTTCCGTGCTCTTGGAAACATCACCTTTCTTGCGGGCGTCCTGGAGTTTTTTCGGCGTGGGTTTTTCGGTTTTATCGCCGCCATCATTTTTATCCGCCATGACCGATTCCGTTTGTCAGCTTTGTCAGGGGGTGGTCATTAATATACAGATTTACAGCTTCCTTGCCCAAATGTGAACCCTTGCTTTTTATATTTGTATTTGCGGCCAAATCTGTTTTGGTGTGATTTGTAATGCTGTGAGGTGATAGCATATTACTATTCTCAGTTGTGTTATGAGCCTGTGCGCACTCGTGTTGGGATACCTGTCTTTTTTATCACACGATAACCGTGTCAGTCCACTCCACATACCAAGTTGATGGTGATCAATGCTTGATAATTTTAATGTTAGGTAACGCAGGCTATATCATGATTTTAATGAACGTGCAGTGATAAAGCGGTAATATTACCTATTGACGCAGAGTGGATATAGGCAGAGCATCTGACGTCTGAGAAGCGGAAGACAGAGTCACTCTATTTCTAGCAATGCCGGGTACACGGTAGTGGGATAGTTTTGGTTACATGGAAAAGTCTGATCGGGTAATGCCGCTAGTTCAGAACAATATGGGATGTTATTTGTTAATGGAGTACTGCACTGGAATTTTATGTGGACTTCCCGCCCCGAAGGGAGGTGCACCGTCTCAGCATTTGAGGCTAAGAGGCAAGGCCTGTCGAGGATGCCTTTTTGTCATTGTATGTGCATCGTTTCTCGTGTTTGGCGCTATAAGCCATACTGAGGCAGCGGTGTGCAGAACCGTAGCCGGTACCCAGTTTTCCGCCAGCAAGGCAGTTGCCGATACTTTTTTTCTCGCACTACAGTTCTGCCGTGAATCTGAGACGGGTGGTATGGTTCAAGATTTTGGACATATGGCCAGTCTATCCATAGATACAAGTAGATACTCAGCCAAAGGCACTGCCAATAGTGCCGGCCCGGAAGCGCGGCAGCTCAGTCTTTATGATGCTGAAGATACTACCGGGATTATCATGAAAGCTTCTCTCCCGGTCTCCAGCCGAAGGCGGGCTCATCCACTGCCTGCATACCAGAACAATCTTCAAGTGACTGCTGAATATTTCGGCCCAAGAGCGAAAATTCTTGCGCCCAGGATGCGTTTGGTCGCAGAGAATTACAACATCGACCCTCTATTGCTACATGCCATTGCCCACGTTGAATCAAGGCACGACCCTCAGGCGGTTTCACCTGCGGGGGCGTTGGGTTTGATGCAGGTGATGCCAACAACGGCACGCCGTTTTGGTGTTAATGATCCCGAGCGGGAACTACATGACCCACGGGTAAATCTTGAGGTGAGTTCGATTTATCTCAAAAAACTGCAGGGTTTATTTGGTAATGATTTACGTCTGGTTCTGGCCGCCTACAACGCCGGGGAAAATGCCGTGATCAAATACGGTCGTCAAATTCCCCCCTACCGAGAAACACAGGCGTATGTGCGTGATGTCATGGGTCATTACATGAAGTTAAAGGGTTTGCACTGAATCTGCGGGAATTCACCATGTGGTATCAGAATGAAGTTGAGTGATAGTAGCAAGGCATAATAATGAGTCTATCGGCCTATTTTAGATCAGCAAACCAGACATCGGAAAGCATTCTGTCGCGTTATAGCGATTTGATGTTGGCGGTCGGTGTGGTGGCGATTATTGCGCTGATGGTGCTGCCGTTACCACCGTTAATGATCGACATGCTGGTGGCGGTAAATATTGCCTTTGGCCTGATCCTGATATTGGTGTCGGTCTATATTACATCGCCGCTACAATTTTCTGTTTTCCCCAGTATCTTGCTGATCAGCACCCTGTTCAGATTGGCGCTGTCTATTGCGACCACTCGCATGATTCTGCTGGAAGGCGAGGCGGGCCATATCATCGATACCTTTGGCCAACTGGTGGCCGGCGGGAATCTGGTGGTGGGCCTGGTGGTGTTTCTGATTATTACTCTGGTTCAGTTTATCGTTATCGCCAAGGGTGCGGAACGTGTGGCAGAGGTGGCGGCGCGGTTTTCTTTGGATGCGATGCCGGGTAAGCAGTTGTCCATCGACTCTGATTTGCGTTCTGGTTTGATCGATAAAGACGAGGCAAGGCGAAAGCGTCATGAGCTTGAGCTGGAAAGCAAGCTTCACGGCAGCATGGACGGAGCGATGAAGTTCGTCAAGGGTGATGCCATCGCCGGTATCGTGATCATCATCATAAATCTTCTCGGTGGCCTGGGCGTGGGTGTATTACAACAGGGCATGGATATGGGGGCGGCGATGGTGAAATATTCTATTCTGACCATTGGTGATGGCATGGTGGCGCAAATCCCCGCGCTGCTGGGGGCAATGTCGGCCGGTCTGATCGTGACCCGTGCCACCGATGCGGAGCAGGACAAGCATCTCGGTGATTCGATCCAGAAGCAGCTCACCGCAAATCCACGCGTTCTATTGGTGGCTGGTGGGATCTGTTTCCTGCTGGCCACTGTGCCGGGTTTTCCGATTGTAGTGTTTATCGTGATTGGGCTTGTGCTGATTGTGTCTGGCGCAATGCTTTCTCCCATCTTGCGTGCGCGTATCGACCGTTTTTCCGCACCCGCTTTTGCGGCGGTTATGGAGCCCAGGGAGGCACCGATGTCTCAGGTTGTGGCAACGGCGCAATCTGAGTCCCGGCCAGCAGTGCCATTACTGTTGCAACTTCCCCGGCATGGCGTGCATGGCAAGACGGAGCCAGCCCTGGTACAGGGGCTGGAAGATGTGCTCGATGATTTTCAGATCAATCTAGGTGCGCCATTGCCGCACATCAGCATTCATTGGCACGGTAACAGTGATGATGGTTGGCAACTGCTTGCCTTTGAAGTGCCTATCGCTCAGGGAGATACCTTGACCGACAGGCCTGCCGATGCAATTCCGGAAGCCGTTCGTCAGGCGTTGCGGCGACATGCCGCGCTGTTTATCGGTATTCAGGAAACCAGTGCGCTGCTTACGCGGGCCAGCGGTGACTACCCGGAAGTCGTAAAAGAAGTATTGCGCGTCGTACCTACACAGCGGGTTGCAGATATCTTGCGGGTTTTGGTGGAAGAGGAGGTGCCTATCCGTAATTTACGCGGCATCCTCGAGGCGATCGCTGACGCCGGGCAGCGTGAGAAAGATACTTTTGCCCTGACCGAGTTTGCACGCATGGCGCTCAAGCGGCAGCTTAGCCATCGTTATGCACCACACGGCTCCTTGCGTGCCGTGCTGTTTCTGCCCGAGCTTGAGGAGGCGCTGCGGCAGGCGATACGTACGACGGCAGGTGTGCAGCAACTGGCTATTGAGCCCGCAGATGCGAAAAAAATAATCGAGGTACTCAGGGTGGCGATTGAGAGGCACCGGCCGGTGGCAATTGTCACCACCGTGGATTTACGCCGCCATGTACGCAAGATGATTGAACAGGACTGTTTCGATCTCCCGGTGTTGTCCTTCCACGAATTGATGCCGACGCTGAAACTGGATGCGGTGGAGCGCGTGGGCTTGCCGGAACAGCTAAAATTGGCGGTTGCCTGATCATGGAGCCGGTGGTGCATAACAACGTTGGTAATGAGCAATCGCTAAGTTATCAACAAAAAATTCCAATGGATAAAACTAACAAACAATGAATAATTCACATGATTTCAGGCTTCCGGGTTTAGTTATTCTGGTTCTCATTTTTATCGGTTTGATTATTTCCTCGTCAATGGGGCAGGCCGGATCCATACCGAATATGGAAAAAAATGTGCAACTGACGGCCCGGGAACAACCCATCGAGGATTTTCTTCAGGATATGTTCGGACAGATCGGCTTGCCGGTATTGGTACATGCTTCGGTGACGGGGGTGGTCAATGCAAATTTCAATGCCCCGGCGCACAAAGTTTTGCGCGACATTTCGCGCGCGTTCGGACTGGTGACGTATTACGATGGTGCGGTAGTACACGCCTTTGCGGCAAGCGACGTTATGCGGCGAGTGCTCGCACTGGCACCTCAGGTTGCGGAACGCGTGGTTCGCAGCGCCGATGAAATGTGGCTGACTGATGCGCGTAACACGGTACGTAGCACGCAGGATGGCAGCCTGGTTGTGACCGGCACGCCGCGTTTCATTGAGCAAGTGGAGGAGCTGGTGCAGGTGGCGCGGAAGGCGCAAACGGCGCAGCACCCTCTAGGCTTCAAGGTGTTCTATCTGCGTTACGCATGGGCGCAGGATGTCACGGTCACCTTCTCGGGACGGCAATTGGTGGTGCCGGGAGTGGCGAGCATCTTGCGTTCCCTGTTCACCTCTTCGCCGCAGAGTCATGCCCAGATGATTGCACAGGATCGCCTTCTGCGCTCAACCCGGCCCGGGCTGCGCGGCAAGGGTTTGGCCGGAACGGGCGATGACCTGAGCAGGTTGGGAATCCCGGATGCTGAGGATCGCTACGCCCAGTCTGGCGTGGCGCCGGCGGATTACGCCAATGGCGATGCGACAGCGCAACAAGTGCCGAAAGCCAATGCGTCCATGTTGTCTTCTGGCAGCCGGGATCAAGTGCGGATCGAGGCGGATCCACGACTGAACGCGATCATTGTCCGTGATGCGCCCGAGCGCATGATGCACTATGAGCAACTGATCGCCTCGCTGGATGTGGAACCCCAGTCACTGGAGATCGAAGCGACCATCATCGATATCAATACCGACCGGCTCCGTGAACTGGGAATCAACTGGCGCTGGAACAACGCTGATAATGCAGCCCTTTTCGGCAGGGGCGACGCGTCGGATCTCCGTCTGCGCGGCAATACCGACGTTACCCCATCCGGACGAGGTGGATTTATTTCGATGGTATTGGGAGACAATGCAACTTTTATTGCACGCATCAACGCACTGGAAGCCGAGGGCGCCGCGCGCATCGTGTCCAGGCCCCAGGTGCTGACGCTATCGAATGTCGAGGCGATTTTCGATACCAGTTCCACGTTTTATGTGCGCGTTGCGGGCAGTTATGAGGCCGATCTGTTTGATGTTTCCGTGGGTACCTCGTTACGTGTCACGCCGCACGTGTTCAAAGATGACGGGCGGGTAAGGATCAAACTGTTGGTTACCGTGGAAGATGGGAATCTTTCTACCCAGATGGTGGACGAGATCCCGATTGTCGAACGATCCACCATTAACACCCAGGCACTGATCAACGCGGGTGAGAGTCTGTTAATCGGCGGCATGGTGCGCGAAACGACCTCTGAGGTTGAAAATAAAGTCCCTTTTCTGGGCGATATTCCCTTACTGGGCATGTTGTTTAGATCCAGGACAGATCGCACCCAACGTATCGAGCGCATGTTCCTCATCTCGCCGCGGTTGGCTCCAAGTCAGTATGCCAGTCCGGCAGAAGGCCTATCAGTCAAGCAGGCGCAAGATTCAGCGACAGGCGACCGGAATGAAGAACAATCATTAGGGCGGAGTGAAAGCAATGCGCAGCCATTAGGGCTGAGTGAAAGCAATGCGCAGCCGGCACCAGTGTATGAAGAGTCGGTATGGGGGTGGGACGAGCCATGGAACTAGCGCCAAAAGTGTGTTGGCAGACCGCAAAGAGAATGTATTTTTTCTCAATCTCTCCGGGCTGGGTCATGCACGACTTGTCGCCCCTGGAAAAAATGAGTCTGGAAGTTTTTTGTGGTGTCGATGATTGGAGTGATTCATGGCAAGCACACAACCACCGTTAGCGTTGTTTGTTCTTGACGGAAAACAGGCTGGTGCGTGTGCACCGCTTCAGTCCGGAGCGAGCATTGACATCAGTGGTGAGATTGATACCGATATTGTGCTGCGTGATCCGCAGATGGCGGGTCAGCACATTCGGCTCAGCGTCGGTAGGGAATTCGTGAAGCTCGATGTGTTGGAAGGTGACGCCGAGTTGTCGGGGCAGCAGATCGGTGCAGGCAGTAGCGTCGAGCTGCCGCCTTATGTACCACTGAAGATTGGCGCCACCACCCTGGCCTATGGTGAAACAAACAGTACGCGCTGGGTAGACATGTTGCAGCTTGGCCGTGACTCGACGCCGAGTGAATCCGCACAACTGAATATGCATGCTGAACCTTCCCCGCATTATCAGCCAGCACACAAACCGTCGCCAGACGTTGTGTGGGAAGGCTGGAAGTTGTGGTTGAGTGTTATCGGTGTGGGTGTGCTTGTCCTCATACTGGGTGCTGGTGGGTTCAGCGGTGCGAGCGCACCGAAGACTGTGCAGCAGGTGGGAGGGGTGACCGATATTGCGGCGGTATTGGCAGATACCGAATTCAGCGCCCTGGAGGTTGTCGAGCCCGCAGCGGGGAAGATTGCCATTCATGGTTATCTTGAAACGCGGGAGCAGCGTGAACGACTGGTTCGCCTGCTGGCTGGGCCGGCCGGTTTTTCACAGGTACAGGTACAGGTACGGGTGCAGGTGGGTGAGCAGCTCGCGGCCACAGTACGTGATATCTATCGTCTCAATGGCGTCCCCGCCAACGTGCAGCCTCAAGGCCCCGGTATCGTACATGTGAAGACAGCAGAAGCAGACCTGGGAAAACTGCGTCGCGTGGAGACTGTTGCCAAGCGCGATATCGCCAGCCTGCTCGACCTGGTGGCCGAGAACGAGAGGCCGCCGGATTCCATCAAGCCGGCGAAGACGGTTGACGATCCGGGTAAGCGTATCGCCTCGGTTGTGCCGGGTGATCCGGCTTATCTCGTGACCACTGACGGCGCTCGGTATTTCGTCGGCGCGATGTTGCCTACAGGGCACAAGATATCCGCTATTTCCGATCAGCAGGTTCTGCTGGACAAGGATGGTGTGGTAGTCACACTGCGATTTTAGTGTGACCATTTAATGTTAGTTAGTGTTTTATCTTAACCTGAATCCACGGATTCAGGTCTTAACCCATAAAGGAGAGTAACAATGAGTAATTCGATCAGTCCGCTGAATCTTCTGGCGACGTCCCCGGTTGCCGCAAACAAGAACGGTTCCTCCAATGGCTCAAGCTGGTATGAGGCCATGGCCGAGGCCTGGGGTCAGTCCCTTGATGCCCAGGCTGGCCGCATCGAAGACCAAGCTAAAGGGATCGGCAATGGCATAGATAACCCGTCGGCGATTACCCAGCTTACCGCCGAGTCACTGAAAATGAGTTTCATGGCCAACAGCTCGCAAACCTCGCTTTCCAGCGTGGGTTCTGCATTGGAAACCATGGCCCGTAAACAGTAAGGAACGTGATGGAAGGGACGTTCTTTAACCTCTATGGGTTCAATTTCCCGCAGCTTGCTGCGGGGGCCTTCATTAAAGGGTGACTACGATGATCGAGAGTGCAGCAGCAATCCTTGCGAGTACCCAGGCTGTCTCAGGGGCCGAACCACCGTCCCTGCAAGCCG
This sequence comes from Gammaproteobacteria bacterium, assembly GCA_021647505.1. Lineage (GTDB taxonomy): Bacteria > Pseudomonadota > Gammaproteobacteria > SZUA-152 > SZUA-152 > DRQN01. Next base: position 11,668 of record JAKIUN010000047.1, read on the forward strand.
GCTATGGGGTATCGCTGACTGACCTGGCCTCCTTTGAGCAGTCTCTAGCTGCTGCGGGAGGACGAGTGGAAATGCAGCAAAATGTCAGTGCGCCGTCCGAGGCGGCGCGTACGGTGTTTAAACCATTGGAATATATCAATAATGAGGCGGCTGAACTTTCCCAATTTGCCAAAGTGGCTGCGGCGTCCGGAAACGAGATGACACCGGGTGAACTGGTCATGCTTACAGTGCGAAGCCAGGAGTTTATGTTCCATTGCCAGTTGACCTCTAATGTTGCAAATAGAGCCTCCGACGGCTTGCAGCAATTGTTCCGTCAGCAGAGCTAAGGATCGGGTCATGAAACGTTACGCAGGCATTTTTATCTTGTTGTTGACTTTGAGCGGTTGCGGTGGACAGGAGTTGTACTCGCAGCTTTCTGAACGCGAGGCGAACGAGATGGTGGCGATGTTGCTGAATGCCGGTTTGCCCGCAGAGAAGGTCACGCTGGACAAGGGGGCCTTCGCGGTCACCACGTCCAGCCGATTTTTTTCTCAGGCGATTGGGATATTGCACGCCAATGGGTATCCGCGTGAAAAGTTTGAAAATCTCGGTGAAGTGTTTAAAAAGGAAGGATTTGTTTCCTCGCCACTTGAAGAACGTGCGCGTCTTGTTCATGCCTTATCGCAAGAGATCGCCAACACGATTGCCAGTATTGATGGGGTAGTGATGGCGCGCGTGCACCTGGCGGTGCCGGAAAAGGACCCCTTGAACGATAGCACCAAACCCTCTTCCGCCTCCGTGTTCATCAAACACCGGCATGGTATTGACTTGCTGGACAGTGTCAGCCAAATCAAGGCCCTGGTGGTGAATGGGGTGGAAGGCGTGCCTTACGATAATGTGACCGTCGCCTTATTTTCTGCAGAACCCTTGCCTGTACCGCAGGATCGCCCGGCGACTGTTGCACAGTCGATTTTCACCACAACACCTCAGTTTGCCGCAGGGTTTGTCGGTGGTACTGCGCTGCTGGGTGGGGGAGGAATGTGGTGGTGGAGTCGGCGCAAGCGGGGAGGTTTGCCGGCTCGTGTCGGGGGAGCAGGCTCGTGATCCCCGAGCCTGAGCGGTTTGCCGGGATTCGCCAACGGCGCAGCCGGCGCATACAGGCGGCCGTGCTTCTTGCTGCACTCAAGCCGTCGGCGGCCGAATCGGTGCAACCGCTCGATTGGGCCCTGCTCCTCGAGGTGCCGGAGTGGTGTCATTGGCCGTCTTCGCGCCGTGAGCATCTGGTGTTGATTGCCGGTGCCTTGTTCGCAGCTCCGGCGATGCGCTTATGGATTGAAGCCAGGTGCATCGCGGCGGCCAAATCCGTTATCGGCGCCGATGCCTTCGACAAGGTGATGGCCCACGAATCGTTGCCTCATGCGGCGCCACAATTACCCGCCGGGGAGGATATCCGGGAGCTGTTGCAGGCAGCGGGCGCCGGCGTGCTGCTTGGCAGTCTGAGCCATGACGGCCTGCGGAACGGCCTGGTGGCCCTGTTGCCTCCACCTGTCGGCACCTTGCCGTACACGGTTGCGGCGGCACTCACAGCGGATGCCCTGGTGCTTGTGGCGATGCTGGAACAAGCCAGGGAAACCTCAGGGGAATCATCATGACTTTCGTCGCTCTGGTTCGTGACACATCCGTCAGCCTTGTCACCGACGAACAGGTGCTGGCGGCGGCGGATGTGCAGGCCCTGGCCAGTGCCGTGGATATGGGCTGCCGTTTGACCCAGCTCCTGGAGCAATCCAAACAGGCGATTACTTCGGCCAGGCAGGATGCCTTTGAAAAGGGCTATGCTGCCGGAAAGGCGGCGGGGTTGCTCGCGGCCCGAGACGACGTGGCGGCGGAGCTGACAAGCCTGGCCGTGGAGGCACAGCGCCAGCGCATGGCCTTGCAGGGTTCGGTGGCGAGACTTGCCATCCAGGTGGTGCGCAAGCTGGCTGGTGAGGTCGGTGCGCCGGAGATGGTGGCCGGCCTGGTACAAACTGCGGCGGCTGATCTGTTGCCCGGTGTCTCGCTGACACTGCGGGTGTATCCATCGGTGGTGGATGCGGTCAGAACACGTCTGGATACGGCCCCTTCCGGCAAGCCTCTGCATGTGGAAGTTCACGCCGATGACACGCTGAACCCGTTTGATTGCATACTGGATACCGCTTGTGGAACCACGATAGCGGGGCTCGATGCCCAACTCAAGCGCCTGGAGGCGGCGCTGGCCGGAAAAGCGAAGACCGTGGCGCCTGCCGGGCTTGTGGGTAGTGATGCATCAACGAACCGTGCGGCGGAATCCGTGCGGGAGGTGGGTGGGTAATGGGGTATTCCACACCCACCGGCAGCGACCTCCTGGAAGAGTCATCCCTTGATCAGAGCATGGCGCCGCTGCTGCGCGGTGCACGTACGGTGGTGCAGCGGGGCCGGGTCGTGCAGGCTCTCGGCACTACGGTGCGCGTGAGCGGTGTGTATGCGCGGATCGGCCAGCAGTGCCGGATCATTGATCGTGATACGGGCAAGGGGCTCATTGCCGAGGTGGTGGGTTTGTGCGACGGGCAGGCGATCCTGTTGCCGCTGGCGAGCCTGCAGGGCGTGGCGGTAGACGCTGAGGTTGAAGTGTTACAGGAGCGATCCACCGTTCCCTTTGGCATGGGCCTGTTAGGCCGTGTTATCGACAGTTTCGGCAAGCCGCTGGACGACCGGCCCCTGCCAGCCGGTCTTGCCGAACAGGCCCTTTATGCGGATGCCCCCAGCCCGCTCAGGCGAAAACCCATCGACACGACTTTTTCCACGGGAATCCGCGCCGTGGATGCCATGTTGACGGTCGGTGTCGGGCAACGCATGGGCGTGTTTGCCATGGCGGGAGGAGGTAAATCGACCCTGTTGGGGATGCTGGCCCGGCAGGCGACTGCTGACGTCAATGTGATCGCCCTGGTCGGTGAGCGCGGGCGTGAAGTCCGTGAATTTCTTGAGGATAGCCTGGGTGAACAGGGTCTGCGCCGCTCCGTCATCGTGGTCGCCACTTCCGACCGCCCCGCCATGGAGCGAGTACGCGCAGCCCAGGCTGCCACCGCCATTGCGGAAGGATTTCGCGCCCAGGGCAAACGAGTGATGTTGTTGATGGACTCGGTGACCCGTTTCGCCCGCGCCCTGCGGGAGGTTGGACTGTCGGTGGGCGAACCCTCGGTACGGCGTGGATTCCCGCCCTCGGTGTTCGCTGAATTGCCACGTTTGTTCGAGCGCAGCGGTAATGATGACAGGGGTTCCATTACCGCGTTTTATACTGTGTTGAGTGAAGATGAAGACGGCAGTGACCCGGTTGCCGAGGAGGTGCGCTCCATCCTCGATGGTCACATCGTGCTCTCGCGCAAGCTGGGGCAGGCGGGTCATTATCCGGCCATCGACGTGCTTGGCAGCACCAGTCGGGTGTTTACCCGCGTCGCGGCAAAGGCGCACCAGGACGCCGCCGCCCACATACGCGCCTTGCTGGCCAAACATGCTGAGATCGAATTTTTGCTGCAGGTGGGCGAGTACAAGGCCGGCAGCGACCCTATTGCTGACGAGGCTATCGAAAAGCTGCTTGCCATCCATGGTCTGCTGCGTCAGCACCCCGATGAAACCGCGACCCTGGACGAAGCCATTGCGCAATTACAGGAGATCGCCCAATGAGCCGGCTTCGTTCACGGCATCTTGTCCAGTTGCTGCGCTTGCAGGGTTTGCGCGTATCCACTGCCGAAGCTGAATACCGCGCCAGGCGGGCCAAGTGCGATACGGTGATGGCGGCGATGCGGGAGCGTCAGGCGCGCATCGAGGATCTGCGGCATCAGCGCACGGCCCTGTTCGAGCATGTGGCCACGCAGGGGGCGGCAGAATTGACCCGCTTTGCCGGTTTTGCCAGCGCACGGCGGGCCTGGCTGGATGAATCCCTGGAGCGCGATGAATACTGGTTGCAGGATGATGAGCGGGAGCTGCACGAAGCCGAGGCGCAGGCCGAGGAGGCGAGGCAGCAGTGGTTGCGGGCCCGTTCGCGGGAATCCGGGACGCAGAATCTGCTGGACGATACACGCCGCAGCCTGGCGCGTGATGCGGAACAGCGCCAGGAAATGGAGGCTGCCGAGCAGATGGCCTCGGGGAGGATGCGATGAGCGGGATCGATATCGCCGGACGGCAATCATCCTCGCGCCTCCTGAGTGCGCCCGCCGCGCCGTCTGAGCGGCGGCTCGACGGCGATGAATTTGCGCGCTCATTGCAGCGGCTTGAGTCGCCGCAGCCAGTGTCGGGCATAGAGCAGTCAGCCGCTGATGAACCGATTCCGGCCACCAGTCCCAGCCGTGTGGATGCGCTGGAGCAGGGGCTTGATGTTGCAGACGATACACCGGTAGAGGCCGATGAACCGTCGGCGCCTGTGTTGGCGCCGAACGATGAACGCCCCATGCGCCAGGATGGCCCATTGCCGGATGCCGTGCCGGAGACGCTGGCGCTGCACGCGCCGTCACCACCGGGCATCGCTGTCATCGAGCCGCTGCCCGTGGATTCAGCCACCATGACCCTGCAGGATTTCACCGCGCTGCTGGAGCGGACGGGGGGTGCCGTGGTCACCGACGGAGAGCAGGCGTGGCGCTTCATGCTGCATGATTCCACCCTGGCCGTGTCCCAGGTCGCATTGACCCGGGAGGCCACCTCCGGATCTTGGTCGGTGGCGTTGACCGTGCAGGGTGGTGGCCCATCGCTGGTGAATCCACACCTGCATCGGCTTCGGGAACGACTGGAAGCGCTGGGGCAGGGCGTCACGCATGTCATCGTCAGCCGCGAAGAGACGTCATGAACGCCGACCTATCCCCCTCACCCTGGCTGGAGACGGAGCGGCTGCGTTTGCGGGAGTTCTGCATCGCGGATCGTTATGCGTTGGTGGGCATGCATAAAGACCCGCGTGTGCGGGCCCTGCTGGTGGACGACCATCCGCTGGATCAGCATACCGTGGCGCATGAATTGATCATGCGCCTACAGGCACTGTATCGGCAGCACGAGGGGCTCGGTATCTGGTGTGCGGAGCGCATGGTCGCCGCACTCGATACCGTCGAACTGGATCGGCCGGGAATGCGCGAGGAAGCGAGCAAGGCGCTGTCGCCGTCCGCCCTGGCCCGCCTGCTTCAGCCGCGGCCCCAGTTTGCCGGTTGGTTCAATTTGATGCCCATGTCCGGGCAACCGGAAGAGGTGGAGCTGGGCAGCCGCTTGCTGCCCGAGGCGTGGGGCACCGGCTTGGCCCTGGAAGGCGGAGAGCTGCTACTGGCGCATGCCTTCAACACCCTGGGCCGCGACCGGGTATGGGCCATCGGTCATATCGCGCATCGCTCGGTGCGCTATTGCGTCACCGCCTTGGGATTTGGGGATCGCGGGGTACAGGACTACGAGGGCAAACCGGCCCAGCACTACGTCATTGACGAAGCCCGCTGGCGTCAGTGGAAGGTGTTGTCCCGCAAGGACAGACAGCGCCGTGCCGTTGCTGCGTGCCGGGCGTTTGCCCATGATCAGAGGCTTGGCAATGACGGCTGAAATAGGTCTTTCCTCGCTGATGCTGCACCCGCTCCAATTGCCGGGCGCCCTTGACGCGATGGCTGCAAATCCGGCCTCACAAATCCCCACCGACGAACAAGCGGCCCGGCTGCGCTCGCAGGCACCCTTGGCGACAAATCTCACCAATCGCGTGGAAACCGCGGCGGCTGCCTTGCGTGCGGAAAATGCGCTTCCCGCCCCGGGGAGCTTGCGCGCTGAGCCCAGCGGCATGAGTGGCGGCGCGGCGGTGAACGAACTCAACCTCACACCGGCCGCCGTTGCGGCGCTGCACGCGGGTGCAGCGCATATGCAGCCGCTGGCGGGTACCGTTCCCGCCGATGAGGCAGCCATGCGCAGGCGGCGGGATTCGCAGCGCGAGGAATATCAGGGTAACGATGAATCCGGACAGGCTGGTGATGATGCCACAGAACGGCCCGACGAAGAGAAACGCACGGTGCGACCCGGTGACCGCCCCGTACCTGGTGATGACGGCCGGGTGGTGGAAGGCGTTCTCGAGCCTTCCCCAGCGATGCAGGATGACGCCTTGTTTGATGAGATTCTCGATGCTCTGGTTAACGGCGGACGGTCGGACATGCTGCGGCAGTTACAGGGCGCGCGGCGGATAATGGCCGTGTTTCCCTTCAATGATCCGGGTGAACCACAGTGTGCGGCACGGGCCTGTTTCCTGTGGCGGGATGCGGCCGGCAAAGGGCAGGTGGCCGGCCTTACTGCGCGGCTCGGTTGGTCGAAAGCCCCGCGTGATGCGGGCTGGATGGTGGTGCGTGCTTACAAGGATCGCGCCGCCAACAGTCGGTGGCGCCTGCGCGTGCAGCCCACCGTTCCCGGGCCGCGTGGCGCCGTCATTCAGGTGGGGCGCAGCCCCATGCTGCCGGGTCTGTGGACGGAGGTTCGTCTCCACATCCCGGACGCTTCCCGCTTCTGGGCCATCCTGGGTGCACAGTTCAGTCTGCAGGTGGTGATTTCCACCGTGCCCCTGCATCGCTGGCACAGCCCATGAACGCACATTCACAGCCGTCATCGAAACGACTGGGCACGTCGGCCTCCGGTGCATTGGCCGACGTCGAAGCCATTGCCCTGTTCGATGCGTTACAGGATCCTGTGGCGATCATCGATTTAACGCCAGGCAAGGTGTCATGGTGTTCTGCAGAGTTTGTGAGCCGTTTCCCGGCAGTGCCGCCGGGTACCTCGCTGGAGGTCTTTCTGCTCACCTTTGACGGGCTCGATAGGTGCATGGCCGAGGCGCAAGGTGAGAAAACGGAAGCGCCCGATCCTGTGCGCGGGGTGGTGCATTACCAGGGGCGTGTGCGTTTCGAAGCGACGGTCGCCCGGGCCGGCAAGGGCCGCGTTGTGTTTCGCGTGGAAGACATCGCCGAGCGGGAACGGATAACGCAACGCCATCTCGAAGACCGGGAGCGGCTTCTTTTTACCTCCCGTGCCATCTCGGTCAGTGAGATGGCGACGACCCTCGCGCATGAAATCAACCAGCCGATCGGCGCGATCTCCAACCTGCTGCGGGGCATCGGTATGCGCCTGCGCCGAGGAGGCACGGACAGTGGTGAGATCCTGATGGCGCTCGACCGCGCCATCGATCAAGCACTGTTCGCCTCCAGGATTATCGCCCGCATTCGTAACTACACCCACTCGCTCCAGCCCCAGCGAACACGTATTGATCTCGTCGGGCTGGTGCGTGCCAGCCTGGTCTTGCTGGATTGGGAAATCCAGCGGGAGGGGATTGTGGTGTGTGTGAATCTGGGGGATTCCGCCTTGTCCGTGGAGGGAGATGAAGTGATGTTGCAGCAGGTGCTGGTGAACCTGCTGCGCAACGCCATCGATGCCATGCGTGGCGCTCCCCACGACGTGAGACGCCTCGAAGTCGGCGTGCGACTTTGCGAAGACCAGGTGGAAATCAGCGTCTCGGACTCGGGCTGTGGGCTTTCAGCGGAGGCGGAAAAAAACCTCTTCGTACCCTTTGTCTCCACCAAGCCAACCGGCATGGGGGTTGGCCTGAACATCTGCCGTTCGTTCATCGAATTACATCAGGGCAGGCTCTGGCTGTCGCACAACGAGGGCGCCGGTTGCACGTTCCACATCACATTGCCGGTATCGGGGGGCTCAGATGCCAGTGAATCAACCCAGCCACAGAGTGAGCACTGCCACCCTGACGTGACCACAAGGACAGCACCACAAGGAAAAACGCCATGACACAAAGAACCATTTTCATCGTTGATGACAACGCCGAATTCCGCCAGTCGGCGGAATGGTGGTTACAGGGCGCCGGCTACCAGGTGGAGAGTTTCAAAAGCCCGGGCCGGGCGCTGGATCAGCTGGCCGGAGAGGAGGCCCCGGAACAGGTGTGCGTGCTGCTGGACGTACGCATGCCCGGGATGTCAGGGCTTGATATGCACGACGCCCTGCATGCGCGAGGCATCCCCTCGCCGGTGATCTACATGACCGGACATGCCGCCGTTCCCCTGGCTGTCGAGGCGATGAAGAAGGGAGCCGTCACCTTTCTTGAAAAACCGCTCGATGATGTGGCGCTGGAGTCCGCTTTGGAAGCCGCATTCAGCCAGTCGTCCCGACAGGGCGGCGTGCGACCCATAACGGCGGCAGGCGCGGGAGCCGCCGGGCCGGATCCGGCGCAGACAGCTTACCAGGAATGCTTTGCCCGACTGACGCCCAGGGAGCGGGAAGTGTTGCAAGGCATTGTCGACGGCAAACTCAACAAAGTCATCGCGGGCAATCTTGATATCAGTATCAAGACCGTGGAAGTCCACCGCTCGCGGGTGATGAGCAAGCTGCAAGCCAAATCGCTACCGGATCTGATCAAGATGGTGGTCACCGGACGGATGAACAAAACCCTGTAATGGAGACCGATGAAATGACAAACGCCACGGTGGTGAGCGCGGAAGGAAGCGTCAACCCTGCCGACGCATTTGCCGAATCACTGGCGCGGGCGGACAGGGAGGAAATGCCGGACGAAACAGAAATCGCTGCCTCCCCCCCTATGCATGGGCGGCAAGCCCCGCCTTCCCCCGACGTGTTACTCGACGGTTTTTACGCCGAAACACCGTTGGGGAGAGTCGCCTTCGGTATTCGCAGCGACGATGACGAGACGGCGCAGGCCGTCACGGATCCTTGTTTGCGTGCTGCATTGTGCCTCGGGCGGGCGGAAGCCCTGATTCGCCAGTTGGAAGACTGGCTTGGCGTACCGCTGGATCTGGAGCCCGGCGCCATGACCCCGCCACGGGACGACCAACTCAAGGTGACATGGACGCCGCCCGATTCCGAAACAGAGGCCGCCGTCAAAAAGGCGGTCATGCACCTGCCGCTCGACGCCCTGGCGCATCTGGCCGCGCCATCGGCAGCGCTTGCCGAGGCCATGCGCTGGGAGACATTGCCGTGTCAGGTGACCGTATCGAGCGCCGCCGTGCCGCAGCGGCAACTGGCCCTGCTGGAGCCCGGCGGGCTGGTGCTGATCCCGGCATCCTTCGAGCCCTTCTGGCGCTGCCAAGCCAGATTGTGCGCACGTCCGGCGCTGGCGTTCAGCGCTGAACTGGATGCCGGGCAGCAGCGGCTTATCTTCGAACCTTATCAATCAAAAACCGCTAATCAGCCCGCTGCGCGCCTGACGGCAGAGACGCCTGCCGCCGATGCCGAGCTGACCGACATCGTCCTGCGCCAGCGCCTGCCCATCGCCGTGGATCGTCTCACCGGCTGGGCGGAACAGCCGCTGTTCGAGCTTGAGCGAACCCTGGCGGCGTTCGAGGTGGAAATAAGCAGCCCGCAGGGCGTACTGGCGCACGGCGACCTGATGCCCGTTGGCAACGGCTATGGGGTTTTCGTGCGCGCCATCACCGCCGTGCAGCGTCAGCCTGCCGGAGAGCATTAAGGTATCGTCACATGGATCTGACAGAATTCTCGCCGTCATCGGCACTGGTCACCGTCGTCTTACTGGCACTTGCGCCTTTCGTCGCCGTCATGGTGACGTCCTTCACCAAAATCATCGTGGTGCTGAGCCTGCTGCGCAACGCCCTCGGTCTGCAACAGGTGCCACCCAACCTGGTGCTGAACGGCCTGGCCCTGGTGCTGACCGCCTACGTGATGTACCCCGTGGGGCAGGCAATGATGGCCGAGGTATCGGAAATGGAGAACATCGGTGGCAGCACGGATTCTATGCTCGCCGCAGCCGACGTCGCAAAGGAACCATTGCGCGACTTTCTGGTTAAACATTCCAACCCCCGGGAGCGGGCGTTCTTCCTCAATGCCATCCGCAAAACGGTCTCTGAAGAGCACGCCGCTGAGCTGACAGACCGGGACTTCATCATTATCGTGCCCGCGTTCACCATCAGTGAATTGGCCATCGCGTTCCAGATCGGCTTTCTGATCTTTTTGCCGTTCATCGTCATCGACCTTGTCGTCGCCAACATCCTGATGGCCATGGGCATGATGATGCTCTCGCCGACGACGGTCTCGCTGCCCTTCAAGCTGCTGTTGTTTGTGCTGGTGGACGGCATGATCAAACTCTCGCACGGCCTCGTGCTTTCCTATCAATGACGCCATGTTCAGCAACGAAGCCCTGCAACTGACCCAAGAAGCCCTGTGGCTGATCCTGCTGCTCTCCGCGCCGCCCGTCGCCGCGGCGGTCATCGTCGGCCTGGTGATCGCCGTCATCCAGCCCCGTAGGGTGGGCACGTTTTTTGTGCCCACGCGGTTGAATTATATTCCGCGTGGGCATGAACGGCCTGCCCACCCTACGGGGCTCCTGCATGGCCTCGTGCTGTCTTGTCGGTGACGCCATGTTTAGCAACGAAGCCATACAACTGACCCAAGAAGCCCTGTGGCTGATCCTGCTGCTCTCCGCGCCGCCCGTCGCCGCCGCAGCCATCGTCGGCTTGGTGATCGCCTTCATCCAGGCCGCCACCCAATTGCAGGAGCAGACCTTCCAGTACGCGGCGAAATTCTTCGCCATTGTCCTGGTCATCTTTCTCACCGCCTCCCTGCTGGGCGGCTCCCTCTATCACTTCTCGGATCGGATCTTTTCCCAGTTCCCCACCCTGGTCGGCGGCTGAGCGGGCATGCAGGCCTCGGACATCTTCACCCTGCTATCGAGTCATGCCCTGCTGGTCGGGCTGGCCACCACGCGCATCGCCGTTGCCTTTCTGGTGTTGCCCATCTTCACCAATGAACTCATCCCGGCGCTGGTGCGCAACGCCATCTTCGTCGCCTTCGCCCTCATCGTCATTATCATCCAGCCACCCCTGCCCGTAGCGGCCCTGAATGTGCAGGACTGGATCGCCATGTTCGTCAAAGAAGCCGTGGTAGGCGTCGCCATCGGCGTCTTGTTCGGTGTCTTCCTGTGGGCCTTCGAAGCCGCCGGGCAGGTGATCGATACCCAGATCGGCGCCACCGTAGCGCAGGTCACCGACCCGCTCTCGGGTCAGCAGACCTCGCTCACCGGCGCCTTTCTCGGCCGCCTCGCCAACTACGTCTTCATGGCCGCCGGCGGCCTCATGCTGCTAATGGGCGTGCTGATCGAAAGCTTCGCCCTGTGGCCCATCGGCCAGCCCCTGCCCGACCTGGCGCAGGCCGGCGTTCAGCTCTTCACCGCCGAATTCTCCAATTTCCTTCGCCTGACCCTACTCATCGCCGCGCCCATGCTGGTGGTGCTGTTCATCATCGACAGCGTCCTGGGCCTGGTCAACCGCTATGCCCAGCAACTGAATGTCTTCTTCTTGTCCATGTCGCTCAAGGCCCTGGCCTCCGTCGCCATCCTCCTGATCATGGTCAGCTTCCTGGTGCAACTGCTGATCGACGAACTGCTCAGGCGCTACGACAGCGTACCGACAGCGCTGCGTGGTTTGCTGGGGGGTTAGGCCGTGGTTTGTGTGCGGGATTCAACGCGTTGCGAATACCGTCATTCCGGCACGTTTTTAGCCGGAATCCAGAAGTGGGTTCCGGATATCTCCACGGACAGGGAAAGTCACCGGTGGTATTCCTTCATCGGTTGATAGGGTCATCCCTAACTAGGGAACGTCCCAACTATTCAAGCACTTATGTATCGACTTTAATACAAACCGTCAACCGGAAGTATGCAGGAATGACTTTTGCAACGGAGACGTATTCAGCCCGGGTCAAGTGGGGCCAGTCGGTTGTTGTGAGGATCGAGCATGAAGTAAAGAGTGAAGTAAATGACGAAACGGTAATTTAACCGTTGATAAATGGTTTGTTAATTGATAAATGTATAAGGAGAGTTGAAATGGGTGCAGCAATTGGTGGTCTGGTCGCTAGTGTCGTAGGCAGTGCAGTGAGTTCAGTTGTAGGTAGCATGCTGAGCTCGATGATATCGAATTTCGGGGGAGGTAATATTGCAGGTGCACTGGCGAATGCCTTTATGGGTGCACTAGGTAACGCGCTTAATTCGGTTATCGATAACTCCCCTCTGCCGCAGTTTTTGAAAGATGCGGCGAAGGATGTTATTGGCAATGTCATTGGCGGGAACCAGCAGGCGACTACGCCTGAGGCGCAGGATGCGGTTGATAATGAGTATGGTGATATGCTGGATAATATTTCGCAGGGCATTTGTAAGGATGCTGCAGAAAAAGCCGAAGGGAAAGAAGGTGGTAATTGGTTAGTTGCTTTGGCGAGAGGGCTTTCGGAAGTACAGGTAAAATTCCTGGATGCTGCCATGGAAAATATGGACACGATGAAGAATAATAGTGTCGATGAAACCAAGAGTAAAAAGGATCAAGCGGAAGATCGGCAGGAGTTTATACAGGCACAATCTGAATATCAAGCTAATATGCAGATGTTCAACATGATGGCCAACATGACAGCGACTTCACTCAAGTCTCTGGGTGAAGGTCTTACGGCAATTGCTAGAAAGCAATAAGAATAGACATACGACCGTTCTACAAAGTAGCCGGGCGCTCAAGGGGCGCTTGGCTATCTTTTGTTCTCCGAAATTATGCTTTATTAAGGGGTGTGCTCTCAATATAATGTACCTGTTTTGCGATAAAATCGCTATAAAATACCGGCTTTGCAATATATGTCACATTTGATCCTGTTATTTCAGGTATACCTGAATTTGTTGAAATAGGCGTGTTTTTTAGCTACTAAACCCCCTTACATTATATTGAGAGCGCACCCTTATTAAGATGACATGCTGAAGAGTCGGTGTTAATGGATACATTTTGTTGCGTCTCATAATACGTTCCGAGGCAGCGGACACTCATGCTTCATTCGTACGGAGACAAAGCGACTAACATATTGTGTTAGCTGACGTTTTTGTTCACATCGTCCCAGTTTTCCGCAGGATATAGCCTATAATACGTGAATGTGGCTCTAGGCAAGTAACAGATATAGCTGTTCAAATGCCTACCTCATCAGACCGAATTAGGAGGACAAGACATGAACAAGAACAGCTTTATTTCATCATTTTTAACTGTTTTAATTATTGCGGTTTTGACAAGTGCTTGTGGTGGAGGCTCCGAGCCAGATGCAAATGGTGGAGATCCTCCGTCTTCCGGCATCCTTAATGCTGACTTGTCAGGATTGCTCTTTTTTACAGAGGATGATGAAGCATGGATCATGAGTATGGCGACAGGTAAATATACTAGGATCTCTAGTACAAATTGGCCATATCAGAAGGAGCGGTTTCCACGTGGCGGGCTTTCCAGTTTTCATGCGCTGCCGATTGACTACGATGGATCCGAGTTTGTAGTAGCGGTTAAAGACTGCAAAGATGATCCAGAGCGTTCCTGCATAGTGATACAGGATAAAAACGGAAGTTACAATAGTGAACAGTTTGAAGTGTTCGGAAAAATCTCTAAGGCAACATTGTCACATGATCGTCAATATATCGCTTTATTTCGGAGGTCAATCAGTACTGATTCACAGTTAGAAGTCCGCGACAGGAGTGGTGAGTTAATCAGTTACTCGAAACTCGATCGAAGAGATTTTGCTTGGCTCCCGGACGGACGCATTACCTATGGCGTTGGGCGGTCATTTTATTTTACTTCATCCTATTCAACGCAGGTCGAATCTATTTTGACTTTGCCTGGAGGTTTGCAAGGCGTTGTAAGGCAAGTCGCTGTCAGTCCGGATGCCACAAGGCTATTTTTTACTTTGGAAGGTCCTAGGAAAGGGGGATCGTTTGAGTATATCAGGCCTTATGTTATGAATATTGATGGCGCCAATATCCGACAGCTGGCTACGACACCTGATAATGCTCCTCTTGTCGGCGATGCTTCAACGTGGTCACCAGATGGCCAATGGATTTTGCTCAGGGAGGGAGGGGCAGCATCTACGGGATCCGTCAATCCTGGTTTCAATGGGTATTTCTATGTTGTACCTACTGAAGATACGGGTCAAATATTTACGCTAAGCTCGATCAGCACCGAACGTTCTTCTGAAGTTCGATTGCTTCGCCGTTACTCGTTTTCTGACAATCCAGCTAATCTAGACGGAAGTGTGACAGACAGATCGTTTGCCAATGATATTTCCTGGCTACCATAAAATTCGGGAAACGGAGCGGAGGGAAACGGGGACGCTACCCTTTTATACGATGTACTTGGCGTATGCCACGACAAGCCAGAACCGTTTTCCCCCGTGTGACACAGCGCGGGAAGCGCCGGGAAGATGTCTACCTGACCTGGATGATGCAGCACTGACTCTGTAGCTCATCCTGTGGCTCTCCGCGCCGCCCGTCGCTGCGGCGGCCATCGTTGGCCTGGTGATCGCCTTCATCCAGGCCGCCACCCAATTGCAGGAGCAGACCTTCCAATACGCGGCGAAGTTCTTCGCCATCGTTCTGGTCATCTTTCTCACCGCCTCCCTGAGCGGGCATGCAAGCCTCAGACATCTTCACCTTTCTATCGAGTCATGCCCTGCTGGTCGGGCTGGCCACCACGCGCATAGCCGTCGCCTTTCTGGTGTTGCCCGTGTTCACCAATGAACTCATCCCGGCGCTGGTGCGCAACGCCATCTTCGTCGCCTTCGCCCTCATTGTCATCATCATCCAGCCACCCCTGCCCGTAGCGGCCCTGAATGTGCAGGACTGGATCGCCATGTTCGTCAAAGAAGCCGTGGTAGGCGTCGCCATCGGCATCTTGTTCGGCGTCTTCCTGTGGGCCTTCGAAGCCGCGGGGCAGGTGATCGATACCCAGATCGGCGCCACCGTAGCGCAAGTCACCGACCCGCTCTCGGGCCAGCAGACCTCGCTCACCGGCGCCTTTCTCGGCCGCCTCGCCAACTACGTCTTCATGGCCGCCGGCGGCCTCATGCTGCTGATGGGCGTCCTCATCGAAAGCTTCGCCCTGTGGCCCATCGGCCAGCCCCTGCCCGACCTGGCGCAGGCCGGCGTCCAGCTTTTTACCGCCGAATTCTCCAATTTCCTCCGCCTGACCCTGCTCATCGCCGCGCCCATGCTCGTGGTGCTGTTCATCATCGACAGCGTCCTGGGCCTGGTCAACCGCTATGCCCAGCAACTGAACGTGTTCTTCTTGTCCATGTCGCTCAAGGCCCTGGCCTCCGTCGCCATCCTCCTGATCATGGTCAGCTTCCTGGTGCAACTGCTGATCGACGAACTGCTCAGGCGCTACGACAGCGTACCGACAGCGCTGCGTGGTTTGCTTGGGGGTTAAGCAAACATGCCAAACACGCTTTGCAGGGTAGGAGGCGCCCCGGTGATCTTCCTTCATCGGTTAATGGGCCCCCCCCCCTAACTACTAACTAGTGCCCAACTATTCAAGCACTTATGTATCGACTTTAACCTGAATCCGTGAGTTCAGGGCGGATGCAGAGTGCAAGATATTGATTTCACAGTGGAATCAAAAAATCTTAGCTTCACCCTTAGGTTAAGCGGGCATTTTTTGAACCGCTGTGGAATCAAGAGCTTGTGCTATGCGCCGTCATGAACTCACGGATTCAGGTTTAATACAAACCGTCAACCGAAGAAATGCAGAAACGACCTTTGCAGCAGAGACGTATTCAGCCTGGGTCGGCCTGAGGCAGTCGGTTGTTGTGAAGATCGAGCGTGAAGTAAATAACGAAACGGTAATTTAACCGTTGATAAATGGTTTGTTAATTGATTAATGTATAAGGAGAGTTGAAATGGCTGGTGCAATTGGTGGTCTGATCAGTAGTGTCGTAGGCAGTGCGGTGAGTTCGGTGGTGGGTAGCATGCTGAGCTCGATGATATCGAATTTTGGGGGAGGTAACATCGCAGGTGCAATAGTGAATGCGTTTATGGGTTCACTGGGTAACGCGCTTAATTCGGTTATCGATAACTCCCCTCTGCCGCAGTTTTTGAAAGATGCGGCGAAAGATGTTATTGCCAATGTCATCGGTAATAACCAGCAGGCGACTACACCTGAGGCGCAGGATGCGGTTGATGATAACTTTGCGGATCAGATTATGGAAATGGCTCAGGGAATGGCAAATGAAGCAGCGGGAGAAGCAGATAAAGGCGAGGCAAAAAACTGGCTTATTGCTCTTGCCAATGCGATGTCTAAAATCCAGGGTGAGTTTCTTGAAGCTGCCATGATTAATTTAGACAAAATGGATGGCCTAGACGCAACTGATAAGAAGGAGGCTGGGGACTTTATGCAGCAGCAAGGCGAGTACCAAGCAAATATAAAAATGTTTGGTATGATGTCGGAAGCATCATCAACTACACTAAAAACTATTGGTGAGGCGTTAAGTTCACTTGCTAGAAAGCAGTAAATTTGATACTGCTGGGCTGTTTTGCTCACGAACTGGATGCTTGCAAAGGCATCTGGTTTTTTTGTTTATGCTGGTTATGGGTATGAACTGACCGGGTGCAAATCCCATGTCGAAGGAGAATCGAATAGTGAAAGCACAAAATATTATTCTGGTCATGCTTTTTGCAGGCTTACTGCTGATGATTCAATCTTGTGGGAGTGGTAATGACGATAACAACCCTTTACCAGGGAATACTCTGCCTTCAGGTCAATTAAATGGTGGACTGGAAGGATATTTTTTGTGGAGCAATTCTGATGGGAGGAACGAAAGGCTAGATATCTCAACGGGTCGTTGGCGAAAAATTCCGGTGATACAAGACTGGATAGAGAAGAACAAGGAGATGCGTAACATTAACGGCATAGCTGATAGCTATACACGTTTTACAAATAATGGTCAATTTGCGTTAAAAGTGATTCAAAATTGCGACCGGGATGTGGGAAGCGTTTTAGACGACATTATAGCGCAATGCATCGTTGTGTTTGATCTGGCAAATCAATCTGTCATCAGTGATTTTAAAGTGAGTCCGATTACAGGGTCATTCCTTTATGAGATCGCCCTTTCTGATGATGGTCAATACATCGCGATACTTGATAATAATGCTTCCGATCAGTACCGAGTGAGAATTTACGATCTAAGTGGTAATGAGATTGATGAAAGTTTTTATTCTGATCGTCTTGACGATGAGTTTGTTAAAGTTGATGGATTGGAATGGTTGCCGGATGGTCGCTTGATCTTTGCCTATGGCCCGACAATTATGCTATCAATTGATCTTCTTTCAACATCAGCGCGGCCACTGAAGGTTTTTCTCCCGAGTCAGGGAAAGCCGATACACCTTCGGGTCAGTCCGGATGGAACAAAAATCGCTTATGTATTAAAGATTGGTGGACCCATTTCATGGGATTCAACGCTCTGGGTTATGGATGTAAAAAATGGTAGTAATGCCTATCAGTTGGTGAAAGTTTTGGACGATATTCTTCAGCCAAGGATGCAGAGTCCAGCTTGGTCTCAGGATGGCAAATGGATCACATTTGAATTTGGTGGTTTTAATGGTTGGGATATTTCTAATCCTGGTGTGCCACCAGGTCTTCTTGTTATATCCTCTGATGGCGTGAAAGAGCCTATTGGTTCCGATGGTACATCGAAATCTTCGCCTGATGATATTGTCCGTATTTTTAGTTATTACAGGTTCGTACTTGATGATTGGAGTGATGTTGATAGACTACGGGATAGTTTTCCAGAGGGGCGAGTGACTTGGGTCATGCCATGATGTAAGTGTCTACAGGGTCGAGAAAATAAGGGGTGTGCGGCCGAGCCACAGTAGGAAATTAGGGGCCAGACTCGAATGGCACTTCCTTAAGCCTAACCCGGCATCGGAATTAGGGGTCCGGAATTAGGCGAATTAGGGGTCAGACTCGAATTAATGGGAGAATTAGGTGGTTATTCGAGTCTGACCCTGCCCCCAATGATTCAAAGGAATTTTTGGCAGCGCAATCTGAGTACCAAGCTAACATGCAAATGTTTAATATGACGGCCAACATGACGGCAACTTCACTCAAGTCTCTAGGTGAAGGACTGACGGCAATCGCTAGAAAGCAATAAGATTAGATAGTGCCCGCCCGAAAACTATCCAACCTCATGATTTAATATAAAAAACCACTCCATTCATGGCGCGAAGAAAGCTATAATAAAGCAGGCCTTCCACTGAAAACCTGCAAAAAACCGCTTTTTTTCAG
>JAKIUN010000048.1 GCA_021647505.1 Gammaproteobacteria bacterium
GTTTCCCAAATTTGGTTCCGGCGGATACGCAATGGGACACAGAGCGTGCGATGCAGGGTATGCGCCACGGTCGTGGTGGTTATACGCCTTCAATTCCAGCTTCGGAAGCGATGAACAATAACGCCTGAACTCGACATCAAAAAAGCCGGGGGCTACGCGATTGATTGTGACTACTGCAAAGGGTGCGATATCTGCGCCCAGGAGTGCCCTTGCGGGCATATTGATATGGAACGGCTAACAGATTGATCCAGAGGAGCGCACCATGAAAAAGATTACTATTATCGGGCCGGGCCGGGTAGGGGAGTCCACCGCCCAGATCATCGCCAAGACAGAGTTGTGCCGCGAACTGGTTTTACTGGGGCGGCAGGCGGGCAAGGCAAAAGGCATTGCGCTCGATATTCAGGAATCGGCGCCACTGTTTAGATTTGATACCCGGGTCAGCGGTGGGGCAAACCCGGCTACCATGGTGGACTCGGATCTGGTGATTTTCACCGCCGGCCTGCCGAGAAAGCCGGGTATGTCACGCAGCGACCTGGTGGATGCCAACCTGGCGGTTTTACACGAAGCGGTGGACAACGTGATGCGCTATGCGCCCAACGCCCTGCTGTTGATCGTCACCAATCCAGTGGATGTATTGACTTATCACGCCTGGCGCCAGACCGGCTGGGGACGGCATCGCGTGTTTGGTCTGTCAGGCGTGCTGGACAGCGCCCGCATGGCGAGTTTCATCGCCCACGAAAGCGGTTTTTCCGTAAAAGACATCGCGACCCTGGTGATTGGTGGTCATGGTGACGCCATGGTGCCTCTGACCCGTTACGCCGGCATCAATGGCATCCCCATCAGTCAGTTCCTTGATGCTGAGACCATTGACCGTGTGATCGAAAAGACCCGCAAGGGTGGGGCGGAGATTCTGGCGCTGAAAGAGAGCAGTAGCGCCTATGATTCGCCAGCGGCGTCCGTCGCCACCATGGTGGATGCGATGGCGCGTAACCGGCGGCGCATTCTTCCCTGCGTGGCCATTCTGGACGGCGAGTACGGTGAGCGCGACATCGCCATGGGTGTACCGATCATACTCGCGGGCAACGGTGTGGAGCGGGTGATTGAACTGCCTCTGGTGCCGGAAGAGTCGGAAGCATTGGCACGCTCTATTGCTACGCTGCGTGAAACCCTCGGCCAATAGGAGAACGTAAAATGACACAAAAACTCACTCTGACAGACCCGGCCAGTGGCAAGACGTTGGAATTACCCGTAGTGAAGGGGACGGAAGGCCCACCCGTCATTCCCATCGATAAGCTCTATCGTGAACTGGGTTACTTCACCTATGATCCCGGTTTTCTCGCCACCGCCAGCTGCCGCAGCGCGGTAACCTTTATCGATGGTGAACAGGGGGTATTGCTCTATCGTGGCTATCCCATCGAACAGCTGGCGGAGCACAGCACTTTTCTCGAAGTCGCCTATCTGCTGATGTATGGTGAGCTGCCCTCTGCGCAACAACATGACGACTTCACCAGCACGATTGATTGTCACACGATGATCAATGAAAGCCTAAGGCGTTTTTATGATGGTTTCTACCACGATGCCCATCCGATGGCGATCATGGTCGGGGTGGTGGGGTCGCTGTCGGCGTTTTACCACGACTCCACCGATATTCACGATCCCCGCCACCGCGAGATTGCCGCCCACCGCATGATCGCCAAAATGCCCACCATCGCAGCGGCCTGTTACAAGCATTCCATTGGCGAACCGCTGGTCTACCCCAAAAATGATCTTAGCTATGCCGCCAATCTGCTGCACATGATGTTTTCCGTGCCCAGCGAGGAATATCCCATCGACCCGGTGGCGGAACAGGCCCTGGATCTTATTTTTATGTTGCATGCCGACCATGAGCAAAATGCCAGCACCTCCACCGTGCGTTTGGCGGGCAGTTCCGGCGCCAACCCCTTCGCCTGCATCGCCTCCGGCATCGCGGCGCTATGGGGGCCGGCTCATGGTGGCGCCAATGAAGCCGCATTGAATATGCTGGAGGAGATTGGCGAGGTGAAAAACGTGCCCAGCTATATCGCCAGGGCCAAGGATGAAAACGACCCTTTCCGTCTGATGGGTTTTGGTCACCGCGTTTACAAAAATCACGATCCACGGGCACGCGTCATACGCGCGGCCTGTCACGAAGTCTTGGCAAAACTGGGGGATCCCAATGAGCCACTGTTCGGGCTGGCACTGGCGCTAGAAGAAGCAGCACTCAAGGATGAGTATTTTATCGAACGCAAACTCTATCCCAACGTCGATTTTTACTCGGGCCTCATCTACAAGGCACTGGGTATTCCCACCAATATGTTCACGGTGATGTTTTCCATCGCCCGCACGGCGGGCTGGGTCGCGCAGTGGATGGAGATGATTGCCGAACCGCAACAGCGTATCGGTCGGCCCCGGCAGTTGTATGTCGGACCGGCGCGTCGGGACTATCCACCAACGGTTAAATGAGGAAAAAATGATGGCGTGGTTAGCAGATTACTGGTTATTGATATTGTTGTTGGCCTGTATCGGTGTGCATTTTTTTATGCATGGCGGGCATGGTAAGTCAGGCGATAGTCACGATAAACACCGGCACTGATTTAGAGGGACACTTGTAGCTCGGTAGCCTGGGTTGAGGAACGAAACCCGGGAAATGTTGGCGCTACCCCGGGTTTCGTTCCTCAACCCAGGCTACAGGGTAGCTGCGATGTGAGACGTTGGAACACGCAGGGATAAGTTGAATGATAAAAAATAATACACACCCTGAAGCTGCCGTGGAGATCGCGGGTGCTGGTTCGGCTGGATTGGCTGCGGCAATTACCCTGGCTCATGCGGGGCGTCAGGTGGTCGTGCATGAAGCCCACAAAGAGGTGGGTTACCGCTTCGATGGCGATTTTCAGCGCCTGGTCGGTCTGACGATGAAAAATCCTCGTCCCGATGGCGGCAGCGGTAATTTCCACATCCCGAAAAGCGCCCGTAGCGGCCCACACTCTTTGGTCGGAGAACAGGCTGTATTTCAGGATACGCTATGGGGCTTCGGTATGCGTCTGGCCATCTCGTCGGGTGTGCTGGCCGCCCGAAGTCTGCTGAACAATGAAAATTACGACACGCTATGGCAGCGGGAATTGAAACCACAAATGGAGACTTCGGTCGTCAACCGGGCTCTGTTTAGTCTGTTGGGAAACCGGAGTTATGGCTGGTTTTTACATCGCTATATCTCCGGGCCGAATCTGCGCGAAACATTGCGGCAGCAGTATCAACCATCATGGCCCAAGCGTCTGCTGGATCCCTGGGCCAGATACCGCTACAAAAGTCTGCGCAAATATGTCACCTGTGATCATATCGACTGCCACTGTATCTGGTGCCGTGGGGAGTGTTGCATCGATGAATAACGTACAAAAAGAGTACGCCAAATTGGCACGGAAATATGACGAAAAGTGGCACTTTTATGTTGAGGCAACCCTTCAGGAAACACTGAAAAGAATTGAGTTCCATTCGGGAGAACGCTTGCTTGATATTGGCTGTGGAACAGGTGCTTTACTGGCAGTGATAGAAAAAAGGTATCCCGATACCATTTTGGCAGGTGTTGACCCCACTCGGGAGATGCTCGATATCGCTGGTAGGCGATTGTCAAAAAAGGTTCATATTGAGCAAAGTTGGGCTGAAAGTCTTCCCTTTGAAACCGAGACGTTTGATGTCATCGTTTTTTGCAGCGTGTTCCACTATATTCGCGCACCACTTATTGCCCTTAAAGAGGTGATACGTGTCCTGAAACCAGCGGGAAGAGTGGTGATTACCGATTGGTGTGATGATTATATTACCTGTCAAATATGTGACCTGTTTCTGCGCGTCTTTAATAAAGCACATTTCAAAACGTATAGAAAAAAAGAGTTTTATCAGCTTCTGTCTTCGTCAGGTCTTGATGATATAGAAATTGACGGTTATAAGGTCAATTGGTTTTGGGGAATGATGACAGCAACAGCGTGCAAAAACGCAAGTGCATTGATCCATGAATAAAGCAATCAAGGTTGGTGTGGTCATTAGTGGAAATTCTCTATCTGCTACTCTATCGCAAACGCCCCTGGTATCTGAGTGATCAAGCACTTGCTGTCGATGTGGCTGTGGCGATCCTGTTGTGGTGATAGGGCCTGTACGTACGACGCAAGCAACGTAAAACGGATATTCGTTAGATGCACCACTACAATTGAAAGCAAGCAACAATAACAGTGAAAAATGGGTAGTATGAATTCTGATCAATACATTTGGTTACTCTGGTCGAGCGCATTTTTGATACCGTGGGCGCTGGTCTATATGGCATTTCCCGCACAGCGGCGGGCGATGTTATGGGCAAGCCTGTTCACTACGCCGTTTGGTTTGAGTGAGCCACTTTTTGTGCCGGAATACTGGATGCCGCCGAGCCTGTTTGATCTGGCTGAAAATACCGGGTTTGATATCGAAAGCCTGATCTTTTGCTTCGGCATTGGTGGTATCGGTTCCGTGTTCTACAATCTTTTGAGTAAAAAAATTCCACAAACTCTGGCCAGCTGTGAACGCAATCATCGCGTACATCGTTATCATTACATGGCGCTGGCGACACCGTTTGTCGTCTTTATAGTGCTCTATTTCTTTCCCTGGAATCCAATCTATCCCTCCATCATTGCCATGTTTTCGGGTACGCTGGCGACGATGCTTTGCCGGCCGGATCTAAAACGAAAGACATGGATTGGTGGTCTGCTCTTCTTGATTTATTACGCCATTTTTCTAGCGGGCCTGGAGTGGAGTGCACCGGGTTATATCGAGCGGATTTGGAATATGGAGGCGCTATCTGGCATCACCGTTTGGTTTATGCCCATTGAAGAACTGCTGTTTGCCATCGGTTTTGGCATGTACTGGTCGGGTGTCTATGAACACTTTACATGGCGAAAGTTGAAGCCTGTTAATCAGAATTTCAGATGAGACCCTGCGAAAAACAAGCATCGTAAGTCTGTTTGTGAAAAATGGATTGCCGATTTTTGAGAAAATAAAACCCTGAAATTGCAGAAGCAACTGCTTAGCGGAGACCGTATATGAAAGACCATTCTCAGCACAGCAAATCATCACAGTATAAAGAAAACAGCCTGACATTGGTGGGTGCCGTATCGATGGGCACAGGGGTCATGATCGGCGCCGGCATACTTGCCCTGACGGGACAAATTGCCGAACTTGCCGGTTCACTATTTCCTCTCGCCTTCCTTGCCGCGGCCGTGGTCACCGCTTTCAGCGCATATTCTTATGTGAAATTATCCAATGCCTATCCTTCCGCAGGCGGTATTGCCATGTTTTTGCAGAAAGCCTATGGAAAGGGAGTGATGACGGCTGCTGGCGCACTACTCATGTATTTTTCGATGGTCATCAATCAGAGCCTGGTCGCAAAAACTTTTGGCACCTATAGCGTACAATTATTCGATATTGACCCCGGCAGCTGGATAGTACTTGTATTGGCGGTTGGGCTGCTCATTTTTGCTTTTTTACTCAATATCTCGGGTAATCGTGCAATTGGCCTTTTCTCTCTGCTGATGGCCTTTATCAAAATTGGCGGTATTGTCGTGTTTGCCGTTGGTGGTTTATGGATCGCTGATTTTTCGTTTGAAAGTAGTACAGCTACAGCCAGTGTAGCAGACACATCTGCGACAGGGTTTATCGCCGCCATGGCGCTGGCTATTCTGGCTTATAAGGGGTTTACCACTATCACAAATAGTGGCTCCGAAATTATTGATCCACATCGCAATGTCGGTCGCGCCATCATCATTTCAATCGCGATCTGTGTGGTGATTTATATTCTGGTCGCATTGGCTGTTGCGGGCAATCTTAGTTTGCCGGAAATCATCGCCGCAAAAGATTTTGCACTTGCAGAGGCGGCGCGCCCGGCGCTGGGTGACTACGGATTATGGTTCACCGTTGCATTAGCGATTGTCGCCACGGTTTCAGGCGTTATTGCCAGTATCTTTGCGGTATCACGTATGCTCGCCATGTTGACCGATATGAAACTGGTTCCACACCACCATTTTGGCATGCCGGGCAGCATCCAAAACCATACCTTGGTCTATACCATTGCAATAGCTATATTTTTGACCCTGTTTTTTGACTTGAGTCGCATCGCCTCACTGGGGGCCATTTTCTATTTACTGATGGATATCGCGGTGCATTGGGGTGTATTGCGCCACCTCCGTAAGGAAATCAAGGCCAATGCAGCTATTCTGATGACGGCCATTGTTTTTGATGTCATCGTACTGGGTGCATTTCTGCTGGTGAAAGCGTCCACTGATATGATGGTGATCTACGCAGCATTGGTGGGAGTCCTGATTGTTTTTGTTGGTGAGAGAGTTTTTCTGCGCAAATCTTGAAATTTTAGGTCTTGTCTCTTATTCGTGTTCTGTAGAATAATTCAACTAGCTCAATCCCTTATCGCCAGAAAACGACATTCTACGTTTTGTGGAAACCTTATGAAACCCGGATGTTATTTCGTGCGCGTTCCTAAGTGCCACGGCCCTTCGGGTTGCCTCTGAAACAAGCTCATGGCTTCGGAGCGGCTGCGGGGCCTATGTTCGCGATGGAGGTTTAAGTTTCGCCGCAGAGCTACAGGGGGGGGGACATGGAGACCCCAAGATCTGCGATTGATTGTGAACGCAGAGTATAAGATATTGTCTTCTCTGTGCCCCTTATGTGGCAAAAAACCTTTATCGCGATCGCGGGCATGGCCCGCTCCGAGATTCGTTGACGGATATCCTCCATGCGTTTCGACACCCTTGACGACTGGCTCCACTGGCAGGAGTCCCTACACCCCAGCGAGGTTGAGCTGGGCCTTGAGCGTGTGCGCGCGGTGCTGGGATGCCTGGGCCTTGGCAAGCCAGGCTTTATCGTCGTCACTGTCGCTGGTACCAATGGCAAGGGTTCCAGCGTGGCGATACTGGAGAGTATCCTGCGAGCTGCGGGTTATCATGTCGGCACCTTTACCTCGCCACACTTGTTGCGCTATAACGAGCGCATCCGCATTGCTGGCGAGCTGGTCGCCGATGCCGAGTTGTGCACGGCCTTCGAGCGTATTGATAGCGCTCGTGGCGATATCTCGCTGACCTATTTTGAGTTCGCCACTCTCGCCGCCATCGATTGTCTGTATCGGCACGGCGTGGAGATTGCGGTGCTGGAAGTGGGTCTGGGTGGACGCTTGGATGCGGTCAACGTGCTGGATGCCGATGTGGCCCTGATTACTCCGGTGGATGTGGATCATGTGGCCTGGCTGGGGAATGACCGCGAGACTATCGGTATCGAGAAGGCCGGCATCATGCGTGCCGGCCGGCCGGTGGTCGTCAGTGATCCGCAGCCTCCGCAGTCGATGTTGCAGTATGCCGATGAACTGGGGGCGCCGCTGGCCCTCGCTGGACGCGATTACTACTATGAGCTGCAACAGGGGGTGCCGAGTGATCAGTGGCGCTGGGCCACCGGTGGACAGAGCCGCAGTGCCCTGCCTCTGCCGGCCCTGCGCGGTGATTTTCAGTTGGCCAATGCCGCTGGTGTGCTGATGGTGCTGGCGCGGCTGGGTGAGCGGTTTCCTGTCAGCCAGCAGGCCGTGCGCAGTGGCTTGCTGGCAGTGCAATTGCCAGGGCGCTTCCAGGTGTTGCCGGGTCGGCCCATGCAGATTCTCGATGTGGCACATAATCCGCACAGTGCCCGCGCCCTGGCGCAAGCCCTTACCCGCCAGCCATGCCCTGGGCGTACCCTGGCGGTACTGGGGATGCTGGATGACAAGGACATCGTTGCCACCATAGCTGGCTTACGCACGTTGGTGGACGATTGGTATCTGGCTTCGCTGGATGCGCCGCGCGGGGCTACGGCGGCAGGTTTGCAGGAGGCGCTGGGTGGAGATGGGCAATGCTTCGATAGCGTGAATGCGGCCCGTGCCGCAGCGCTGTCCGTAATGGGTGACGATGACAGGCTGGTGATTTTTGGTTCATTTTATACGGTGGCTGCGGCCCTCGCTTAGCGCGTATAATCATGTCTTGATTCAGGCTAGAGATCTCCGTGAACATACAACTTAAACAGCGTTTGGTCGGGGCCGTGGTATTGGTCTCGCTGGCGATCATTATTATTCCCATGCTGTTACCGGGCGAGGGCAGTTATACGCGCCCGCAGCAGGGTAGCGCTATTCCCGCCGAGCCTGATTACCGTTTCGCGCCCCTGCCAGAGCCACCACCAGTCCCTTCTGTGGCCGAGGCGCCACCGGTACCAATGGAGGCGTTGCAGGAGCTTGATGTGTTGGGGTCTGATGTGGTGGAATCGGCAGCAAAAAAGACGCCGTCTAAGGTCGTGGAAAAACCCGACATCAAGCCTGATCTGCCGATTGATGCGGCCACACCGAAAGAGAGTTCCATCAGTAAGGCGGGTGATGGTCAGGCCACCGCCTGGGTAGTGCAGGTCGGCAGTTTCTCCAGCGCCAAAAATGCACATGCCCTGCGCGATAAGTTGCGCAAGCTTGGACATGCCACGTTTGTTGAGGTGGTGAAGGGTAAGGCAGAAAAGTCAGTCTATCGCGTGCGTGTGGGGCCGGAGGTGCGTCGTGACCTGGCCGAGAAGTTACAACAGCAGCTCGGCCGTGATGCCAAACTCAAGGGCATTGTGCTGCGTTACCCCTGAGGGTGCCCGTTTTGCAGCAAGGTCTGCTAGAATCGCCGCTGTTTCATTTTACGTAGGTCGTGTCTGATGGTCTGGGTGGATTACCTGATTCCTGGGATAATTGTGGTTTCGGCATTGCTTAGCCTAATGCGGGGGTTCGTCCGTGAGGCCATGGCGCTGGCTGGCTGGCTGGTGGCCCTGTGGGTGGCATTGCATTTTTCCCAACCGCTGGCTGAGGCATTTCTCAGCGGAATTTCCGTACCTTCCCTGCGCGTTGGCGTGGCCTTTGTGATCCTGTTTGTGATCGTGCTGGTGCTGTCGGCATTGATCAACCGACTGGCCAGCCAGTTGGTGAAACGTACCGGGCTGACGGGCACGGATCGTATGATTGGTATGCTGTTCGGCGCGGCGCGCGGCGCCGTAGTGGTGGCCGTGCTGGTGCTGTTGGCGGATATGACTGCCATGCCGCAGGATCCCTGGTGGCAGCAGTCCGTGACCATCGGCTACTTTCAGGAGCTGGCGGTATGGCTGCGGGAAAACGTTGCACCGGAAATCAAGAGTTATCTGAGCTAGCGGCGTTAATCCACAGCCCCAAAATTCAATAGTAGTCTGTAAGAGGTCTCCCCTGAATGTGCGGTATTATCGGAATTGTCGGCCACGAGAATGTGAACCAGGAACTGTATGACGGCCTGACCGTTTTGCAGCATCGTGGTCAGGACGCGGCGGGTATCGTCACCTGTGACAACGGGCGGCTGTTCCTACGCAAGGACAACGGTCTGGTGCGCGATGTATTTCACACCCGTCACATGCTGCGTCTGGTCGGCCGCATGGGTATTGGGCATGTACGTTATCCTACCGCCGGGTGTTTTTCCTCCGCCGAGTCGCAACCGTTTTACGTCAACTCGCCGTTCGGCATTTCGCTGGTGCATAACGGTAATCTGACCAATGCCATCGAACTCAAGCGCGATCTGTTTCGTGCTGACCGCCGTCATATCAACACCGATTCCGATTCTGAGGTGTTACTCAACGTTTTTGCCCATGAGCTTCAGCAGCAGGGCAAGCTGAAGATCACGGCGGACGACGTGTTTGCCGCTGTCGCTGGTGTGCACAGCCGCTGCCGTGGCGCCTATGCCGCCGTGGCCATGATCACCGGCCACGGTATCGTCGGTTTCCGCGATACGCACGGCATCCGTCCGGCCGTGTTCGGCCAGCGCGAGACGGCGCGAGGAATGGAATATATTATTGCCTCCGAGAGCGTGGCCATCGATTCCCTGGGTTTTGAACTGGTGCGCGACATCGCCCCCGGCGAGGCGGTCTACATCGATACCGAGGGCCAACTGCACACCCGCCAATGCACGGATGATCCGCAACTCAATCCGTGCATCTTCGAACATGTCTATTTCGCCCGTCCCGATTCCATTATCGATAGTATTTCTGTGTACAAAGCCCGACTGCGTATGGGTGAGGTGCTGGCGAAAAAAATTGAGCGCGTATTTCCTGATCATGATATCGACGTGGTGATCCCCATTCCTGACACCAGTCGTACTTCGGCGTTGCAGCTGTCCAACGCCCTTGGTGTGCTGTACCGCGAAGGTTTCATCAAGAACCGTTACATCGGCCGTACCTTCATCATGCCCGGGCAGAAGCAACGCAAGAAGTCCGTGCGCCAGAAGCTCAATGCCATTGAGTTGGAGTTCAAGGACAAAAACGTGCTGTTGGTGGACGATTCCATTGTACGTGGCACCACCTCCAAGCAAATCATTCAGATGGCCCGCGAGGCCGGTGCGAACAAGGTCTACTTCGCCTCCGCTGCACCGCCGGTACGCTATCCCAATGTTTACGGCATCGATATGCCTTCAGTGAATGAATTAGTGGGTCACGACCGTGACGACAGGCAGATTGCCGAAGTCATCGGCGCCGACTGGCTGGTGTATCAGGATCTTGACGACCTGATCGAAACTGCGCGCCGGGGCAACCCGGAAGTCAGGCAATTCGATACCTCGGTGTTTGATGGCAACTATGTTACCGGTGACATCACCCGGGACTACCTTGATTTTGTCGAGGGTCGCCGCAATGACGGTGTGCGTAGTAGCCAGCAGGAAGACAATGCGGTTATTGACCTGTATAACAGTGAATGATTGACAGGCAGGGATACCTTTACTAGTCTGAGCTTACAGCGCCGATTTGATGTCAGCTTGCGGGCGCTTTAACAAATACAGCTAAAGCGAGGGAAACCTGCTTTGGCCTGTGATTGACGATGGCCGGGCGGGTTTTTTTGTGTCCATACAGAAACATGGGACGTGCACATTCCTATTAATCTATTTGCCACAGAGGACACGGAGGGTTGCGCGTTGGATATTTTTCAGAGCTTCTGAAACGCCAAGTTTATATCAATTTGGAAAAATGTAAATGTCTGTTTGCTACACTCAGTTGTTCTCTGTGTTCTCTGTGTTCTCTGTGTTCTCTGTGTTCTCTGTGTTCTTCGTGTCTCTGTGTTCTTCGTGTCTCTGTGGCGAATTAAATAAATTTAGAGAGTGTTATTCAAGGTATTTTCATGGCTAGCAATGACGACAGACCAACTGATGAGACACTGGGCTTTGACACCCTCGCCGTGCGTGCTGGTTACGAACGCACCAATGAAGGTGAGCACAGCGAAGCAATATTTGCCACTTCCAGTTATGCTTATGAAAGCGCGGCGCAGGCGGCGGCACGTTTTTCCGGTGACGACCCCGGTAATATTTATTCGCGTTTTACCAACCCGACCGTGAATGCCTTTGAGCAGCGCTTGGCTGCGCTTGAAGGTGGTGAACGTTGTGTCGCCACTGCCTCAGGTATGGGCGCCATTCTCACTGCCTGCCTCGGCACATTGAAGGCGGGCGATCACATTGTTTCCTCGCGTGCCATCTTCGGCTCCACTGTGGTGTTGTTCGACAATATTCTCACGCGTTTCGATATCAAGACCACCTTCGTGCCACAGACGGATCTACAGGCTTGGCGGCAGGCCATCCGCCCACAGACGAAGGTCCTGTTTCTGGAATCGCCCTCCAATCCCGTTACCGAGATTGCTGATATTGCCGCGCTGGCTGAACTGGCGCACGCCAATGACTGCCTGCTGGTGGTAGATAATGCCTTTTGCACGCCGGCCCTGCAGCGGCCGCTGGCCCTGGGGGCCGACCTAGTGATCCATTCCGCGACCAAGTACCTCGATGGTCAGGGTCGCTGCATTGGTGGCGCGGTGGTGGGTTGTGAAAAATGGGTAGGCGGTGACATCTATGGCATCGTGCGTACTGGTGGTACCTGCATGAGTCCGTTCAATGCCTGGGTATTCCTCAAGGGACTGGAGACGCTGCGTATTCGCATGGAGGCCCATTGCCAGGCTGCCCAACATCTGGCCGAGTGGCTGGAGGCGCAGCCTGCGGTACTGTGCGTCAACTATCCAGGTCTGAAATCCCATCCGCAACATGCGCTGGCCGCGCAGCAGCAGACGGGCTTTGGTGGTGTGCTGTCCTTTGAAGTGAAGGGCGGTCAGGCAGGGGCCTGGCGACTGATCGACAGTACACGACTCGTGTCGATTACCGCCAATTTGGGCGACACCAAGACCACCATTACCCACCCTGCAACCACCACCCATGGACGCGTCGATGCCGGGGCGCGTATCGAGGCCGGCATTACCGATGGGCTGGTGCGCATTTCGGTGGGGCTGGAGGATATCGCTGATATCAAGGCGGATTTGTTGCGGGGATTGCGCTTACCTTAACCCGCATCCGCTCCGTGGAGCGGGCACGCCCACGATTTAATCTTCATTGCAAAAGGGGATGATCTTTGGGTAACTGCTTTGCGTACCAGAGAGCCAGTTTGTGGCGCATGGACTTTTGCGCCACTTGATTCTCGGGCAAGGGCTGGATCAGTTTGTCGTGCACCAACAGGCGATAGATATAGAGTGTTTTCTCGCTCACCGAATCGGTTGGCTCGAAGACTGCAGCTCCTCTGTCTTCGGCATACTTCACCCCGGCGATGATCGCCTCCTTGGCAAGTTCGGCCTCGTGTTTGAGTTTTTTACTTTTTGCCATATATCACCTGTATTTCTAACGAAAATTACCATGCTCTATCGAGGTTAGTCTGGTTGGCTCAATGAAGTGCCTCGTGGGCGCGTTTGACATCCTGTGTGTCGATGCCACCGTCGATGCGCTTGAGTTGTTGACTGAGCCGTGATTGCACCTCGGCCGTGTGTTTCGCCTGTATGGCGATGTCAATGCTACAGCGCAGGGCCAGGGAATGGGCGTTCTGCTGTTGGGCCTGTTGCAGTGCCTGAGTGAGTAGGGTCTCTGCCTGCGAGGAATGTGTTGATTCGGTCTGCTGCAGAAAGTGGCCTTTGAGGCGCAGCAATTCGGCGCTGAAGAAGTTCTCCTGGGTGTGTTCTGTCTCTTCCATTGCCCTGTCGAGAGTGGCATTGGCGGCGTCGGACTGGCCGGCGCGAAATTGTAGCTCTGCCAGCAGGGCGAGGAAATAGGAACGCACCAAACGGCTGCCGGACTGCTCGTATTTGGCCAGTGCGGACTGAAACTCTTCGCAGCAGGTCTTGATGTTGCTGTCATCGGCTTTTGCCCAGGCACGCAGCATTTGTCCGGTGGCGGACCAGAAGGCGAAGCCGTAGGTTTCGCACAGAGCGATTTGCGCCTCGGCCTGTTGCTGAGTGGCCTCGTGTTCGCCGCGTAGCTGATGCACCACGGCGAGGAATTGCAGGGCGTAGGCTTGGCTGAAAGGGTGGGTGAGGCGTTTAGCGGCCTCCAGTGCCTGACGGCATTTTTCCAGTGCTTGATCGGGCTGGCCCAGTAGCCACAGGATGCAGCCCAGGTTGGCAAGGCCGGCGACATGCACGTCCTGGGAGTGGGAGATCTTGGCAGTGATGGACGGGATTTCGGCGGGGCTGCTGTGTGGCAGTGTGAGTAATTCCAATGCTTCGTCCAGCCGCCCCTGCCAGAAGCGGGTAGTGCCGAGGGTGCGTTGGGCTTCCAGTTTTAGATCCGGCTGGTTGTCTTGCGCTGCGAGATCGAGCAGCTCATTGGCCAGTGACTCGGCGGTGCTGAGGTCGGCGCGCACGATATAGTATTCCCACAGACCGCACAGCACCGGGAAGGTGGTGCCGATATCGGGCGTGTTGTGGCACAGTTCGCGGGCGCGGGCGTAGGCCTTTTCCACGGCGGGTGCGGCGTAGCCCCTGCTCATCATTAAGGCCAGACCGAGGGTGGTTTGCATCTCCAGCTCGCGGGCGAGGCGCTCGGGGGAATCGGGCAGACGCTTGAGCACGACCAGGCCATGCTGAAGGTGGATGGCGGCTTCCTGATTGGCGGAACGGCGTACTGCCAGTTTGCCGGCCTTGAGCCACATTTCCGCAGCCAGATCGTCAATACAGGCCTCGTTGCAATGATGCGCCAGCAGTTCCGGGTTGGCCTCCACGATGTGCGGGAAACGCTCCTGCAACAGATTGGCGATGCGTTGGTGGTAATGCTGTCGGGTGCGTTTGAGCAGGGATTGATAGGCCGCTTCACGCAACAGGGCGTGGCGAAAACTGTAGGATGCCTTGGGTGGGTGGCCACGCTGCAGGAACAACTCCGCATTGATAAGATGGGCGAGGCCCTGCCGTAGGCTGGCTTCGTCACGACCGGCCAGCGCGCTGAGCAGTTCGTGGCCGAATTCCCGGCCCAGAGTCGCGCTGAGCTGGGCCAGTTCCTTGTCTTCGCCGAGGCCGTCGAGGCGTGACATGAGCGAGTCCTGTAGGGTCGAGGGAATGGCCAGTTCGGCCATGCCGGCTTTTAGCACATAGTGATTGGTCTTTTCCTCCAGCATATCCGAGTTGAGAACCATGCCGGTCAATTCTTCGATGAAGTAGGGTACGCCGTCGGTCTTGCGGATGATTTCCGCGAATACGTCTACGGGCAGGGTCTTACCATTGCTGAGTTGGCGGATCAGGTGGCCGGCCTGTTGACGGGTGAGGCGGTTGAGTGTCACCAGGGTCAGATTGGCGTGCGAGTTCCACGGTGGGGCAAATTCGCTGCGGAAGGTGAACAGGGCGAACAGGTTGGTCAGCCCGGGTTGTTCTACCAACAAGGTGAGCAGCTCCAGGGTGGAGGAGTCGACCCAGTGCAGGTCTTCCACCACCAGTACGATCAGTTTTTGTTGTGCCAAGGATTGCAGCATTGACACCAGCGCGTTGAGAATTTTTTGCTTGCGCTGCTGTGGGGTGGCGCCTAGCGCATCCGGAGCGATCTCGGCG
Organism: Gammaproteobacteria bacterium; assembly: GCA_021647505.1. Taxonomy (GTDB): domain Bacteria; phylum Pseudomonadota; class Gammaproteobacteria; order SZUA-152; family SZUA-152; genus DRQN01. The sequence goes on from JAKIUN010000048.1 coordinate 14,936, forward strand.
GTGTGGATGCCCAGCAGCTCCGCCAGTGCGGGGATGACCTCTGCCGTATCCAGCCCCAGAGTCTCCACGGACTGCTGTAGGCGGGCCTGACGTTCGGTATTGTCGGTAATGTCTGCGAGGCCCAGGGTACGCTGTATCAAGTCGATGATAGGGTAGAGAAAACTGTTCTGGTAATAGGGCGAGCTGCCGCATTCCATGATAAAGCAGGACTTGTTGGCCAGCCTGTCCAGTACCATCTGTACCATGCGGGTCTTGCCCAGACCGGCTTCGCCAGCCAACAGCACCACCTGACCCACGCCCTTGCACGCCTGTTCCAGGCGCTCCATGAGCAGGGCAGTTTCCTGATCGCGGCCGACCAGTGGCTCGTGGTATAGCCCACGATTGGCTAGCAGGCGTTGGCGGGTGCTGTGTTCGCCGGTTACCCGGTAGAGATTGAGTGGCTGCGAGAAGCCCTTCAGCTGGTGGCCGCCGAGGTCTTCGAAGTCAAAATCGTCACCGATCAGGTGATGGGTCGCATTACTTACTACCACCGAGTTGGGAGTCGTGAGTTCTTGCAGACGGGCGGCAATGTTGGGTGTTTCGCCCAGTGCCAGCGTACGTTTGTCTCCGTCGCCGATTTCGCCCACCACCACTAGCCCGGTATGTACGCCGATGCGCACGGAAAGGGGAACCTCTTCGCCGCTGAGCAATGGATAGCGCAGTCCGGAGACCCGACGCACGATATCCAGTGCCGCTTGGGTGGCGCGACGGGCGTCATCCTCGTGGGCCTGGGGATAGCCAAAGTAGACCAGAATGCCGTCGCCCAGGTACTGTGCCACATGGCCATCGAAGTGGGATACCACATCGCTGCAGGCGCTGCGGTAGCCGCGCATGATGTCACGAAGGTCTTCCGGGTCGATGCGTTCGGAGAGGGCGGAAGAGCCCACCATGTCGCAGAACAGCACGGTCAACTGACGTCGCTCGGCCTCTTGCCGATGGTGTTCTGTCGAGGGCTGCGCGGTGTTTTTTCCGCGAGCCGGTGTGGGGTTTTCCAGTGGTATGGAGTCCAGCGCCTTACTGCACTGGCCGCAGAAACGGAAATCCGTCGGGTTGGCGAACTGGCAGGTGGGGCAGACGTGTTTTAGCGCTGCGGCGCATTTTCCGCAAAAATGCATTCCCGGCGGGTTTTCAAATCCACATTGATCACACTGCATGGCGTTATTCATCCGTTGCTGTCTGAATAGTTTTGGGACGTGACTGCAGGGACTTGCTGTCTTTGTCCGTGCGGAGTACTGCAGGAGATGGACAGTCTGTTTCGGCCTGACGCAGGACATGAAGCATAACGGCCACTTCGCGCCGCAGCAAGAAACCTGTGAAGTATTAATTTGGCACCAATGTATCCATTGATGCCGGGCCAACAAAAAGATTGAGACATCTTATATCTGACTCATCAAGGCAACACTCGCTGGCGATCTACCTGGTGGCCCTGGCTTGCGGTTTACGGTCACCAATGTTGCCGGTACTCATCTGCGTGAACGCTGCCGGACTGGTTACTCCCACTAATTATGGGGTGGCGCCATTACCTCCAGCGGGCTGGATATACGGTGTTTGAGCATACCACGTCGCTGTCGGGTGATGTGGTGACCTGTGTGGCCAAGTTCTGGAGCAGCAGCTGCGCGGATGGCTCTGCCGGTCTGCACATCTGGGCGGTGAGATCCTGCACCGGGCCGACGGTGGACGTTTTCTGCAGGCCAGCGGCGATCTGGTGATCTGTTGCACAGCGGATCTGCAGGCCCAATGTCATGGGTCTGGTGCTGAGAATCGAAGGATGTATATTAAATTACGGATGATGCATAACTTCATGAAATATCCGGGCCAGGCCTATGAAATGTGAACGGTTTCTCTATAGTTGAGCGTTTTTTGGTCGATAGTTCTGATGAGAGCGCCTACCCCGGCTTGAATTCAGCGTCTGTGCAGCCATTGACGGGAGATGAGACGCTCGCTGGAGTCCGTTCCATGAATCACCCAAAAAAGTCTTTTAAGCTGGATCTGATGGCCGCCTTAATGATTATCGTGTTAGTAGGGGTTACACTGACGATGATCGCCCAAGCTGGTGAAGGGAGTTCGGTCAATACCGTTGTGGTCGCATATCAGGCTGCACCCTAGACGTTTACCATTAATTGTTGGTCATCTCTCCGTTTGTCGCAGTCTTTTCTGTTTTTTTCGCCTCTTTCAATATTTTTCTCCGTTCCGCGTGGAATGCTATATTGGCTGTAACTCCGCTGTTTGCGCGGTGGAATTTCTGGAATAAGGGATGGGTTCGATGATAAATGTGTGGATTTCCGTGGTCACGAAAAACACACGATACTTGTACCTGGTTTGCCTTTTCCTGCCCACCGTGGCGCTACTGGCTGCAGAGCCTCCGGTGGACATTCCTCTCCCTGTCACTTCAGCACCGCCACGTCTGGCGCTGGAAGCCTTGCTTGGCAGCAAGGCCGTGATCAATGTCAATGGTCAACGTGCCGTACTGGCTGTGGGTGAGCGAGAGTCCTCCGGGCTGCATTTGCTGTCACTCCAAGGTGATGTGGCGACCGTCCGGCTCGATGGTCGGCAATACCGTCTCCGCCTGGGGCAGACCCCCATCAACACCCGTTATGTGCAACCCAAACTGGCGATCATTACCATAGCCCCGGATCCACGGGGTATGTACCTCACACCGGGTGCCATCAACGGCCAGCCGGTTCAGTTCCTGGTGGACACCGGTGCTACGACAGTGGCGATGAATGCGATCGAGGCGCGGCGCCTGGGTGTGGATTACTTGCTGCGTGGCCGACCAGTAGCGGTGAATACGGCATCTGGCCGCAGCCAGGCTTGGTTCGTCGAATTAAAAGAGGTCAGCGTCGGCGGTATCAAGGTGCACAATATTGGTGCGGTGGTGCTGGAAGGAGGCTTTCCGCAGCAGATATTGCTGGGCATGTCTTTTCTCGGTCAGTTGCAGATACAGCGTAACGGTATATTGCTGGAGCTGCGGCAGAAATACTGATGTTTTTTATCGGCTTTGTAGGGAAGTCCTTGTCGTCGTGTAGGTGGATTCCTACGGGCGTATTCTTTTTTTCGTGTTGTGAGATAACTGATTGTCTCCATTAAAGTTTGCGGCCTGTCCGCCGCTACATACACTAAGAAAAAAACAGGGTTTTTCAAGGCATGGAAAAAGATTCATGGATACGAACTTATTGGCCGGGCTTTCTCCTGTTACCCGCCGTCGGAATTCTATGGTTTTGGCCAGGACAGCTCGTGGCCTATGTTGTGCTGGTGGTCTCGACCGGCCTGTGGCTGATGCATTTGCGTTTACTGACCGGGCAGCAGGCCGAGCGTGAGACGCAGACGGGTGAAACGCTGTATTTTTCCGCCAGGATGCGCGAAGACTTTCAGCAGCTCATGCAACGCTCTGCGGCAGAGATGGAGCGGCAGTTCGATCACCTTGAGCGGGAATTGCTGCAGGTGCAGAACCTGCAGGGTGATGCCATCAGTGGACTGATGCAGAGCTTTTCCGGACTGGAAAGTCAGTCACGTGAGCAGGAGACGTTGACGCGCTCATTGGTGGCGCGCGTGGCGGACAATACCGGTGATAGTTCCGGTATCAGTACGCTGGCCAGTGAGGCAGCGGATCTGGTGCAAATGTTTGTCGAAAGTATTGTCGCAATGCGCGACGGCAGTGTTGAGATGGTCGATGTGTTTGTCGAGATGAAAGGCCAAATCAGCACGGTAGAGAAAATGCTCGGTGAGATCGATGGCATCAGCTCACAAACCAACCTATTGGCACTGAATGCGGCCATTGAGGCTGCCCGTGCGGGAGAGGCGGGCAGAGGCTTTGCTGTGGTGGCCGATGAAGTGCGGGCGCTATCTTTGCGCAGTAATGAATTTAGTAGCCAGATTCGCGCCGAGTATGCCAAAACACGCAATAGCATGGATCAGGCCAGCGTCATTGTCGCACGCATGGCCTCGCGTGATATGGAAATGACATTGAATTCCAAGGATCGTGTCGCGGAACTGATGCAGGAAGTGACGAACATTAATGCCGGCATGGCGGATCAGTTGCGCGAGGTTTCGGACATGTCTGAAGAAATCGGCCAGAACGTGGCGATAGCCGTGCGTTCGCTACAATTCGAGGACATGACCCGGCAACTGGTTGATCACATGCGCAAGCGGTTACAGGCCTTTCACGAATTTCTCGACACGGTTGGTGGTTTGCACTTGGGGTTGTTGTCCGATGAAGGAGCCGAAATTGAGCGGCAGCTACAGGAACGGATCGCCCAGTTACACGTAAATTTTGATGAGTCGGTGGAGACACTTGAAAAATCCCCGATTCACCAGCACAACATGGATGAGAGTGAAGTGGAGTTATTTTAACATGGCGAAGATACTGGTCGTTGATGATGATGCACAGATACGTGGTCTGCTGGTGAAAATGTTGTCGGTGGAACAACATGAGCTTGTCGAAGCGGAAAACGGAACCCAAGGTTGTGAAAAATATCGTGAGCATCGACCGGATTTGTTGATAACGGATCTGGTGATGCCGGAAAAAAATGGTATCGACATGATTCTGGAGCTGAAGAAAGAGTTCCCGTCGATTCGTATTGTCGCCATCTCAGGCGGTGGTGGAATTACCGGCTCATTTGATTATCTGCCCATTGCAAAGTTGGTTGGGGCATTACATATCCTGCAGAAACCATTTAGCCTGCAAGAGCTGAAGTCTGCGGTTTCGGAAGCGCTAATGTCGTGCCCAACTACTCATTGACAACTTGTTAGGAGCGTGCGCGTTCCTTGATGGGCCTATTTCTATAAGGCCATGGAAGAAAAAAGATAAATGGAAAAATTACAAGAACAGGCTTCCGCAAAAAGTCTGCGTATTCTGGTGGTGGATGATGATCCCTTTATCTTGCAGGAGATTGCCCTGCATTTGATGGGGGGTGGCTATCTTGTGGAAACCGCTGAAAGTGCTGTACAGGCATTGGAAAAGATGGATACCTTCCATCCAAAAATCGTGCTGACTGACTGGGTGATGGATGGTATGGATGGCCTCGAGCTATGCCAAGTGTTACGCCAGCAAAAAAATGGTCAGTTGCTATATGTCATCTTATTGACTTCCCATGACGCCGAAGACTCATTGGTCAAGGCCTTTGAGACTGGTGTCGATGATTATATTCCAAAACCGGTAACCCCGCGTATTTTACTGGCTCGAGTGCAGGCCGGTGCACGCTTGGTTCGCTTGCAGGTCGAAGTGGAGAAGGCGCGCCGCGAACAGGCGGAGCGTGCGCGTATGGCACAACAAATCCAACGTGCGCACAAGATGCAGGCAATCGGCAAACTGACAGGGGGTATAGCACATAATTTTAATAATCATCTAGCCGCCATTCTTGGCTATGCTGAGTTGGCGAAGGAAATGTTTTCCGACGTGGGTGATGGTCAGTTGGGTGAGTTTTTGGAGAATATCCAGCAGGCGGGTATCGAGGCGCGTGACCTGGTGGTCAGTCTGCGTTCCTTCAGCAGTGGTGACAGTGACTCATGCAAGATACCTCTGATGGGGGTTATGCTTGATGATATTGTTCGCATGCTGCAACCCGTCATGACGGCTACGACTGTACTAGAAACAAATTTTGGCAAGGGTATCCCGCTGGTTCTGGTGAATCAGGATCAAATCTATCAAATGGTGATGAGCCTTTGTATCAATGCCCGTGAAGCAATGGATGGAAAGGGAGAGATTTTCCTGCATTTGCAGCATGTGCGCGATGTACATGCATCTTGTACCTCGTGTCACGAATGGCTGAATGATGACTTTGTTGAGCTATCCGTTAGTGATAGTGGGCGGGGAATCGATGCTGAAACCCTGCAGCGTGTGTTTGATCCGTTTTTTAGCAACAAGGAAGTCGGGCGGGGTACCGGGCTTGGACTATCAGTTGTACATGGCATTATGCATGGTTGGGGTGGACATATTCTGGTGGATTCAGAGCCTGGAAAGGGAAGTCATTTTCGCTTGCTGTTTCCCGTTATTCCATTGATGACAGACAATGCTGAAGCCAACCCAACAGGGGCTGAATGATGACCAGTAGCGCCGGACTTTCCTTCTCGTCCTCTCCTCCCCATTCCTCTTTTTCCTCCTCCCGCGAGACTGCCGCTACCCCGCTGTTACCCACTGATATCCGTTTACTTCTTGTCGAGGATTCTGAATTCGACGGTGAGCTTCTACTGCGTGAGTTCCGTAAAGCAGGTTTTAATCCTGCTTACTGCCGGGTTGATGACAAGATATCTCTGGATGAAGTCTTGCAGGAAAAATGGGATCTGGCTATCACCGATTATCAGTTACCCGGGTTCGATGGATTGGCGGCTGTGATGACTTTGCAGAAGGCCGACCCCAATCTGCCGGTAATTATGGTTTCCGGACGCATTGGTGAAGAAACCGCAGTGGATATTATGCGTGCTGGTGCACGTGATTGTGTCATGAAGGACAATCTTCAGCGTCTCATCCCGGTCGTGAAACGTGAACTTCAGGAAACTGAGCAACGTGTGGCGCGTCATAAGGCCGAAGAGGCGCTGCGTATCAGTGAGCAGCGTTTTAGTGAACTTGCAGAAAATGTCGACGAAGTTTTCTGGCTGGCTTCACCGGACTGGACACACAGCTTTTATGTGAGTCCGGCATTTTATGATATTTGGGGCTGGCAGGTTGAGAATGATACTGAAGCGGAGTTGCCTCGCCCCTGGCTGGACGCCATCCATGCACATGATTTGCCGATGATTGAAACCAGTATTCAACAGGCCGATAGCGATGCCGGTAGTACGGTGGAATTCCCGGAATACCGGATTATTCGCCCCAGTGGTCATATACGCTGGATAAAGTCCCGCGCCTATCCAGTCAGGGACAAGAAGGGTGAGGTGGTTCGTTTTGCGGGTACGGCGACGGATATCACTACCCGGCGTAAAGCAGAAGAATCGCTGCTGCGCAGTAACCGGGCCCTGCGTGCCCTGAGTGCCTGTAACCAGGCGCTGGTGCGGGAAACGGATGAAATGGATTTTGTTGCCGAGGTCTGTCGTATCATCGTGGAAATATCCGGCTATTATGCTGCTTGGGTTGATTATGTGGAGCCTGGTCAGGCCACTAAGCTGCGGCGGATTGCCCAGTCCCACCTGCAACGAGCGGATGATGGTGGTGACAACATGGCCCGGATTCAGCAACAACTTGGTGAGCAAGCTATTTCTTCGGTACTTGATGGCGGGGGGCTGAGTGTTCACCGAAATCTAGTCGTAAGTGAGGATATGCCTGCATTTACGCTGTTGATGCTGCCGCTGGTCATCGCTCAGGAGGTAAAAGGCATTTTGACGATTACCTCTTCAGTTGCGTCGGCCTTTGGTGGCCATGAGGTAACGTTGCTGACTGATTTGTCTGATGATCTTGCTTTTGGTATCGATGCCCTGCGAACCCGTGAAGAGCACGAGCACTTGCAGAACCAGTTGTTGCAGGCGAGAAAAATGGAGGCGGTCGGACAGCTCAGTGGCGGTATTGCACATGACTTTAATAATATTTTGTCATCTATTCTTGGTTATGCTGGGCTGGCATTGGATCGGCCGAATGGTCTTCTGGACAGTGAGCTGGATGAATATCTGGATGAGGTGATTCGTGCCGGAGAGCGGGCAAGAGACCTGGTCGGGCAGATGTTATCCTTCAGCCGTATCCGCAAAGGCGAAGCCGAGTGCAGCGAGCTGAAGCCGATTATCAGGGAAACCGTCAAGATGTTGCGCTTTACCCTGCCGGCAAGCATTGAGCTGGATATCGTGCTGGATGATGAATCTCTGGCCGTCAACATTGACCCGGTGCAGTTGCAGCAAATCATCATGAATCTTAGTATCAATGCCCGTGATGCCATGTGTAACAAGGGTAAGCTGAGTATCGTTGTGCGCCAGACTTCTCTCCATGAATATGACAACAAGCTGGAGTGCCAGTCCTGTAGGAAGGTTGTCTTATCAGATAACTATATCGAGTTATCCATCAGAGATAGTGGTGGCGGTATTGATCAGAAATTGCTGGATCGGATCTTCGATCCTTTTTTTACCACCAAGGATATTGGTAAGGGAACCGGCATGGGTCTCTCCGTGGTGCATGGTATCGTGCATGAGGTGGGTGGACATATTCTGGTAGAATCCGTGCAGGACGAGGGAACGACGTTCCGGCTTCTACTGCCGCCTTCCACCGGGATTGTTGGAGAACAGGCTCCTGTTGCCTTTACCCGCGAGGATGTCAAGAGGGGCGTTAACCCCGCCCGTATTCTGATTGTCGATGATGAACCCTCGGTGGCCGGTTTTCTCAAGGAGTTGCTGAGTGTTGCCGGTTATGAGGCAGTACTGGCGGGAGATGGTACGGAGGCGTTAGAGGCATTCCAGCAGCAGTCTGGGTGCTTCGATCTGGTGATCACGGATCAGACCATGCCGAATCTGACAGGTGCGGAACTGGCGCGTCAGCTACTGGCCCTGTCACCGGATTTGCCGGTGATTCTCTGTACTGGCTACAGCGAGGATGTGGATGAGGCATGTGCACGGGAAATTGGTATTCAGGGATACATGCTCAAGCCAGTGCCATCGCACGTGCTGCTGGAGCGGGTTGCAGAGTTGTTGCTGGAAAGCAGGAACAAGACTAAGGACTGAGGGGGCGGCTAAAATAAGTTACTGACGTCTTGCTATTGGCCTGCCGTCGTTGACCAGTTCTCGTGTTTCTGGGGGCTCTAAAGCCCATCGCTCGTGTCCCTTTCAGGCGGGTTGAATTATCCGCAGCCCTTTGTCGCGTGCTACAATGAAAAAGTTTCCAAAAAAATCGGTATTACAAAAAACGATTAGTTGCATTCAGGATGATACCTGGGAACATATTAACAAACGCCTCATGAAACAAGCAAAACAAGAAAAAATAGAGCACGGCAAAAAAGTCCGCATTAAATAATACCGTTACCGAAAATCTGACGTTTTTTAAGTAGGGTTTTGAAATAATGGCCGTTTATGGACGGGCACTAGGGCTGCGGATTTTGTATCATATAGATACTCGCCGATTGTCCCGTTTTTAATCTTTTCGACCATCTCATCAATAACAAACAGCGGTACCAGAAACCACTCTCTAGGTGTAACCGGGTGGCCGAAACGGTCATTGATTTCAATGTCCAACCGAGCTGTCTCAAAAAACTTATGGATGATGTTTTCGAGCTTGGAGCGATTGATGTTGTAAAGCTCATAGGTTGCCGCCACTTCGACATCAGCCATTAAGAAGGTGGGATCCAGCTTGGCGTTCGCAATGCGCTTCTCCACGCTGCCACTGGTCACGCCAATCTTATGAATAACGTCTCGATTTTCACTGATCACCGGGTGATCTGATTTACTCCTCAGCACATAGATCGTTCCACTGGCAAGATCTTTACTTTCCATGACACCGGAAAACAGCGGCCCTGGTGATGGATCAATAATCCGCCTGCCCGCCGAGTCTTTATTGAGTGCGCGCTGCAACGATCTCAAGAGGATATCGCTTTCAGTGCCATTGTCGTAGATGACCCGAAGTCGGCTGTCTTTACGATCATATTCAGTAATGAAGTCTTCCCCCACCTCAGCGATATAGACCTTCTGCCCGGAGAGAATAAAGAGGTCTCCTTCCCTGACTTCAGCGTAATCCCTAAACGGCCGGGTTTCTCTAATCCCGCTATCCAGTTCTTTCTGAACCGCCTCAAAAATGGCTTTAAACTGATCGAATTCTTTGCATGGCGTCCGGTTTGCAATCTCCTCTGCCGCCCTGATTTCCGCACGAGACTTCACATGGCGAAGGTGAGTCACATCCCCTTCACTCGGTTTTGGAACCCCCAACTGTGCCAGCAGCTCATCATCGTCTATCTCATCAACCGCAACGTCTGCCTCCTGACAAGAGTCATCCAGCAAGCCTTGTTGATCCAGCGCCTGAAGAAGTTCCCGGCATTCAGGCTGTTTGCGAATCTGATCCAGCCGCGTGGCGTACAGCCGCTCAAAAATGTCATTCTCCTCACCGTGGGCAGGCAGACGACCCTGTTGCTCAACGAAGCGCTGAATCTCCTCAAACCCGGCAATGATTCGCTCTTCCCGTGGAGAACGGGCAATCTTTTTCTCCGGCGTTGTATCAACGCCCAGTGCATCCAACAGTTCCAGATCAGACAGTTCAGCCATTGGTCGCCTCCATGGTTTTCTTCTGCAAGAAGGCGATACCTTCAGCCATGCGTTTTTCCCAGGGATCCGGTGCCATTAAAGCGGGCAGTCGTCCGCGTTCCTGTTTGAACTTCAAGGCACGCCTGGCCAGTTCACGCGCCTCCTCCAGGGTAAGGTTGATACGCTTGGTCGCGATTACCGCCGCCACCTGTTTCAAACGCTCTTCATTCATCGCTTTGGCAAGAATGGCATAGGCCTCGCTGAAGGGATTGATGCGATCAATCAAATCGATATCCAGATCGCGCACATCCATGGCAAATTTGCGCACCCCGTCGATCAACGCGGTGTTGCCCGATGTCACCGCATCATCACCCGCGCTCACCAACTCCTTAGCCTTTTGAGTCAGGTTGAGGGCGGCAATGGCATGTTGTCGAACCGCTTCCTGATCCTCTTCATCAAGCTCGGGAAATTTATCTTTCACAATCTTGCCCATGCGCACCTGGGTCAGCTCTTCAGGCACGATTTCCTTGTCAAACAGGCCGCGCTCAAGGGCTGTTTTATCCTGAACAAAGGCAGTAATCACTTCGTTCAAATCTTCCTCACAAATGCGTTTCGCCTCACTGCTTTTTGGTTCCACCAGTCCTTTTATCTCAATCTGAAACTGGCCGCTTGATTCATCAAAGCCAACATTGCTGGCCTTTGGATCGTAGCCGTTTTCGCCATAGTCATAGCCCTCAATTGGGCCGTTCTGACTGTTTTTGGGGGTGAAGTTAAACCGGGGCGCAAGCACCTGCTCCATCAGCAGGCTGGCGGCAATCGCTTTCAAGGTATCGTTGACCGCATCGACCACCGCCTCTTCCTCAGCATCGGGTTCGGCAATCAGGTTGGTAAAACGGGCGTGGGTTTTACCTTTGGCATCGCGGGTGGCACGGCCAATGATCTGGATAATCTCGGTCAGGCTGGAGCGATAACCCACCGTCAGGGCGTGTTCACACCAGATCCAGTCGAATCCCTCCTTGGCCATACCCAGGGCGATGATGATATCCACATGGTCGCGATTCTCCTTGGCCTCGGGAAGCCTCAACGCCGCAGAAACCTTGTCGCGCTTGCTGGCATCATCGTCCACCAGATCGGCAATTTTCAGGATTTTCCCTGCCGATGTTTCAACCCGATGGAAGCCGGTCTCAGAATCAACCCCTTTCCAGTGGCCCAGCTCCTCGATAATATGCTCGACCTCTTTGATCTTGTCCTTGCTGCTTTCCCGTGAATTGACATTTGGGATATGGATGATGGTCTTTTCATTGGGATCCAGCACACTCAGAATCTCATCCGAATAGGCACCGGAGTAGAAGTAGTAACCAATATCCAGCGTTTTCAGGTATTCATAACCGTTAAGCTGTTCGTAGTAGGTGTAGGTGACGGACTCAAACCGGGACTCGTCGGTTGGCGACAGCACCGCCTCGGCGTCACCGCGAAAGTAGGAGCCGGTCATGGCAACGATATGCACCTTGTCGCGGGCGATAAACTGGCCAAGATGTGCGCCCAGTTTATTGTCCGGGTTGGCGCTCACATGGTGAAACTCATCCACCGCAATCAAGCGATGATCAAAGGCGGCTACGCCAAAACGATCCACCGCAAAACGCAAGGTGGCGTGGGTGCAGACCAGCACTTTGTCATCACTCGCTAAAAACGCCTTTACGGAATTAACCTTACCGCCATCTTCACCCGGTGCGTTGCAAAGGTTCCATTTTGGTTCAACCTGCCAGTCCGCCCAAAAACCAAATTGAGTGAGTGGCTCATCGTTAAAACTGGCACCGATGGATTTTTCCGGCACCACGATAATCGCCTGCTTCAAGCCCTGATTGTGCAGCTTGTCCAGCGCAACAAACATCAACGCCCGGCTTTTTCCCGATGCTGGTGGCGACTTGATCAGCAGATACTGTTCACCACGCTTTTCATAGGCGCGCTCCTGCATGGCCCGCATACCCAGCTCATTGGATTTTTTCGAACGGCCAGTGCGGGCGTAGTTAACCGAGACGTGGGGAATGGCTTTATGTCCCATCATATTTTCCTATTAGTAAACCTGATCATGGGTTGCGACTAAAAATTAACACATATTCAGAAAAACAAAATGTTCTATTCCGGCGTCTGCCCGTTAACTCGTTCAAAATGCCATGCTTCACAAAATCATCGACCATTGCGGCGGCGGTATTGATATTAACGGTTAACAATTGTGCCACCTGTTTTATATTGACGAACGGTGATTGATAAAGGTATTGCATTAACTTTTGTGCATTGGCCTGTCGGCGAGTACCAAAGTGTGGCAATACTTCCCGCTCCAGACGCGCCTTCATTGCCAATATATCTTTAAAAACCTGAATAGAATTTTCAGCGGTTTCGCGTACACCATGCAGAAAAAAAACCAACCACGCTTTCATTTTATTGGCTTCGCGCACTGCCATTAAATGGTCAACATAGGCGGTTTTATTCCGTTCAAAAAAATCAGACAAATAGAGCGCGGGTTTATGTAATAGATCAAAGTTGGCGAAATACAGCGCGATCATTAAGCGCCCCAATCGCCCATTACCATCAAGAAAAGGATGAATCGTTTCAAACTGATAGTGGGCAATGGCGATTTTGATTAAATGGGGAACCGATGTCTCTTCGTTATGAATGAATTTTTCTAGATCACTCATTAAATCGGCAACGTCATCCTGATGCGGTGGAATAAACACGGCATGTTTTAAACTCATGCCAATCCAGTTCTGGCTCTGACGAAATTCACCCGGCTGTTTTGTCTCACCGCGCACACCCTGCATCAAGGTACGATGGGTCTCTTTCAATAGCCGGTTAGAGAGTGGTAAGTGCGCTAACTGCTCAATCGCTTCATTGATGGCGCAGATGTAATTTTGCACCTCAACCCAATCATCTCTTTTATCGGGTTCAATATCCTGCTCACCCAGTAGCGCCTCTTCCATATTGGTGCGCGTTCCCTCGATGCGACTGGACTGAGTGGCCTCCTTGGTAATGTGCATGCGGATAAAAAAATCGACATCGGGCACCAGTTGCGAAAAAGCATTCAGCTCCCCCAACGCCCTGTCGGCATCACTCAGCAAACGCAGAATATCGCCATCAGCAATCACCCAGGCATGGTTAATACGCGCCGGAGTAAAACACTTGTATTGGTATTGTTGCTTGTAACTGCCAGCCTGAAACTCTTTAATATTCATCACTTATGTCAAAAACCCCACTAATTTTCGATATATGTTGCACGCTATGTCGAAATGTAGCGCCGAGCCATTGCTATGTCAAATTTTGCCATAGTTTTCGATATAACGGTATTCTTATGTCAATTTCTCCACTCAAAAAATCAATCGCTTATTTTTTGGCGACCTTCCTTTTTTCTCGTTCCCATGCTCCGTGTGGGAATGCAGACCAAACCAACCGCAAGCGCGGTATGGGTTCCCACGCAGGCGCATGGAAACCAGCAATTCGACCATTTTCCCGACATCGGCAAAATGGTCGGACATGGTGTGGTCAGACATTTTTTGGAACGCCCCGTGCGAGCGTAGGAGACTGAAACGGAAGGTATGGTTTGATTCATGACATTGCCTTCGGTAAATTCATGGTGAGTCATCGTCGATGGATGAGTCGCCACCTGACAGCTCGCGCTCAAGCTGCTCGATGCTGGGCAGGCTGGTCTGCAACTTCCTGGGCAAGGACTCCACTAATTGTGTTCAATCGCTTTAGCCGCATACCAGCGGCGGGTTTCGGGGGCGGGCAACTTATCCAGCAGCGCCAACTGGTGATACCAGGGTAATTGTGCAAGCACCTCTTGCACAAATTCAGCATCCGGCCAGGCCTCGGCAAAGGCGCGCATGTATTTGAGATTGCGGGGCGAAAACCCCTTCATCTCGGGAAAGGCGGTGCGCAAATCCTGCGCCAGCCGTTTGACTATCTTCGCGCCCCAGCCGGCTTCCGCCTGCCGCGCCAGAATGTCGCGCCCGATCTGCCAGTAGAGCAGTACCAGCTCGCTGGTTGACCGCCAGTGTGGCGCGCTGCCGGGCGTTATGGATGCGCCCCTTGAGTTCAGTCAGCCAGTCGGCATAGCCCTCGGGGGGTGGCGTCAGGCGGACGGGTTGATCTCCTGTGTCATCGCTCATGTGCTCTTCCTCCCTGTCGCTTTCGCGCCTGATTTGGCCGCATCTGTCGTCATTTTGGTGTAGAGGTCAAACAGCTTTTCCAGCCGTTCGGTATCGTTTTTAAAGCGACGACCGATATAGATGCGCTCCAGCACTTCATCATTGCGTTCATGGGCGCGGCGCAGATCGTCGGGCATTTTGTCTGGCGCATAAAGGTCAGCAATAGTGGCCGGGAAGTGGGCTTCGCGTGCCAACAGGATATCTTCGGCGCAGCGGGTTAGATCGGTTTTGTTTTTTTCGGTGAGAGGTGGGACAGGGAAGGTGTTCCAGCCTAGGGTGTTGGAATAGCGGTATCGCGTTTCAAGCTTGCCGCATACGGTTGCGATCCAAACGAGGTGAATGCGTGACGCGATTAGGGCCATGTTCCAGAGGGGGGCGTCGTA
>JAKIUN010000049.1 GCA_021647505.1 Gammaproteobacteria bacterium
CAAGACGAGCGGGGCGCGTCGTCCAGAGTGCTATTCCGCCCCCCCCCCCCCCGCGCGTGCAGGAATGACGATGTGGGGTTAGCGGGACAGCACTGATTTCATATGGGAGTGACGCTATACCAAGCCTCAAGCTTGACTCAGTACCATTCCGATTCGGCACGCTGGTTTTTTGAAAGACGCGCGCATCGGTGGTGATGTTGCCCTGGGTAGCGCCTTCAATCGAGATATAGGCAGGAGTTGGCATGGTGTTAATCCCTATGTAACTGTTCCTGCATCCATGCCGTCGTGTGCTGATGGGGCGAGGTGACACGGAAACAAAAAAGGCGGTACATCGCTGCGCCGCCTTTGCTGTTGCTTGTTTACTGCCGGAGGGGGGGAGCCTTACCGGGTTGAAAACTCCTCTTTGACGATCTTTGGTGTGACAAAGATGAGCAATTCCTTCTTGGTGCTTTGCTCCAGCGTGGAGCGGAACAGTACACCGATGAAGGGCAGGTCGCCCAGTAAGGGTATGCCGTCGCGCTGTTCTTTGTTGGTGGTCTCATAAACACCACCCAATACCACGGTTTCGCCGTTATTCATCAGTACTTGGGTTTCCACTTGCTTGGTGTCGATGCTGGGTACGCCGGCAAAGATCTGACCGACGCTGTCCTTGGTGACCTTGAGGTCGAGGATGATGCGGTCGTCCGGGGTGATCTGCGGCGTGACGCGCAGGCTCAGCACGGCCTTTTTGAATGAAATATTGGTGGCGCCGCTGGAAGAGGCCTGCTGGTAGGGGATTTCCGTACCCTGTTCGATCACGGCCTCTTTTCGGTTTGCGGTAATCACGCGCGGGTTGGAGACCACTTCACCGCGGCCTTCCTGTTGCAGTGCTGACAGCTCCAGATCCAGCAGGGTGTTGGCACCGAGCAATGAAAAGGCGATGCGACCGGCATTGCTTGCCGCGATAGGGAAGTTGACGTTCATCCGCTGGTCGATGCCTGCCGTGCCGGTCGGCACATCAATGGGGTAAGGGCTGCCTGTGTTCGCCCGGTTTGACATCGCCGAGGCGACCATGACGTCGGTGGCGTTTGCCGAGCCCGAGGTCATCAGCAGGTTGTCGCCCGTCTTGCTGACGTCGGTCACACCAAAGCGTACGCCGAGGTTCTTGGCAAAATCGTCAGTGGCGATGACGATGCGGGACTCGATCAGAACCTGGCGTATGGGGATATCCAGAGAGGTGATCAGATTGCGGACGGCCTCCAGTCGATCGACGGTATCGGAGATCAGCAGCACATTGGTGCGCTGGTCGATAGCGACTTCGCCACGTTCGGAAAGCAGGCCGCCTTTGCTTCTCAACAGTTCGGCGATCTCTGCTGCCTTGGCGTAGTTGATCTGGATGATGTCAGTTTTCAGCGGAGCCAATTCTTCCACCTGTTTTTGCGCTTCCAGTTCGAGGCGTTCCTGGGCAGCGATTTCCTGGCTGGGGGCGACGAGGATGACGTTGCCAGCCTTACGCATAGCAAGGCCTTTGGTCTTCAGGATGATGTCCAGTGCCTGATCCCAGGGCACGTTTTTCAGACGCAGGGTCAGGCTACCGCGTACGGAGTCGCTGGTGACCATGTTCAGGCCAGTAAAGTCGGCGATAAGCTGTAGGACGGCGCGCACTTCGATGTCCTGGAAGTTTAGCGACAGTTTTTCGCCGGTGTAGCCGAATTCATCCTTCTTCTTGACGGAGGCCTTTTCCTTAGGAACCTCCTTTACTTCGATGGTGTAAGTGTTGCCGGCGTGGTAGGCCAGGTATTCGTAGTCACCGGATGCCGAAATAGCGAGGCGGACACGGCCGTCGATCTGGCTGGCATCGATGTACTGCACCGGGGTGGCGAAATCGATAACGTCGAGGCGTTGCTGGAGGTTTTTGGCCAGACTGCTGTCGGCGAATTCGACGAAGATCTGACGACCGGACTCGCCGGTACTGACGGGGATGTTCTGGTCGGAGAGGCTGACAATGATACGTCCCTCTCCCTGGGCGCCACGGCGGAAGTCAATGTTTTTGATGTGGTGCAGGCTTGCTGCGCGGCTTGCTTTTGACGTGGACTCTCTACTGGAAGTTGTGCTTGCGGCGGCGCGGCTGCCGGCGATGGTCAGGACGACATCGTTCCCAGAGACCTCGCTTTCAAAGGGAATCAGCTGAACGAGATTGAGGATGACGCGGGTGCGATTGCCGGCCTCGACGGCGGTGACACTTTTGGCGAAGCCGATACCGATGTTTTTATTTTTCCAGTTCAGGTTGCTGGCGGTCTGTGGGAAATCGAGCACCACGCGGGCCGGGTGATCGATGGTGAAGCTGCCGGGCTTGACGGCGGGACCGTTAAACGTCAGGCGCACCTGCACACTGTCGCCGGGCAGGGAGGTAAAGCTGATGTCATTCAGACTGAGCAGATTACTGTTTGCGGGTGGTGTGTCTGCCGGTTTTCTTTTTGCCGCAGGTGCCGGTGCGGGCGTGTCGACCGTGGCCACATTGTTTGTAGTGTCTGCGGCCAGTGTGATGTAAAGATTCTTTCCTTCCGTGCGAATGTCATAGTCGACAAGCTTGTCAACATTGATCGTCACGCGGGTGCGGCCGCTGGCCTGCACAGCCTTGATGTCCTTTGCTGCCCCGGTGTCAACGGGTAACGGTAGGTTCCAGGGGAGATTGTTGCTGACACCCGGCAAATCCAGCGAGATACGGGCGGGATTTTCGCTGGTGAAGTCCTTCGTTTGTGGTGCTTCACCGGAAAGCGCCAGGCGTAT
Organism: Gammaproteobacteria bacterium; assembly: GCA_021647505.1. Lineage (GTDB taxonomy): Bacteria > Pseudomonadota > Gammaproteobacteria > SZUA-152 > SZUA-152 > DRQN01. The sequence continues at coordinate 2,770 of JAKIUN010000049.1, forward strand.
TTCGACGCGATTATCGCCGAGCTTCTTGAAATCAATGAAATCCAGGGTGGTTTCGGCAAGCGCTTGTGCTTGGGTAAAAACGATCAGGCCTGCCAGTGCAATCCCAGTAAGTAGTTTTTTCATCCATTTTTCCCGCGTCTTGTGAGGCTTGTCACTTGTTGTGCTGATTTTTTTCATGCCGGTGATAATGCCCATATCCAGTGTCCTCATTGGCATCATTCGCTGACGGCCAGGGTTGTGCGTCTTTCGATCCAGCCGCCGAGCCCATCGGGTACGATTTCTTTCAATTCTACCTGGGTCTCAGTGATGTTGATGACTTCGCCATTATCCTGACCCATGTGCTGGCCCGTGGTGGTGCGATGCAGGGTGCCATCCGGCGCAATGATCAACGCCCAGCGCCGGCCCTTTTTCTCGATGGAACCGACCATGCCAAGGCTGCCCAGGGAAAAGTGTTCCAGAACTTCGCGTTCCCGCTTCAGGTCGGGTTGCAGGCCGGTGTCGGGAGACCGCGCATTTGCCTTGGCTTTTTCTGGCGGCTCAAAGGGGTCGCGCAATGATAATTCGTCATACGTAAATGTTTCGTATTCCAGTAACTCGGGGAGCGGTGGAATATTGCTTTTTTGCCGCTGTTCGATCTCCTGGACATAGGCCTTCAGGCCGTCCGTATCCTTCCCTGCGCAGCCGCTCAGCCCGATGGCCGACAGAAGGGCGAGTATACACCATCTCCTGGCCGGGGTTGTCCGGCGGCTAGCCGGATACTGTGCGCGAGTTGGGGCGTTGTGGTTCATTATTTGCCCTTCCTTTTGCGAGTGTTGTTGCTGGCGGACTTCTCGTCTTCATCGAGATAACGATAGGTTTTTGCGGTGGCCGACATGCTTAGCTGACCGCTCTTGTCGTCTTTGCCCTTGGCTTTGTGTGTGATCGTGAGGTCATGCAGTGTGACGATACGTGGTAGTGCTGCGATACCACTGACGAAATTGCCAAACTCGTGGGCCGTACCGATGACGCGCAGCTGAATGGGGAGTTCGGCATAAAATTCCTTGGGAATCTCGGCGGCGGGTTTGAAGAGTTCAAATTCGAGTCCAGTCTGAATGCCGACATGGGAGACATCGACAAGAACCTCGGCCACTTCCGTCTTGCCGGGTAATTGAAGCAGCAGGGTGCCGAAGGTGTGTTCCATTTCCTCCATCTGCTCTTGATAGGCCGCTAGGTTGGCGGCCTTGGCCTGTTTCTTTTCAAATTCGGCCTTGAGGGTGATTTCCTTGGCCTCCGCTTGTTCCAGGGTCAACAGCTGGTCGCTGATATCCAGGTAATAGCCGAGGAGTAACAAGGTTCCACAGAGCAGGGCGACGACAATGGCGCGCGCCGCAGCGGGCCAACTGCCAATATTGTTGAAGTCGAGATTGTTGAGGTCGAGGTCGAGATTCATTTTTCTTCCTTCTCCACCTTGCCGTTGGTCAGGTTCACCGTGAGCTTGAACCAACTGTCATCTATATAGGGTGTCTTGCCGGTCTCGATAACGGTCAGCCTGGGATTGCTAAACCAGGGTGAATCACTGAGCTTGCGCATGAACTCGGAAATATCCTCGTTGGAGTCGGCAACACCTTCGAGGTGAATCTCGCGTCCTGTACGGCTCAGTTTGATCAAATAAACCTGTTCGGGGATGATTCTTGCCGTCTCATCAAACAAATGGACGATTTCTGCGCGGCTGCTTTGCAGTTCCTGGATGATTTGCATACGGGCCAGCAGGGCCTGTTTTTCCTTCTCCAAGGTTTCGATTTCCTTGATCTCCGCGTCGACACGGGTGATGTGATCCTGGATGAAGGTATTACGGGCCTGCTGGCCTTCGATCATGCCATTGATCTGGATGTGTGCTAACGCAATGATGCCAAGCATGAGTACGGCGGCACCGGCGGCAATATTGATAAACCGCCGTTGTCGTTCACGTCGGAGTTCTTCGCGCCAGGGGAGCAGATTAATGTGTGGCATCAGTCAAAGCTCCTCAACGCGAGACCGCAGGTAATCATCAGGGAGGGCGCATCGTTACTCAGCGCCTGTGCCTTGATGCGCGAGGCCAGGGCCATGTTGGTGAAGGGGTTTGCGATGGATGTACTGGTGCCGATGCGCTCCTCGATCAGTTCATCCACGCCGGGGATCGAAGCGCTGCCGCCTGCCAGGACGATGTGGCTGACGGCGTTGTGCTGACTGGAGGAAAAAAAGAATTGCAGGGAGCGGCTGACCTGCTGCGCCATGGCGTCCTTGAAGGGATCCAAGACCTCGGGCACATAGTTGTCGGGTAGCCCGCCCTGGCGCTTGGCCATGCCGGCTTCCTCGTAGGACAGGCCGTAGCGGCGCTGGATCTCTTCGGTCAGTTGCTTGCCGCCGAACACCTGATCGCGGGTATAGATGATCTTTTCGTCATGTAACACGCTGAGCGTGGTCATGGTTGCGCCGATGTCGACAATGGCGATAGTCTTGTCGTCGGTGCCGCCGGGAATTTGCGAGGCAATGAGGGGAAACGCATTTTCCAGTGCGTAGGCCTCGATGTCGACGATCTTGGCGTTCAGTCCGCCCAGTTCCACGGCGGCAACCCGGGAATCGACGTTTTCACTGCGCGAGGCGGCCAGCAGGACGTCCAGGGTGTCAGGATTGTTTTCCGAAGGGCCGAGGATTTCGAAATCCAGATTGACCTCTTCGAGCGAATAGGGGATGTACTGGTCGGCCTCCAGTTCGATCTGGCTTTCGATCTCTTCTCCCGAGAGGGTGGCCGGCATAGTGATGATTTTGGTGATCACTGCGGAGCCTGCGACGGCGACGGCCGCATTCCTGGTGCGGCTGCCTGAGCGCTTGACCGCCCGGCGGACGGCCTCGCCAACGGCCTCGACGTCGGTGATGTTTTTTTCCACCACGGAGTTGGGCGGCAACGGTTCCGCCGCATAGGCCTCAACGCGATAGCCCCCGCCCTGCCGGCTCAATTCCAGCAGCTTTACCGAGGTGGAGCTAATATCCAGGCCGATGAGAGGGAGAGATTTTGTACTAAATAACGATGCTAACCGCACGTTGTCCTTCCTGTCGTTTCATGCAGGTAAGCAGATTATCGGTAGTTATACGACAAACTTTACGATAGATCAAAACTGCACTGAAAAAAATAGTATTGGGTTGATCTTATTAGAGGTTTTATACTCTGTCGACTCTGTCTACGTTTGACTGTATGAATTCCATCACAAAAACCTCCTTTGGAAGCCTTGTTGCCCCCTGTTTATGAAACGATTTCTATTGATATTGGCCGGATTGGTTGTCGCGGCATCGCTGACGGTGGTGTTTGGCATCTATTTCGCGGTGATGCCGAAGCTGCCGTCGGTGGACAACCTTAAAGAAATTCAGTTCCAAGTTCCACTACGAATTTATACCCGTGACCACAAGTTGCTCGCCGAGTTTGGTGAAAAGCGCCGTGCTCCACTGGATTATGACGAGATTCCTGATCGCTTGATCAAGGCGGTGCTGGCGGCAGAAGACGACCGTTTTTTCGAGCATCCCGGTGTTGACTGGCGTGGTTTGCTGCGTGCCGCTGTCTACTTGGCCCGCACGGGCGAGAAGGGCCAGGGTGGCAGTACGATCACTATGCAGGTGGCGCGCAACTTTTTCCTCAGCCGTGAAAAAACCTATCTGCGTAAGCTCAATGAAATCTTCCTGGCACTGAAAATAGAGGACGAGCTGAGCAAACAGGAGATTATCACCCTGTACCTCAACAAAATCTATTTCGGCCATCGGGCCTATGGTGTGGCGGCTGCGGCGCGAGTCTATTATGGCCTGCCCGTGGAACAGCTGAGTACGGCGCAGATTGCCATGATCGCCGGCCTGCCCAAGGCGCCCTCCACCTTCAATCCGGTGGTCAATCCGTCCCGCGCCCTGACGCGCCGGGGCTATGTGCTGGGCCGTATGCGCTTACTGGACTTTATTTCCGAGGCCGAATATCAGGTGGCCATGAACACTCCGGACGATGCCAAACTGCATGGCCTGTCACAGGAAGTAGTGGCGCCCTACGTGGCGGAAATGGTGCGTAGTGAAATGGTTTCCCGTTATGGCGACAATGCCTATTCCCGGGGTTTTCGGGTGATCACCAGTATAGATTCGGCCATGCAGTTGGCGGCCAACGTTGCCCAGCGTGAGGCCCTGCTGGCTTATGATTCGCGGCATGGCTACCGTGGCCCGCTGGCACAGGTTGAGTTGAGCGAGGAGGATACGGAAGAGCAGTGGGCGGAGGAGTTGAAGCCCTATCGGGAAATCAATGGTCTGTTGCCGGTGCTGGTGCTGTCGGTAGAAGGGCAGTCCGCCAGGGTCTACGAGCCACGCCGGGGTATCGTGCCGATCAACTGGGCGGGTTTGTCGTGGGCTGCACCGGCGTTGCCGGGTGGCCGAACCGGAAAAGTACCGGAACAGGCAGCTGATATCCTTGCTCGTGGTGATGTGATTCGCATTGCTGAGCGCGGTAAAAAGGATGAATGGCATTTGGTGCAGGTGCCCACGGTGGCGGGCGCGTTGGTATCCATTAGTCCCCATGACGGGGCTATTCGTGCCCTGGTGGGTGGGTTTAATTTCAGTGCCAGCAAGTTCAACCGTATTACTCAGGCCGAGCGTCAGCCGGGCTCTAGTTTCAAACCGTTCATTTATTCCGCAGGACTGGAGAAAGGCTTCACGCTGGCGAGCCTGATCAATGATGCCCCGGTGGTGTTCGAGGATCGAGGCCTGGAGGCCACTTGGCGGCCGGAAAATTATAGCGGCCGCGTGTTTGGCCCCACCCGTCTGCGCGAGGCGTTGGTGAAGTCTCGCAATCTGGTTTCCATTCGCCTGTTGCGTGCGACGGGTATTTCCTATGCCATCAACTATGTCAGCCGCTTTGGCTTTGACAAGTCAGATCTGCCGCGTGATTTGTCACTGGCGCTGGGTAGCGGTGCCGTGACGCCGCTGGAAATTGTTACCGGTTATGCGGTGTTTGCCAATAACGGCCTCCACGTCACCCCCTGGTTTATTGAGCGCATCGAAGATCCGGATGGTGAGGTGTTGTACCAGGCGGCGCCAGCCACTGTGTGCCGATCCTGTGAGACGACGGACGCCGAGCGTGCTGCACAGATGACCTTTATCGGGCCGCCCCGGCGTGGCGAACAGATACCGGTCAATATCGCCCCTCGCGTGGCCACGGCGCAGAATGTCTACCTGATGCGCAGTATGATGCGTGATGTGATTCAACGGGGTACGGCACGGCGTGCGCAGGTGCTGCAACGTTCGGATCTGGCGGGCAAGACCGGTACCACCAATGATCAGCATGACGCCTGGTTTTCGGGTTTTAGTTCAGACCTGGTGACCACGGTGTGGGTGGGTTTCGACCGTCCGCAGCCGCTGGGTGATCGGGAAACGGGTGGCCGTGCCGCACTGCCCATGTGGATTGACTACATGCGTGAGGCGCTAAAGGAGTTGCCGCTGAGGCCGCTGGAGCGCCCCTCGGGGCTGGTTACTGTGCGTATCGATCCAACGTCCGGACTACTGGCGCCGGCCGGTCACCCTCAGGCCATCTTTGAAACCTTCCGCGTGGAGAATGTGCCGGCGGCGCTGGACGAAGAGGCGATGTTGCCGTATCGGCGCGGAGGTGCCAGGCAGGCCCCCTATTCCGATTCCGCTGCGGATGAAGTGCCAGAGGAATTGTTTTAGGGCATCCGTTCACCACATTTAAGGAATGTAACACTGAAACGATCGTGAGCCAGTATTGAATTGTAACCCATTGTTTTGTATCGGCATCGCATTTATTGAAATCTAATATGACAAAGTAGAACTAACGGAGTTTAGGTTCCAACTCTATGTTCAGCAGGCCGGCCCGCTGTCCTATGACGGTTGGGTCGTCCGCTTCCTCTTCCATCTTCAGGCTCGGGTTCACTTCAGTTCTGCCCTCTGAAAGGCTGATTTTCAGGCGCAGGTTATTCTGCGAATCGGCATTGCGCAGGGCCTCCTCCAAGGATATCTGGCCATCCTTATAGAGCTTGAACAGGGCCTGATCGAAGGTCTGCATGCCCAGATTGGTGGATTTCTCCATGATCTCCTTGATGGTATGAACCTCGCCCTTGAGGATCAGATCCTGTATCAATGGCGTACCCAGCAGCACTTCCACCGCCACCGTGCGCTTGCTGTCCACGGTGGGAATCAGGCGTTGTGAAATAAAGGCGCGCACATTGAGCGACAGATCCATCAATAGTTGACTGCGACGGTCATCGGGGAAGAAGTTGATAATGCGATCCAGCGCCTGGTTGGCGTTGTTGGCGTGCAGGGTGGAAATGGCCAGATGGCCGGTCTCGGCGAAGGCAATGGCGTGTTCCATGGTCTCGCGGTTGCGGATCTCGCCGATCAGGATGACATCGGGCGCCTGGCGCAGGGTGTTGATCAGGGCATCTTCATAGCTGTCTGTGTCGAGTCCCACCTCTCGTTGATTAACAATGGATTTTTTATGGTTATGGATGAACTCGATGGGATCCTCGATGGTAATGATGTGCCCCGCGCTATTGGTGTTGCGGTAGTCGATCAGGGCTGCCAGTGAGGTGGACTTGCCCGAACCGGTACCGCCGACGAACAGCACCAGGCCACGTTTATGCATGACGATCTTTTTCAGGATCGGCGGTAGGCCCAGTTCCTCGGAACTGGGGATTTGCGTCTTGATATGGCGAATCACCATCGCCACCTGATTGCGCTGCTTGAAGATATTGACGCGGAAGCGGCCCAGGCCCGATTCTGAATGGGCCAGATTCATCTCCGGCTTGATCTCGAATAGGGCGATCTGTTCTTCACTCATCAGGCTATACGCCAGTTCTTTGACTTGTCCGGAGGGCTGAGTGGTTTTTTCCAGTGGTTTGAGCATGCCAAAAATCTTTGCGCTTACCGGTGCGCCGACTGTGAAATAGAGGTCGGAGGCTTCATACTTCACCATCAATTTTAGATAATCCAGGATCTGCATTCGAAAGGCCCTGCGGTTGAACCTGAGTCCGTGGATTCAGGTTGAATAATTGAGTTCACTTGATGCCTTTCAGATATCGGTTCAGCGAGCTTATTCTTTAAAAGGCGCAGGCAGATTGCAGGAGGGCAGTGAATGAGCCATAGCAACATCGATTCACATCTGTGCACCGTACCCGTGGCGCTGCGCGATGAGCTGGCTGCGCACTGGACGGCCTTCACCGAGATGCTCGCGGACAGCCACACTACGCGGTCTATTGATTCCGCATTGCTGCCAGAGCTGTGCCGCGTGTGGGCTTGCAGCGACTTCGTTGCCCGCCACTGCGTGCGCGACCCGAGCCTGCTGCTCGGTTTGCTCGACAGCGGTGACCTGCATCAGGCCTACGCCGCCGACACCCTGGCCGGCTGTGTGCAGGTGGCGCTGGCCGGCTGCGTCAATGCCGACCAGCTCGGTGTCGCCCTGCGCCGTCTGCGCCGCCGCGAGATGCTGCGCATCGCTTGGCGTGACATCGCCGGTCATGCCGACCTGAGGCAGACTAGCGCCGATCTCTCGGCCCTGGCCGAGGCCTGCATCCGCGGTGCCCTGATTCACTTGCAGGGATGGCTGGAGGCCAAATGGGGAGTGCCTACTGGCGCCAATAGTGGCCAGCCGCAGCAACTGGTGGTGCTCGGCATGGGCAAGCTGGGTGCGCACGAGCTGAATTTTTCCTCCGATATCGACCTGATCTTCGCCTATCCCGAAAACGGAGAGACGCAAGGCGTGCCGCGCACGCGCAGCAACGAGGAATTTTTTGTCCGTCTGGGCCGCGAACTGATTCGTGCCCTCGACGAAAAAACCGCCGAGGGTTTTGTGTTCCGCGTCGACATGCGCCTGCGTCCTTTCGGCGGCAGCGGCGCGCTGGCGTTGAGCTTCGGGGCTATGGAGAACTACTACCAAGTGCATGGCCGTGACTGGGAGCGCTATGCCCTGATCAAGGCGCGTTCGGTGGCCGGCTGTCTCGAAGACAGTGAACACCTGCTGGATTTGCTGCGTCCCTTTATCTACCGGCGTTACCTCGACTATGGTGCCTTTGCCGCCCTGCGCGAGATGAAGGCCATGGTGGCCGCCGAGGTGCAGCGCAAGGGCATGGCCGATAACGTTAAGCTGGGTGCCGGCGGCATCCGCGAAGTGGAATTCATCGGCCAGGCCTTCCAGCTGATTCGTGGCGGTCGTGAGCCGGCCCTGCAACGGCGTGAAATTCGCCGCGTGTTGGCATGGCTGGCCGAGCAGGATTACCTGCCGCGTTATGTGGTGAAGCAATTGCTCGACGCCTATGTGTTTCTGCGTGACAGTGAACACCGCCTACAGGAATACCGCGACCAGCAGACTCATCGCCTGCCCACGGATGAGACCGCGCGCCAACGCCTCGCCTACAGCATGGGCTGCGAGACCTGGGACGACTTCATCCCCGTGCTGCGTGGCCATATGGCGCGGGTGCACAGCCACTTCGAGCAGGTCTTCGAAGCGCCGCAGACCGGCGATGGTAAGGCCGCCCTAGACGCCCTGTGGCAGGGGATGCTGGATAACGACGCCGCCCAGGCGGCGCTGCGCGAAGCTGGTTTCGACGACACCGAGGCCGTGCTGCGGCAAGTCACCGTGCTGCGAGACAGTTCGCGCTACCGCGCCCTGCACCACACCGGCCGTGAGCGACTGGATCGACTAATGCCGCTGTTGCTGGGGGCAGCGGGGGCTCACGATGAGGCCGACGTGGTGGTGCAGCGGTTGTTGAAACTGGTCGAGGCCGTGGCCCGCCGCAGTGCTTACCTGGCCCTGCTGGTGGAGCACCCGCTGGCCCTGTCGCAATTGGTACGCCTGTGCGCCGTCAGCCCGTGGATTGCGGTAAGGCTAGTGCAGTACCCCCTGTTGCTGGACGAACTGCTGGACGCGCGCAGCCTGTACGCGCCGGCTTCTCGTGACGAGTTGGCCGCCGAGCTGCAGTGCCGCCTGGACGCTGTGCCCGACGGCGATCTGGAACAGGCCATGGATGCGCTGCGCCAGTTCAAGCAGGCGGCGGTGCTGCGCGTGGCTGCCGCTGATGTAATGGACGCGGTGCCGCTGATGGTGGTGAGCGATCACCTTACCTACATTGCCGAGGTGATCTTGGAGCAGGTGCTGGAGTTGGCTTGGGCCGATCTCACCCGACGCTACGGCAGGCCTTCCGTGGCCGATGACAGCACCAGTGAGGAAAAAGGCTTTGCCATCGTCGCCTATGGCAAGCTGGGTGGCATTGAGCTGGGCTATGGCTCGGATCTGGATATGGTGTTTCTGCACACCAGCAATGATGCCACACCGGTTAGCCACGCCGTGACTGCAGGGCCGAAGGTGGTGGCGGATGCGGTGTTCTACGCCCGTCTCGGCCAGCGTATTATCCACATCCTGACTACCCTGACTCCGGCCGGCACCCTGTACGATGTCGATATGCGTCTGCGTCCCAGCGGCGCCTCCGGCTTGCTGGTGGTGGGTCTGCCCGGCTTCGAGGATTACCAGAAAAACAAGGCCTGGGTCTGGGAGCACCAGGCTCTGGTGCGGGCGCGGGTGGTGGCCGGCGACGAGGCCGTAGGTGCAGCATTCCGCCGCGTGCGTCGTGAGGTGCTGACCCATGAGCGTGATCCGTTGCTGCTGCGCAAGGAGGTACGCGAAATGCGCGAGCGCATGCGCGACAACCTGAGCCGTGAATCCACCACTCGGTTCGACCTCAAACAGGGGCGTGGTGGTATCGCCGATATCGAATTTATGGTTCAATTCGGGGTTTTGCGCTGGGCGCATCAGGCTCCGGATCTGACCGACTTCACGGACAGTATCCGCCTGCTGGCCAGCCTTTCCGCGCATGGTTTTTTCGCGCCAGAGGAGAGCGAGATCCTTAGTGATGCGTACCGGGCTTATCGCACCGAGGTGCATCGCCTGTCCCTGCAGGAGCGGCCCGCGCTAGTGGACGACAACCGCTTCCGCGAGCAGCGCGAGGCGGTGATGCAGCTATGGCGAAAGTATCTCGAAGATTGATGATTTGCCACAGAGGCACAGAGTACACGAAGAATTGCCGGAATTTGATCAACAGCGGGAGGAGTCAACGGTTATATTTAATCTCTCAGGGTTGAACTCCCCCTCAGCTTGCAGCGTGATAAACAAAATCAGGGTTTTGATATGCCCTGTAGCTTGAGAGAGGGCACCATTTTAGACAAGGAGATACTGATGTCCACACAAGCAAAATTGAAAATCACATTGGCGCATATGCAATATCAATTTCAGGATATGTTGATGTTGAAAAATTAATACTTGGATGTTCGCATGCTTTTAATAAAGAGAGTGATTCGCCCATCCAGAAATATAATGAATATGTTGGCGCTTTATCAAAAGAATCATATGAAAATATGCTAAGAAAATACTGGGCGAAAAGTTTTGTTTCTGAGAGTTTGCCATTGCTGCTTGATGGCTCGGAAAAGGCAAAACTCGAGAGAAATTCAGTTATATTTTCAATCAATTTTCCGAAAGACATGACGTCCATGGTGTTTCAAAAAGAAAATGTAACTAATAAATCAGCCTGTGTATTGGTGGCTGGTGTGTCTGAGGAAAATACGCCGTTGATATTCAACGTGGCGTACACAATGGAAAATGGTCAATGGCTTATAAAGAAAGTTCATGGGGCTTTCCTGAGGGCGTCTGATCCATACCCAAGCCAGCCGGATTGTTCTCCAGCGGCACCATAAAACATAACGAAGTAGATCACTGATAGTAAACAAGCAGAAAAAAGAGGAGTAACAGACTTATGTCGATGGACGACCGCGACGGTCTCATCTGGCTGGATGGAGAAATGGTACCCTGGCGCGAGGCCAGGGTGCATGTGTTGACCCACACCCTGCACTACGGCATGGGCGTCTTCGAGGGCGTGCGCGCCTATCACACCGAGACCCAGGGCACGGCCATTTTCCGCTTGCAGGAACACACCGACCGCCTGTTCCGTTCGGCGAAGATCCTCAACATGCCCATGCCCTTCGACAAGGCAACGATCAACGAGGCCCAACTGGCCGTGGTGCGCGAGAACCATCTCGACACCGCCTACCTACGTCCCATGGTGTTCTACGGTTCCGAGGGCATGGGCCTGCGCGCCGATAACCTCAAGGCTCACGTCGTTGTGGCGGCCTGGGAATGGGGCTCCTACCTGGGTGCCGATGGCATGGAGAAGGGCATTCGCATCAAGACGTCGTCCTTCACCCGTCACCACGTCAACGTGACCATGTGCAAGGCCAAATCCAACGGTAACTACATCAACTCCATCATGGCGCTGCAGGAGGCCATGACCGATGGCTACGATGAGGCCCTGCTGCTGGACGTGGACGGCTTCGTTGCCGAAGGTAGTGGCGAAAACATCTTCGTGGTGCGTAACGGTGTACTCTATACCCCCGAGCTGACCTCGGCGCTGGAGGGCATCACCCGCGATACCATCATGACCCTGGCTGCCGAACTGGGCCTGAAGGTGGTGGAGAAACGTATCACCCGTGACGAGGTGTATGTTGCTGACGAGGCCTTCTTTACAGGCACCGCCGCCGAGGTGACGCCGATCCGTGAGCTGGACAACCGCCCCATCGGTAACGGCGGCCGCGGCCCCATCACCGAGCAATTACAGACCTTGTATTTTGACGTGGTGCACGGACGTCACGGCCAGCACCAGGAATGGTTGGCGGCCGTCAACGGATAACAGAGAGCAGAGTGTAGGTTGGGGTGAGGCACGAACCCCAACAATACAGGCTCCGATAACCCCCGTTGTTGGGGTTCGTACCTCACCCCAACCTACAAACAATAGAGAAAAAATCATGTCACAAGTCCAGCAGACCATCGAGCCCAATGCGCAGCACCGCTACGAAATCACCCGTGCCGATCTGCCTCTGCACTGTCCCATGGATGGCATGAGCTTGTGGAACTCGCATCCACGCGTGTTCCTGCCCATTGAAAAGACCGGCCAGGCCAAGTGTCCGTACTGCGGCGCGGAATACGTGCTGAAGGACGACTGAGATGTCTATCGACGTGCCGGCCGCCATTGCGGCGCATCGTGAGGCCATCGATTTCGTGGCCGGGTTGGAGGATGAACTGCGCGCCGTCGCGCAACGGATCGAGGCCACTTTCGCGCAGGGTGGCACGGTGTTCGTTTGTGGCAACGGTGGCTCCGCCTCCGACGCCCAGCATTTTGCCGCCGAGCTCACCGGGCGCTATTCCATGGATCGCCCCGGTTATCCTGCGGTGGCGTTGACCACCGATGCCTCGGCGCTCACCTCCATTGGCAACGACTACGGCTTCGAGCAGGTATTCTCACGCCAGTTGCAGGCTCTGTCGCGTTCTGGCGACCTGCTCATTGGCATTAGCACCTCCGGCAATTCCGCCAACGTACTGCGTGCCGTGGATTACGCCCGCGACCACGGCATTCAGACCGTCGGCCTGCTGGGCCGCGATGGCGGCCGCCTGGCGCAACGGGTGGACACGGCATTGATCATCAGCGTCAACGCCACTGCCCGCATCCAGGAGGCGCATATTCTCATGCTGCACCTGCTGTGTGAGGCCTTTGAGTACCAACACTGAGCCCCGGCTTTCCTGTCTCCTCTGCGTATAGAAGCGGGCCATGCCTGCGATTTTTTTGGTAATTTGTGGGAGCGGCTTTAGCCGCGAATAAAACGGGCTAAATATTCGCGGCTAAAGCCACTCCCACAGGGTCGACAGTCTTACAAAATCATCGCGGGCATGGCCCGCTCCCACCAGTGCTCATTCCGAGTCGAAGCGATACCCCAGGTTGTTGATGTCGGTCTTGAAATAGGCCGCCACCCGCTCGGCGGTTTTGTCGTCGTAATAGCTGCGAAAATCCTTGCGCCCCTTGGCCTGGCGTTTGTGCGGCAGCTGCCGCGGCGCGATGCCGATGCGCCGGCAGGCCTCGTCGAAGTCCGCCTGCAGATTCTCATATTTGCCGATGAAGTCCGTGATGATGTTGCCGCGCAGGTCGATGAGATAGTCCGATTGCAGCTGGATGGAGGTGTCCACGTGGTACTGGTAGGGCCGCTCTGGATCCAGCTTCCAGCGGATGAACTGGGGGAAATCCTCGATGTGCGCCATCACCTGTGGGCGTTCGCGGCGGATGTGGTGATAAGAGCTGACCTGCAGATCCCAGGGATTGCGCACGAAGGCGAATTTGAACAGGCCGTCGAAGAACTCCGCCGGTAGCATTTCTTTGGCGGCGATGATCCTGGCATGGCGCGGGAACTTAGCGCCGATGCGGTGGCCGCTGAGGTGGCTCAGTTTGCTGCAGATGAACTGTGACAGATAGGTGGGGTCACGCCAACGCAGGCCCTTAAGGGCAGCGCGCACGCTGGTGCCACCGGTCTTGGCGATGTGCACGAAGAGGAAATTGTACTTGCGTGAGAGCAACATGGCGGAATGGGTGTGGCTGAAAGGAGTGGGATTATACGTGGCCGGCCGTCATTGCCCCACTGAAAATCAGAGGGTGACTGAAATCCGCCACAAGAACGCTCGCCACAGAGGCACGGAGAACACAGAGAAGGACTGGTAATGTCGCTCAGCGGTGTCGGCGGTCTTGCGGCGCAGAGCGGTATAACAAGTTCTTTTTCTCAGTGTTCTCCGTGTCTCTGTGGCGAAGAAGTTTTTGGTCCTTACGCTTCCGACGGTTGTGTTTGCCGCGGCAGACTGAGGATGTCGAGGTATTCGTCGGCGCTGCGTGTCACGGCAAAGTCGGTCACGGCCGCCTGCATGGTCTCGGCACTGGGTGGATTGGCCAGAGTGTCGAGAATGGCCTGGCCTATGGCGGTGGGGTCGCCCATCGATACCAGCGGGCCGAAGCGCCCGTCTTGCAAGGTTTCACGCGGGCCGCTGGGGCAGTCGGTGGATACTACCGGGGTACCGCAGGCCATGGCTTCGGTGAGCACGTTGGGCGAGCCTTCCCAGAGCGAGGAGAGCACGAACAGGTCGGCGGCGCGCATCCAGGCGTAGGGGTTGGTGGCGAAGCCGGGAAGATCCACGTCATCGGCCACGCCCAGTTCGGTGGCCAGGGCCAGCAATTGGTCGCGCTGGCCGCCGTCGCCAAGGATGATGAGCCGGCAGGGGCGTGCGGCGCGGGCCTGGGCGAAGGCGCGGATCAGGGTGGGGAAGTCCTTCTGCCGGGTGAGACGGCCGGCGCCGAGAATCACCGGCGCCTCGCCCTCGGCAAGCCAGGGGTGGTCGAGCGGCGCTTCGGCCAGGGCCAGCAGGCGCGAGGTGATCACCGGGTTGTGTGCCACGCTGATGCGTTCGGGCGGCAGGCCGGTGACTCGTGCCGTGTCTTCGGCCACGCCGTGGGAGACGGCGATCACCCGTTCGGCCATGCGATAGCTCCAGCGCATGGGCAGGGTGCGCGTGATACGCCTCAGCCAGCCGCGCCCGGCCAGCGCTGCGGACAGATTGGTGCCCAGGCGGATGGCGATGCGCGTGTCTACGCCGGCCAAGCGTCGTGCCCACAGGGCCGCGCGGCCGGCACGATCCTTGGCCACTAGCAGTACCGGTGGGTGGTTTTGTCGCAGCCAGCGGGCCAACGGTCGTACGGAAGCCAGGGTATGCTTTACACCCAGGCGGATCACGTTTACTCCCTCGGGCAGCTCACGCAGGTGCTCACCCTCGGCACGGATCAGCAGCAGGTCGATGCCATAACCGCGGCGGGCGAATTCTTCCACCAGGTTCAGCACCATGCGTTCCACGCCGCCAGCGCCGGAGAAGGAGATGAGCACGGCAATACGGGGGCTGTCAGTCATGGTTGAGACTACCGGCTTGGGCCTGGAAAGATCCAACGCGAAGGCGCAAAGGACGCAAAGAGAAACGAAAAGGTCGTGTGGACTTTGCGTTGAAAAGAGCCAGTAGCACAGTCGACATTCTATTCCTCACTGATCCACTCCAGCGGATCCTCTTCCGCCGCCGGCATCCGCCCCGGCTCCTCGACGAACAGCCGGTGCCAGATGGCGAACTGCATCAGCCCCCAGATCTCGCGGCTGGCCTCCTTGCCGGCCTTTTGCGCGGCCAGCATCTGTTCCACACCGTCGGCGCGGAACCACTGGCGGATGGCCGGGTTGCGCGGCAGTTTCTCGCTCAGTCCGGCGAGGAAGTCACCCTGCAACCAGTCACCCACCGGCACATGGAAGCCACGTTTCTTGCGGTACAGGTGATCATGGGGCAGGTATTGCTCGGCCCAGCGCTTGAGGAACAGCTTGCCCTGGCCGGGCCGGATCTTCAGCTCGCTCGGCAGCGACAGGCCGAATTCGACGATGCGGTGGTCGAGAAACGGCACCCGGCCCTCCAGGCCGAAGCCCATCAGCATGCGGTCGGCCTTGACCAGCAGGTTGTCGGGCAGGGCAGTGGTGAGGTCGACGTACTGGCTGCGCTGCACGTCGTCCCAGGCCTGTGGTGTGGCCTGCCAGGCCTGGATGAAGGGTTCGCGAACGGCCGCTTTTGCCGCCTGCAACTCGCTGCCGAAGACCCGATTCGGCCAGGGTTTGCGCCAGTGGCCACGGGTGCGGAAACCGCCGGAGCCGGGGGCGATCAGGTTCTTCGCCCAGCGCTGCAGGGCGGACTTGCGATAGCGGCCGTAGCCGGCGAATACCTCGTCACCGCCCTCGCCGCTGAACACCACTTTTACTTCCCGGCTGGCGTGTTGAGCAAGGATGTCGGTGGGCAGGCTGGCGTAGTCGCGCATCAGGTCGTCGGCCGTCCACACCGTGTGCACCAGGCGGCGGAACACCGTCTGCTGGTTCAGCTTGAGCGGCGTGTGTTCGGTGCGGAACTGTTGGGCGATGCGCTCGGCATCATCCAGCTCATCGTTCATGCGTGCACCGCTGAAGCCCACGGAGAAGCTGCGAATGGGTTTGTCCTGGTAGCGGTCGAGCATGGCCAGGAGGATGGCGGAGTCGACGCCGCCGGAGAGAAACAGGCCGAAGGGGACATCGGAGCGCATGTGCTCGTGCATGGCGCTGTCCATCAGTTCATCGAATTCGCGCGCTGCCTCCTCGAAGCTGCACTGGCGGGGCTCCACGTCCAGCGCCGACCAGTAGCGCCAACGCTCGATGCGGCCGCTGGCGTCGATGCGCATGGCGGTGCCCGGTGGCAGGCGGCGGATGCCCTCGAAGATGGTTTCTTCGCCGCTGTTGAACTGGCTCTGCAGATACTGCACGAGGGCATGCGGGTTGATGGCCGGCGGTGTCGGCAGCAGGGCCAGCAGGGCCTTGATCTCCGAGGCGAAGGCGATGCCGTCGCCGGTCTCGATGTAGAATAGGGGCTTGATGCCGAGGCGGTCGCGGGCCAGGGTCAGGGTACCTTCCCGCTCGTCATACAGGGCGAAGGCAAACATGCCGCGTAGTTGTGGCAGAAAGTTGCGGTCGTGTTTGGCGTAGGCCTGGAGGATGGTCTCGCAGTCGGAATGGCTGTTGAAGCGGTGTCCCGTAGCCTCCAGTTCAGCCCGCAGCTCGATGAAGTTGTACACCTCACCATTGGCCACCAGGGCCAGCCCGCGCTGGTCGTCGAACAAGGGCTGGTGGCCGCCCTCGAGATCGATAATGGACAGCCGCGTGTGCGCCAGACCCAGGCCGCTGCGGAGATACATGCCACTGTCGTCCGGGCCGCGGTGGTGCAGGGCCGTGGCCATGCGCTGCAGGCGCTCCGCTGCGCCAGTGTGGGCGTGGTGATGGAAAAAGCCGGCTATGCCGCACATGGTCTGTCTGCCTGTCGTCTGTTGGATGGAATATTGCGGGCTACGTCAGCGACATCGCCTGCAGATAGGCTTGGGTGCTGGCCTCCAGAGTGTAGGGGAGTGCGGCCTGTTTCAAGTGTCCGGCGGATAAGGGGGCGTCGAGTGCTTGTTTCAGGGCCGTGGCGAACGACTCCGCATCGCCCATGGGTGCCAGGGAACCGTAGCGGCCGCCGGCGAGGATCTCGCGCGGGCCGCTGGGGCAGTCTGTGGAGACGACGGGGGTGCCGAGTGCCAGGGCTTCGACCAGGATGTTGGGGCTGCCCTCCCAGTTGGAGGAGAGGGCGAACACGCCGGCCCGGGCCAGCCAGGCAAAGGGGTTGTCGGTGTAGCCTGGCAGCGAGACGTCCTCGGCCACGCCTAGCCTTTCCGCCTGATGTAGTAGGCGTTCGCGCTGCCGCCCCTCTCCCAGAATGATCAGCCGGCAGCGGCGCTCCCGGTGTAGGTGGGCAAAGGCCTCGATGAGCAGGGTGAAGTTCTTCGCCCGTCCCAGACGCCCGGCGCCGAGGATCACGGGGATATCGTGTTCACTCAGCCAAGGGTGGGGGGCAGGCTCTCCGGCCAGGCTGTGGAGTTGCCCGCTGATCACGGGGTTGGGCAGGGTCTGCACGCTTAGACCGGTGGTGGTGTGGATGTCATCTGCTACCCCTTGTGAGACGGCCAGCAGGCCGTCCGCTCGCCGGCAGCTGCGGCGCAACCCGTGACGTATCCACCATCGCTTAAGGGCGTTGCGGTGGGCGTATTTTTGACTGATGTTGCTGGCAAAGCGCAGATAGACGCGGGTGTCGACACCGGCGCTACGTTGCGCGTTCAGGGCCAGATTATGGCTGGTGTCTTTGGCGGAAAGCAGGC
The DNA here is from genome assembly GCA_021647505.1 of Gammaproteobacteria bacterium. GTDB lineage: Bacteria > Pseudomonadota > Gammaproteobacteria > SZUA-152 > SZUA-152 > DRQN01. The sequence goes on from JAKIUN010000049.1 coordinate 20,415, forward strand.
ATTCGGGCCGGGTATCTACCAGATATTGCCGTGTCCTGTCCAGCAGATAGCTTGGCTTGTCCGCCTCCAACTGCATCCGCCGGATGCCTGCAGGGAGGTCGTCGAGGTAGTGGCTGCTGCGGGTGTTCTGCAGCAGATCCACCGTGACGCCGTGGGCCGCCATTCCGCGCATCAGGTTGGCCATCATGCGTTCGACACCGCCATTGTCCCACTCGGGGACGAAGATGCAGAGCTGGGCGTGCCGACTCATGTGTTTGTCAGGCGTTTCCGGTAGCTGGTCAGCGATTGCCGGATAGTACTGGCGTAGGCGATGCCGGCGAGGAAGTTCCAGTAGAAGCGGTAGTCGAGCTTGTCCAGGCGAACCGTGGTCAGGTTCCAGATCAGGGTCAGGAAGAGGGCGCCGGCGAGAAACAGGTAGAGGTCGTTGGGCATCTCTTTGCGCCGATGGGCTCGATAGGCGGCGCGGACAACAAGAAAGACCGGCAGAGCGAACAGCAGGGCGCCCACCAGACCAAAGCGATACAGCACTTCCATATAGCCGTTATGCAGGTGCCAGAAACCAACCAGATCCTGGCGATCCCGCAGGGGGGCCAGGTAACGGGTGCTGCTGGTGCCGGGCCCCCAGCCGAGCCACGGGCGTTCTTCCCACAGCTCCAGACCGTAGCTGAGGAGCCAGAAGCGGGCGCCGAGGGACGATTTGGGCACTAGCTTGGCCACACTTTCCGTGCTGAATTCCTTAAGCTTGGAAATGCCTTCATAGACCGCACTTTCCTGGGTGGCCCGTTTACTGATGGTGTCGAAGTTGGCGATAAAAACCCCGCCGACAAGTGCAACGCCGGCGATGGCTACCAGGGCCAGTTTTTGGCGAGGAAAATCCGGGTGAGCCTTGAGCCAGCCACGGATGAAGAAAAAGAAGACGGGGGGGAAGACCAGGAGGGCGGCGAACCAGACGGTGCGTGTCTGGCTGACGAAAAGGGCGTGCACGATGATGATCGTGCAGACGAGCCAGGTAATGGCCACGGCTGCTGTGAGGAAGCGTGTCTGCTGTCTGTGTAAAAGTCGCGGGGCGAACAGCAATAGCCCCAGCAGGGCCGTGACAGTATACAGCCCCATGATGGAATACCACCATTTCTCTGCCCCGGAGCGCTGTCCTTGCAGCATCAGTTCCCATTTCGACCAGTCCTGATTCAGACCCAGGCCAATGATCAATCCCGCCACGGCAAGTGCCAGTACCCAGCCCAGCTTGTTGGGACAGCGGGCGAGCCAGTAGGCCGGTAGCAAGAACAGGCCCAGGGACGCGAAGTTCCAGGCGGTCTTCCACTGTTCCTCCGCCAGCTCGGGCATCTCCTGGGCGGCGAGGGCGGCGCGCAGGAAGATGTAGCCTAGCAGAATCAGCGTGGGCCAGAAAATGAGGTCGTGGCGAAAGACGTGCCAGGTCTGGCGCCATTCCATGAGGGCGGCGGCGAGCATCAGGGCCAGGGCAATATTGGCCGGGGCGGGGCCGAACCAGGCGGAGAAGGCAAACAGCAGGAGGCCAAAAAGACCGAGGCGTGCGCTCCATTCAGCAGGCCAGAAGGTGGCGAAAGAATGATGGTTCTGTGCCGGGACTGAATTCATGCGGCGGTCTGCTTCGTGTCACTACGGGAGGGCGAATGATATAGTGCGCGTGCATCCTACAGCAAAAAAACCTTGATTTATCTTTCGCGGATTCAATCCAGTGGTGATTCTCTCGACAGCCGGCAAACGCATTCTCATCGTCCGCCTCAGCGCCATCGGCGACGTGGTGATGGCCTCGCCGCTGATTCGTGCCCTGCGCGACAAATATCCCGAGGCGCACATCGCCTGGCTGGTGCAGTCGGAGGCGGTGCCGCTGCTGGCGGCCAATCCACGTCTCGATGAAGTGATCGTCTGGCCGCGCGGCGAGTGGCAGCGACTGTGGCGCGAGAAGCGCTATTGGCGGTTGTTGACGGCGGTGCGCGTCTTTCGCCGCGAGCTGCGGGCGCGCGGCTTCGGTCTGGTGCTGGATATCCAGGGCCTGATGAAGAGCGGCCTGCTGGCGTGGATGACGGGGGCGGCGGAGCGCGTTGGCCTGGGTTCACGCGAAGGCAGTGCGCGGCTGATGACACGGGTGGTGGATAAGCCCCAGGGCGACAAGCGCATCGGTTCCGAATACCGGCGTATGGCCGAGGCCCTGGGGCTGGAGACCGGATCCTTTGAGATGGATATGGCCCTTTCCAGCGAGGACGAGTGCTTTGCCGATGATTTTATCGCTGAGCACGCCTTGCAGCTAGGCTATGTCGTGATCTGCCCTTTCACCACTCGTCCGCAGAAGCACTGGATCGAGACACGCTGGCTGGTGTTGGCGGCGCGCCTGCGCGCGGAGTTGGGCCTGCCGGTGGTGATGCTGGGCGGCCCCGGTGATCGCGAGGCCGCCACGCGTATCGCTGGTGGCGAGACAGAAATCATCGGCATGGCGGGCGAGACCTCTTTGTCGCAGGCCGCCGCCCTGATCAGTCGCGCCCACCTGCTGGTCGGTGTGGACACCGGCCTGATGCACATGGGCATCGCCTTCGCGGTACCCACTATCGCCATTTTCGGTTCCACCTGTCCCTATCTTGACACCGGCCGTGACAATACTCGTATCCTCTACAGGGCTCTCGACTGCTCACCCTGCCGTCGCCGTCCCACTTGTGACGGCGCCTTCACCTGCCTGCACGAGATCGGCGTGGATGAAGTGCTGAGCAATGCCCGGGAACTGTTGGTATGAGCGTGCCTCTTACCGTGCTGCACGTGGAGGCCGGCCGCCACCTTTACGGCGGTGCCCTGCAGGTGGTCTACCTGCTGCGCGGTTTGCAGGCCGAGGGTGTGCGCAACATCTTGATCTGTCCTGAAGGCAGCGCGGTAGCTACCACCGTGCGCGAGACGGGCGTCGAGGTAATTGAGGCTCCCATGGGCGGTGACGCCGACCCCAGTCTGATTTTTCGACTGCGGCGCATTATCCGGCGTGAACGGCCTGACCTGGTGCATCTGCACAGCCGCCGCGGTGCCGACCTGTGGGGCGGTATCGCGGCACGCCTGAGTGGAGTTCCTGCGATCCTCACTCGTCGTGTCGACAACCCCGAGCCGCGCTGGTGGGTGGCGTTCAAATACCGCCTCTACGACCGCGTGGTGAGCATTTCCGAGGGTATCCGCCGGGTGCTCATCGACGAGGGCCTAGCCCCGGTGCGCGTTACCTGCGTGCACAGCGCCGTGGACACCGAACGTTATCGCCCCGGTTGTGCCGACCGTGCATTGTTCGGTCATGAACTGGGCCTGGCTGGCGAGGGGCCGGTGCTGGCGGTGGTAGCCCAGCTCATCGCCCGCAAGGGGCACCGCTATCTGCTCGAGGTTCTGCCCGGCATCCTCGATGCCGTGCCGGGTGTACAGGTGGTGTTCTTTGGTCGGGGGCCGCTGGAGATGGCGTTGCGCACGGAGGTCGAGCGGGCCGGGCTGACGGAACAAGTGCACTTCGCTGGTTTCCGTGACGACCTCGAACACCTGCTGCCCTGCCTCGACCTGGTGGTGCATCCTGCGGAGATGGAAGGTCTCGGTGTTTCCCTGTTGCAGGCCGCCGCTTGCGGCGTGCCCATCGTTGCTTTTCCTGCCGGCGGTATCCCCGAGATCGTGCGCGAGGGGGAGAATGGCTACCTGCTGCCGGTGGGCGATGTGGAGGGTCTGCGAGACCGCATCATCGAGCTGCTGCAGGCGCCCGAACGGATGCGCGAGATGGGCCGATGCGGTCGTGCGCTGGTGGAGCGCGAGTTCTCCATCGACAGCATGGTGCGGGGCAACCTGGCCGTTTATCGTGGCTTGGTCGGCAAGGGGTAGCTTTGTGCCGGTTTCTCTCAAAAGATTCAACGCAAAGGCGCAGAGACGTAAAGGAAACTCAAGGAGGGCTTCTGTTTTCCCAAGGATGATTCGGCAGGAATATGCTACGGAGCATGATTGGGAAAAGATGAAGAAAAGTTTCTCAAGGTGTTTGTCGGGTTTTTCATTGGCATTGAATGTCTCATGGTCTTTGGATTGAGTGGATATTCCGAGGGAAACAGAGCCAGCCGGGCTGGTTTCTTGGCCGGGTTCCAGCACCCGCTCTAAAACTGATAACCGATTTGTAATCCTGGTCTAATTTTAAAGTCGCCATCACGTTTGCCAAAACTGACGAAGGCACCAAGGTTCAATCCAGTTTCTGATGAGGCCACGACCGCTGAAATAAAAGGCGGTAGCGATGGATATGGAGCCCGCTTACCAAAAGTCTGCCAGGGACTGTTTACCTGCAGAAGACATCGGTTTTGATCGTTTTCATGTCATGCAGAATTACAGAAGGATACCGAGTATTTCACTGCTATTGTGCAGGCAATGCTTTTTAACCCGGATATTTCATGAATTTGTATAAAGCTCGCGCAGGGCATTGGTTTCACAGAGCCGTTGATTACGACACCAACCCGGAGAGGGTCAGCAGGGCAAGAATCGTTATCCAGGCAATCAGGCTGCGGTGGCATAGACCCAATGCCTCTTCAATGGCCTGATTGCCATCGATCTGCTCCAGTTGCAAGGCGGCCCGTCCGGTGCGGATGATGTACTGATGACAGACCACCGGCACCTGTGACATATCCCGCAACGAGGTATCGCGCCAGACCTGCAGGGCGTGCATGAAGCTGCCCATGACGGCGAAGCTGAGCGCCGACAGGTGCGCCGGCAGCCAGGCCAGCAGCATGTGCAGGCGGGTAGCGGTGAGCCAGTAGTCCTCATTGGCGTTTTCCGGCGGCGTGGAGACCAGCTCGGAGACCAGCCGGTACAGGATCGCCCCCATAGGGCCGAGTAGCACGAACCAGAAAAACACCGCCAGCACCCGCTCGTGGGTCAGCACGAAAATCATGTCGATGACCACATCCGTGCGTGCCTGCTCGTTGTCTGGTGCCGGGAAAGGCAGAAATTCATGCAGGATGGCCTGCGCCTTTTCTTCGTCGTTTTGTGCACGGGCCTCCAGCCAGGCGTTGACCTGTCGATCCATGTCGCGTGGCCCCAGGGCATAGATCAGCACTGCCAGACTGAGACCGAAACTGAACAACCACAGCTGCATGTCCAGTAGGTATTGCGCGAGCCCCACCAGTAGCACCGGCGGTAATATCGTGAGCAATACGGTGAGAGTGCCGCGGCGGTTGTCCTCCGGCAGCAGCTTGCGGCGTAGCTTGTCCGCATATTGCCAAAACCACAGTATGCCGCGCAGCCTGTCCAGCGTCGGGACGAGCTTTTCCAGGGCAAGGCTGATCAGAATAGCGAGCAGAAACATGGCGACCTCAGCGGGTGTCGGCAAAGATTATCGACGATGATAGCGGAATCACTGCCGGGTGTGCAGGGTGATTCACGACATGCTACGTCGCCCACTGCTGATGGCGGGATTGCTGGGGGCACTGGCCTATGCTCTGGGCCGTTGCTCTCTATCGGCACGGGTCTGCTCACCGGGCCGCTCATCGTCTGTTGTCTGGTGAGGCTGGCGTGTTCTTCACTGCGGGCCGGCAGCATCAGGCCAGCAGGTCGTAGAGCCGCTGCCAGTCGAAGTGTGGGCCGGGGTCGGTCTTGCGCCCAGGGGCGATATCGCTGTGGCCGGTGATGCGTTGTGGATTAAGATTTGGATAGGCGATGAACAGGCTGCGCGCCAGCTCGGCCAGGCGTGTGTACTGGATGGTCGCGAAGGGCTGCTCGTCGCAGCCCTCCAGCTCGATGCCGATGGAGAAGTCGTTGCAGTGTTTACGCCCGGCGTGACAGGACTGGCCGGCGTGCCAGGCGCGGCGGTGAAAGGACACGTACTGGGTGATACTGCCATCACGGCGGATCAGGGCATGGGCGGAGACCTGCAACATGCAAATATCGGCAAAGCCGGGATGCGCGTCGGCGTCGAGTTGATTGCAGAACAGGTCGTCGATCCATGATCCGCCGAACTCGCCTGCCGGTAGGCTGATGGCGTGGATCACCAGCAGATCGATCGTGTGGTTTGGCGGACGCTCATCGCAATTGGGCGAGGGTTGCTGGCAGGCGGTGTTGAGCAGGCCGCTGTCGGGGTCGATGTGCATGACATTGATCCTAAACTGTCTGCGTTAGGGCTTCCCAAATTCGGAAAGTTACTGTTGTGCGAGCCCTTAATGCCACCGACTGCCTGGCTCTGTCCACTTTATTCCAGAATCTTGCCGGCTGATTTTGTCGACACAAACGACTTCAGTATTAGCTCCGCGAGGGCGATCCTTGACGATGCCGGCCATGCGATGCTCGGCATAACGCCTGCGCCAACGTCCAATGGTGTTATTGTCGACATCGAAATACTCAGCGATTTTGTAGCTCGGTATATTGTCAGCCGCCATCAGTATTGCTTTCGCCCTTTCGACTAGCCGCACCGGTGTCATTTGACTGGAAATGACTTTTTCTAGCTCGACTCTTTCCGGCTCACTTAGTGATATATTAATTTGTGCGGGCATTGGTGAAGCACCTTGATTCTGGGCTGTGATTTCTATGATATCATTTCTGTGTACAGTTCAGGACACTACACTAGGTTTTGCCCGGTATCCAGGACGTTATTGAAACCACTGGATTCCAGGTCAAACCCGGAATGACGTCGTGGAGCTGCCTGAATTCATGTACCAAACACCCTCGATCATGCTACTTTCCCCGCAAACCGGGGCGGTGAAATACGGTAATAATCCAATGCCATTAAGTTAAGCCTGAGAGCCCGCTTGTTGTAGGTTGGTGGTGAGCCTGCGAACCCCAACGAAGCCAACGATATTGGGGTTCCTTCGTCACCGCCAACCCACAAAGCAGTCGTGATTTTGTTAACTTAATGACATTGGGTAATAATCCATTAACGGGACAGCAGTGACCAACGCTATAAACACGGGCCGACCCTACCGGTTAGTGGTCGATGCATAAATCTCTATACTATGCCCATGCGTGAATACCACTTCCGAATCGCCATTTCCGCCGAGCGCTACCTGGCCTATTATCAGGGGCTGGTGCGTGGCGTAGTGGTGACCCTGGCCGATGGCACGCAGTTGGAGTTTCCCGCCGAAAGTCTGCGGCCCTTCGTAGCGCACGATGGCATCTATGGCCAATTCGTATTGCGCGTGGACATCAACAACAAATTGCAGTCACTGCAACGGGTGGGCGACTGATACGCATCGGTATCACCCTTGGCATGACACCAGTGGTGGCGAAGATACGTCGATGCGGATGTGTTGAGTCAGGTAGGGTGGGCACGTCTTCTGTGCCCACGTGTAATCAATAAACCGACTATTGTGCTCTTCGTGGGCACTTAAAACGTGCCCAACTACTTGGCTGGAGATTTGGCGCGCGGGTACGCGAGCTTGTCAGAGAGAAAGGACAATAAATATGAAATATGTTGAAGTAGTCGCCAATACAGGGAGTTCTGATATGATTTTCGCAATTGCAGAATGTTCTGGGCGCACAGTCGTTTGCCTGGATATTTTATAAATTATATGCCCTCTACTTCGGGTATCCATTTAGACTGTCTGCGTTTAACACTTTCCTCGACAGTTTCCTTGCTAAAGGCCACTGTTTGAACAGGAAGGCTGTGAAAATTTATATTTGAAGTTTTGATGTTTATCAGTGCGAACGTGCTGCCATCTATTTCGGTAATAGATAATGGCATTACTCCGCAAATTCTGCAAAATATAAAATCAACAAATTTTGAAGAAAATCTATATTTTTGTATATGTTCATTTTCTTTGATCCTTACGTTTAATTTCCCCCCAGGGTCTGATGTGTATATAGCCCCCTGTTTTGTACAAAAAGAACAGGTACATGCGCGGATCGAAAGATTCTCTAACGGCTCGTCGATTTCATAACGATAGTGGATATTGCCGCAGTGACAGCCACCTTCAATTTTTGTTTTCTGGTTCATGTTATATTTCGGATTTTAGATTTCCATGCAGGTCGGTACATGATCCCGTCTCTTCTGTTCAATCCCATTTTTATACATTTTTTATAGATCAAAACTAGCACAACTATTCCTTTTTTAAAGGGCTTTGACCCAATGTCATTAAGTTAACAAAATTATGATTGTTTTGTAGGTTGGTGGTGAGCTTGCGAACCCCAACGAAACCAACAATAAGTAGGGAGTCAGATTTAACTTAACGACATTCGGATTTGACCTCTTAAATCGTCTTATGTGATTTGCAGCTCGTAAACTTTCATTTTTGCCTGCTTACCATCACGATCTAACCTATATTTAGAACCCACATAATGCATACCTAATTTTTCCATCACTCTCCCAGACGCTGGATTGGAGCTTAAGTGTTCCGCTGAAATGGTTACCACACTAAGATTAATACATGCAAATTTTATCAGCGCTGTTGCAGCCTCAGTACAATAGCCTCTACCCCAGTATTGCTTGCCGATCCAATACCCTAGCTCAGCTTTAGATTCCTCGATTCTAACAAATCCAACGGTTCCGAGTAATTTTTTTGAAATTCTATCTGATACAGCATAAGTAATTATTTTGCGATTTTCCCAGTTAGAACAATGAGTGGAAATCCACTCTTCGGCCATGCCATCTTCATATGGGTGTGGGATATTTAATGTCATTTCCGAAACTTTCTTGTTGCCGGCCAATTTTTGGACATCTTTTGCATCCAGCGGTGTAAAAGCGCGAAGCAATAATCTTTCAGATTCGATTTCTGGTTGATTCATTTTTTTCACATAACGACCAAGCTTACCTGCCGCGAAAGGAGCCTGCGACTGGAGTGGTCAGGTGTGGTGCCTGGTTATGTGCGCTCATCAAATCGTTCCGAGACGTTTTCCAGCAAACGCTTGCCATGGATAACAGCCAAAATCAAGATCCGCTGAGACTCAATTCCATATGCCAGACGATAGCTATATACGAGCCGTTCCCGTATACATCAAGTATACATCAAGCATCAAGGGGGTCAGGTCTTGCCTTTTGCCCGCCTCTTCCCCTACCAATATCGCCTTGTAGCGGCCTTAAAATACATGGCCCGTTCGTTTGTGGATACGATTGAAGCGTTGAGTGTAAACGCCATTGAGCTGGCGCATTCCCAACGATAGATTTGCATCCGGTGTCTCCACCAGCAGGTGGTAGTGGTTTGTCATCAGACAGTAAGTATGCAGTACCCAATTGAATCGTCGACAAACATCAGTAAGAACC
>JAKIUN010000006.1 GCA_021647505.1 Gammaproteobacteria bacterium
CCACGGGGAATTGACACCCAGTAGCTGGCTGTAATGCTCTTCTATGTCCATGGAAAAAACCGCTCCAATCAATGGCTAAAGCAGGGTATTTTACCGGAATTTCACACAGTTTTACGAAGAGCCTGCAGTTCTTTCGTCGGAAATTTCTTCTGCCAGGTTTCAATCAGAAACAGCGCTACTGTGCTAGCGGAATTAATCGATAAACTGGCGATACGCGGATCTATTCGTACATAGCCACGTTCCCGTCCGTGAGCGTCACCACTATGTGTCCGTAGCGCGCCGATTCCTTCAACAACGGTTGCAAGCCCCCCAAGTATTTTGCGTACATCGTCGGCAATCTGCGAGTCTATATGTATGCGCATTTCTGAGCGCTTAAGTGAAGCCAATTTCTACTCCTTTTCTCAGCAACAGGCCAGACTAGGAGCGGACAAACTCAAGCAAGGGGCCTATATCGTGATTATCAGCGGCGCGGAGCGCAGTGACATATGCTTTCCGTGTCTCACTGACATCGACCAGATTGACGCGCCCCCAGGTAAATCGAGAGCATCCCAGTGCTTGTTAGCATCAAGTCGGTCGCCAAGCGGGCGTAGCGACCATCGCCGTTCGGGAAGGGGTGGATCAATACCAGCCGGTGATGGAACCGCGTTGCAATTTCATCGGGATCATAGGTTCTATTCTCGATCCAGTAACGACAATCGTCGAGAAGCTGTCGGAAATCGTTTGGGATGCGGTAAGCATCTACACCGATATTGCGTTCCGACTGTCGAAACTTGCCTGCCCACCGCCAGACCCGGCCAAACATCCTCTTGTGTAGATTTTTGAGGAACTTTTCATCGGCTACATCGCGCTTGCGTGCAAAAGCCCATTCCTCGGCCTCCAGAATATTGGCCTGCTCTGCTTCGTTTAGTTCCGGACGTAGAGTGATATAGGAGAGGATCAACTCTTCCCGCTCTTCTTCTGTCAATGGGGTGGATGCATCATCCTGTTCATCCAGCGGATCGGTCATGCATCCTCCTCCCAAAGCTCGGAACCGGTCTTATCAAGTAGGCTCTGTATCATGCGTTTGAGTTGTTCCTGCTCGTCCTCTGTATCAACATCCTGGGCTTCGAGGGCCATGCTGTGGCTCGTTGATTTCAGCCGTTTCTTCGCAAGGCGTTCAGCACGCTCGGCAACCAATTCATCGAGCGGTTTCCGTGGCACCAATGTATAGACTATGCGGCAGTCCAGCGCGTTGGCTGCCTTTTCCAGGCTGTTGAGTGTAATCGAGCCCTTGGCCTCCGCTTGCTCAATGGCAACGGCGCGTGACTGAACAACTCCCAGCCGCTTTGCTAGCTGAGTAGTTGTCATGCCCAGAGCCTCACGAATGGCCTTGATCCAGCCACGTGGTGGGCGTGCAAGTATTTCTGCATCTTGCAGTACGATCAATCGCTTATCGAGTTGACGGCGGGCCGACGCACGATCTTTCGGGCGCATGATAATCACCTTTATGTATTAAACAACTGCTTAAAATATCATATATATGAGATAACAAAGAAATACAAAATCATGTAAGTGTGATAATATAGATAAAAATATCGTAGGCTCAGGTCTTTGGTTTATGATCTAGGGGCAAAAGAAGACGGAGGGAATAAAAAATAATCTCTCCGTCTCCTTTTGCCCCTTTTTTACAGCTGCGCATCCATCCCTTCCATCCACTGCTGGCACACCGCTTTGAAACGGGCTACATGATCTGGCTGTAGCGTTTCGAGCCGTAGGAGCGGATCCTCAGGCGTGAAACAAACCACCCCACAGCAAGTTGACAAGGTATTGTGTTGTAGGAGCGGCTTTAGCCGCGAATGGCATACACCACCACTATCGCGGCTAAAGCCGCTCCTACAGGAAAGCCGGGCGGTTCATCAGCCCTTGGACGCACGCCCGTACAAACGCACCAGGTGTGCCACGCGACCGTCCAAGTCCGCCGGCACCTGATCCCAGCTGAAACGCCAGCGCCAGCTGCCTTCCTGCTCGTCGGGCACATTCATGCGCACCTCCCCCGCTGCCGAGACCGAGAAAGTCCTGTAGCGGCACCCGCACTCCCCTATTGTCCCTATTACTTGTCCTCTATATTTACTTTCTATTTACTCTTAATGGAATATTTATGATTACTTCATCTTTCGCTCACATCACTTTCATCCTGACATCCCAGGCTATGTTCAGGCTCCTTAGTTGCGAATCCTGACCCACTTGTTTCTATTGTATCAACAATAAAATAGGGGAGTTCCTCATGACATAATCCACGTTGCGTTACACAATCACCCGCGTTTTGTGGTGACTTCTTATTATACCGAAATATTCTCAAACTAAAATTTTACGTTTTAGAAAATGGATAAAACTTGTAGCTGTCTAATGCAGGCTATGTATCGTGTATCGCAGATTCAAAAAGGAAGATTTGCTAATGAAATTTTCAATCAAAAAACCACGGATAATTTTATCATCATTAATTATTGCAACAACATTACTTAGTGCATCTAATGCATTTTCACTTGGTAAGGTAAGTCGATCTTGTGCCCCTGCGACAGCACAAGAAAGTATCAGTGTTGATTGGGGCTTTGTCTCTCATTCACTCTGGACTGCTTCCTCCCATTACAGGAATGGAGCTTTTCTACACACCATAAATACTAGGGTAGACGGTGGGACTGGCTGGAAGGATACATGGCGTTCGCGTGCTGGTCATTTTGGAGAACCCTGGTATGGACGTGTCATAGGATATCACTATAAAAGACAAGGTGGAATTATATCATTTATGGGTAACTCATATGCAACGGACTGTAATTTATCCCAGTGGGGTGGAAGCTAATATTTTACTCCAAAAAATATGGCTTCTTGATTTAAAATTATTGTAAGGAAAATTGATATGAACATATTTATGCAATGCCTAATATTATCTTTCGTTCTTGCGAATACCGCACTTGCGAATGAAACGGTTAACTTTCCGTCTGACGATGAAAACTGGAGGCCTTATTCAGGGATGGAAATAGGAAAAGTTAAATATCTCTCGAAGGACAATCTTCCATCAGGCTTTAAAAAAATCGCAGTCGAGGAGGTTAAAAAATCAGACAAAGGTTACGAAATATTGCCTGAGGCATTTTTCATATATAGTCGAAGTTACCATAATCGTTTACGCCTGGAGAGTGATATAAAACCAAAAATTTCCGTGACATTGGCAGACATAAGCTCTACGGAATTAAAGAACTATGTTTATGAGGGAATTATTCCCGACGGCCCAACTATAAATGGCCCTTGGACAAGTGTTGTTCGTGTTTTTAAACGAAACGATGGTATTATAGTTATGCTTCGCGAATGGGATTATGTCGCCGATGGTGGATCAATCATCGCAATTAAAGAATTAATGAATGTCACCGTAGCAAATAAACCGGCAATGCTAACAGTGAAAAAGTCGCCCTCAAGCGAAAATTCTATAACCGACCTGGATTGGTTTACGGACACAAAACATTTTACTATTAGTGTTTTTGATGACGTAGATATAAAAAATACGGCATACAATCGTAAATGGTTAGTAAATTTAGCTAATTCTATTGAGAGAAATAAGACATCCATCAAAGTAGGGGAGAAATAGGAACATAGAGTCAGGTTTTTGATTTATGATCTAGGGGCATAAAGGGGACGGAGGGAATAAAAAATAATCCCTCCGTCTCCTTTTTCCCCTTTTTTACAGCTGCGCATCCATCCCTTCCATCCACTGCTGGCACACCGCTTTGAAACGGGCCACATGATCTGGCTGTAGCGTTTCGAGCCGTAGGAGCGGATCCTCAGGCGTGAAACAAACCACCCAACAGCAAGCTGACAGAGTATTGTGTTGTAGGAGCGACTTTAGCCGCGAATGGCATACACCACCACTATCGCGGCTAAAACCGCTCCTACAGGAAAACCGGGCGGTTCATCAGCCCTTGGGCGCACGCCCGTACAAACGCACCAAGTGTTCCACACGACGGTTCAGATCCACCGGCACCTGATCCCAGCTGAAACGCCAGCGCCAGTTGCCTTCCGGCTCACCGGGCACGTTCATACGCGCTTCGCTGCCGAGACCGAGAAAGTCCTGCAATGGCACCACCGCCAGCCGCGCCGTGGACGCCATAGTGGCACGAATCAGCCCCCACGGCAGGGAGGCGGCATTGCAACCCAGGTAATCACAGATGTAGTGCTTGCTGTCATCACTGAGCTGCTGCACCCAGCCCGGAGTGGTGTCATTGTCATGGGTGCCGGTATAGACCACGGCATTTTTGCGGTGATTATGCGGCAGATAAGGATTGTCGGGGCCACCGTCAAAGGCAAACTGCAGGATCTTCATGCCGGGAAAGTCCCAGCATTCCCGCAAAGCCTCCACCTCCGGCGTGATCACGCCCAGGTCTTCAGCCACCACCGGCAGGTAGGGAAAGGCCGCTTGCAGGGCCTTGAACAGGGCATTGCCAGGGCCAGGCACCCAGTGGCCATCGATGGCCGTCTCGGCATCGCTGCGGATGGACCAGTAGGCCTCAAAACCGCGAAAGTGATCAATACGCACCAGATCGAACAACTCCAACGCGGTGCGCATGCGCTTGATCCACCACAGATAGCCATCCTCGGCCATGCGGTCCCAGCAGTAGTGTGGATTGCCCCAGCGTTGCCCGGTATCAGAAAAATAGTCCGGTGGCACGCCGGCGATAGTCATGGGTTGACCATTGTCATCGAGATCAAAATATTCGCGGTGCGCCCAAACTTCGGCGCTGTCGTGGGAAACGAAAATGGGTATGTCGCCAAACAGGTCGATGTCACGCGCATTGGCGTAACGCTTCAAGGCCAGCCACTGACGGAAAAACACGAACTGTTCGAAGCGAACCTGTTCTATGCCGGGCTGCAGGCGCTCGCTGACCTCGGCCAGGGCCTGGCTATCGCGGTCGCGCAGGGCCTGTGGCCACTGAAACCAGGGAGCCCGCTGAAAGTCGTGGCGCATCGCCTCGTAAGTGGCGTAATCATCCAGCCAGGCGCGGTGACGCTCACAAAAATCACGCAACTCCTGCCGGTCATGTTCACTGGCGCGCACCGTGAAACCTTCATAGGCGGTATCCAGTCTGGTCTGCCGCACGGCATGATCAGGCAGGCTCTTGTCATCCAGCCAGCCCCACTCACGCAACAGGTCGAGACTGATGAGATTGGGATTACCGGCATGCACCGAGGTGCTCATGTAGGGTGATAAATCATCCAGGGTTGGCCCCAGGGGCAGCACCTGCCAAACACCGATTTTCGCCGCCTGTAGAAAATCCACGAAGCGGTAGGCCTCGGGGCCCAGGGTGCCCAGCTGTTCGCGGCCGGCCTCGGAGGCCGAGGCAGGTAGCGAAGTGGGGTGCAACAGGATGCCGGCACGCCGGCGGGAAAGAACGGGATGGGTCACAAATATTCCTTGTTAAGGCATATAAAAAAACTCAGTGATCGGAGCCCCGGCGCATGACGCCGCCGGTCTGCGGCTGACCACCGCCACGGGCAAACACGTGTGACAGGTATTCCGGCAGCTCTTCGCCCAACAAAAAATAAAGGGCGGAAAGCTGACTGCGGAACAAACGCTCGAAGTCTCTCACCGCCTCGGCCGGATTGTAGTCGCCAAACCACCAGAACCAGTCCGAGCCCTCACAGATGGCCAGCTGCCGCTCGGCGGTCTGGCGCTGCTCATCGCTGAGACGCCCACTGGCAATTACCTTGTCGAAACAGTGCTTGGCATCGCCGAGCATGTCCCAGGCGCGATTCTTGTCGGCATCGCCAATCCAGGTGGAGAAGGTGCCGTACACCCAGCTGCCGGCCACCAGGCGGGAAATGTTTGCTGTCGGCGGGTCATCCTGCAGTATTTCCGCATAGGTGGTCAGATTCAGACGTGGATGATTGGCCAACCCCCGGTAGAGTGCCTCAAGAAAGTAGTAACCGTTTTCCGGGTAGTACTCCCAGGCGTTTTCGCCATCGAGGATGATGGACACCACTGCGCCCGGCCGATCCTCACAGGTATCGGCGATATTGTTCAAATGCGCCAGCAGGTTGCCTACGGCATCATCGGCATGCCAGTCGGAAAAATTGAATCCGATCAGATCTGACAGGCCGTCGTCGCGGAAAAAGCAGGTAACGTCGTTGTCGGCCACCGTATAAGCGCGATGCAGGACGTGGTTTTCATCTTCAGGAAGATCGCTCTTGGCCTGCGCCAGACTGTTGCGCAGCACGTTTTCACCGCTGGCGATCCAGCGAAAACCTGCCTCCTGATAAAAAGGTATGGACTCGGTGCTGACACTGCCTTCGGCCGGCCAGCAGCCGGTGGGGCGGAAGCCGAAGTAATGCTCGAAGGTCTTGATGCCTTCGCGTATATGCCAACGCACACGCTCTTCGCCGCCGGGGTATTTACCCAGCAGGGGCAACTGCACGTCCGGCATCGCTTCGCGGGCCGATTCCAGATCCAGCACCAGAGGCACGATGGGGTGGGCATAGGGCGTGACTGACAGCTCTACCCGACCCTGCTCGGCAAGGCGGCGATAACGGCCGATGACACCGGACAATAATTCACCAATTATCTCCATCAGCGCACGCCGGTCACGTAGACTGAAATCGCAGCCTTTTTCGATCAGCATCTGTACACGCTGATTTTCACGCCGTACGGTCTCGCCCAGCCAGGCGAGGTGGTACCACATCAGCAGGTCGATAAGAAATTGCTCGCTGATATAGATACCGGATTCGGGATGGTCGAGAAAACAACGCGCCATGTCCGCCAGACGACTGTAGGGGACGTAACGACTAATGAGGGTCTTTTCATTGGCGCGCAGGCACTGGCCAAGCAGCTCCAGCCGCTCACCAGCATCGGTAGGCAGCACCGGATTGGCCAGCGCCGCCAGCAGGGGGTCACGGATGCGCTGCCCATCAGACAGAAAGCCCTCGACCTGGCGGGCGTAGTCATCCAACTGCTCCAACAACGTAGGAGCAAAATTGACCACCGCGCGCGCCTGTGGCTCGGCCTCAAGATGGGCCGCCATGTCGGTGTAATCCTTGATCGCGTGCAGATAGGTCCAGGGGAGTTGATATTCACCGTTAGGACGGTCGCAATACTGCGGCTGGTGCATGTGCCAGAACAGCACAACATTCAGCGTTGATGTTTTTGAGGGATTTTCATCGGACATAGTGTAGTTCCTGGCCCAGCATTTCGGGCACAACCAACGTCACGCCATTGGGCGTGACATGAAAACGTTTGGCATCTTCGGCCGGGTTTTCACCAATCACGCTGCCTTCGGGAATCTTGCAACCCTGATCGATAATCGCCTTTTTGATACAGCTGTGACGGCCGATCTCCACATTGGGCAGAATCACACTGTCATTTACCGTACTGAAAGAATTGACCCGCACATTGGAGAACAACAATGAATGGCGCACCAACGCACCCGACACCACGCAGCCGCCAGACACCATGGAATCCACCGCCATGCCACGACGATCTTCGTCATCAAAGACAAACTTGGCCGGCGGCAGCTGGCCTTGATAGGTCCAGATCGGCCAAGCGTCATCATACAGATTGAGCTCGGGCGTAACACCGATAAGTTCCAGATTGGACGCCCAGTAGGCGTCCACCGTGCCCACATCGCGCCAATAGCCCTGGCCGCCGGTCTGCACGTCACGAAAGGCATAGGCAAAGGTACGGTAGCGTTCCATAGCCATCGGTACGATGTCGTTGCCAAAGTCGTGAGAGGAACCCGGGGTATCGGCGTCGCGCAGCAGCTGCTCGATGAGGAAATCGGTATTAAAGATGTAGATGCCCATGGAGGCCAGCGCCACGTCATCCCGGCCCGGCACCGGCTGCGGCGTCGAAGGTTTTTCGGTAAAGTCGGTCACGCGGCCATCCTCGGTCACGGACATCACGCCAAAGCCCTTGGCCTCTTCCAGTGATACCTGCAACGCACCAACGGTGAGATCCGCGTTGTTTTCCACATGCTGTGCCAGCATGGGACCATAATCCATCTTGTAGACGTGATCACCGCCGAGAATCAGCACGTATTTGGGAGTATGATTACGGATAATATCGATATTCTGATAGATGGCGTCGGCGGTGCCCTCATACCAGTTTTCCTCGATACGCTGCTGGGCCGGCAACAACTCCACAAATTCGCCAAATTCACCTCGCAGAAAACTCCAGCCCTGCTGCACATGCAGGATCAGCGAGTGGGCCTTGTATTGGGTCAGCACACCGACGCGGCGAATACCCGAATTGATGCAGTTGGACAAGGGGAAATCGATGATGCGGAACTTGCCGCCAAAGGGAATGGCAGGCTTGGCATGCCACTTGGTCAGTTGCTTGAGACGGGAACCCCGCCCGCCGGCCATGATCAGGGCCAGGGTGTCGCGCGTAATCCGGCTGACAAATCTCAACGATTGCTGCTCATTCATAACCATTATCTCCTGATTAAACAAGCGCCATTAACCAACGGCTTGAATACAGATAACCGACAATCACAAAACGTGACGCCACTACCCCCTTGGCTTTATGATGTTAGCATCAACGGCCACGCGTTCCGCAGGTATTTTTGCGCGGGCCGGCCACGTCCTCCATCAGGTACCGCATCTCATGAGCGCCATATCCGCCTTCTCCCAGTCACAGATCAGCAAGATTCTCGAGGCCCGCCACCACGATCCCTTCGAAGTCCTCGGCCGCCACAAAATGGGCAAAGACGATGTCGTCTGCGTATTCCAGCCACGGGCAAAAAAGGTCACGCTGGAGGGCGGACACGCCATGCAGCGCTATCACGAGACCGACCTGTTCCTGTGGCGCGGTGACGGCAAGACGCTGCCCCGACCCTACACCATCACCTGGATTGACGATACCGGCAACCACCACCAACGCGTCGATCCCTACTGCTTCGGCCCGCAGCTCAGCGACTTCGACATGCACCTGTTCGCCGAGGGCACCCATCTGCACGCCTACCGTTTCCTCGGCGCCAATCCGAAGAGCATCGATGGCGTTGACGGTGTGGTCTTCGCCACCTGGGCACCCAATGCCCAGCGTGTCAGCGTGGTGGGTGAATTCAACGACTGGGACGGCCGTTGCCACCCCATGCGGGTACGCGGCGGCAGCGGCATCTGGGAACTGTTCCTGCCCGGCGTCAACGAGGGCGCCCATTACAAGCTCGAGATCCGTGACCAGCACGGCCATCTGCACCTCAAGGCCGACCCTTATGGCCGAGCCTTCGAGCTGCGCCCAAGCACCGCAAGCCGTATCACCGCCGACAGCCGTTACCGGTGGAACGACGCCAACTGGCAACAGCACCAACAGCAGCTCGACTGGCTGCACGCGCCCCTGTCCATCTATGAATTGCACCCTGGTTCCTGGCAGCGCGATGATAACGGTGGTTTTCTCGACTATCGCACCCTGGCACACCGCCTGGTCGGCCATGTCCACCACCTGGGCTTCACCCACATCCAGCTGCTGCCCGTCACCGAGCATCCGCTGGATGCCTCCTGGGGCTACCAAACCACCGGCTACTTCGCCCCCACCAGCCGCTTCGGTTCACCCGACGACTTCCGCTACTTCGTCGACCACTGTCATCAGCACGGCATCGGCGTGCTCATGGACTGGGTACCGGCGCACTTCCCCAAGGACGCCCACGGCCTGGCGCGTTTCGACGGCAGCGCCCTGTATGAACACGAAGACCCACGCAAGGGTGAGCACCAGGACTGGGGCACACTGATCTACAACTACGGCCGCAACGAAGTCAAAAGCTTCCTGCTCTCCAGCGCCATCTACTGGCTGGAGGAATTCCATATCGACGGCCTGCGCGTGGACGCCGTGGCCTCCATGCTCTACCTCGACTATTCGCGCGACGAGGGCGAGTGGCTGCCCAATATCTACGGCGGCAATGAAAACCTCGAGGCCATCGACTTCGTCCGTCACATGAACACGGTGATCCACGAGCACCACCCCGGCTGCCTGACCATCGCCGAGGAATCCACCTCCTGGCCGCAGGTCTCGCGCCCCACCTGGCTGGGCGGCCTGGGCTTCAGCATGAAATGGAACATGGGCTGGATGCACGACACCCTGACCTACTTCAACAAAGATCCCATCCATCGCCACTACCACCACCAGCAGCTCACCTTTGGCCTGCTGTACGCCTTCACAGAAAATTTCGTGCTGCCCTTCTCCCACGACGAAGTGGTACACGGCAAAGGCTCCCTGCTGGCCAAAATGCCCGGCGACGAATGGCAGAAATTCGCTAATCTGCGCCTGCTCTACACCTACATGTACACCTATCCGGGCAAAAAACTGCTGTTCATGGGCTGCGAATTCGGCCAGGGCCGCGAGTGGGATTTTGACGCCAGCCTCGACTGGTACGTGCTCGACTATCCGTCGCACCATGGCGTGATGGATCTGCTCAAGGATCTCAATCATCTGTACCGCGATACGCCGGCTCTGCACCGGTTTGATTTCGAGGCCCAGGGCTTCGAGTGGATCGACTGTAACGACGCCGCGCAATCCACCATCAGCTACCTGCGCAAGTCCGCTGACAGCTTCGTGGTGGTGATCCTCAACTTCACCCCCGTGGTGCGTAAGAACTACCGCATTGGTCTACCCACCGGCGGTGAATGGCGCGAGCTGATGAACTCCGACTCCGAGTTTTACGGCGGCAGCAACACCGGTAACGGCAACCCCATCGTCGCCGAGGAACAGGCGTGGATGAACCGTCCCTGGTCCGCAGAACTGACCCTGCCGCCGCTGGGTGCGCTCATTCTGACTCCTGCCTGATGACAGTCAGACGCCCCTTCAGATAATAACTACCCAGACAATAAAACAAACGATCCATACCATGTCGAAGATTCTGTTTGTCACCAGTGAAGCCTATCCTCTGATCAAGACCGGTGGGCTGGCCGACGTCAGTGGCAGCCTGCCCGCAGCGCTGAAATCCCTCAACCATGCCGTGCGCCTGATCCTGCCCGCCTACCCGGCGGCGAAGGAAAAGGCCGGGCCGCTGAAATGCATCAGCAGAATTCGCCTGCCGGGTTCACAGGAAGAAATAAAGATCCTCGAAGGTCGCCTGCCCGGTAGCCGGGTGTTCGTCTGGCTGGTGGACTACCCTCCGGCCTTCATGCGTGACGGTAACCCCTATCTCAATCCCAACGGCCACGACTGGCCCGACAATCCCGAACGTTTCGCCCTCTTCTGCCGTATCGTCGGTGAAATCGCCATGGGCCGCGCCGGGCTGAACTGGCGCCCGGACATCGTGCACTGCAACGACTGGCAGACCGGTCTGGTGCCGGCCCTGCTGAGCCTGGAGACCGAACGCCCGGCTACCCTATTCACCATTCACAACCTCGCCTACCAAGGCATGTTCCCCGCCGAGGTCTTTTTTCGCCTTGGTCTGCCATCGCAACTATGGCATTTTGAGGGCCTGGAATTTCACAACCACCTGTCCTTCATCAAGGGCGGGCTTGCCTATGCCGACATACTCACCACCGTCAGCCCCACCTATGCACGGGAAATCCAGAGCGCGGAGTTCGGCTACGGTCTCGACGGCCTGCTGCGTCACCGAGTCAGCGATCTGCACGGCATTCTCAACGGCATCGATCTCGACGAATGGAACCCGGCTACTGACCCACACATTGACTGGCACTACAACGCCAAACGCTTCAGCGCAAAACAGCACAACAAGCGCGCCCTACAGGCAGAATTTGGCCTGCCAGAGAGCGATGACTTATTGTTAGGCTCGGTGGGCCGCCTGGTGGAACAGAAGGGTGTGGATCTGATTATCGACAGCATCGACCAGCTGGCCGAGTTACCCGTGCAACTGGCCCTGCTGGGCAGTGGCGAGGCCCACTTCGAGGCCGCCCTGCAGGATGCCGCTGCGCGTCATGCAGATAAATTCAGTGTCAAACTGGGCTATAGCGAACGTCTCGCCCACCGTGTCGAGGCTGGCGCTGACGCCTTCCTCATGCCCTCGCGCTTCGAGCCCTGCGGCCTCAACCAGCTCTACAGCCTGCGCTACGGTACACCACCCATCGTGCACGCCGTGGGTGGCCTGGCCGACACCGTAGTCGACACCACCGCCGAGGCCATCAAGCAAAAGACCGCCACCGGTTTCTGTTTCTACTACACCAGTGGCGACGCCCTGCTGCGCACTATCGGCCACGCATTGGAGATCTATACACAGACACCGAAATGGCGTTCACTGGCGCGCACCGGCATGGCGCAGATGTTCGACTGGCGCAGCAGCGCACGCCAGTATATTGCCCTCTACAAGGAAATCGTCAAACGCCCGTAGGGGCGTCTTCTCAGTCAGGTAGGGCGGGCACGTCTTTTGTGCCCACGGGTCAAATGGGGGTGGTCAAATGGAGATTAATTCGAGTCTGACCCCAATACTGCTGCCCAATACTGCCCATACCGTACTGCCCATACCGCGCATTTTCAAAAATAGCATTTGAGTGGCTACAACAGCATGGAAGAAATTATGGTTTTAGTCTTTCTTACCCAAAAAACATTAAGAACAAAATTGCCTATGAACCATGGCACTGGGCTTGTTTGTAAACTGCCACATAACCGCAGACAATAAAGTCCAATCGACGAATACCGACTGATCTTTTCATTCGCCACGAAGAAATCAAGCAGCACGGGATTTCTTTGCCTCGGCAAAACAGTCTTTGCGCCACAGGCAATCCTGCTGATCACAGTTTCCGTTGAGCGCCGAAGCAAAGCAGTCGAAAAAACCCTCAGCACGCTGGATGCTGCGAATCAAATCCGCCTTTCTCTTCTTTGCAGGCTTCACGCCAATCTCTTTGGCTAGACTGCGGATTTTTGTCAAATTCACGACTCTGCAACTCCTCGATAAATTATGGAAATAATGCCTAATTAACGCTACCGGGAAAGCCGTGCAGCTACTTCAGCTGCGCCTAGCAGCCCAACCCGGGGATTCATAACCAGATAGACCGGATACTGTGCCACCAACCCGCCCATCTTGCCCTTGTCACAGAAAGCTGCCATAAACACGCCGCTAGTCAGGCGCTCGGCCATACGCGGGGCGATACCGCCAGCAATGTAGACACCGCCAGCCGCCAGGCAGGTGAGAGCCAGGTTGCCAGCCTGTGCACCGTAGATTTTCATAAACATATCCAGCGTCTGTGCAGCCAGATCATCACCCTGCTCTGCGGCCTGCGAAATAACGACGGCACCCTCACCACGATCCAGTGCAGCAAGCAGCAGAGCCGATGCCTGTTCGGTGAACCGTGCGGCATGAAAACGGTAAATAGTCTCCAGCCCCGGCCCCGAAACGATGTGTTCATAGCTGACCCGTGGCTGGCGTTCACTGAGCCAGGCCAACAACGCCCGTTGATGTTCATCGGTGGGGGCAAAGTCCACATGCCCGCCCTCCGAAGGCAATACCTCGTAGTGATCCTTGGCCCAGACCAGGATACCTTCACCCAGCCCGGTGCCGGCGCCGATCAGCACCCGCGGCGCACCAGCGCGCGCCTGCCCCGGCTGCAATACTTTCAAATCGCCATCGCTGAGCGTCGCCAAGCCGTAGCCTACGGCCTGAAAATCGTTGATAAGTTGCAGTCGGGAAATACCGAAACGGGCCGCCAGCGCATCGGCATCCAGCCGCCAAGGCAGGTTGGTAACACGGGCCAAGCGTCCATCCACCGGGCCGGCAACACCGATACAACCGGCGCGCACGTCCCCCAAGCCCTCGCTGGCAAGCTGTTCGAAGAAGGCTGCCAGCAACGCATCGAAAGTATCGAATGCCGTACTGTCGAATCGCCGCTCGCACAATACGTCATCGGCTTCTTTCAGCTGCAACAGGGTCTTGGTTCCACCGATGTCTCCAGCCAGTATGGACATGCCCTTCTCTCCGCAGGTTGCAATCCAGTGTAGTGTCTCGTACTAATTACCCTGATACCGGCCCGGAATCCTCTAGCACCAAGTCGTCATGTTCGCGTACACAGCGGTTGATGATACCGTAGAGGCGCAGCTTGTCGATGGGCTTGGACATGTAACCTGCGGCACCCAACGCCTCCGCCATGGCGCGCTCTTCCACCAAGGTCACCATCACAACCGGAATGTCACACAGACGGGGCGCCAACTTGAGTGCGCGCAACACCGCCCAGCCGTCCATACCCGGCATCATGACATCGAGGGTAATGACATCCGGCCGCAACTCTTGCGCCAGGGTCAGGCCATCGACACCGCTGGCGGCCGTCTTTACGTCAAAACCCTTCAGTGACAGGAGGTGTGACATGATATGCAGTGTCGCCAAGTCATCATCGATCACCAGCACCCGGCTGACATGCTTACGCCGTTCATGCTGATTATCGGTGCGTTTTCCGGCCCGGCGCAGGCCCAGGGCGGCAATATCATCTCTCGGCGCATCATCACTGGCAACAAACAGGTGATCATCGCGAGGGGTTTTTAGCGGAAACATGACTGTAAATGTCGATCCGCTGGCTTGTTCACTGACAACGTGGATGCCTCCCCCCATCAAGTGACAAAAGTGCTGGGCAATGGCCAGCCCCAGACCACTACCTCCGTATTTGCGCGTGGTGCTCAGATCCGCTTGGCTGAAGGCCTCAAAAATCTTCTCCAGTTGCCCTGAAGTCATACCGATACCGGTGTCGCTGATAGAAAAGAATACCTGCCCGGAAATATCCGTTCGATCGCCGCTCACCTCAGCCCAGACACTGACCGCGATTTCACCATCGTGGGTAAACTTACAGGCATTACTGAGTAGGTTGAACAGCGTCTGCCGCAGTTTGGTGACATCGGCATACATGATGGTGATATTATCGGCACAGCGCACACTCAGCTGATTGCCATTCTTGTCAATCAGTGGCTGGATCGTATCAGCGACATCATTCATCAGGTCAGGAACGCTAAACCATTCCTCGAACAACTGCATTTTACCAGCTTCGATCTTGGACAGATCAAGAACGTCATTAATCAGGCTCAGCAGATGTTGACCGGCGGTATGTATACGACACAAATCCTCCGCCACTTTGTCTTCTCCGCGCTGCCGGGCATTGTCCATCAGCAGTTCACTGTAACCAATCACTGCATTCAACGGGGTACGCAGTTCGTGGCTCATATTGGCCAGAAACTGGCTTTTAGAGTGACTCGCCTCCAAGGCCGCGTCGCGGGCCAGAGCCAGGTCATGCGTGCGTTGCTGAACCAATTCCTCCAGCTGATCTTTGTGACGCTGTAATGCCTGCTGTGCCTGCTCACGTTCATGAATTTCCAACTGCAATTCATATTGTCGCGCCAGCAGCATGTCATAAAGCGACTTCAGCTCGTCGGTCATCTCATTGAAGCCATGCGCCAGAAGGCGCACTTCGGCGTTGCCTTCCTCGACGACCTTCTGCCCCAACTGCTTCCTGTCGTAACGGATATTACGCAGCTGTTCACCCAGACGCTGCAACGGCACCAGTGCATTCTGGTTCAGGGTGTATAGCATCAGCATCGCCAGCAACAATCCAAGCAGAGCAACGGCGACAATCAACGAATTGCGGGCCATCTCCAAGCGGGATTCAAACGCGGAAATATCCTGCGCCAGCGATACCGTCAGCGCCTCCTCCCCAGCCGCAGTGACCAACGTGAAGCTGGCAACGGCCCCCCGCCGCTGTGCATCGGCAGGCCAGAGGCCAGAAATATAGGCCGCCGAGCCATCGGCGTGGGCAATCCGCACCGGCATACCCAGGTCAGCCTCCAGCGTCTGCAGACTGAACACCGGATCCACAACGATCTCAAGATAGCCTCTGACCTTTAGCTCGCCTATCGGCATCAAGACACTGAAATGCGCCCGCCCCGCCGACAAACACAGTTCAGTCATACTCTTCAAACGCGACGCCCCCTGCCGTGACACCGCCTGTCGCCGCAGGCCACTGCATGTCGCCAGGCTATCCAGTCCGTCAGCCACAGCCCCGGTTACAAGCTTGAAATCCAGGTCATAAACCGCCATATACTGAGGCCGCAGAATGCCGGCAGTCACAAAATACTGATGGAACTGGGAGACAAGGCGACGCTGCAGTGCAGTCACCTCGCGGGTTTGAAGCTCGCGCCGAAAGTCTGCATCTTCCTGCAGGGATTGGCCCATGCTGTGCACGACCTGCCCCATATGACCAAGAACTTCATCGACCTGCCGCCCAATCACCTGCTCGATCGCCACGCGCTGACTGTCGATGGCAAACTGGCGGTAAATTTCTGTCACCAGTACCGCCAGCACGATACTGAGCCCCCCCATGGCGAAAATACTGAAGGTCGCATTGAAGCGCAGCGAGCGATGATTGAAAATCATACTCTCTGCCCTGTGATCATGGGAATAGTCCTAAATAAAGGGCAACGGGTTGGAACCCCGCCAGAGGTCAGCGCCGGGGCCGACGCATCATGCCCTGGTTCTGGAATGGCATGACATACTTCTGAAAATACTCACGGGACAATGCGCGCAGGGACTCCCGCTTCTCGTCCGTGAATTCCTCGGCGAGCACCTGTCTGTTCTGGAATGCCGCCGCATAACCCTGTGCAGCAGCAAGGTTAAACCACACATAGGCCAGATCCAGATCCTGTGCCACACCACCGCCATTGGCGTACATGACACCCAGATTGGTTTGCGCCAGAGAGTGTCCCTGTTCAGCAGCCTTGCGGTACCAGAGAAAGGCATAGCGATCACTCTGCTTAACCCCCTCGCCCATGTCATACATATAGCCAAGGTTGTACTGCGCAGCCGCAATACCCTGCTCAGCGGCATGCAGGAACCAGTACCGGCTCTTGTCCAGGTCTTTTGCAACCCCGTGGCCACTCCGGTATAGAATGGCCAGATTATGTTGGGCTGCGGCATTACCAGCCTCGGCCAGTGGGCTAAATATCCGCAAGGCCTTCTCATAGTCGCCCTGCTCAGCGGCCAGCATGCCCTCATCCAGTTCACCGGCAACGACCAAGCCCGGCGCAAAACACACCAGCATCAACAGGGCTAAAAAAAACACGGCACGCCTGAAACAAGCGTGCCCTTCAGCTATCACAAATAGGAACCTCAGCGAGTAACGCGGTTGACATCCGGGTTGATATTCTGCTTTTTCATCCAGCGTTCAAGTGTCTTTGACGGCGCCGGCGGCTTGAGGCCACGTGGCAGTGGGCGTTCGATGGCGGAAAAACGCACCTTCAATGCATTGCGGAAGGCGCCTTCATAACCATATTTGCGTACCGAAAACGACACATTGCGCTGCCGCCCCTTCTCCATGAAACGGGCGCTCCAGTGCACACGCAGACTGCCAGCCTTTTCCGCCACCGACAGTGTAACACCTACGACACCACTGGTAGAACGCTTGTCCACACTGTGTTCACGGGTCTTGCGCAGGTGCACCGGCACGATTTTGTTCTTTTTCACCACCAAATCGCGATGGGCCTGTGCCTTCTTCTTGGCCTTCAGCTTGCCACCATGCACACCGTCAGAGAACAATTTCGATTCAACCGGCTTAGAATCCTTGTAGACACGCACCCACCAGCCATGTGTATTGCCGTGATCCATGCGTGTGATGTAGGTCAGACCCAAGCCTTTGTCACTTTTGGAGGTCGGTCTCCTGGACGTAGCAACCGTCTTTTTCTTCGTCCTCGACTTCGTTACCGCTGCCTTTTTCTTTGTCGCAACTTTTTTCTTTGCCACAACCTTCTTCGCCATGGCCTTTCCAGCCACTGTCTTTTTCTTTACCGCCTCCTTGCTCTTAAGCTGCTTTTTTTTGACCTGCTTTTTAATCTGTTTTTTCTTGACCATTGCGACAAACCACACCTTTTTCGCTATATTGACTCATATCCCGACTGACACAGATGCCTCGTATTATCTACAAGATAACACCCGAGTAGCAGCGGCCCGACAACCTAGTCGGCCTTTCGGGACTCTTTCTTCAGTTTTTCCGGTAATCATCGTCGACCCAGCAATCCAGCGGGGTCACTGCAGCCACAGCCACGATGCTAACTATCACAAGATAGTGGGTGAACTCAGGCTCTCTGGCAGTACAGTAAATAAAGGCCAGACAGCCTGCTTACACGGAGTAAATAGCCAATCGGATCGGCACGACCACACCGTTGGTAAGGCATCGCCTTTCTTTACCAGCTACAGGCAACCGCCCTTCTGTCCACCGAATCCCGTTACACGAAGATGTGTGAAAATATAGACCATAACCACAAGTGATCAAGAAGATCGCTAGCTTTTTAGCGTTTGAAGCTCAGCCCAACAAGCTATTCCCCTACTCGGCGCAGGAGGATATCACAGCCATATACTGACCGCTAAACAGAACCATCAAAATCACCACGGAATAATATCCATACACCTCCAGGTTATCCGTAATCCGAAATAACACCTGGATTCTGCAAATTCGTGAACTGTGACAGGCATCACAGCCTCTACCCTTACGCAAGCATGGCCTTGCGCCGATAGCAAAATCAGTAGCCTGTCGGACTTAAGAATAATCAACTGCACTGATAGGAGAGCCGTCTAAATGTCCCTGATTTTTCCTTGCATAGGCCCGTTATCCACCGAAAAATCACAGTCCTTTGTCTTCGCTCCCCTGCCATGCTCGCTATGCTGACCTTAAGTCCAGCAGATTCTCAGACTGAGCAGCAATAAATTTCGCACCCAGCAAACCCTCACCCGGGGATACCGGTTATGGCAGAACAACACAATATCATCGACTTTCATTCCAAGCGGCACCCCAACCCCGAGGAGACTCCTATGCCCCTGCCGCCACTCGTTATTGCAACGCGACGCACGGCAAAACACCATCTGAAAAGACACCTTCCGGAATTCTTCAGCCAAGTGGATGACAGCCTATTCGCCCTTGCTGACAAGGCCGAAAGCAATCAGCTGCAGAACCTGTATTTCGACGCCATGCGTGAAACCCGCCTGAAGAAGGACGCCATGAGCAATACCTACCGGAAGCAACTGGACAGGCTGTTCAATGAATCACTGGATACCGCAGGCGCCCGGCATGGCAAAGCGGAAGAGCCGGGCCCTCTGGATCAGGTCGGCTTGGTCGGTGATGCACAGCTGGAAGAGTCACTGGCCTTGACCAACATGGTCTCCAGTGCCGAAATACAGTACCGCGAATCCCTCTATGGCCTCACCACCCGCCTCGATTTCCTCATCGAAGACCAGGAAATCCACAAGGACAATAATCCCCTACGCCCGGATGTCATCTGCCATGCATTCACTGCCGCCGTGGACGAGCTCAGTGGTGACCTTAAAGTCCGCCTGGTCATCTACAAACTGTTCGACAAACACGTCGTGCAACAGCTCGACGATATGTACGCCGCCATCAATGCCGATCTGATTGCGGCGGGTGTGCTACCACGCATCAAGACACCGGCACAGAAGTCGGCGGGGAAAACCGCCACGGCTCAGCGTAGCGAGAATGACATCATTGCCGAAATCGCCTCTGCCATAACCCAGCAGGAAGCAACCGAACAGGCCGGTACCCCCTCCCTTGCCGGCAACCTGTTCGCCTCACTGCAACAAATGCTTTCCCAGCATCGCACACTCACTGGAGCCCCCGGTACCGCATCCACGGGTGGGGCATCGGTAGCGAGTGGCAATATCGCCATGGAAGGTGCGATCTCGGCTACCGGCATGCCCATCGTCAACGAACCCGTGTATACCCCCACCCAGGGCGAAACCCTGCCCACTGGAGAAACCGCCAACAGTGCTGGCGGCATCGCCCTTTACTATGCCCCCCAGGACATTGTCAGCGCCCTGTCCAACCTGCAGGGCAATAGCGAGTTCAGCAGCCAGGCTGCACTCACACAAGGGCAACAGAACGGCAATCAACCTCTCAGCGCCAGCCTGATCAAAACTGGCCTGACACAGGCGATAAACCAGGAGGCAGGTGATGGTGGGGATCGCCAAATTGGCCAGGCCGACACCGATGTCATCGACATCGTCAGCATGCTGTTCGACTTCATTCTTGACGACCCGCACATCGCTGACAGCATCAAGGCACTCATCGCCCGTCTGCAGATTCCATTACTCAAGGTCGCCATTATTGATAAGGAATTCTTCGCCAAAAAGACCCACCCGGCACGCCAATTGCTCAATGAGCTGGCCTACATCGGCGCCGAGGATCTTGAAGCAGAAGATGCCGAGGAAGAAAACCCAACCCTGCGGATGGTGGAATACGTGGTTGACCGTATCCTCAACGAATTCGAGGACAACCCCGAACTGTTTGCCACCCTGCTGGATGAATTCACTCGTTTCGTTGAAGAAGAACGTGAGGCCAACCGTCTGGCGGAAGAGATGTTGGTGCTGGCTCGCGATGCCGTCGCCAGCGAAATTCGCCACCGCATGGAAGGCCAGAACATACCGCCTTTTATCCGCGCCCTACTCATCGATGCCTGGAAGGATGTGTTGCAGCATATCTACCTGCGCGATGGCGGCAACGAAAGCACCGCCTGGAAAACGGCATTGAAGGTGGCCGACGACCTGATTTGGAGTGTACAGCCCAAGCTGGTGGTCAGCGAGCGGCAGAATCTGATCCGTATCATTCCACGCGTCCTCAACGGTCTGCGCGACGGTCTGACCCTGATCGCCTACGATCACGCCATCACCGAACGCATCTTCGACAAACTTGAGGAATTGCACCTGGCCAGCCTGCGTGGCGGTGTCAGCACCATGCAGAACATCCCTACGAGCACGGAAAGGGCACAAACGACAGATTCCATCGAAGCAACAGCGGAGGCCAACAAAGTCCATGACGAGGCCGATGAATTCATCGAAGAAATTATTCTCGCCTCCACCCAGGCCATGGACTGGGATGACTGGGATCAGTGCGATAGCGAGTATGCCGAACAGATCAAGGATATGGCACTCGGCACCTGGGTGGAATTCTCCGACCCGGAAACGGAAAAACACAGCCGTGGCAAGCTGGCCTGGAAATGCGACTTCACCGGCGAATACACCTTCGTCGATCGCAAATACAAGGTGATTGCCGACCTGACCTTCAAGAAACTGCTGGACAAATTCGATGCCGGCCACGCGCGGGTCGTCGAGGATGTGCCCCTGTTCGACCGTGCCCTCGATTCCGTCATCAACGGCATCAAGCGCGCCATGGAAAGTAAGGGAGAGGCATCGGAAGAAACAACACCCGTGCAGTAAGCACCCTTGCATCAACCAGCCGGTCAAAAACGTAGCCTGGGTTGAGCCTGCGAAACCCGGGAAGGACGGCACGATAAACTCCCGAGTACTTGCTTACCGCAGTTGACGCATATTCCGCGTGGGCATGAAAAAACTGCCCACCCTACCAGGCTCTCAGGCCGTGATTAATATCCTCGCCTGAGGGATTGTTTCTACGCCTCTCCCACACCCTTTGCCCCACCGAACCAGGACAGCTTCTTATGCAGTCTTACCACATCACCGATGATAATCAGCGTCGGAGGTTTGACCTCCGTGGTCTCGATGATCGAAGGCATGCTGCCGAGGGTGCCGATCACCACTTTCTGCCGCCGAGTTGTGGCCTTCTGTACTAGCGCTATGGGCATATCCGCTGGCAGGCCGTGTTCCACCAACTTGCCACACAGCTCCTTCACACCCAGCAGGCCCATGTAGACAACAATTGTCTGATGCGGCTGTGCCAGCGCCTTCCAGTTCAGGCTCATGCTGCCATCCTTGAGATGGCCGGTGACGAATACCACGGACTGGGCATACTCACGGTGAGTCAAGGGAATGCCCGCATAAGAAGCCGCACCTGCCGCTGCGGTAATACCGGGCACGATCTGGAAATTGACCCCTTCCTGCATCAGTGTCTCGATTTCCTCGCCACCGCGGCCAAAAATAAAGGGATCACCGCCCTTCAGGCGCAGCACCCGCTTACCCTTTTTGGCAACGCGGGCCAACAGCAAATTGATATCTTCTTGCGGTAGTGTGTGTTGATCCCGTGTCTTGCCCACATAGACCAGATCCGCATCACGGCGCGCCATATCCAGAATTTCCTCCGACACCAGTCGGTCGTAGACAATCACGTCCGCCTGCTGCAACAGACGCAGGGCGCGAAAGGTCAACAAATCAGGATCACCCGGCCCCGCCCCCACCAGATAGACCTCGCCACGAGGCAGATCGGAGGCCGCCGCCTCGTCCACGGCCTTGTGCATGGCGGCACGCGCCGCCTCTTCCTTGCCGGCGAAGACCATTTCGGCAATCGAACCCTGGGCCACGTTTTCCCAGAAATGGCGGCGCTGTTCCGGCTCGGAGATACGCGCCTTCACCGGATCGCGAAACTCGTCCATGAGTTCCGCCAGGCCCCCGTAAGCGGCCGGAATCATGGTCTCCAGCCGTGCCCGCAGCAAGCGTGCCAATACCGGCGCCGCACCACCAGTGGACACGGCCACCTGTACCGGTGAACGGTCGATCATAGAGGGTACGATAAAGCTGCACAGTGCAGGCTGATCCACCACATTTACCGGCAGATTACGTGCCTTGCACAGTTCGGAAATACGCCGGTTCACGGCCTCGTCATCGGTGGCAGCGATCACCAATGTACAGTTATCCAGATCCTCCTCATCGAACTCTCGCGCCAAGTGGCTGATCTCAAGCTTGGTATGGCGTGTCGCCAGACTCTCGCCCAACACTGGCGACACCACCGTGACGCGCGCGGCGGCACGCAGCAATAACGCCACCTTGCGCGCAGCGACATCACCACCCCCAACGACTAGACAGGGCCTGTCGCTGATATCGAAAAACATCGGGAAATATTGCATTACGGAAACCCTGCTCCAGCCGCTAAATAAACCCTAAGATCTGTTTCGTTGTGCTTATCGGATGATCTCAAGCCCCCCCATATAGGGGCGTAACACCTCTGGCACGGTAATGCTGCCATCGGCATTCTGGTAATTTTCCATCACCGCCACCAGGCTGCGACCCACCGCCAGACCCGAGCCATTGACAGTGTGCACCAGCTGCGGCTTGCCCGCCTCCGGATCACGCCAGCGGGCCTTCATGCGGCGCGCCTGAAAATCCTCGCAATTGGAACAAGAAGAAATCTCGCGGTATTTCTGCTGGCCCGGCAACCACACCTCAAGGTCATAGGTCTTGGCGGCGGAAAAGCCGAGATCACCGGTACACAGGGCAACCACCCGATAAGGCAATACAAGCTCACGCAGGATACGCTCGGCATGGCGGGTCAGTTCCTCTAATGCATGATAGGAATCCGCCGGACGCACCACCTGCACCATCTCCACTTTATCGAACTGGTGCTGACGAATCATGCCACGGGTGTCCTTGCCGTAAGAACCTGCCTCGCTGCGGAAGCAAGGCGTATGGGCGACGAATTTCAGCGGCATCCTGTCAGCTCCGATGATTTCATCGCGCACAATATTGGTCACCGGCACCTCGGCGGTGGAGATCAGGTAATAATCGCTATCGTCGCCCATGCGGAACAAGTCTTCGCCGAATTTGGGCAACTGGCCGGTGGCACGCAGGCTGTCGCTGTTGACCAGGTAGGGCACATAAGTTTCACGGTAGCCGTGCTCATCGGCATGCATATTCAGCATGAACTGGGTCAGCGCACGATGCAGGCGCGCCAATGAACCGCTAAGCAACGTGAAACGGCTGCCAGCAATTTTCACGGCGGTTTCGAAATCCATCTGCCCCAGCCCCGTGCCCAGGTCGACGTGATCACGGGGCTCGAAGCCCAGCTTGGTGGGCTCACCCCAGCGGCGTATCTCCTGATTATCGTTTTCATCGATGCCCAGTGGCGTGCTGGCATGGGGGATGTTCGGCACCCCCATAAGAATCTCATCGAGCTGCTGCTGTATGTCGTTCAGGCGCAGCTCGACATTCCTCAATTTGTCGCCGAGATCCGCCACTGCCGCCAGCAGCGGCGCCACATCTTCACCGTTGGCCTTGGCGCGGCCGATGGACTTGGCGCTGTTGTTGCGCAAGCTCTGCAAATCCTGAGTCTCTACTTGTAGTTTTTTTCGCTCTGCCTCCAGCGTGGCCAGCTTTTCAGTGTCCAGATTGAAGCCGCGACGTTGGAGTTTTTTCGCCGTGCCTTCGAGGTCGTTACGGATCATTTTTAGATCAAGCATGTCGTTTGTCTTTTGTTGTGTTGTTTTGCCACAGAGGCACGGAGAACACAGAACTTTTGATTCAAAAAACCTTCTCTGTGCCTCTGTGGCAAATAAAAAATGTAGCGAATAAAAAAGTTGTTTATGGTTCGATGGTCAGCTGCACCGGCCAGCTGACAATGTGCCTGGAGCCAGCCACGCTGTAAAGCTCTTCACAGGGTGTTCATTCTTCGTTCCGCTGCTCCTTGTCCAACCCACGCAGGTGCGCCAACCGCTCGCCGATACGGATCTCCAGACCGCGCTTGACAGGGCGATAGTATACCCGCTCACCCAATGCCTCCGGGAAGTATTTCTCCCCCGCCGCATAACCCTCGGGCTCGTCGTGGGCGTAGCGATAGGCGCGCCCGTAGTCCAGTTCCTTCATCAGTTTGGTCGGCGCATTGCGCAGATGCAGGGGCACCTCCAGCGAGCCGGAGCCCTTAGCCTCTGCCAGCGCCGCCTTCCAGCCCATGTACACGGCGTTGCTCTTTGGCGCGCTGGCCAGATAGACGATGGCCTGGGCGATGGCCAGCTCGCCCTCGGGACTGCCGAGGCGTTCCTGCACATCCCAGGCATTCAGCGCCAGTTGCAAGCCGCGCGGGTCGGCATTGCCGATGTCCTCGGAGGCCATACGCACCACACGGCGAGCAACATAGAGCGGGTCGACACCGCCATCGATCATACGCGCCATCCAGTACAAAGCAGCATCCGGCTTGGAGCCACGCACGGATTTGTGCATGGCGGAAATCTGGTCGTAAAAGGCCTCACCACCCTTGTCGAAGCGGCGCACGCCACCAGCCAGCACCTCGTTGAGCAGGGCCTCGCTGATGCGTTCGCGGCCGTCCTCACCCGGCTCAGCCAGATCGGCGGCGATTTCCAGCAGATTCAGGGCGCGGCGCGCATCGCCATCGGCGGCCTCCACCAGCAGCTCACGCAGGGGCTCGGAAAAGTCCAGCACACGTCCACCCAATCCGCGCTTTTCGTCTCTCAGCGCAGCGTCGATCACGGCATGGATGGCCGCACGGCCCAGCGATTTGAGCACGTACACCCGCGCCCGCGATAACAATGCATTGTTGAGTTCGAAGGAAGGGTTCTCGGTCGTCGCACCGACAAAGGTGATGGTACCGTCTTCTACGAAGGGCAGAAAGGCATCCTGCTGGGACTTGTTGAAACGGTGCACCTCGTCGACGAACAGCACCGTGGCGCGGCCCTGTTCACGGCGCAGGCGCTGGGCATGATCGATGGCGGCGCGGATATCCTTGACGCCCGACAGCACCGCAGAAATGCTGATGAATTCGGCCTTGGCACGATTGGCGATCATGCGCGCCAGGGTGGTCTTACCGGTACCCGGCGGCCCCCAAAAGATCATCGAGTGCAGGCGGTCGGCCTCGATAGCGAGGCGTAGCGGCTTGCCCTCCCCCAGCAGGTGCGACTGGCCGCAGTATTCCTCCGGCGAACGCGGCCGCATACGGTCGGCCAGCGGGCGCCCAGCCAGCGATTCCGGCATCTCCGAGACCGGCCTGCCGCCAAACAGATCCGCCGTATCGCTCATGGCCGTGCGTCATCACCTGAACCGATCTCACCGGACTCGCCAATCACGTCCACCCCCGGCGGTGGCTCGAAGTGAAACGCCGCCGGGGATATCTTCGTATCACGGGTCACGTCGGAAAACTGCATCCGCGTCACCTGCCCAAAACCGTCCACCAGCTCCATGCGGCGCAGGTCGTGGGCATCGAAACCCAGGCGCACGGCTTCGAAGCCGGTGTCTTCCTGCTTTGGTGTCAGCTGCACCCAGGCCAGGCCGTTGCCGCGGTCAGGCAGCTCCTCCAGCGTAAAGCGCTCTTCGACGGAGCCACTACCGCTCAATAACATCGCCGGCGTATCACCAAGGGCCGCGTCCAACGGCTTCACCACCACCTGCTCCAGCTCCTCGTCATATAACCACAGACGCTGACCATCGGCGACGATCTGCTGCTTATAAGGCTCTTGATAGTCCCAGCGGAAACGGTTCGGCCGCAACAGCAATAGGGTGCCGCGCGAGACCTCCGGCTGATCAAAGGCCGGGGCCTGCACCGTCTGTACAAAGGTCGCCCGCAAGCCATGCTTGGCGGCAAAAAAGGCATTCAGGCGGTCTGTCCCCACACCGGCCTGCGCCGGCAGGGTCAGCAAGCCCAGCAACACCAGCGCCAAAAGACGCCATCCAGCAAAACCTCTAACACTCAATCGCTGTCTCCCGATCTAAAATTCATCCGCCACCGTGGCCAATCGCGACCACCCTACCTCTGTCCACCCTCACCGTGATCTCGGCATCCTGAGCGACAAATACCGCATTATGGATGCGAATCCATCATCTGATCGGGCATACTATCCGGCATGCCACCACGCATGGCATCCTGCATCGGATCTTGTTTGCGCAAAGCCTTGTAGGCTTCAAACAGACCGGCATCCAGCCGTCCTTGCGACACAGAACTGAAGGTGAAATCATCCCCATCCGCAGAGCCTTTCATTTCCAGCGGCACGCCCTGCAAATCACTCATCATCAGCGGATCAACCGATTCGTCCGCCATGGACGTCGCCTGAGTCATGTCACGCGTAAAATCCATCATTGCCATCAGCGTTGCATAGTCATCTGCGGAAATCGCGATGTCACCAGCCTTTGCCATGCAAACGTCAGCCACCTTGCGTGCACCATCAAACAACGCATAAGACTGACAACTGACACCACCGATAGTCTTGCCACCACGTGATTCGGCTTGCAGTTTTTTTCTCGGCGCGGCATCGGCGGGCGGCAACCCCATCATACCGCCCATCTGTGCTTCCATCATGGCACGTTGCTCGGGCGGCATATTTTGCATCTGCTCCGCAATCATGCCCTGCATACCGGCCATTTGCGCGGACATCTTCTGCAGCATTGCCTGGTCGAATTCCATGTAAGTACCGTGCCGACCATCCACAGCGATGAGCACATCACGGGTTTGATCATAGAGCGAATATTCGGGATCGCCCTGCTCACCCATTCGCACTACGCCATTTCTGACCTGAATCAGTGTCTGTTTAGCATCGTCAATGCCGCGTAGCGTAATGGTGGTGTCGGCGAAAGTGGTCGCCGTGCTCAGCAGTGTCGACAGGCCGATGATGGCGATACCAAGTCTCCCTTTGCCCATTGTGGTGTCCTCTTTGGATTATTCAGTGTACTGGTGGCGTTACAGGCTTAAGATCAGTCAGGTTCTGGCAATGGCTCGCCGGACTAAAAATAATTCTACTCCGTTACATTAGAACGGAAAACATCGTGCGCGCAGCGCACGCTACAAGCAGGTGTAGTGTGCGCCGTGCGCACAACACGGATATCCAATGCCTCTGCGCACTCCACACCCCTGTGGTGAATAGTTCTACTCCGTTACGGTTAACTTGCTAAGTCAACATTCCCGCCTCTAAGGAGTAGGGTATTGGGAGGAATTCACCCGCTACGCCTTGTTCAACGCTCATTCTGCGGAAACATAATGCCCCCTGAAATTTATCCGCCATCTTACCTGCCTCATCGTCCTACTGATAGCCACAACGTAGAGGCGGGCTATTCCTGAAGCCCCTGACACTCTGATTTTACAAGGCCAGGCCGGTGTCGGCCCGTCAGCTGTTTAAGGCAATGCGCGCCCGGCCAGCATGGCGATAAAGCGGCCACGGTCATCAGGCGAAAAATCCCGGTAATTGACAAACAGCGAATGCCGATCCTGATTATCGAGGGTCATCTCGATCCCCCACAGCGGCGACAGGCTGGTGGGTAGCATCGAATAGCGCACATCGATCAACACCGCCGGGCGGGTCGGATCCAGGGCCACGAAACCAGCGGAAAAATGCGTAAATCGGGTGATATCCTGCGCCAGCGCCGAGCCCGGCTGCAATTGCGGCAGATGCTGCGCGGCAGCGAATTTCACCACCTGCTCTCCGCGATAGACGCGTGGCTCGGAAAACAGCCCGACGCGTACTGCATCGACATAAAAACGCCCATCGCTTTCATAGATAGAGCGCCACAACAACAGGTTCGCCATGGTCGGCTTCACCACATGCCGCACGGCCGTGTGGCCACGCTGCTGGATCAGGGTCTGTGCCACCCCCTCGGCGCGCTGATGCTGAACCACTGCCACTGCAAGATAGAGCCCTGCCAGTCCCAACCCCACCCAGGCGGCCTGCGGCCGCGCCTTTCTGACGCCGTACACAATGGCGGCGAGCAGCGTCAGAGAAAAGACCGGATCGACAATGGAGATCAGATTCCAGGCAATACGCTCATCGCTGAAGGGCCAGAACAACAGAGTGCCATAACTGGTGAAAGCATCCAGCAGGCCACTGGCTGCATAACCCAGAAAGGCATACAGATAGAGCCGTCCCGGGGCAATACGCCGGCGTAAAAAGGGCCACAAAATCAGCGTGGCGATAAGCGCGCCCACAGGGATAAACAACAGGGAATGGGAAAAATGACGGTGAAACTCGATGGTCAGCAGCGGATCGCTGGGCGAGCGGATAAGGGCATCGGCATCGGCCAACAGGCCGGAGGCAAAACCAATCAAGGCGGCAATCTTTACCTCTTTTCGCCGCGCGCCAGCCAACGCCATGGCGCTCCCGAGCAAGCCCTGCGTTACGATATCCACGATGGAGCGCCCTTCTACAGATAAAAAAACAGACCCCCCCACCAATTTGCGGGGAGAATTAACAAAATGACGTCACGACAGCAAAAGCATGTGCCTTTTAAACCCTCAGTGGTTCAAGCTGCCACAAAAGAGTCGATGACTGACTTTATCATACCCTTCTCACCATTAACCCTGCACAACATGCGTTCAGAAACAGGCCATCCGACCCTGCCGTAACCCTACCGGCTGTCATAAAACCGTCATTCTTCCGTCATACCCACTTCATATTTCCCTCCCAGAATGCTCCCGCGCTGTGAATCAGCGTCAGCACCTATACATAAAACCATGAGGGAGTCACTATCCATGCAAAAGCCCAAGATCGCGCTCGCCATAGCCGCCGCACTCATCGGCAGCACCACCTTTTCCGTCGCCCATGCCGGGGGCATCACCTACAAGGATGGCGAAAAACATCTCAAGATCGGCGGCCGGATTCAGCTGCAATATCACCTGGTCAGCCCCGACGGAGCAGAAAGCACCGATGAAGTCCGCTTCCGCCGCCTGCGCCCTTACATCGAAGGCAGCCTGCATCCAGACTGGAAAGGGAAAATTCAGTGGGACATGGGCAAGGCCAATGGCGACAACGAACTGTCACTCAAGGATGCTTATCTACAGTACAAGGGTATCGATAATCTCAAAATCAGCATTGGCAACAAGAAATTCCCGTTCTCACGTGAAGCCCTGACCTCTTCGAAGAAGCAGCAGATAGTGGAACGCACCTTCGTCGGCGACCACAACTACGGCACCCCTGATCGTAATCTCGGCGTGCACCTCAGTGGCCATACCGACAGCAAGCGCATCACCTGGGGTGCCGCCATCGCCTCGTCCGCCATCGATCCCGATGCCAACAAGCTAGACTTCGATACCCCCGCCAACCGCAACGATGACTTCAACGAAGGCTGGATCATCGGCGGCCGCATCGACTTCCACCCCTTCGGCGTGCTGATGTTCTCACAGGGAGATTTTTCCAGAAAACAGAGGGCCACCATCGGCATCGCCGCCTTCAACTGGAGCAATGACGGCGACAACAACGACGCCACACGCAGCAAACCCGATGTGGATGCCGTGACCGGCTTCGAGGTTTCCGCTGCCTATCGGATTGCCGGTTTCTCGCTAGACGCGCAGTACAACAGTTTCACTGCCGACACCGTTAATTCCGCCTTCACCGGCGGTATCTACAAAAACGGCAGCACGACTCTTAGCAACTGGGCCATCGAAGGCGGCTATATGATCATCGCCAGCAAGCTGGAACTGGTTGCCAGCATCAGCGCCCAGGACGCCGATAACTATCAAGAGACCTGGAACCGCACCGAACTGGGCGTCAACTACTTCTTCCACAAACACGATATAAAAACACAGCTCACCTATCGCATGGGTGAAAGCCTGAAGGGTGTCGACAATAAAGACGAGGATGAAGTGTATCTGCAGATGCAGTACATATTCTAAGTTTGAGTGATATTCAGTTGCCGTGGAAACCGGCCAGGAATGGCCGGTTTTTGTCTGCACTGAAAAAAGATTTTTTCTTGCCGCAGCGTTCAGTATCGCGTCCACATGGCCGCTGGCGGAACCGTATTCACCCTGCAATCTCTTTCACCTTGGTGGCCATTGCCCTGCCAAAAATATAATGCTGCCCTTTATCCAGATGAATGCCATCAACCTGACTTGCCGAGGTAATCTGCGCAGCATCAAGAAAAAAACAATCATTTTCTTTAGCGGCTAGTGCGTACTCCCCGGCCAATCCCAAGCATTTGTGCTCACCACCCAGAAATTTTTCAGCGATCGGCCCCTTGGGCGCCTGAATTGGCGGCGGCGCAATCAGCAATATTTCCGGGCAAGGCATGCCGGGCCCAATAGGCGCCTTCCTGATTGCCGTTATAAGGGATCTTATTCCCTGCGATGCATGCCATGCATTGTGTGGGTGCATTGATTGGAAGTCATTTGTGCCCAACATTAAAATCACCAAGTCCAAGGGTGAATGCATTTCAATGACTTGTTCTATACCTTGCAAACTATTACGACCAGGCTTAAACGGGTCATCCCAAACTGTCCGGCGTCCATTTAGACAATTTTCAATAACTCTCACCGATTTTGTATTTTTATCTAATGCATTTTCCATTACACCTGGCCAGCGATCATCAAAACTCAAGCGTTTTCTGGTCAGAGGAATTATCCCCCAGGTTAAGGAGTCAGAATAAACAAGAATTTGCTTCATGGCTTCTTTCGAATCTCCTGCGTCTCTGATTGTTATAGTTGCCCAAATGGGTCTGTCACGCGCCTGAACAGAATACCGGCAGCAAATATAGATAGCTCAAGCCCGGCTCTGATATACTGTGTACAATCTGCCTGGCGGACTTATTTTTGCACCGGGAATTTTTAACCGCTTAAAACGATTGGAGACACTATGACAAAAGCAATAGCGCGACACATTCTCGTATCCAGCGAAGAACAATGTCAACAACTGAAAACCGAAATCGAAGCCGGCGCCGATTTTGCTGATATGGCCAAGCAGCATTCCAGCTGCCCTTCGGGCGCACAAGGCGGCGACCTCGGCTCCTTTGGTCCGGGGCAGATGGTGCCAGAATTTGATCAAGTGGTTTTCAGTGCCGATGTGAGCACGGTGCAAGGCCCGGTCAAAACCCAGTTTGGTTATCATCTTCTGGAAGTAACCAGCCGCACGGATTAACGAACATCCTGGATACTGCGCAGCGGCATCCAGGCTGCTTCAGTAAACACCGCAGAAAAACCAGAGCAGGCCATACCTGCTAGACAACACCCTTTGAGCGGCTCATCGCGCCCTTTGAGTATGAATCGTAACAGATTTTATCCCGAACTGAACCCAGGTATTCGGTGCAACACCTCTCAGTTATTACGTGCGCATTCCTTACCGTAATTGCCACATCATTCCACCCGTGGCACAACACTCGTCGATGCTGAGAGATTGGCCTTTCCATACCGGCATTTTAAATATAAAGGAACGAAAAGAAGCAGACTTAGCGGATTGAAAACCTGTGGCAGTGCCCATCATTGGGTTAGAATCTTAAAATCACTCGGACACACGATACAAATGATTGCACCACAACACGTTAGACCCTACATGAAATCAAATAAGAGAGAATCATGTCGTATCAAAATTGAGGGAAAAATCCCGTACAGTAAAGTCGGAGCACGTTAGCGGGAGCTGCTGACAGAACATCATTTGCGCTTGCTATAACAACAGCATTATTATACATTGACCGATCAACCTTACTTGTTGAATTTAAAAGGGAAAAAATGAAAACTCAACTTTTTAGGATCTTTTGCATTTTCGTCTTACTGTTTGTCTCCAGCGCTTGCTCGTCTATCCCCGGAATGGGGGACAACGCTTCGGGCACTGGAACATTAATTAGCCTGTTAACCAGTAAACTCGGTGTCAACACCGAACAGGCCATCGGTGGAACAGCTGCACTTTTTGGGTCCGCGAAAAAAAATCTCAGCACAGATGATTTTTCCAGCGTGACTGAATCATTACCCGAAATTAAATCTCTACTGGGAAAAACGACCAAAGATGGCCGCGGCGTAGCCAGTAAGTTGGGGCTATCATCTGCAGAAAATGACCAGGCTGGAGCTAAAGAGGAAGGCAATAACCTGACCAAACAGTTCTCCAAGCTAGGCTTAAGTTCTGATATGGTCGGAAAATTTATTCCGATTGTGCTTGACTATGCCAAGTCATCAGGTGGCGACAATGTCATGAATTTGCTGAAAGGTGCTTTGCAGTAACGCAGTGACTGCCCTTCCCCAACATTATTAACCCGGCGACGATATATGTCGCCGGGTTAATCACGAACACCTGGATAAGAAATATTCACGTACCCCCCCATTTTGCATCTAGACCTTGCCTCCTGAGTCGCTCTAATTACCTACGTCCTGTGGGCATTAGTCACAAAAACTCAAAATAGAACAACTATTTCTGCATTTCTGTCCTGTATTCCTGCGCTTTTTCTCAAGGCTCCTGCGTTTGCGACGACGGCACCTGAGGCGCTTGCTCCGGAAGCTATTACATGCCCGATTGAGAAAAATACATACCACTGTGAGTTTATTTCACTCTACACTACAGCTATAGTCGAACGCACAGCCACGGCAGGCTTCAGTATCGCCTCAATACAGACGCTACGTTGGCAAGGGAACCGCATACTCAGCAGGCACCAAGGCAACACAAATATGAAGGCCGGCAGACCCAAAACACTCATCCGTATCCTCGCCCTGCTCGCTCTGCTCGCACCCATGGCGAACTACGCCCTGGTACGCGACACCCAGCCCGTGCAGACGCTACTGCTGCCGTCCGCCCTGACCGAAGGCGCGGAATCCCCGGCCGATATATTATCGCGGGTACT
Organism: Gammaproteobacteria bacterium; assembly: GCA_021647505.1. Taxonomy (GTDB): domain Bacteria; phylum Pseudomonadota; class Gammaproteobacteria; order SZUA-152; family SZUA-152; genus DRQN01. The sequence goes on from JAKIUN010000006.1 coordinate 33,159, forward strand.
CAACTACCGCGCCGATGAACGCGCCGCACAGCGCGCCCTGTACCTGCAAGCCGAGCAGGCCCTGGCACAACGTCAGCTGACACGATTCCACGAACTGCTGCCCCGGCTGACGGATTATCCCCTCTATCCCTATCTGCAATATGCGGATATCAAACACCGCCTGCAGCGTACCAGCCGCCGTGAAATCGGCCAGTTTCTTGACAACTACGCCACGCTGCCTGTCGCCAATAGTCTGCGCCGCAAGGTACTGAGGCACGCGGCAAAGCGGCAGGATTGGCAAAGCTACCTGCACTACTACCAGCCCACGCAAAATGTGACCCTGCAATGCCACTACCTCACTGCACGCCTGCACAACGGTGAAACCCATGATGTCTATACGGATATCCAACGCCTGTGGCTCAGTGGCCGATCCCGCCCCAACGAGTGTGACGGCGCCTTCGCACAATGGCGCAACGCCGGGCAGCTCAACGATGAATTAATCTGGCAACGTGTCGAGCTGGCACTGGGACAGGGCCGTCGCCAGCTTGCCGGTTATCTCGCCCGGCAGCTGCCGACACGAGATCACCATTGGGCACAGCTCTGGATCGGCCTGCATCGCTACCCTGACCAGCTCCCCCAGCGCTACAAGGCGCTGCTGAAACCCCACCCCAAGGCAAGACCGATCTTCATTGATGCCTTACAGCGCCTGATACGCCACGACCCACAAAAAGCGATCGAGTTTTGGCATACCCACACGGCAGAATTCAGCCCTCAAATCTCCCTCAACGAAACCGAACAGGCAACCCTCTACCGCCATTTCGCCATGGCCCTGGCCCTGCGCCATCAACCCAATGCCGAAGCCTGGTTCAGACGCATTCCCCCCAGTCATCAAACCGATACATCACGCAGCTGGCGGGTACGGGCCGCCATCCGCAATAAACACTGGCAAACCGTGCACCACGCGATCAACGCCATGCCGGAAAAACAGCAGCAGACCGACCGCTGGCGCTACTGGAAGGCTCGTTCCCTGGCGGAATTGGGCCAGCAAAAAGGCGCACTAGCGCTACTCAGTGAACTGGCCGGACAGCGCAACTATTATGGCTTTCTGGCCGCAGATCGCCTGTCACAACCCTACTCCCTGCAGGTTCAGCCCTACCAGCCTAGCAGCACAGAATTATTCACACTACAGGAACGGCCAGACATCCGCCGTGCTGCCGAACTTTTTCAGCTGGGCCGGCTCCTTGAAGCCCGTCGTGAATGGTATATCGCCATGGGAAAAATGGACGAAATCCATCGTCAGCAGGCCGCCAAACTGGCCCAGCTGTGGAACTGGAACGGGCAGTCCATTCTCACCATGGCCAGCACTTCCCACCGCGACGATCTGGAGCTGCGTTTCCCGCTGTTGTTCAGGGATGAGGTACTTGCCCTGTCGGAAACCAAAGGCCTGGAAGCGGCCTGGACCTACGGCGTCATCCGCCGCGAAAGCGCCTTCGTCAGCGACGCCCGCTCCCCCCGCGGAGCAACAGGGCTGATGCAACTCATGCCAGCCACCGCCAAGCACATTTCGCGCAGCCTGAAAGTACGCTACCGTGGTCTCAGCACCCTGTTACAACCGGAAACCAACCTTAAGTTAGGCACTGGCTATCTGGCCAGGATGATGACACGCTTCGATAACCAGACCGTACTGGCCACGGCAGCCTACAATGCCGGCGCCCAGCGGGTGAAAAAATGGCTGCCAGGAGAAACAGCAATGGACGCTGATCGCTGGATCGAAACCATTCCCTACAAAGAAACCCGTGAATATGTCAGCAATGTCCTCGCCTACACCATTATTTATGCTGACCTCCTGGGCCAGGGAGGCCCACGCCTCAACGAACGCATGCCTCCCGTTAGAGCCGACAACTGACAACTTAAAAATCGACAACGCCCTGAACTATTTTTCCCTCAAAAAAACATCAACAAAAAAAGAGCCGCTCAGGTGAGCGGCTCTCTCTGTTGTGGTTACACGAACTAATTCTAGCATTGCCCTGCTGTCTTGAACCTGATGTCCAAGTGGCAGCCCCCGAGGTGCTTTAGGATCTCCAGACAAGTGGATGTCACACCGCACCTACATTGTGGCCCCGAGCAGACTCTAGTTGGATCAAATGACATTTCAGGGCAACACTCAATCTTGATTCTAGTCAATTATTGGGTAACTGCAAGCGATTTTTTTTAATTCCTATATAATCTTTTGTTATCAATAAGATAGTCAATTACTTCAAAAATTTAAAGGATTTTTTCATATCACCCGTAAATATAGGTTCATCCAATTCACAGATTTTCCAGATTTGTCGGGCACTCTTAAGCACCACTTCAAGTATTATCACCAAGTCACTCAATATGCAGCTTATTTCACTGCCACTCCGGCGTTAACAAAATCTTTCCCGTCCAGATCTGCTCCGCATAATACACAGGGCATTTCGGACTTGCTCCGAAACCCGGCGGTTTCACAACATGTCACTGGACTTAACAGTAATGGCATCAATCCGAGATTACTATAACGTTAGGTATAAGTTTATTGACAATTCACAATTGTGAAATCACCTCCTCCAATCGTTTCGGGGAAATGGGCTGCGAGGTCTTTAAGCTTTGGGCAAAAACCGACACACGATATTCTTCCAGCAGCCAACGCAACTGAATCAGGGCAGGCTCCACCTTTTTCTTGCGTTCCAGCTTTTGCTGATAAACAGCAATAAATGGTTTTAACCTTGCCATCCGTTCCTTGTCCGCTGCTGGCGTCTGCTGTAGTTTTTCAATGCGCTGCTCCACCGCGCGAAGAAAACGTGGCACATGCTGCAACCATTCGAAGGGGATATGAATCAGGCAACCGGGATAAACCAGTGTCGCTAGTTGCTGTTGGACATCTTTTACGGCGTCCATGGCCTGAATCGGTAGCTGACCACGCAGCCGCTTTTGTACCGCATGATGGAGGGCAATGATATCGCTGACCAACTGGCCCACTGTGCCCGCCACCGTCATCAGTTCGGGCTGCTGAACATCAATGACGTGCTCGAAATCAGACTGGCTACGGACATCATGGCCAGCGGGGAAAAAGCAGCGATCGATGATCAATGCCTGCAGGTCGTCTTTCAGTGTCTCACAGTCATCGATGCCCACGTATTGCAGGCACAGTCTGTCAATACCCGGCAGGTTACGGCGCAGATATTTGCAGGGCTTGGGCAGGGTCAGGATGACCAGTGCGCGCAGACCCATACGGTGGGCCTCGACGGCACGCGCCTCGGCATCAAAGAGCTCGATGGACAGGCTACCGTCACCCTGTACCGCCAACGCCGGAAAGGCACGGAAGCGGCTGCCGGCACGCTCGATCTCGACAAATGGTGGTAGATTGCCGAAATCCCAGCGGCGGATATCGCTACGCTCCCAGTGGTGTTTGTCCAGTGTCTGCACAAAATCGTCACTGGCATGTTCGCTAAACTTCGCCTGTAACACTGACAGGTCACGGCCGTGACCGATAACCCTTCCCCCGGCATCGATGACCTCATAACGCATACGTAGATGGTCGGGCAACGCCACCACAGGCCAGGCATCCGTCGCCACATCGACATCGCAATGCTGCATCAGCAACCGTTCCAGGGCAACCAACAGGCTACCGGCAGGCCGCTCATCAGACAGTCGCCGCACCAGCGAGGCGGCCGTATCCGGCACCGGCACCAATGCCTTGCGGATGGGTTTGGGCAAGCCCTTGAGCAGTGCCGTGACACGCTCCGCCAGCAACCCCGGCACCAGCCATTCGAAAGGCTCGGGGTCGAGCTGATTGAGCGCCCCCAATGGCACCAACGCGCTGACACCGTCGTCTTCGCCACCCGGATTGAAGCCGTAGCGCAGATGCAGGCGCACGCCATTGACCTCTATCTCACCGGGGTAATCCCTGTCACCGAGGCCGGCACGTTCGGGGTGGATGACCAGCTCACGCGGTAATTTGAGTAGATCCGGCTCACCGGTCTCGGCCTGCTTACGCCATTTTTCAAACAACGGGCCACTGTAAATATGCTCAGGCAGGCACTGCTCAAAAAAGGCGAACAGTTGCGCCTCATCGGCCAACACGTCACGCCGGCGGCCACGCGCTTCGATATCCTCCGCCTCGCGGATCAAGGCCTGATTATGGCGCATGAATTCAGGCGTATCGCCCTTCTCTCCACGACGGTTGATGGGCCGATAATTGCCGGCAATCAGCGCCTCACGGATGAAGATTTCACGCGCCACCGGGGTATCTATGGGGCCGAAGTGCACCCGTTTTCCTGACTGAATCAGTAAGCCGTAAAGCGTGACGGTTTCCAGTGCGGTGACCTGTGAACGCCGCACATCCCAGCATGGCTCCGTGTAGCTGCGCTTGACCAGGTGCCGTGCCAATGGCTCGATCCACTCTGCTTCGATGCGGGCGATACCGCGTGCATAGAGCCGACTGGTCTCGACCACCTCCGCCGCCATCATCCACTTGGGGCGTTTCTTCGCCACCGCCGAACCGGGGAAAAGATAGAATACCGAATTGCGCGCACCCTGATATTTCTGCGGGCCCTTGCGCGGCCGGGAGGTACGGCCCTTCACCGTGGCAGGCTTGTTATCTTCCTCCTCCAGCCGATGACCGAGATTGCCCAACAGCCCGGTGAGCAAAGCCCGATGCAAAACAGCGTAATCGGCAGGTTCACTGTTCATGCTCAAGCCCATATCCCGGGCCTGTGTCTTCAGCTGCTGCCAGGTCTCGCGCCATTCACGCATGCGCATGAAGGCGAGGAAGGACTTGCGGCAGTATTTGCGCAGTTGGCTGCCCGACAGGTGTTTACGCTGTTCCTCGAAGTGCCGCCACAGATTCAGCAGACTGACAAAGTCCGAATGCTCATCGGCAAAGCGCCGGTGTTGTTCGTCGGCCTGCTGCTGCTTTTCCTGCGGACGCTCGCGCGGATCCTGAATACTCAGGGCGCTGGCGATCACCAGCACTTCACTCAGACAGCCCTGCTTCCCTGCCTCCAGAATCATGCGGCCGATGCGCGGATCCAATGGCAGGCGAGCCAATTGTCGGCCCAAGGGCGTGAGCTGGTTATGCTCATCCAGCGCACCCAGCTCATGCAAAAGGCGATAGCCATCGTGGATGAAGCGCTGATCCGGCGGGTCGATGAAAGGAAATTCCTCCGGATTACCCAACTCCAGTTGATGCATTTGCAGGATCACCGAGGCCAGGTTGGTGCGGCGTAGTTCCGGCTCAGTGAATTCGCGCCGGGCAAGGAAATCTTCTTCCGAATACAGACGAATACAGACGCCGGCGGCGACGCGCCCGCAGCGCCCGGCACGCTGGTTGGCCGAAGACTGGGCGATCTTTTCGATCGGCAGGCGCTGTACCTTGCTGCGGGTACTGTAGCGGCTGATACGCGCGGTGCCAGGATCGATGACGTAGCGGATACCCGGCACCGTGAGCGAGGTCTCGGCGACGTTGGTCGCCAAAATAATGCGTCGCCGCGCACTGGTCTTGAAGACACGGTTCTGCTCTGTCGCGCTGAGACGCGAATACAGCGGCAGGATCTCCGTGTGCGCGGGATGGTGTTTGCGCAAGGCCTCGGCGGTATCACGGATCTCGCGCTCGCCACTAAGGAAAATGAGGATATCACCCCGATGATCGATGGCCGCGACTTCGTCCACCGCATCGAGGATGGCCTGCTGCTGATCGCGATCCCGTTCATCCTCATCGCCCTGTCGCGGGCGGTAACGGATCTCCACCGGGTAACTGCGCCCGGAGACCTCGATCACCGGCGCATGATTGAAGTGCGCCGCAAATCGCCCGGTGTCGATGGTGGCCGAGGTGATAATCAGCTTGAAGTCCGGCCGTTTATGCAACAAACGCTTAAAATAGCCGAGCAGGAAATCGATATTGAGGCTGCGTTCGTGGGCCTCGTCGATGATCAATGTGTCGTACTGGCTGAGCACACGATCACCTTGCAACTCAGCCAGCAGAATACCATCGGTCATCAACTTAATGTTAGCCTCTGGCCGGGTATGGTCAGAAAAGCGCACCTTATAACCCACCACCTGCCCCAGCTCGGTGTTCAGTTCTTCGGCGATGCGCGTGGCGACACTGCGTGCAGCGATGCGGCGTGGCTGGGTGTGGCCGATGAGTCCAGCACTACCGCGCCCCAGGGCGAGACAGATCTTGGGCAACTGAGTCGTCTTGCCGGAGCCGGTCTCACCGGCCACGACGACAACCTGGTGCTTTTCGATGGCTGCGGCGATATCACGCCAGCGACTGCCGATGGGCAGGTCTTCATTGATAGTGACGGCGGGCAGGCGCTCACGCCGCTGCACAGCGCGAACCCGCGAGGCATCGATATCCTTTTTCAAGGCACTCAGTTTGTTACCCGGCTCGCAGCCCGTCTGCAGGACGCGACGCAGCCCGTGCAGACGCTTGCGCAGCGCCGGACAGTCGGCAGTCATACAGGCATCGAGAGCGTTATAGAGGGTGTTCAGTTCGCTACGAGTCATTCGGACATTCGGATTTAAACATCTATTTCTCTGATCAGTTTGAAACCAGCCGTTCTTTATCCGTCTTGTGCAGCTTCTTGATCGCCGCCTCGCGCCGGCAGGCGGCCGAACGGGACTCGGCGGATTCGCTGTATACCAGGCTCACGGGCCGCCGTGCACGCGTGTAGCGCGCGCCCTGGGCGCCGCCGTCGTTGTGTTCCTGGAGCCGCCGTTGCAGATCGGTGGCGACCCCGGTATAGAGGCTGCCGTCGGCACAGCGCAGTATGTAGACGAACCAGTTTGCGAAACTCATTGCGCACAGAATAGCACACCAAAAACGGGCAAAATCGGCGCAAATCCACTACCCTGTCAGCCTCACAATAACGCCCACAGGGCAAAGGCAGTCATGTGCAGGATTTCATCCCCGGTCAACGCTGGATCAGTGACACTGAGCTACAAATGGGCCTCGGCACGGTGCTCAGCACGGATCACCGCACCGTTACCATCTGCTTTGTCGCCAGCGGCGAAACGCGCGTCTATGCCAAGCAGACCGCGCCGCTGACCCGCGTGCAGTTTTCCCCTGACGACACCGTCGTCAGCCACGCAGGCTGGGGCATGACGGTCGAGCGGGTCAGCAAAAACGATGGCATGCTAACCTACCACGGCCACCGCGAGGACGGCAGTGCGGCCAGCCTGCCCGAGGGCGAGCTAAGCCATTTTATCCAGCTCAGCCGACCCACGGAGCGCCTGTTCGCCGGACAGGTCGATCACGACAAATGGTTCGAGCTGCGCTACCAGACCCTGCGCCACGCCCAGCGGCTGGCGCAGTCGGCGCTGTTCGGCCTCACAGGCAGCCGCACCAGCCTGATTCCGCACCAGCTCTATATTGCCCACGAGGTTGCCAACCGTTATGCGCCGCGCGTATTGCTGGCCGACGAGGTCGGCCTGGGCAAGACCATCGAGGCCGGCCTGATCCTGCATCACCAATTGCTCAGCGAGCGCGCACAGCGGGTATTGATCATCGTACCGGAAACCCTGGTACACCAGTGGCTGGTGGAAATGCTGCGCCGCTTCAACCACCCCTTCAGCATCTTCGACGAGGCTCGCTGTGAGGCCATCGACGAACAGGATGCACAGGGCAATCCCTTTGCCAGCGAACAGTTGGTGCTGTGCAGCCTGGGATTTCTGCGCGCCCATCCACGCCGTGTCGAGCAGGCACTGGATGGGGACTGGGATCTTCTGGTGGTGGACGAAGCGCATCACCTACAGTGGTCAGCAAACCACGTCAGCGAAGAATACCGCATCATCGAACGCCTCGCCGGCGTCACGCCAGGGGTGCTGCTGCTCACCGCCACACCAGAGCAGCTGGGCAAGGAAAGCCACTTCGCCCGCCTGCGCCTGCTCGATCCGGATCGCTTCCCCGACTATACGACCTTCGTTGAAGAAGAAGAACAATACGCACCCATTGCCCATGCCGTCGAGGCCCTGCTGGGCGAGGAGACGCTGGATCCGGCGGCGCTGGAAACCTTGCGCCAGTCCGATGCCGAGGCCGATACCCATCACCTCATCGACACCCTGCTGGGCGACGACAGCCCGGCCGAAAAAAGGGCCTCCGCACGCACGGCACTGATCGACAATCTACTCGACCGTCACGGCACCGGACGGGTGCTCTTCCGCAACACCCGTGCTGCGATAAAGGGCTTTCCGCAGCGCCGGGTCGAGGGCATCCCCCTGCCTCAACCTGAGGCCTACGCACAATCCACTGCCGACAGGCCAGAGACGCTGCTCTGTCCGGAACGCCTCTACACGGCACAGGCCGACGACGACCAGCCGCACTGGACACACATCGACCCGCGCGTGAACTGGCTGAATACGCAGCTCAGCAAGCTGAAACCGCACAAAGTGCTGGTGATCGCCGCCAGTGCGCACACCGCGCTGGAGCTGGCGCAGGCGCTGAAGGCCCGCAGCGGCATCCATGTCGCGGTGTTTCACGAAGGCCTGAGCATCATCGAGCGTGATCGCGCCGCCGCCTGGTTTGCCGACAGCGAGGCGGGCTGTCAGGTCATGATCTGTTCCGAGATCGGCAGCGAGGGTCGCAATTTCCAGTTTGCCCATCACCTGGTGCTGTTCGACCTGCCTCTCAATCCGGATCTGCTGGAACAACGCATCGGCCGCCTCGACCGCATCGGCCAGCGCGAGACCATTCATATCCATGTACCGTTCTTGCAGCAAAAGGAGAAAAACAGCGCACAGGAAATCATCTTCCACTGGTATCAGCACGGCCTCAACGCCTTCGAACACACCTGCCCCGCCGGGCACAGTGTGTTCGTGCAGGTAAAGGACGATCTGCTACGCTGCCTGCAAGGTGCATCACCGTCAGACGTCGAACATCTCATCGACGGCAGCCGCGAGCTGCACACACGGCTCACGGCCTCATTACAAAACGGCCGTGACCAGCTGCTGGAATACAACTCCTGCCGCCCGGAAACCGCCAACCGCCTCAAACAACAGGCACAGGCGGTGGATCAGCATGCCGAGCTGCCGGACTATCTCGATGCCATCTTCGACTGCTTCGGCGTGGACTCGGAAATACACAGCGCTTCCAGTTATGTGCTGCATCCCGGCGAGCACATGCAGGCGCCGCTGCCCGGCCTCAGTGACGAAGGCATGACCATCACCTACGACCGCGATACCGCACTGGCCTTCGAGAACATGCAGTATCTCAGCTGGGAACACCCCCTGACCCGCACCGCCATGGATGGAGTACTGAGCAGAGAACTGGGCAATACCGCACTCACGGCGATCAAATACCACGGCGTCAAAAGCGGCACTCTGCTGATGGAATGCTTGTTCATTCTCGAGTCGGCCTCCAGTGAGCGACTCAACAGCGCCCGCTACCTGCCACCCACCTGTATCCGCGTGCTTATCGACCAGGGCGGCCAACGCCATGACGACAGCCTGCCGCACACGACTATCAATCGCACGCGGCAAAACGTGGACAGGGAAACAGCGGCACAGGTGATCCGTAGTCAGCTCGATGTATTAAAAGAAATGGCCAAGGCCAGTGAGGCACAGGCTGGCGAGGAGGCGCCGACGATTCTCCGTGAGGCACTGGACAAGACCCGCAGCACCCTGCAAGGAGAGATCCAGCGTCTCAAGGCCCTGCAGCGGGTCAACCCCAATGTGCGCGATGAAGAGATCCGCTATTTCGAAGAACAGTGGGTGGCGCTCAGTCTGGCGCTTGAATCCGCTTCGCTAAGACTGGATGCCCTGAGGGTGATTGTTGCGGTATGACTTGTGGGAGCAGGTCATGCCCGTGAAAAGCAACAAAAAGACAAACCCCGGCCTTCATGACGGGGTTTGTCGTCTATCGCCCCCTAACAGGGCCGGCTTCTGCTTCAGGGCTACTTGAAAAACTTTTGAGGAGCCCCCTTCCGGTAATAAAAATCGACTAAAAATGCGCATTAATTTTTCGAGAATCTTTTTGGACTATAAAAATTACTGCAGCTGTTTCAGCACCTTGTCGGCAACCTTGCTGGGCAGCGGGATATAGCCATCCTTGATCACCACTTTCTGACCTGATTTAGACATCACCATTTTGAGAAATTCTCGTTCCAAAGGGGCTAGTGGTTTGTTCGGATGTTTGTTCACGTAGACGTAGAGAAAACGAGATAATGGAAACGTCTTGTTAGTGGCATTTTCAGGTGTCGCTTCGATGTAGGGCTTGCCCAGCTTCTTGGCCAGGGGCACAGCCTTCACGCCGGAGGTTTTGTAACCGATGCCGGAATAACCGATACCGTTCAGCGAACTGGAAACTGACTGCACGACAGAGGCGGAACCCGGTTGCTCATTGACCGTGTTTTTGAAGTCACCCTTGCATAAAGCCTTTTTCTTGAAATACCCGTAGGTACCGGATACCGAGTTACGCCCGTAGATCTGGATGGTGCGGTTTTTCCAGGAACCTTCCAGGCCCAGGTCTCCCCAGCGGGTGATATCCTTCTTGCCACCGCACTTGCGGGTGCTTGAGAAGATCGCATCGATCTCGGCAATTGTCAGACCCTTAATGGGATTGTCCTTGTGCACATACACAGCCAGGGCATCGATGGCAACGGGAATGGCCGTCGGCTTGTAACCATAGCGGTTTTCAAAGGCCTGGATTTCCCTGCTTTTCATCTTGCGGCTCATGGGGCCGATAGCGGACGTGCCTTCGGTCAGTGCAGGTGGCGCCGTCGAGGAACCGGCTGCCTGAATCTGGATATTGATGTTAGGATACTGGCGCTTGAATTCCTCGGCCCACAGCGTCATGAGATTGGCGAGGGTGTCTGAGCCCACGCTGGACAGGTTGCCGGACACACCGCTGACGGGCTGATAATCATGCAGATTCGGGTCGACCTGCTGGGCGGCGATGGCACCACCTGCGAAGGTCAGTCCAGCTAGCAGAGCCGGCGCCAGTGTCTTGGGATTGAACATGACAAATCTCCGTTATTGATCAGGTTTGAATATCGGGTGAATCAGTACGGGAAAGTATGCGCCGTCAATGTGACAGTAATATGAAATGCCGATGGTGGTTTTGTGACGATTTGGCAAGCTTTGAGGTGAGAACTCAATACTTATCGTCAGTGCTTACACCCCTCACCCCAACCTTCTTCTCTCACTGGGGGAGAGCGCTAAAGAAACCTGTACATTCTTAACTGGTATGCCCATTTACTCCCCGTGATCAATCGCCAGATCGGCCGAAAACACACAACGAAACAGGCTCCCCTCCCCCACCTGTGACTCGATTTCCAAGCGACCGGCATGACGCTCAAGACCGTGCTTGACGATGGCCAAGCCCAGCCCGGTGCCACCGTATTCCCGCGAGCGACCGGGATCAATCCGATAAAAACGCTCGGTCAGACGCGGAATATGCTGTGCACTGATACCCATACCGGAATCCCGTACATCCAGATACAGGCTATCCGCCTTTTTATACCAATGAATGTGAATGACACTACCCGGTGGTGTATATTGAACGGCATTGAAGACAAGGTTTGAAAACACACCGTAGAGAACCTTTTCCCCGCCACGCAGCCACAGTGAACGGTCAACATTCAGACTAATTTCATGCCCGGCCTCGCCACTCAGGGCAATGGCTTCCTCGTGAATTGCCGCCAGAATGGCCGGCACGGCAACGGCATCATGCAACGGCGGAGCATCATCGGCTTCCAGGCGGGACAGTGTCAGCAGGTCTTCAACGATACGGATCATACGCCGTGACTGCCCCTGCATCTGGCCGATACTCTTGCCCCAGTGTTGCGAACACGCGTCGCCAGCGTCGGCCATATTTTCCAGGTAACCGGCGATCACTGTCAATGGTGTGCGCAATTCATGTGACACATTGGCGATAAAGTCCTGCCGTACCCGCTCCAGATGTTTCATGCGCGTGATATCACGCACCACCAGCAAACGCCGCCGATTACCATAAGGCACGATGCGAATAGATAGCGTATGCCGATTGCCCATGGACGATGGCAGCTCCAGCGTTTTGCTGTAATCTCCCCGGCTCAGGAAATTACCGAAACGGGGGTGACGGACGAGGTTATCGATGCGCTGGCCGACATCCTGCTTGGAATGCAGACCGAGGTAGCTCTTCGCAGCCTTATTAAGCCATTCGATCTGATCATCTTCGCTCAGTACCACGATGGCATCCGGCATTGCCGAGGTAAATTCATTGAAGCGTGTCAGCATGCGTGCCAGCTTGCGTTTTCGCTTGCGATTGCGTTGCTGTAGCTGATAGATGTTATAAAACACCTCGCCCCAGATGCCGCGGGCCGCAGGGGGATGGAAACGTTTACGCTTGTGATACCAGCGTTCGAGACGGTAGAGATTGTACAAATGCCAAGCTAGATAAACGCCCATGGCTATCAGCAGCAGGGTCTCCGGTCGGCCGATCAGCCAGCCGACAAACCAGGCCCCACCGAGCATAAATCCGCCACGCCAAGCCTCGCTGATCCAGGGATTACGCACTATTCCTGTTCCGAGAACCGGTAACCAACGCCGCGCACTGTCTGTATCAGACGGTCGCAGCCATGGGGTGATAAAGCCTTACGCAGACGCCGCACATGCACATCCACGGTTCGGTCATCGATGTAAACATTGCTGCCCCATACCCGGTCGAGAAGCTGGTCACGGCTGTAAACCCGATCCGGATGGTGAATAAAAAAGCTTAGCAGCTTGAATTCGGTTGGGCCGAGCGCCACGTTTTCATCCCTGGCCAGCACGCGATGCGAGACGGAATCCAGTGTCAGGCCGCCAATGCTGATCAGCACCTCATCGTCGGCCTGCCCGGTGCGCCGCAGCAGGGCCTTGATGCGTGCCAGCAGCTCACGCGGGGAAAACGGCTTGGTGACATAGTCGTCCGCGCCCACATCCAGCCCACGGATCTTGTCGTCTTCGGCATCGCGCGCGGTGAGGAGAATCACCGGCAGATCGCGGGTCAGCTCCTCGCGGCGCATCTGACGGGCAAAATCCAGCCCGCTATACTGCCCCGGCAGCATCCAATCCAGCAGCACCAAATCCGGGCGCGCATCGGCCAAACAGCACCGCGCCTCGGGTACATCGCCCGCCGCAACCCACTCATAACCGGCCCGTTCCAGCGTCAGGCCAATCATGTCGCGTACCGCCGGTTCATCTTCCACTACCAATATCAGGGGACTCGCCATGTTTGTCACAGCTCCAGAATCGTATCGAACCATTTAAACGCAGCCATATTACGAGTATATGACAATGCAAACTGGCGCTACGAACCCGTGTCACCCGTCAGTCCAGCGCTCCATCCGGTATGCCCGGATACGAAGGAATATCGTCACAAGGCATATGCCACGCTGCCTTTGAATCCACGAATGCGTGCGCGACAGGTTTACCTTCATAAGGCTTTCCATCTTCATCACCATCCACACACGACAAGGCGACACTTAAATACAGGCTTTTATCGGGCGCATAATTCATCAGTCTTGAGCCACAAACAGAACAAAAGGCCCGCACGCCACCATGCCCCGGGTACTCTTTCAGAAATTCCTCACCCTTTAATAACTTCAGCGTTTTACCGTCTGCGAAGGCTTGAGTTGCAAAGGCCGCGCCATGTGATTTTCGGCACTGCGAACAATGGCAGTTAAATATTTTCCCGGCCAACGGCTCCACCTCGTATGCAATAGCGCCACACAGACAACTTCCCCTTATCATATCTGTTTCTCCTATGTTTCCTGTCATTTTTTCCAGCCGTAACAAACTACCCCACAGCAAGCTATTTCACTACGCGAAAGCGGGGTATTACCCTGCCCGTTCAATCGTTTAGGCGTTTGAACAAAAAAACCTACGCAGTTCGTAGGGTGGGCATTGCCCACCATTTGCGCAAATTCCGGCAGTCTGCCCGGGTGGGCGGTACCCAACGGAATTATTCCTCCAGCAGTGACAACAGCCATCCTGGGGCGACGACATTCGCAGCAAACTGCGAAGAGTTCAACCTGGAGAGAGTCAGCTCCAAGCGATTCAACGAGGTGAGACGCATCGTCAGATCACCCGATCATTACCACCGTCGATGGATATCTGTTCGCCGGTGGTCTTGGCGAACAGGGGCCCGGCCAGGGCACAAACCATGTCAGCCACATCGACGGCGCTGATCTCCACTCTCAATAGATTCTTGGTCTTGTATTCCTGCACTGTCAAGCCATAGTGCCTGGCACGGCTGGCAATGACCTCCTCGGTCCAGATGCCGGTATCGAACACCGCATCCGGGTGCAGCATGTTGACGCGAATGCCCTGTGCTGCCAGCTCCAGCGCCGCTACCCGACCCAACTGAGTGAGGCCGGCCTTGGCCACAGAATAGGCCGCCGCACCTGGGCCTGGCGCCAACACATTTTTTGATGCCATCAGTACCACCGCCGGCTGCAAACCATGCTGCAGGTAGGGGATACAATACTGCAACAGGCGCTGATGAGCGGTGAGGTTGAGTTGCAGGCTGCGTTCCCAGACTTCGGGATCCATGTCATCGATACACAGGTTGGCAGGGAAATTGCCGGCATTGCTGACCACCACGTCCAGCCCACCAAAACGCACTACGGCCTGTGCCACGGCGGCCTGTATGGCAGCGCTGTCGGTGATGTCGCAGACGATGCCGAAACGGTCAGCGGTGGCGAAGTGTTCTATCACCGCCGGGTCGATATCCAGCGCGAGCACCGCCGCGCCACGGGCATGCAAGGCATCGGCACAGGCGCGGCCGATACCGCTGGCGGCACCGGTGACCAGCGCCACCTTGCCGGCAAAGTCGGCCTGTGTACTGCCGGCCTTGCGTAGCTTGGCCTGCTCCAGATCCCAGTATTCCACCGCAAAAATATCCCGCTCCGGCAAGGCGCGCCAACCACCCAGACACTCGGCACGCTGGATGGCGGCGGCAGTGTGGCGACTGATATCGGCAATGATGCCGGCTTCTTTCACGCTGGCGCCGAAGGCCAGGGTGCCGTGGCCGGGCCAGACGGCCCAGCGTGGCGCGGAGTCAAGGCAGGTCAGATCGGGCATGGCATTGCGCTCGAAGTAGGCACGGTATTCGTTGGCGTAGCGGGTGCTATCTGCCTCGGCGCCCTCGCGCACGATCAGCGGCACACGCTTGGTACGGATAACATGATCCGGCGTCAGCGGGCCACGAGTGGCAATATCGGCCACATTGTCGCGTGCGCTGAAGCCACGTGCCTCGGCGCTGCGATCCCAATTCACCACCACTGGCGCACCGCGCGCCTCGGACACGACGCGGCGCAGCTCACTCAAGGTCAGCAGGTCATCCGGCTGTGGCGTGCCTGCCTCGTCACCAGCGCGCTCCACCGTCGCCCCCTCCGCCGCCAGGGCCTCTTCGGCCTGGCTGACCAGCATGATCATACGCTCGTAGCTCGCGCGCGCATCGTCGGCGAAACTGAACACACCGTGGTTCATCAGCACCATGCCATCAAGCCGCGACCAGTCGATGTCGGTGGTCATCTCCCAGACCTTTTTCGCCAGCACGAAGCCGGGCATAACATAAGGCACCACCAGCACGCGTTCGCCATAGAGTGCACGGATACGCGCCTCACCGTCGGGGGTGTTGGTCAGCGTCACCACGGCATCGGCGTGGGTATGGTCGACAAACCTGAAGGGAATAATCGCGTGCAGGATGGCCTCTACCGAGGGATTGGGGGCATAAGGATCGGTCATCGCCGCGCGCTGGGCACGCACCATCTGTGGATCGGACAGAGTCGGCAGCGCGGCCATGCGCCGCAACACATCGAGCCGTACCGGGGCGAATCCCCCGGCCTCGATGGTAGCCAGATCCCAACCGCTACCCTTGACGTAGAGCACGGATTCCGCATCGCCAAAGAGGTTCTCAGCCTCGGCTTTCACCGAGGTATTACCGCCACCGTGCAGCACCAACGAGGGCTCGCGCCCCAACAACCGTGATGTATAAACCCGCAGCTTCAGTGCATCCTCGCCACAGGCCCGGGCCTCGGCGTCATTCCAAAGGCTTTGCATCTCTTATCCTCAATCGGTAGTACTTGAATGGTTGCTTGCTTTGCTGCGTATAATAGCGCCGCAATCCGCTGACCACTATGGTGGCGCACGGAAATCGCCGCGCCTATGCAGGTGCGGGCAACGTGACGCACCCGGTGTACCGGGCCTTGCAGCCGGCGATGGCGGCATTTGAACGGCCACAAGTGCAATTTCTGCACATCATTGCAAGCCACGAGCGGGATCTACGACAAAGGACTTACCTCAGCGGGCGAATAGCAGGGCACCCCTAAAACCAAGGCGGAAAACAACACAATGAAAGACTACCAACCCCAGCCTGACTTACTCAAAGACCGCATCATCCTTGTCACCGGTGCTGCAGGCGCCATTGGCAGTGCGGCCGCCAAGGCCTTTGCGGCACACGGCGCCACTGTGGCGCTGCTGGACAACCGTCAGGTAAAAACAGAAAAGATCTACGACGCCATTGTCGAGGCCGGGCACCCCCGCCCAGCCATCTGCCCACTGGATCTGGAAAAGGCTTCACCCAAACACTTCGTCAAGATCGCGGACATGTTGCACGATGAATTCGGACGCCTGGATGGCATCCTGCACGCGGCCGGTATGTTGGGCACACTCACGCCCCTCGATCACTATGATCTCGCCCTGTGGTCACGCGTGATGCAGGTTAACCTCAACGCCGCCTACCTGATGACGCGCGCCTGCCTGAATCTGTTGCGCAAATCTGACGATGCCTCGATCATCTTCAACTCTGCCCGCGAAGGCCGACAGGGCAAGGCCTACTGGGGCGCTTACGGCATCAGCCATGCGGCCGTCGAAAACATGATGGAAATCTTTGCTGATGAGCTGGAGGAGTGCACCCATATCCGAGCCAACAGCATTGACCCCGGCCCGGTACGCGGCCGTCTGCGCGCCCTCTCCTTCCCCGGCGAAGACCCCAACAGCGTCCCCGAGGCCGATACGATCATGGCCGACTACCTGTACCTGATGGGGCCGGACAGCAAGGGCGTCACCGGGCAACGCTTCAGCATTTGAAGAGTTGAGCTCCGAACTGCGGAAACGTACATATCAAGAAGTTATTTCGTGCACGTTCCTAATCAACCAACTCAACGCCTAGACTATCAAGGAGTCTTGTTGCTTCGCAACGTGAGAATTTTGCCCTTGAAATAATATTGAAGTAAACGTCAATATTATAATTAATCGCTTCCGTAAAATTTGCACCGGTCAGATTTGTGTTATTAAATAATCCATTAGAAAAGTCTGTATAAGAAAAATTAGCTTCACTAAAATTACCTTCTCTAAAATCAACATCGTGCGCCTTACACTCTTCAATTATAATTTCTTCTAAGCTAAGGCCGAAAAATGAGGAATCATTTATTATACATTTATAAAATTTAATTGGTGAGTTTAACTTGAAAGTTGACCAAGAAGCTTTTGTCCAGTCTATCCCTATTGCTTTGCATTCCTCAAACATGACATCTATAAATTTACTCTGCTCAATGCTTATAAGACTGAGGTTACATTTTGCGAAATTACAATCGATGAACTTGCTTTTATCTAAAATCGCACCACTAAAGTCACAATCGCTAAATCTGCAATTATCAAATTCTTTAGAAATTAATTCGTTACCAGATAAATTCAAACCTTTAAAATTCTTAGATAGATACTCACCAGTTTTATCTTCGATTTCACTCATCGTAACCTCTTAATATACCCCTATTGATGAAGCCGTCACGGTAGGAATGCCAGTCGCCTGCCCCCGCATAGATCCCCGCATGAGTTTTCCCTCACGGGGCTCCTCGGTTACACTCGCTTCCGTACTGATTGTTAATACCATCAAATGACTCTTCCCTACGCTGAGTTTTGCTTATATTGCCCCGAATCTTCTCTGTTCGGTATAAGTTACAGTTGGCGCATATTCCACGTGGGCATGAAAAGCCTGCCCACCCTACCAGGTTTTTTGTGGGGAGCCATCAGACCCCGCCCCGATTAATATCTACACTGTAACCTCACTCCGAGGGATACTCATCCAAAACACGGGGTTACAGGATCATGACACCATCAAACATCCAATATTCAAGCACGATTATCAAACCCATCTGCAACACCTTAAACTGAAAGGCCTGCAACCCAAGACCATCGAGGCCTATGCACGTGCCATCCGCCGTATCGGTAACTATTTTGGCTATCAGCTCCATGACTTGTCCGAAGCACAATTGCTCAATTATTTTTCCCAGCTGCTCGACACCCTCTCATGGAGTGCCGTTAAGCTCGATTTGTATGGCCTGAAGTTCTTTTATCAGCATGTTCTGAGTAAACCCTGAATGAATATCAACCTGATCAAGCCGCCGCGCCGTACGGCTGCCGGACATCGTGACAATTGAGGAGGCGACAACCCTGTCGATAGGCGTGCGCCAGTACGTCTCACCGACAGCGGCCTTCCCCTTCTGACCACAGGGTCGACAACTCCAAAGTGAGTAACGAGGCTACATATAGGTTCACTTGCGTTACGGTCTGTGGTTTTGCTCATAGGAAACTTACAACCCTTGATTGCTCAAACGCTGCTTCCCGGTGCGATGAAGGTGTATGAACAACTCCTCCCTGGGGATTCTACCTCGTTAGATTAATCGCCGGTAACGGCATACGGCCAGACTCGAATTAAAGGAAAAATACGAGCTATATTATTCCTGCCCCTCACGAAAAATACGGCAACACCCTGCGTAAAATCTCGCCCAACGGCCATATTGTCGACCACTTTTCGATACAAACGATGCTGATTTGTGGCATTATCCGCGCCTCGTTTTACCTCTCACAGCCCGCCACCCGCTGGCGCGGCTCCCCGGGTATTGCCAATCCACACGCTCTAATCGGTATCAATACAGTGCTAGCAACCGCAAATATCACCATGCAATTCGGCGCCAAGCCGCTCTTTGAAGACGTCTCCATCAAATTCGGTGACGGCAATCGTTATGGCCTGATCGGCGCCAATGGCTGTGGCAAATCCACCTTCATGAAAATCCTCGGCGGCAACCTGGAACCCAGCGCCGGTAACGTCTCAAAAGACCCCAACCAACGCATCGGCAAGCTGCGCCAGAATCAGTTCGCCTACGAAGAATTCAGCGTGGTCGACACGGTCATTATGGGCTACGAGGAGCTGTGGAAGGTCAAGGCCGAACGCGACACTATCTACGCCAACCCGGAAATGACCGAGGAAGATGGCATTCGCGCCGGCGAGCTGGAGGCCGAGTTTGCCGAGATGAACGGCTACACTGCCGAGACCCGTGCCGGTGAACTACTCGCTGGCGTGGGCATTCCCGTCGAGCAGCACTACGGGCTCATGAGCGAAGTGGCGCCCGGCTGGAAACTGCGCGTGCTGCTGGCGCAAGTCCTGTTTTCCGATCCTGATATCATGCTGTTGGACGAACCGACCAACAACCTGGATATCAATACTATCGGCTGGCTGGAAGGCATGCTCAATGAGCGTAATTGCACCATGATCATCATTTCCCATGATCGCCACTTTCTTAACAGCGTCTGCACCCATATGGCGGATCTGGATTATGGAGAAATACGCCTGTACCCCGGCTCCTACGACGAATACATGACAGCGGCAACCCAGGCCAGCGAACGCCTGCTGTCAGACAATGCGAAGAAAAAGACACAGATTGCCGAACTCAAGGCCTTCGTCAGCCGGTTTTCGGCCAATGCATCGAAATCAAAACAGGCCACGTCCCGCGCCCGGCAGATCGACAAAATCAAACTGGCAGAAGTGAAGCCCTCCAGCCGCCAAAACCCATTCATCCGCTTTGAGCAGGACAGGAAACTGCACCGCCTGGCACTTGAGGTCGAGGGTCTGGGCAAGCATTTCGATGAACGACTGTTTGCCGATCTCAAGCTGATGGTGGAAGTTGGTGAACGTATCGCCATTATCGGCCCCAACGGGGTTGGCAAATCCACCCTGATGAAATGCCTGGTTGGTGATATGCAGCCGGATGCCGGCACCGTGAAATGGTCCGAGAACGCAACGATTGGCTACTATGCGCAGGATCACGCTGCCGATTTCGAGAAAAAAATGTCCTTGTACGACTGGATGGATCAATGGGGTAAGGAAAACGATGATGAACAGGTCATTCGCAGCACCCTGGGCCGTCTGCTATTTTCCCAGGATGACATCAACAAGACCGTAAACGTGATCTCCGGCGGTGAGCAAGGCCGCATGTTGTTCGGCAAGCTGATGCTGCAGAGGCCTAACATCATGTTGCTGGACGAACCCACCAACCACCTCGACATGGAATCCATCGAGTCCCTGAATCTGGCGCTGGAAAACTACCCCGGCACGCTGATTTTCGTTAGTCACGACCGCGAGTTCGTCTCCTCTCTAGCCACCCGCATCATCGAGCTAACACCCACGGGCATCATCGATATCCACGGTGGCTACGAAGAATATCTGCGCAACCGGGGTTAATCAGGGTGGGCACTGCCCACCGAGCAAATTTTTCCGCAACTCTTTGCTTGGTGGCGCCCGCCCTACTTGGCTCTTTAATCTCTTGGAGTTCTATTCCCCGCCGCTTGGGGCGGGGATGTTTACTTAGAGAAGAAAAATAGGGGTGAGCGTTTTTCTGTGAACCCCAACATGAAGATGCTTCCGTAACTCCCCAAGCATCCGCGACTGCCTACGTTGCGGAATAAATACAACGTGATACTTACAGCCCCATCTCGTATGACTCATAACTCTGGTATTCGTTCATTTGTAAATTTTCTTCTCTTGGTCGAGTTCAGAGATTTACAATGACCGCAGTATTAGGTCAAACCTTTGCCCCCCCCAGCAGAGCCGGGGGATTACCTTACTAATTGAATAAAATCCTGAATTGACTTGTAAAAAAAATTATTCTAAATTGTTCTGCGCATATTCATTTTAATTAGTAATGAATATGTGCTCTGTATTACTGCCGGGTCAGTCTGAAAAGAATATATTGTGCGCGCATTTCTTTACTGACGTTTCACAGTTTTTTCTGAACTGGAACCCACTAGCTATCGTATGACAAGACGAAGACATGATCTTTATTCGCCAAAATTATACAATTGATAGCAACCCCCACTTAAATTGAAATTGACTTTTCTCTATACGCAACATTACAGAAAGCCATGAAATTTCAATTTTTAATAAGGAAATTAGAAATGGAAAACAATATGAGTAAATTCGCATTTTTTACTGCGGCTTCAGTAGTAGCTGTTCTAATCACATCTGTAGCGCAAGCTGAGCAGAACAGTGGCATTGCGAACAACAAGCTAAACTTTGTAAAAATTGATCAACCAGCCTCGTTCATCTATGGTGATAATCTGGTAACAGATGTATTGATGGAAAGCGATCTCGAAGCAGCATCCACTGAGCGCACTCCTGAACAACGTGCTGCAGGGTTGAGCGCTGTAATGGTTACGTCAGATGGCGAGCAATTTGAATCAAAAATAGATCCAGGAGATGCAGCCATATTCGAAAAAGCCATTAACGCTCTGGAACAAGCCGGTTACTCTGCTTCAATATTTAGTAATCCGAGTGTCAGCCCACGAAACATAAACAAGATCATGACAGATTCTCATGGGGCCGACAGTGGTATTGGTTATGGGTCTGACAATGATGTTGGCATAGAGGTGGTTATTGGCTCAGATAACCGTATTCGAATCACGAATACCGTCACTTCACCCAATTGGCATATCGGGCGTATTGATGTGGGCTGTACTGGAACGCTAATCAGTCCACGACATGTGTTAACAGCGGGTCACTGTCTCGCAAATGGCTCGGGCCAGTGGTATAACAATCTCAACTTCTCTGTTGCACAAAATGGTTCTCATAAACCCTGGGGAAGTGAAAGATGGACCAGGGCGATTACTACTAACGGATGGTTCAATAATCGGGACTTCGATTATGATTATGGCATGATCGTTCTGGCTGCGGCTCCGCATGGTGGCAATGCAGGTTGGGGTACTTACAGCGGTGGTACTCATAGAATAACGGGTTATCCAGGTGATAAGCCTTTTGGTACCATGTGGACTCATTTCGGCACTCCCTGGACAAGTGGATCCATGCGTCTTTGTTACACCATTGACACTGCGGGCGGGCAAAGTGGTAGCGGAATCGCAGATACATCTGGCCATGTCCGTGGTATTCATACCACAGGATCGCGGACACAAAACTGTGGCACCAGAATGACTGGCACCGTTTTCAACACTCTAAAAAACTGGATAGCCACCTACCAGTAAGTGACGTTGACATAACTAAAAGCAGGTCGGCCTGCCGTATTCTTCCTCTCTATTTCTCTTTAGAGGGAAGCTCGGCAGGCCATCTTTTCTGGAAACATTCAGACTTAGCGTAAAGTGCCCTTCACACGAGATATACTGTTGAGTTCATCTATAATAGATTGAGACGCCTTCAAGTGGATCTGTACTGGAAATGACTCCAAAACGACCACATCTTTCACGACCCCCTCCCTTTCCAGTACCCGCACTCTTTGTAAGACAGGGTCAGGAGACTCTGCACTGCCGATTATGAGCGCTTCTTTCAACTTGCCGCTATTGCTGCTGTCTACGGGCTGGTTTTTACCACTGCACCCCATTAGAAAGAAAACCACCGAGAAGATCAATAATGTTTTCATGTGTCATACTCCCTTTAGAAAATTTCCTTCGTGGCCCCGGGGGCCAGACCAAGCTGACCTACTGACTTCAATAACTATTCCCACGAGAATCTGCCTTTATTCTCACTTAGAGTGGCCATTTTTCCATCAAAATGGTGAAATAGGCTGTTTAAGGCTTCTGAATTTAGCTGAATTAATACGTTTTCTCAATGAATTGCTGTGATCCGACCGACCCCTGCTCACTAAGACATGGAGTTCTGGCGTAATAGCAATTATGAAGGATCCAAAAAAACAAAAGACCCGCCCCCTGGGGGACAGGCCTTTACCGGCTTATATCGGCAAAAAAACGGCTTAACGCGCGTCACGCACCAAACGCACCTTCCATTCCTGTTGCGTGTTGCCCATGTAGCTCTTGCCATGTAGGAAGTACACCAGCCAGATACCCTTCTCATAGTCCCGCTCCGGGGTGGCTGACCAGAAACCAGTCGGCGGCATGGCAGGGAATATTTCAAGATTGACGGCCGGGCTAATACAACGGTGTTCAACGATGCCCTCAAGCTCTTTCAGGGTCGGCAGACGCCAGTCGCGGTAGCCGGCAAAGCCAGCACCGCCATTCATTCGTTTGATGAGGCGCCCGGCATCCTTCCATTCATACTGGGCCGCCACACCTACGCAACTACCGCCCTGCCACTGCATGCCCAGGGGGCAGCGCATCCAGGCCAGTTTGCTTTTGGTATCGGTCACGGTGCCATTGGCATGTTCCCGGAATTGCTCGCTGGGGGTCGACGCATAGGTCTTTAGGTCGCAATCCTGGGCCAATAGCGACCCACTGATCACCATCAGAAGGATCGTTAATATTAGTCGTCGAAAACACATTTTGGTGGGCATTTTGCAGTGTAACTCATGGTTTGGGGTCTGTTGCCGGTCTGGTATGACAACGGCTCGTCAATATGTTTCAACTAGATCGGACACAGCTCGCCAGTCTAAAGCCTGAAACTGAACAGTAGCTGACTGAAATGGGAATTCTTTCCTTGATTTCCCGCAGCCTTCCCCAACACTATCCCCCGCCTGCATACGGATTTCCAGCGGCAGGCACAGGGGCACTTTGGACAACTTCGGGCTCCGGCTCCGGCGGACACAATCCCTGTAGCGCCGAGATGCTTTCCACCAGTGACACGGGCTCGTTCATGCCCTGTTGTAGAAACCGGGTAAGCTGCGGATAGAGGGCGATGGATTCGTCCACCTGCGGATCACTGCCGGCCTGATAGGCACCGACGCTGATGAGGTCGCGGTGCTGGCGATAGATAGTGTATATCCGCTTAAAACGATGCGCCGCCTTGAGGTGTTCGTCGCAGGTGATCTCGGTCATCGCACGGCTGATAGAGGCCTCGACGTCGATGGCCGGGTAATGCCCAGCCTCCGCCAGCTCCCGCGACAAGACCACGTGGCCATCGAGGATGGCGCGTGCCGCGTCGGCAATGGGATCTTGCTGGTCATCGCCCTCGGTAAGCACGGTATAGAAGGCAGTAATGGAGCCGCCGCCGCTGTCGCCGTTGCCGGCGCGCTCCACCAGCTGTGGAATTTTGGCGAACACCGAGGGCGGATAGCCCTTGGTGGCCGGCGGCTCGCCGATGGCCAGGGCCACCTCACGCTGCGCCTGGGCATAACGGGTCAGGGAGTCCATCAGCAGCAGTACGTTCTGGCCTTGATCGCGGAAATACTCCGCCACGCTGGTGGCCAACGCCGCGCCGTGCAGACGCATCACCGGCGAGTCGTCGGCCGGCGAGGCGATCACCACGGCGCGCGCCATACCCTCCTCGCCCAAGATATTCTCGATGAATTCCTTCACCTCACGGCCACGTTCGCCGATCAGGCCCACCACGATTACATCCGCCGTGGTATAGCGGGTCATCATTCCCAGCAGCACGCTCTTGCCCACGCCGGAACCGGCGAACAGGCCCATGCGCTGGCCGCGGCCGACGCTCATCAGGGCATTGATGCTGCGGATGCCCACATCCAGCGGCTCACGGATGGGCTGCCGCGCCATGGGATTGATACTGCGCCCCGTGAGCGGTGTGCGGTGGGTGTGGGTAATGGGGCCCTTGCCGTCGAGGGGGTTGCCGCCGCCATCCAATACCCGTCCCAGCAAGGCCGGGCCGACGGGCACGTCATAGGCCTCACCGGTGGGCGTGACACGGGCATTGGGCACGATGCCCTGAACCCGGCCAATGGGCATCAGAAACAGTTTTTCACCGGAGAAACCGACCACCTCGGCCTCGATGTCTTTCCCCTCCGGACCCTCCACCAGGCAGCGTGCACCGACCGGGGCATGGCAGCCCACGGCCTCCAGGGTCAGACCCACCATGCGCGTAAGCCGGCCCTCGACGATAAGGCGAGGTTTTTCGACCCGCTCACGGGCAGCGCTGAGGTGACGGATCCAGCGCGGGCTGCGGGGCAACGCGGGCGGCTCGGTGGCGCTCACGGCGAGGCGGCATCCGTGGCCACGGTATCGCCGTTGGCAGATGTATCAACGACAGCGGCATCCTGCTCACGCTCACCACCGCTGAGCTGCGCCACCACTGCCGCCAGACGTTTTTCCATGGTGGCGTCGATCTGTGAGTTTTCACTCAGAATGCGGCAATCGCCGCGTATCAGGGCGGGGTCTTCTTGCAGCTGCCAGTCACGGTGGGTATCGCTGCCGGCATCGCGCGCCACCAAGGCCTCGGTCACCACGGCAACATCATCCGGATGCAGACAGACGCGCACATGGCGCGAGGCCACCGGCAACGCCGCCAGGGCCTCGCGCACCACCGCCACCACCTGGCCAGGGTCACTACGCAACTCGCGCCGCACCAAGGCCTGGGCGAGAGTCACAGAGAGATCCACCAAGGCCTGTTCCACAGCCGCATCCATCGCCTCGAAGGGCCGGCCCAGAGCCTGCGCCAGTCCATCCAGCAAGGCGGCACGCCGGACGATCTCCGCCTGCCCCGCCGCCAGACCTTCTTCCCGACCCTTGATAAAACCGTCGTCCCAGGCCTCTTTGTAGGCCTGGGTCTGTATATTCTCCAGCTGCTCGGCCGTCAGCAGGCTAGACGGCGATAGCTCTTCGATATCCGCAGCGGGCAGTTCCGCCACCTGTGGCAACTCCCAGCGCTGATAACCCTCGTCCGCCTTCGCCTTGTCGATCAGTTTGGATCCCACGTCTCACCACCCCTTGATAGTGAAAACAGCCACGGTTTCAAGCACGCTGAATCCTGGCTTTTCACCGCATTCCGCCCGGAATGATCGTGTTTCCAACTTAAAGATGCACCATGCAGGGCTAAACATATTCTTCGCCACCACCGCCGCCTAACGAAATATCACCGGCTTCGGCCAGGCGTCG
Source organism: Gammaproteobacteria bacterium (assembly GCA_021647505.1). Lineage (GTDB taxonomy): Bacteria > Pseudomonadota > Gammaproteobacteria > SZUA-152 > SZUA-152 > DRQN01. The sequence continues at coordinate 59,184 of JAKIUN010000006.1, forward strand.
GGCAACGGAAAGGATTTCTTTCTGTGCTCCTTCCACATCAGACAATTTCACCGGCCCCTTGGCCTCGAGATCGTCGCGCAACATTTCCGCAGCGCGCTTGGACATGTTTTTGAATATCTTCTCTTGCAACGCATCCTCCGCACCTTTTAGCGCCAGTATCAGCGACTCGGAGGAAATCTCGCGCAGGATGGTTTGAATATCGCGATCCTCTACTTCCAGCAGGTTGTCAAAAACGAACATCAGATCCTGGATATTCTGCCCCAGATCCGTGTCCACTTCCTTGATGCCGTCCATGATCTCGCCTTCGATGCTGCTGTCCATGAAATTGAGAATATTGGCTGCGGCCTTGATGCCGCCCACGCTGGAGGACTTGACGTTGGAATTGCCGGAAAACTGCTTTTCGAGAATATCGTTGAGTTCGTTGAGGGCATTGGGCTGAATGCCATCGAGACTGGCGATGCGCAGGGTCACGTCCACGCGCACCCGATCCGGGAACAATACCAACACTTCTGCAGCCTGATCTGGCTCCAGATAGGACAGCACAATCGCCATGATCTGTGGATGTTCCAGGCGGATGATCTCCGCCACCGCGCGCGGATCCATCCATTTCAGGGTTTCCAGCCCCTTGGTGTTACCACCCTGGATAATACGATCGATGAGGCCCTCGGCCTTATCCTGCCCGAGGGCATTGATGAGCACCTTGCGCACGTATTCATCGGAACCCAGGCCGAGACCCGTCTCTTCCTGAACCATGGAACAAAATTTATGCAGCACATCCTCGACCTGCTGGCGAGTGATGTTGTCGATCTGCGCCATCGCCACACCCAGCTTTTGCACCTCTTTCGGATCCATGTGCTTGAGTACCTCAGAGGCCGCCTTTTCCCCCAGCGTCATCAACAGAATGGCGGAACGCTGAACTCCATTGAGTTCTTTTGCCTTTTCTCCTGCTTCAGCCATCCTGCTTCACCCAGTTTTTTACCACTTGCGCCACCAGTTTCGGATCCTGCTCAATGGCCGCATTGGCCGTGGCCAGATTCTGTTCGTAGGAACCAGGCGGTCCACCCAGTGCCGGTTGCACCGCCTCCTGGCTCAGGCTTACGGTGTCCTCGCTAATCCCCCCGGCATCGCCTTCCTTTTCTCCATTGGCAACCACCAATTCCTGCATCTGTGGCGCGGCCAGTGACTTCATCACGGGCTTCAATACGCCGAAGACCAACAGCAGCACCAGCAGACCGCCTATGCCCTTCTTCACCAGATCCTGCGCCCAGGCCTGCTCCCAGATAGGCACCTCTGGCAGAGGAGCCGGCTCTGCGGGCAAAGTAAAGGCAGAATTGATGACATTCACGCTGTCACCGCGCTCGGTATTGAAACCAACGGCCTTCTTCACCAGTTCGGTCATGCGCTCCAGTTCTTCTGGGCTGCGCTGCTGGCGGGTCAGCTGACCCGCCTCATCGACACTGACCCGGTCATCCACCACCACCGCCACCGACAGGCGTTGCAGACTGCCCATGGCATAGCGCGTGTGGCTGATAGTCTTGTCCAACTCGAAGTTGCGAATCTCACGACGGCGGCTGTGTGTGGGCGAGGCGAGAGCCGTGGCACCCGCATCACCTGGCGGCAGGACTTCCGGCGCCTGCGCAAGGCCTGGCGGCTGGTTGGTCAGGGCGCCGGGAATACCACCGTCGGCCGCACCATTGGATGATTCCTCTGTGGTCTGATTGCTGCGCAGCGCGGCGCTATCCGGGTTATATATTTCCTGGGTTTGTTCGCTGGCGGTGAAGTCCAGATCTGCCGTCACCTGGGCACGCAGGGCGTTACTGCCCAACAGCGGGCCGAGAATGCCCTCGATGCGCTCGATGTAACTCTTTTCCAGACGCCGGGTATATTCAAATTGGGAATTGCTCAGGGCCAGCCGTTTGTCCATATCACCCTGGGTAAGCAGATTGCCCTTCTGATCCACCACCGTCACCTGGGCGGTTTCCAGATTTGGCACACTGGAAGACACCATGTGCACAATAGCCGTGACCTGCCCTTTCTCCAGCACCCGGCCCGGGTACAGATTCACCACCACCGAGGCGCGTGCCTTCTGCCGGTTGCGGACGAATACCGACTGCCGCGGCACCGCCAAATGCACGCGCGCGGATTGCACGCTACGGAGGCTTTGCACGGTGCGCGCCAGTTCGATTTCCAGCGCTCGCTGATAGCGCGCCTTTTCCATGAATTGGCTGATACCAAAAGTATTCTTTTTGTCCAGCGCCTCAAAACCGGCACTGACACCTTTCGGCAACCCCATGGCCGCCAGTTTGATGCGCGCTGAATGAATATCAGCCGCTGGCACCAACACCGCGCCGGAGGTTTCATCCAGCTTGGCATCGATGCCACTCTGCCGCAACGCGTCCAACACCGTACCCACGTCCTGCTCCGCCAACGCACCGTACAACACCCCATAGTTGGGCGTCCACGACCACAACACCACCGTGACACCGATTGCTACGCTCGCCGCCAGGCCGATCATGAGGCCGATCTGACGCAGTGCATCCAACCCGTTCAGCCCCGAAAAAGAGGCCGACATTTCTTCTGTTTTTACCCGTGCCATTTCAGCTCGTTGCCTCTCATCGAATCACTGCGCAAAAACATGTCATGTCAGACCTGCATCGACATTATCTGCTTATAGGCCTCCAGCAACTTGTTGCGCACCTGCACCGTAGCCTGGAAGGCAATGCCAGATTTCTGTTTGGCAATCATCACCTCGGCCAGGCTCACATTGGGATCACCCATGACGAAGGCGTTACCCAGCTTGCCCGAGTTTTTTTGCAAGCCATTGACGCCGTCGATGCTCTGTTTCAGCAAGGCGCTGAAGTCCCCGGCGGTGCCATTGGCCTGCTGCGGGGCGGCAGCGGCTTGCCCCTGCGCGGCGGCGGCCATGGCACGCATTTGCACCAACAACTGGCTGGTATCGATTTCATTCATGATGGAACTCTCCTGTAAAACCTGGTAACAACCGTAACCATTCATTGCGCCACAGAGACGCGGAGTACACAGAGGCTGGTAAATTTATAGGCAATTCTCTGTGCACTCCGTGCCTCTGTGGCAAATCGTTACCCATCAAAAAACAACGGCTCATGACATCTCCGCACCGTAACGGCCCGGTACCGACAAGCCCATTTCACGCATCCGCGCCAATTTGTAACGCAGAGTACGCTGGCTGATGCCCAGCTTCTCGGCAGCAGTCTTGCGATTGCCGTGATCGGCCTTGAGTACCGACAGGATGCGACTGTATTCGTGACCCTTCATTTCATCACACAGCGACTTGCGGCCTTCGTCGTCGCCATCCGGCAACGCTGACAACTCATCGACCAGCTCGCACTGAATGTCCTCGGCGGCAATACAGTTACCGTTGTACAGAATCAGCGCACGTTGGATGACGTTGTCCAGTTCACGCACATTGCCGGGCCAGTGGTGGTTCTGCAGTTGTGTCTTCGCCGCCTCACTCAGCAGCGGTGCCTTCGCCGGACTGTTTGCCGGGCTGTTCAGTAAAAGAGAAGCAGAAAGTGTGCCGCTGACAATGCGGAAATGCTTTCGCAGTAGGCGCTCGGCTAGCGGCACAATGTCGTCAGCACGCTCACGCAGTGCAGGAATGCGAATCGGAAAAACGTTGAGGCGGTAGAATAGGTCTTCACGAAAATGACCGGCCTTGACCTCTTTGCGCATGTCGCGGTTGGAGGTGGCGAGCACACGCACATCCAGTTCGATAAGCTTGTTGCCGCCCAAACGCTCCACTTGCCGCTCCTGCAACACACGCAGCAACTTGGCCTGCAGGGCGGCATCCATCTCGGAGATTTCATCCAGCAGCAGGGTGCCACCCTGGGCCAGTTCAAACTTGCCGGGGCAGGCCTTATAGGCGCCAGTGAAAGCGCCCTTCTCGTAACCAAACAGAGTGGCTTCGAGCATATTGTCGGGAATCGCCGCACAGTTGATGGCGATAAAGGGCTGATCGGCACGCACCGAATGGCGATGGATGTACTGCGCCAACACCTCTTTACCGACGCCACTCTCACCGGTGAGCATCACCGTGGCGTCACTGGCGGCAACGCGCTTTGACAGTTCCATCAGTTGGCGGCTGCGCACATCTACCGCCACCATTTCACCATCGGCGGAGCCGCCAGCGGCAAGCGCCGTGCCGGTAAGCGGGTCGATGTGCAGCGCCATATTGGCCACCAGCACTTCGGCCTCAAAGGGCTTGGTGAGGTAGTCCACCGCGCCGTCGCGCATGGCCTCGACGGCCATTTCAATGGAGCCGTAAGCGGTCATCAGCATCACCGGCAATGGCGGCCATTTCCGTTTGATCTGTTTCAACAGGGTATGGCCGTCCATGCGCGGCATCTGGATATCGGTAATCACCATCTGCACCGTCTTGCGCTCGAGAATATCCAGCGCCGTATAGCCATTATCGGCGGTTTCCGTGGCATAGCCCGCCAGAGTCAGCGTGTCGCAGAGGGCGCCACGCAGCTCTGCATCATCTTCCACAACCAGAATAATTGCCTGTTTCATATAACCTCCTAAGGGCCTGTTAACACTTATTGCACCGCCGCGACGGTGGCCATTTTTTTGTAGGGCAAGGCGCATTGAGCACCGTGTACTGAATGTACATAAGCGAAATGCAACACCGCCCTGCGGAAAAATGGCCCCGTCCCTTCGGGTTGCGCCCCAAAACGGGCCATGCAGCGTTGCTCGTCGTTCATTTGGAACCACCAAACTTCTCTCCTCGCGCCTTGCATGGCCCGTTTTGGGGCGGCAACGCGGTGGTGCAATAAGTGTTAACAGGCCCTAACAAAATCTGTTGCCACGGACGCATCATTGGCCACCATCCAGACGTGGTAATTGCACTATGAATTCACTGCCTTCACCCGGCCGGCTGTTGACCCGCACGCCCCCGCCGTTGGCCTGGGCCACGGCCTGCACCACGGACAGGCCCAGGCCGGTACCGTTGGCGCGGGTGGTAAAAAAAGGTTTGAAGAGATGCTCCCGCACCTCGGTGGGAATACCGGGGCCGGTATCGATAATGGTGATTTCCAGCATGTCGCAGGCGCCCTGGCGCAGTCCCAGTTGCAGAACACCACCTTGTCCCATGGCCTGCATGGCATTGTTGGTAATATTCAACAGAGCGCTGAGCAGGGTACGTGGATTCCCCTGCACACGGGCACCTTCACAGGTATTGCTAATCCGCAATTCAGTACCCCGCTCCTCGCAGTGTGGCGCCACCGCACTAGCCAGGCTGGCGAGCAGAGAATCCAATTCAATGACGTCTTCCCCACCATAGCCACTGCGTGAAAATAGCAGCATGTCATTAGTCAGTGCATCCAATTGCCGTAGTTGGGTGACGACTTTGTCGGCCAGTTCGGCACGGGATGCCACATCAAGATGGGGTCGCTTGAGCTGGGAGGCGTACAACAGGCCCGTGGCCAGCGGCGTGCGCACTTGATGGGCGAGGCCGGCGGCCATCTCACCCAGCGCCGAAAGCCGTTGGTGCTGGCTCAAGCGCTGCTGTAATTCACGGGTTCCGGTGACATCGTTGAGTAGCAGCAGCTGGCCCGGCTCATCCCCCAGGGGACAGGTGGAGATGCTGACACGACGGCCATCGGCCAAAGAGATTTCATGACCATCGTCGCTGCGGGGAGAAAAGGCACGACCGATGATGTCGGTCCATCGCTCACCTGTCAGCGGTTCACCAAGCAATTCGATCGCTGCAGGATTGCATTCCTGCACACACCCCGAAGCATCCAACACCACGATACCGGAGGGCAGGGCATTAAAGATGGCTTGCAGGTGCCGCGTCTTATCCGGTACGGGTGGTGACACTTGACTGACGGAATGCAGCGGGTAAGAGGATTCCCGCCGCGGAGAAGTCAGGTCGAAGACCTGAAAAGAGTGCTCCAGGGCTTGGATCTGTGGGGTCTGCTGTACGGCCATAGTCACGCCTCGTTCTGACTGTTGCTGTCCGCCGCAGGTTTTCCTGCAGGCGGTACCTTGACAGCCATGAGTGAGCAAAATGCGTGCCTAAATAATATTTTCCTTTTTATTCAGTTGGTTAGGATATCCAAGAAAAAGCAGGAGTCAAATTCCCGTCACAGACTCACTGCGCTGCAAACCATACTTACGCAGTTTTTCGACCAGGGTGGTGCGACGCATCTTCAGCCGCTTGGCGGCATGGGCCACCACGCCGCCCGCCTCGTCCAGTGCCTGCTTGATCAGCGAGCACTCGACGGTGGAAATATGCTCCTTGAGATCCAGCCCCTCACGCGGCAGCCGGGAGGGTTGCAGGGGCATCATGGATGTCAACTGCGGATCCAGTGTGACCTGTGGCAGATTTTCACCACTGCCGGCGGGACGGAACTTGGCCGGTAAATCACCCATATCGACAATCCCATACGGGTGCATAATGACCAGCCGTTCGAGCAGGTTGGACAGCTCACGCACATTACCCGGCCAGCGGTACTGACACAGGGCAATCAGGGCGGCCGGCGTAAAGCGCACCGAACCACGTTTTTCATTTTCCATGCGTGCGATCAACTCATTCACCAGCAAAGGCACATCGTCAATGCGCTCACGCAGGGGAGGCATGTCGATGGGAAAGACATTCAGACGGTAATACAGGTCTTCACGGAATTTACCCGCGCTGATCAGCTCATCGAGATTGCGATGCGTTGCGGCGACAATACGCACATCGGCGATCAGCACTTTGTTGCCACCGATGCGCTCGAAGGTGCGTTCCTGCAGTACCCGCAATAGCTTGACCTGCATGGTCATAGGCATATCGCCGATTTCATCGAGGAACAGGGTACCGCCTTCGGCCATTTCAAAGCGGCCGCGGCGGACACTAATAGCGCCGGTGAAGGCACCTTTCTCGTGACCGAAGAGTTCGCTTTCCAACAACTCGCCGGGAATGGCGCCACAGTTAATGGGGACGAACGGCTTGTCGCGGCGGGAGGAATGATAATGCAGGTTGCGTGCCACCACTTCCTTGCCGGTACCGGACTCACCCAGAATCAGCACTGTGGCATCCGTATTCGCCACCTGTTCAATGAGCTTGTGCACCTCAAGAATACCGCGGCTATTACCCACCAAGCTGCGGAAAAGCTCCAGGTTCATGCCACCACCACGCTTCTGACTCAATCGATAGACCTGGGCGCGATGCAAGGCATCAGAGACCTCGGCATAACGCATGGGGAGATTGATCAGACTGAAGGCGTTTTTGACCATATCTTTATCAAGATCACACTCACTATTTTCCGCCACCAGCACCAAAATAGGTATATTTTTAGACGTCTCGTGCAACGCATCAAAGGTTGTCTTACGCGCCTCCGCAGAGCTGCAGCCCCCAAGGATAATGGCCTCAACCCCGTCGTCCAGCTTATTGCTGGCCGCTTGGTAGTCGATGATGGTAATCGGTTCCTGGGCAACGAATTCGAGTATTGCGGCAAGCTTGTCCCGCTGCAGCTTATCGTCTTCCACCAGCAAGATAGTCATGGAATCAGGCATTTTTTTCTCCGTGCACCAATCGAGCACTCTATCCATATGTACCTTGACGGAGTGCTTAGGCTCCGTCAATTTTCCCAGCCCGCTAAGTAAAACACCTGATTTCCGATATGTCAAAATATTGTCACGAGTAGTGCAGGAAAAATACCTTTAAAAACGAAGAGCTATCAGCTTTCCCTGAATACGGGCACAAAGAAACCGGTTCAACTTGCTATTCATTCACAGCTGCCCCACATTCCGCGTGGACATGAACAGCCTGCCCACCCTTCTAGTGGGCTTTTTGATGGTCTTTACCAGCACAAAAACAAGCCAATCAGTTGTTTCCCCACTGAATATTAACCTGGTAACAATATAGATCATGTTCAGAACGCCTGGCGTCCCAGCCGATTGTTTTCAAAAAGAAAAGCCCATAACTACCCAGCAACCGAAATTGCCAGATGGATGATATCGGCTCAGCTACCGTGGATATAGATGGGAATATGTATTTCACGGGCAGCAGTCTCGGAAACACATATTTAACCGTAAAATACGATAACCTGGGCAATATTATCTGGAGCCGGTTTTGGCATGCGGAAGGAGATGGGACTCAAGGGAAAACCGTCCATGGTTTGCAGCTGGATGCCAATAATAATGTTTACCTCCTTGTGCAATCCATAAATTATGAAAACTCTTGCCTATACTGCATAACATCATTCGTCGTACACTTTAGTTCAGACGGCAATACGACAAATAGCACTATCTTAAATGGAACAAACGGCTATGCGGCAGGGGCTATTAAAGTAGCCGATGACAAAATCTACGCTACTATACTTAGCCGAAACACTCACATGCTGACTGTGCAAAAACTAAATACAGACTTGTCGCTGGACTGGAGCACAGAGTATTCGAATTCCAATGGCAATTTAGCACTTGTCAGCCCGGATGTTGATGGACTTGGCAATGTCCTTGTCGGTTTTCGTGGGCGATACAACGATGTTATGGTCAAATTCGACGTTTATGGCAATGAACTTTGGACACAGAACTTCGATGGAAGACGTTTAGTGTTCCTGAAATTTGGAACAACCGGTGAAATTTATGCTGCGGGTTCCCGCAGCACGGGTTTTGGCGCGAATCATAATGCCGATGTAGTAATGTATCGTTATGGCGTGACTCAGTTGATCTGTCAGTAAATCAGTCAGCCGCGTGGGCACAAAAAACGTGCCCACCCTACCAGGTTTCTGTGGGGAGTCCTCAGCGATTAAAGTTGGCTACTTACACCATGAAGAACATGAAGAACGTGATTATCCAATCACTGCGCCATAGCTACTCCACGGCCACTTGCGCAAGTCTTTCACCATACCCACCCGAATGGGATTCAGGACTACATAACGAGACAGCTCCAGTAAGTATCTATCTTTCTGGAAAAGAATCGCCTTGTAACGTCCCTGAAATACATGACCCACCCGGCTGTATCTTCGGTTACTTCTTTGCGTATAAACACCGCTGAGCTGATGCATTCCCTGGGAGAAATTGCCCTCGGCAGTTTCTATCAGGATATGATAGTGATTGTCCATTAGGCACCAAGCATGGCAGCGCCAATTAAACCGGGCGCTCACCTCACGAGGTCACATGATAAAGAGCACCAGCGTATTCTATCCTTAATGGTCTTGCCAATGGAATATATTGCTAAAGATAGCCCCCAGGCCGCCCGGCTTCTGGTGCAACGCATCCACCACACTATTTCCTTGCTGAGCAATAACCCCTCTCTTGGCCATCCCGGGCGGTTGCCGGGCAGCCACGAACTCGTCATCCCAAAAACACGCTAATATCGTGCCTTAATCGTGTTCGTCCCCGCTTGCAACAAATTGAGATCCTGCACATATTCCATGCATCACGCAAACTGCTAGAATGCTAGTAGATGCCTAAGCCAGGGGAAGAAGAAGGTACTGTCACTTTTGCTTGACTGCAAGACCTGACCTGGATTTCTCCTGGATAATTCGAGTCTGACCTCAATTTGTCAGGAACGGGAATCTCACCCGCTGGAATAATCGACCTGGCTCGGCCGCACTCCCCTATTTCTCTTGACCCATGACCCCATTGATCACACCGCTCCCTCGGCAAAGCTACCACTGATGCTGGTTTACCTGGCAATCAATCCGGCCATTTTCTCGATGTGTGCATGACGCGGATTATGGTGGCGGCATTCCCTTCGACGCAGTAGGGAAGAATATACGGAAGCCCAGGAATAACCAGCTCCCGCGTATTCTCAACACGCCCGGGCCGACCTATGCCGGGGTGGTCGGCAAGTTTCAGCGTCGCTTGCTTGATCGCCTCCAGAACCTTGGCCGCAGTAGCCGGATTCTCCTGGAGGATGTAATCGAAGATATCATGCAAGTCGATCCTGGCCTTCGAAGACCATTCGATATTCATGCGGGCTACGCTTTTTCGATTTTCTGGCGGATCTCGGCAAGCACCTGCTCATTTGAAACCGTATTACCGCGTTTGATCTCCTCAATCCCCTCTTCGACCTGCTGAACAAACCATTCCTCGTATTCAAGATAACGCTGGGTCGCTTGGTTGAGCACCCAAGCCCTGGATCGTCCCATCGCGCTGGCCAAGCGATCTACCCGGTCAATATTTTCTTCATCCATGCGGAGAGAGATATTTCTGGCAGCCATGTCATCACCTGCATTCATGTAGATTACACAGTAATCATAGCATGTTTCCCACCTAATCGAACATAAATTGTGGTAGCGGTATTGGAGTCTGACCCTGACGACTCGCGGCCGCACTACCACGCCAGTTGAGTTTTAAGCACGCCTTACAACTCTGGCGGGTTTGGCGACAACAATCAAATTGATGAATAAAGATGAAAGTCTCAGGGTTTTGTGTTTGCTTATTGCCGAAAACAGAGTGGGAAACCGGCTCGGACGAATTAAATCCGTAACGCCATGATTTTATCGATATCTAATATGACAAAGTAGAACTACTAAGCCCGCAGAAAAAACCGGAGGCACAGATATCAATACCGAAAAACATATTGAATCTTGACCGGCACTTCGTAGGAAACCAGTTTCCAGGAATCGTCGCTCGTGCGTACCAGATTATGGTTATAGACGACGAAGATATCGCCATGGGCATCGAAGCTCCAGCGAAGTTTATTGTTAGAGATGAGTTCACGTCCCGGTTTTTCATACTGGGTAAAACTGCTGAATTGCAAATTGGGTGAAATATCCAACTGAAAGCGCACGCCGTATAACTCTTCGGTGAATGACGTTTTTGCCAATTCGTCGGAAGTGCCCTTACTCACCAGTGCCCTGACCTCGCCATCGCTGCGTTCCGCGGTCAATTCCAGCGTAAAAAAGGCCGACGGCTTGAACGTCAGCTTGGCCTCGATAGTATTCAGGTCACCGTTATAGTAACTACCGGTTTCCAACTTTATTTCCCCCATTACCCGGCGTTTCTTGGCAGTGCTCATACTCAATACATAGCGTATCCATTCATAGCTGCCGGCGGGAATATCCGCATCATCGGACACATCGAAAATTTCGGGCGGCCTGTCACCTTGTGGCTCAATACTGAATTCAAGTTGATCACCACTCTCGAATAACCAGTCGATGGGTTTGATCGCCAATTCATAACTTTCCCAGCGATTGCTGTCCCGATCATTGAACAGTTTCAGCTCCACTTCGTAAAACGTCTGGCGTATCCATGGCCAGTCGGGACGTGGATTGTACTCAATATCCAACTCCCATAAGTGTGTATCATTGCGGGGTACAAAACTCAGCGAGGGATCGAAACCATCACCGATGCGTATGGAGGTTAAACTGATCTCAAGCAAATCGTTGGGGTAATCGACGCGAAAACCAACAGAAGACTTGTCACCATTCAAGTCCTCCCGGTCATTGAGCAGCCCCCACACACCGATGAGCAGATTTTTATCCTGCAGAAAACGGGATGTTTTGTAAGTAAAGTCCACGCCAGCCAACCAACTGTTGGAACGTTTCAGTTGATCACCGAAGGTGGCCAGTAAACCGACCGACGACTCTCTCAGAACATTCTGACTGATCCGCACGGCGCCCATGGTCGTTTCCGGCACATCGACTGTGGCATCATCACCCACATCAAATCCATCCTCCTGGCGGGTATTGACCACCAAGGCACCCATGTTGGTATTGCCCACCCGGCCGTTGACTTTGCCACCGATGTTGACGGGAATTTCCGACCGGCTGAGCAAACCGATACGACGGCTGTAAAACGGTATCAGCATGTCTTCATCCAAACCCAAGCCGAACTCGAAGATATCCGCACCTTGTAGAAAAAAACTGCGTTTTTCCGGAAAAAAAAGCGGGAAACGCGTCAGGTTTATTTGCCGTACATCCACTTCAGTTTCCGCAAAGTCGGTATTGATGGTCAATGCGGATAATAGATTCGGCCCCAGGCGCTGGGTAATATCCAGGCTGATATCTTCGTCGTAATCGAGCTTATTTGCAGAACCGGGCCTGGCCGCAGTGACGACAAATGACGGCCTGATGCTCAAGCCTATGCCTAAATCAAATTGAGGCAGATCCGTTAATAATCCCGCCCGCCCGGTTTGGTAAATTTTATGGTCACGTCTGACACCGGACCAACGACTGGTTTCCTGTAAACGCTGGACGCGCCGTTGAACGTTGAATCCCCAGTTAGTCAGATTTTTTTTGAAACCAAGACTCTTGATAGGAATGCGAATTTCAGCATACCAACCGGTATCATCCTGCGAGGTTTTGGCTTCCCAGACCGTGTCCCAATCGCTATTCACATCTTCGCCCTGCTCCACCACCAAACCATCGAAACGGGCACCGGTAGGATTAACAGCAAAGACATAACCAGATCGTCCATCCAAGAAGGTATCCAGCACCAGTAACACATGATCCTCATCTTCCAATTTGGCATCTCGCGCCTTGGAGAAAGAGACGATGTCTTGCGGATCGTTGTCATCGCAGCGCATTACCACGACGATGTAGTCCTGATCAGCCAACACCTTAATCATAGTGCGCCCGGCGGGTACACCGCCTTCCTTGGGCTCGATAGTAACCAGATTTTCGATGACAGCGCCTGTTGCCCACCAGGCGGCCTCCTCTCTCTTTCCGTCGAATTTAAAATCGCTGGTCAGTGGATTTACCGCCAGTGCGGGCCTGATGCTTGAATGTTCCGGGAATGTAGAACCGTCTGCGGCAACGAAATCCACAGGTAAAAGAAAAGCGCCTGCCAGTATCATGCCGCAGAGAATGCCTCTTTCATGTAGCATGCTTACCTCCGCTTTGTTGATCAATCATCATCGAAAGCTAGGTAGGGTGGGCAGGTTTTTCATGTCCAAGCAGAATATGCACCCATCGCGTGGGCACATAAAACGTGCTCACCATACACATCTATTTATGGTTATCTCTGCTCACCTGACGCTCCTTCCGGGCGTGAACCTCTCTCTGCGGCTCGGCATCTGCGGCGTAGGACTTTGTCACCACAATGGCATAGATCTCACTCACCACGGCCAACACAATTCGCGCGGCAAGCATCGCAATCACACCCCAGGTATTCCACACTAAGCTGGCGAAAAGCGGCCCCATGACCGCACCTGCCTCTTCTCCCAGGCTGAGCTTTGCCATGATGTATGCTCGGTTGCGCCGGTCGAGGTCGGAGTTTTCCGCCATCAGGGCGCCCCAGGCCGGCCTGAAGGCAGCCTTGCCCGTCTCATCGATCAGATAGCCACCAATCATTCCCGCCAGATTCGGCGCCACCATGAAGACAACGGACGAGGTCACATTGGCAATACTGCGAATCAACAATACCAGCCGTCGGCTCACTCGATCCGAAAGCAGGCCGAATCCGGGGCCCGCAATGAGTATCACCACGGCCCCCAGGAGATAAATCGAACCGGTCTGTGCCACGGTCAGGCCGCCGTACTCGACCGCCAGCAGAGGAAACAACCCACCGATCATTTTGGCACTGCCACTCATGAGAAAGCCCAGCATCATGATCGACCATATCCGGGGTTTGGCTAAGGGTGGTTGATCCTCTGCTTTATGCTCTTTCAAGGTATTATCCGGCGACCCTTCTTCCGCCTGATCCGCATCCTCGATTGCCAGCGGAGATGATGCCGCCAGGTTTTCTTTACTCGCTGGCACGAAACGCCAGACCACGAAAATCGCGATAAGAGACAGGACGGCGGAGACGGTAAATACCAGCGCAAAGTCCTGCGTTGTCGCTGCCAGCAGTATTCCCGCCAGACCGTAACCGAGTTTGCCTGCGATACTTTTGACGGTGCCATACCAGGCAAAGGAGGTTGCCAGGGCATCTTTGGCGCTACGCTCGGCGATAATGGCATGTATCGCCGGATCACGCAGTGACCGCGAAGCCCCCTGGCCGATTCGAATTGCATAGAGCTGCCAGGGTAGCCAGGCCAGCGCAAAGAGTAACGACACCAGTGAACGCGCAGCCAGGGCGAAAACCAGACAACGCTTGAATCCACGCCGGTCAGCCAGCCGCCCCATCATCGGCTTCAACAGCATGGCAACGGCAAAATTCACCGATATAAGGAAACCGATCTCGGCCACGGAAAGACCAAGCTGGTGGGCGTAGAGCGGCAACGCAAAACCGATAATCCCAAAACTGAACCGGGAAGCCAAACCCTCGGCCATAATCGCCAACAGTGTCGCGTTAATCCCCAGTCGCGTTTTTGTCATCGTCAGCTTGTCCGGGCAGGACTACAGACGCGGCGGCGTCAACGTCACCAGACCTTGGACATAAGCATCGATGTAATCGGCAATCATGCCGGCCGCGTCGGGAACCCCTTTGTATCCTGGAAAATAGTTGACATCCACCACGAAGGGGCCCTGCTCGCTCTCGATGATGTCAAGCCCATAGAGACCGAGACCACAGACCTTGCCAACCTTCACGGCGATCTCCCGCACCTTCGCATCGATGGGCCCGCTCATACCCGGCACCGAAAAGCTGGCCGTTGAGAAAGGTTTACGAACGCCGTGTACTTCGTCGCCGGCGACATAGACCTTCAGGTCGATACCGGGACCTTCGATCCATTCCTGGATGATCATGGGCGTATCGGTCACGGGAACCTGTGCCAGATCTGCTGCGGTCTCGCAGTAATGGATACCGGCCCCCCGATGACCCGTGTGTGGCTTGACGATGACCGGGTGTTCGTTGAGCAAGTCCGCCGCCAACCTCAGATTACCCGTCACCCACGATTTCGGTATCGGGATGTTGGCGTGACGCAGCAGACGTGCGGTGATGATCTTGCTTTGAACGGCAGAACAAGAGAGGTAGGGGTTCAGTATCCGGGCACCTTGGAGGTGCAGTATTCCTGCCATGGCGCGAGCGAGTTCAGTATGCGACTTGAGTAGATAAAAGTCGGCGCTGGGGATCAGTTCGTCCGGGCGCTGCAGGCGTTCTTCGACGATATCCTCGGTGACAGTGTAATCGCGCCGACGGAGGATTTCATAAACCTCGATGAGTACCGGCGAAGGCACCGGCGGCACCCGGCGAACCCCCATGAAATGAAGCTTCATGCCGCGCCCTCCGTGGTGTTAGGTCTGTCGCTATGTGCCACTGGCGATTCCTGCCGGCCCGCTGCGGAAGCGAGAATTCGAATCCCGGTCAGCGTCACGATAGGCGGCCCCAGCCGGTCATCGCCGTAGCCGAGATCCCGCATTAGCCGTTGTGCTGCATCGTACTTGCCATAGGTACGGATCAGGCGGGCCTGTTCAGCATCCTGGACATGGCGCCAACGACCGGATGATTGCCGGTGCACCTGGCCTGATTCATGGGTCTTGGGGTCTTCCCCCCGGACTTCACGGCGGGCGAAGCGGGTATCGGTCGAGTAACTGGTCGTGAATTCACCCGATTCGATCCCCAGCCAGGAACAAAAATCCGTCTTGATCCCGACCGGGTCGGCAACCAAGTCTTCGTAGCGCATGAGGGCGAAACGGTGCCCACTCTCCGCCTGGGCCGCCGCGTGATCGAACATCCGCTGATAGCGACTGCGCCAATAATCCCAGTATGCCTCGGAACGGGAAATGCGCTGCTGGCGATCATAATCCAGCAGTGAAACAAGTGCATCGCGGGGATCACGGACAAGAAACAGGTAGCGACAACTGGAACCATACAGTCTGTCTATCGCCTCGATGTCATCAAGATAGCGGCTGCGCTTGGCGACCAGGATACGTCCCTGTGCGGCAACGGCCAGCCTGCCGAGATCCCGGTAGTCCGTGCCATGTTCGGCCATAAGCAACGCGGGATGCTCGGCCAGGTAGCGTTTGGCCAGTGTCGTTCCACTGCGTCCGGTACCGATCATGAGCAGCAGGTTTGGGCCGTTAGCACGGGTTTGTTGATACCGCATTCTCCGCTTCATTCTCTCTTCTCGCATTGTACGGAACGCCGAAACTCACCTCATCGTGTGTGTCTGCGCCACGCTCGTTAACCGGTCTCATCATATATCCAGCATGTCAGCCAGCAATGGCTGCAGCAGGCATGGGCCGTGACGCCCAAAGTGCCGGCTTGATAGTGATCAGATGACTGCTGCGCGACCAGGTACTAAGCTGTTTGACGTGTCTGATGGTGCGGCTGACAAAGTCCTGATCGAGATCAACAGCAGAAATAGTTTGCAGCACATACTGCGCGCCGCGATTCTCAATCAGCGCATGCAACTGGCGGGATGAGGCATCCTCGGGATCGAAATAACACAGAGCGGCTGCGGTCACCCATGACAACGCCTTGGCTTTGGAATTGGCGAGCAGGGCAAGACTGGCGGCGCCGATGAGGCGTTCCTGCCCACCGAGCTTTCGCAGGGGTTCTCGTCCCACACGTGCAATCGTGTCTCTTAAGGCGCCATTTGAAAGCCGTTTGCAAATCCGCTGGCGTTCGGCCTTGCCCCCGGAGAAACCGGCACCGTAGCAGAAGTCCAGTCCCCGCTGACCTTCTTTGAGAACCTTTTTCACAATACCGCGAATTTCAAGATCCTGTAATGCCGCATGGATAGAATAATAACCCTTGAGATGCCCCAGATAGGCTACGGCAGCATGGGCGGCGCTATAGGTAAAAAATTTACGGCGGGCGGCGGCGGTGTGATCCTGCACCAACGTCATGCCAGCAATAGTCGGCATGGGCACCCGCAACCCGGCGGCCTCGATCTCACATTTCGATTCAGGGTCTGCGGTATAGCGGATCGGGGTATCCGAATCCTGATACCAGCGTCGCCGGCAAATCACACGATGAATTAGCCCGCTGGCAAAACCATGTGAGTCCACCGGACCATCCGCAGCCGCCACGGCACGACGGAGAATCGAGCCGGCACCCTCGCAATTTTCAAATGCAATCAGATTCACCGGAGCCCGGCGATGTGTCAGCCCGGACGCAATGACGATGCCGAGGCTCTTGAGGTTCGATGGGCCGACACAACTTGCAATGAGATCGGCGGAAACAATCTCGCGAGATAATGCGGCCTGGTCTGTCATCTCGATAGCGCGCACACCCTTGACGATGACCTGCTCACGCGTCGGCCCATCGACGAGCTGTATCTCGATGCGTCCGGTTCGGTTCAGGTGGTCGCGAAGCCGCAGCCCACGAGCCACAAAGACGATCTCATAGCCTGCGGCGTGAAGCATCGGCGCCACGAAGCCTCCCGCCGCACGCCCTGTTCCAAAAATAACTGCTTTCATAATCTCGTACCCGTTTGAGTAGTGCCCGCAGGCGGCCGTTTTAGCGTCAGATGGCTCGACAGATAATCGGCAATTCGTGTAGCCGCGTTGGGAACCCCTTTAAAACCGGGAAAGGCCGACATATCGACCACATAAGGCTTGCCATCGCTGATGATGATATCCACGCCAAAGGTATCGATGCCAAAAACATCGCCGCAACGTTTAGTCAGGCCGAGCAACTCTGGCCCTACCGTGAAGGGAGTTCCCTTTTTTTCCTCGTATGTTTTGGCGGGAAACTTGCGCAGAACACCGTAAATATGCCCACCGATTGAATAGATTTTACGATCCAGGCCATCGGCATCGGGTGGGTGGTAATGCTGAGCGAGATGTACCCCCCCCAGCGGCCGAATATCATCCGGCGAGCGAATCAGTCGAACCCCTTGCCCTAGATGGCCCCGATAAGGCTTGACTATGAGCGGCCCGGTATCCAGCAGTTCATGCACATGCTTCGCCGTCAAGACGGCCACGGTATAGGGCACAGGGATGCCCGCCCTCTGTATTTTTTGCGTGGTGAGTACCTTGTCCCGCAATGTAGCGGTGACGGGATACGAATTAAGTATCCGGGCACCCAGCCCATGCAGAAGACCCGCGTAGCTAAGGCTCAGATCGGAGCCGGAGGGCTTGAGCACGTACAAATCGTGTTCGATGCAAACCTTCGAAAGATCAATCATGTCCCTGCCGGGATAAATCTCATCCACCGTGCCCCCCCAGGAGCGCAGTAAACCGATAACCTGACGCAGCCACGATCTGGAGCTTGGCCGTTTATGTCCGAGAATAAATCCGATCTTCATGAGCGTGCACTCTTCGCGGTATTTAAGACGAACTCGGCGATCCGATCCCCGGCATTCTCGACGCGTGTGTAATTTGGGAAATCATTGATCTCGATGACCTGCGGACCCTGCGCAGAAAGTACGCAGTCAACGCCGTACAGGGCGAGATCGAATATTGCCGCGCAGCGCCGAGCCAGGCGGTAGAGGCTAGAGGATGTCGACAGTTCTTCGGCGGACTCATCTGATGTCATGCCAGCGCAGTCAACCAGTGGACTGGGTTTGCGCACCGCCCACACGGAACCGCTGATGCCATAGAGTTTCAGATCCAAGGGGTCGCCTGCGACAAACGCCTGAACGAGTGCAAAGGACTCTCGCCATTCAAGCCGTTCGAGCTGTTCCCGGTCACGCAGCAAAATAACATCACGACCGTTATCGCCGAAAACAGGCTTGATAACCACGGGAAACTCCCGGATGTACTCACGGAGCTTCGCCACCGGGCTGAGCCAGGTTCGTGGAGTGGGAATTCCCTGGATCCGAAATGCTTGAGCCATGCGCCACTTATCGACAACGGCCGCAATTGCATGAGAAGCATTGATCGTCAGAATGCCTCTTGTTTCAAATTGCGCCAGCGCCTTAAGCAAAGCAGGGCTCCGGCCACGAGCAACCACTAAATCCACATTCAGCACGGGTGTTTCGAAAAGTTCTTCTATGGTAACCAGGGAAACCGGCACATTACGCCGGAGAAGCGCACGAACAAAGTCAACGGGCTGGCTCTGAGCAAGGTAGCGCTGTTCACATAGCACAACGATGGACTCCATTTTAGCTAACCCTCTAGCCTGTCTCACCATGAATCCTTTCCCTCAAAAATGGCTGCTCTGATTTCTTTAACAATTAAAATTTGAGACAGAGATTTATTTTTACAGCTTTACTCGAGTTTATCCTCGGCTAAAGTTGTGGCACGAAAAACAGATTAGAGTTCAGTGGAAATTTAATAAAAACTTACAATCCGATTAGAGCTGGGAAATCATGAATCAAGCATACGATTGCTGCATGATAAATATACTAAGGCCTAGTGAAAATTCGATAATAATTTACAACAAATAGACTGGCCTTACGCAAGACGTATTAAACGTATCACTGCCACATTAATAATAGATTAAGATTTAGTGAAAATTCAATTAAGGGGCGTGCTCAGTGATTTCACCGAAAGTTTTGCAGGAAAACCACCAGGAAGCTGCCGGACTTAGATGACCATAACGAGGAGGCAAGACAGCAGAGAACCACCAAAGTCAGGTACTCTGAAGCAATCGCAGGCGCTTTTTTTGAAGGACCTATTTTAGGTTGGCGACGTAAGAACAGCTGCCGAGTAGATTTATCCCGAATCCGACAGACTCCTGGCCTGCGCAATGGCGCGCCGATGCTGACGAAAGACAAAGCGTTCAAGCAAATCCCGCGTAGTTTCCGGCAGGCCCGTCAGGCGCAATAATAGCCGGTTCGATGCTTCGCTCGGCAACACTTCGGCAGCCACCACCAATGGGCGCGGGATACGCGGTATCAGATACAACTGCACCCGCAGCCAATCACCTGCCGCAGGCAAAGACTGGTCGCTGATTCCGTCGATACACAACACGTCTCCGCCGAGGCGTACCGGATGGAGCGCCGGCAGGCCCCCTTGCCCAGCCAGCATCTCGCCGAGCAGACCCAGCACCAGATCGAGCTTGGCCTCCACCCGCCGCCAGTGTTCCTGCTGCGCGTCTTCCTCCGGCTCGGTGACAGAGTCATCAAGGATCAGCAGGCTGTCCAGCAATTCCTCATTGGCCAGCTGGCCACTCACCTGCCCAGGCGCATTAGCATTAGGCGGCAGCGGCTCCCAGGCAATAGGCAACTCGGCCTGAAAATGAACCCCGGTGGGGACGTCGGTATCACACGATGACTGAGACATGAGGGGCAGATTAATTCAAGCAAGGCCGTACCGGCAAGTGGACACATTCTGACGGCCAACAAAAAAACTGGCATGTAATCTGCTTGCCTCATCCGAAACCCTTAAATAGGCCTACCAAGCGTCATGAAATCGTCAACTCTCATCTGGCTTGAAAAACACACCCCGCCCACGGTGTCGGGCACGGATCATTTTTCCATCGATGATCACGAATTGCCCCCCCCCCAACACGTCGTATAGTAGTGACGACAGGGTGCCACTGATGATTGGCAAAAGGCCCGCAACACCCACCCCTGTATGTGGAGTTTTCCTCTGTTGACGCCCGGAATTACCGCTACAGACCACAGTGTTGGAACCGATACCCGACAGTTTCCAACACCAGGCCGATAACCAGCAGTGGCTACCATGTCATCACCAACCTAGCTACCTTTCATCTCCCGCGAGATTAGCCAATGCAAAATACCCTGACTGAGTACGCTGGAAAAAACAAAGATACCTTGCACAACAATCTTGTTGCTCTGGAAAAACACCATCCGCATATTTACCGCATGGTGGAACCGTTGCTAGACACGGTCAGTATACGCCTTGACCCCCAGGAAACCCTGTATATCACAAGAAATGGGCAACAAATCATTATATCTAAGCAGCGCAGAGACGCCGTACTCGCCACAGTGGTAATACCAGAAATCCGAGAGCCGGTTCACCTGCTCGTGGGACTGGGTGTTGCTGATGAACTGTTGGCAACATACCGAAACACAGAGGCCCCAAGACCGGAGCTACCAAGCTATAAATTACCCATCTATATCCTGGAGCCCGAACCCCTGATGCTCATCGCTGCAATGTGGTTACATAATTTGATGCCACAGCTAAACTCTGGGCGAGTGCAGTTATTCCTGGGCGTAAATGCTTCCGATGAACTGCTGGAATACCTGGAATCAAACCATCAATCCCAGTATCCAACACATTCACTATCGATGTGGTACCCAAATGATCATCCTGTGGTGCACAACACCTTTGATGGCATCAAGCAATTGATCGACCGAACCAACGCTGCCGTATACAAGTTGGAAACAGACATCAATGACTATTACAAAAAATTTACTAATAATGATTGGCATGAGGTCTTCACGTCGAGAACCCGCCCCCTGCGGGTGATGGGCTGTACATCGCGGTTTACAAGCTTCCTGCAATATTGCGTCAGGGATTTGATATCAGGGTTTGAAAGGCTCGGCCATCAAGCACTAATACATATCGAAGAATCGGACATCAGCCGAGCCACAAAATATGACATCCTATCCACCATCCTATATTTCAAGCCGGATCTCATAATTCATCTCGATCATTTCAGGGATGAGTGGCCATATTTGCCTGCAAATGTTCCATTCGTGAACTGGATACAGGACATGCTACCAAACATTACGAAACCTGATGCTCGCATCCTACACCCGCTGGACTTTACTTACGTTTTTGCCCCTGGATGGCTAAACAAACTGAAAAGCATGCCCATGTATGCAAAACATCCGATCAATGTTTTGACCCTCGGCATCAACCCGGATATCTATCATCCCATCAGCAATACCACGAAGGACATAGATCTTCTGTATGTTTCACACCTGGTGAGCGTTGCTAACACCTTGCGGCCGCTGGTCGACACATTGAAAAATTTTGACATCGATGACAAAGAAATAGAATTATTGGACACTGGCGCCATCAGCTATGAACAGCTACTAGTTGTCTACATGTTGATGACAAAAACTTTCGACAACCTGCTGATAGATGACCTCTGGAAATACGTCGGCAACAACCAAGTTCGTCGATCACTTGTTACACGAACTCTCGCCACCGCCGGTATCGAGGAAAATGACATCGTTGTTGAGCATTTCTTTAACTCGCGGCGCATCCACAACGACATCTACTACGCAATAAAAACGAGGCCTCTTAAAACCCTGGCAAAACAAGGCGTGAACCTCCAAATCTATGGTAAACACTGGGATCAGGACAGGGAGCTTTCCAGATTTTCACACGGCCCTATCGACAACGGTGAACCACTCAACATGTTGATGAATCAGTCGCGCATCTGCCTGAACAACAGCCCGGGTACCTCTTTGCATATGCGATCAGTTGAAATTATGGCCTCGGGATGTTTCATGCTGAGCCGGGAAATTGAACCCGACACCTCCAGTATCCGGGAATATTTTGACGACCAGGACGGCCTCGGATTTTTCAAGAATGAAATTGACATAGGCCCGATAACAAAGTATTGGCTGGCGCAGGATAATCTGGATAAGATAAGTGCGCCTGCCCACAAAAAGGCGCTGGCGCTATTCGATTACAAAGTAATCACTCAAACAATTATTGATAATGTATCTGCCAGGTGCAAAAATACGCAATGAAAAATGACAGCCCGGAAAGCCATGTATTCTATGTGACATCCCGAGGATATGCTGCCGACCATTGGTATGCTTGGTTCGTAAAGGCGCTCAACGCACACCCTGAATTACTGGCATACCTGGCCAACGAGGGATCCCGACCGAAATATTTCACCGAAAAAACCCGGGCAGAACGACCAGACATCGTGCAATACACCCGGTTCATGGCTGACGTCGGCATGAC
This sequence comes from Gammaproteobacteria bacterium, assembly GCA_021647505.1. Classification (GTDB taxonomy): domain Bacteria; phylum Pseudomonadota; class Gammaproteobacteria; order SZUA-152; family SZUA-152; genus DRQN01. Next base: position 81,767 of record JAKIUN010000006.1, read on the forward strand.
ATACACTGGCATAGGCGATTGCTACTCATATCGCGCCAACAAGCTTGATCAACTATTCCGCGAGTTTGGTGATACAGTCCGCGTCGTCAACCTCGTCCGCCACCCCTATGCATGGCTTCGATTCTATGTGCGCTGGCGTATGCACAACATGAGAATGTCCAATGGACAGGGCGCCCCCATTGAACATGAATGGCGTATATCCAACCACGAGCTATTTAAGAAGCTAGGCCTGCGCGATTACACCAAGAGCGACATTGAAATATGGGCGACATACCAGGGTATGCATCATCTCAACAACATCCTCGACGACTACTCTGCCAACATTAAACACATACCACTTGAACAACTCGTTAAAAGTCGGGAAACATTTCTTGAGGTGGTCAACTATCTCACTCACAGAAGAATTACGTACAGCAATAACTTGCTTGATACCATTTACAGCTGGGTTTGGACGCCCTTTCGTGGTGAGGGAAGACTAGCCGTAAATCCTGACAGCGAAGCCCTGGATTGGCCCAACTGGAAAATAGAAGCCTTTGAATTATTGCATAGCGAAAAAGCGAGAAAATGTTATGAGCAATTCGGTTACCGCTATTGAGTCTGTCTCACAAAGTGAAACAGGCCCCATTATCATGTCCTCGGTGTTTAAGTCCGGCACTTGGCTGCTACGATTCATTGTCGAAAGACTCACTGGCCTTAGCTGCTATGAGCCCCCCATTAAGGCCGGAGCAATGGATCCTACCGATCCGGATCTGATAAGCATCAAGGCGGGCCACTTTTATTCATGGCACTTTATCCCATCGTCTCCAGTTCAGGAGAAGCTGATACGAATCAACGCAAGGCCGATATTTCTGATGCGTAACATCTACGATCTGGTGGTTTCCATGTACTACCATTTTGCAAATAATATTGATCATGAAATCGGTAGAGGAGCTAACAAACACGGCTATTTTTCCCTCCTTGGAAAAGATGCCGGAATTCAGAAAATCATAACTGGCTGCGACGATACAGAATTTAAATGGAGAGGTATCGGCCATCATCTTCACCAGATGGAGTGCATGTTTCAATTTGCCAGTGTATTTCCCTGTCACCTTGCCGGCTATGAGGACATTGTCAGCAACAAGGAAAAAAGCATCCGGGCACTCGCCGAATTTCTGGATATCTCCCTACCTCTGAACGATCTCGATGAACTGGTGCGCAGCTCTGGCTTTGACGCCATGAAATCTTCTGCACTAAAACAAAACAAGGCTTCCCACTTCCGGCAAGGAAAAATACAATCACACACCCATGAACTTAGCCTAAAACATATCCAGGAAGTACAGGAATGTCTCGAAAAATATGCACCAAAATTGGCCCCACTGGCCACTCGGGCAGGTTTCAACAGCCTGTTGAACGAGTCCATGGCCCAGTAGATCACAGATGAAAATTGGCGTATTTCTTCCCCAAAAGAATCACTTTTACCAACATATCGCAGCGGCACTGAAGACGGCCTTCGAAGCCCACGGGCTAGAGACCTACTGTGACCTCGCCTTATATAAGCCAAAGGCCCTGTCTCGATTTTGCCGGGAATTCAAACCGGATTGTATTTTCGAGATGAACAGGTCTCGAAGCGAACTGCCGGAATTACCCGGGAGCATCATTCATATTTCGTGGATCGTCGATCTGCTGGGCCGCGATATCGATGATATCCAGGAAAGTGAAATAATCTACTTCTTTGGAACCGGCTGGAAGGACATCCACACCAACAAACATGCATCCCTGGTTGACTGGTTGCCAGCGGGATTTTGCCCCCAGACTTACAAACTATGCCATAGTCGGAAAACTGTGGATTTCTCCTTCATCGGGCATATACCTCGGCCATGGTCTAGTGCAGAGCTGGAGCGTATTGTCGGTACCGGTGACGCTGACCCATACACCTTCGAACAACTATTTGAACAGTGCAGATTGACGTGGGCCAAACATGGTGGGTTGCATCAACTACGACCCGAGCAGTACCTGCATCTGGTGGCGGAGGTACTGGCCAATGGTACAAGAGCTGATTTTCGTATTTCAGATCGCACCATGAAGTACGATATTGAAACGCGCAGCACACGAATGATAAACCGACAGCACGCGATCGATTCAGCCCTTTCGGTATCCACCGCTATTTCCATTCATGGCTCCACAAACTGGCTTGAGTGGGATCGTTATCGGCCCCATTACCGCGGTTACCTCAACAGTCACCAGGACATTCGTGAAGTATACCAGAGGTCAAAGCTCAACCTGCATGAGGGAATCGGGTTACATTTTCGCACCTTGGATTGCATGGGGGCTGGCGGTTTACTCGCGTTCAAGCCTACCAGCCGGGACGGTGATCCTGACGGCATCAACAGTCATTTCGAGCCCTTCCGACACTACATACCGCTGGATATAGGTGGTGACCGCAAACACCTGAAGTATTATTTGCAAAACGAAAAGGAAATATCGAGAATTGCAGAGGAAGCCTCGAAGCTGGCTCACCAACAACATACATGGCAGGTTCGATGTAAAAAAATAGTGGCTGACATCGCCTCGTTATAGAGTGCGTCAGGAAGTGCTTGATCGATTCAACCATGCCGTAAATCTATCGACAAAACGCTCTATGGCATACTTTTTCTGAGCGACCTCAATATTGTCACTGAACTGGCTGAGGTCAATATCTTCCAGCATCTTGACGAGATTCGATCTGTCGTCCTTTCCCACCACGATACCGATCCCGTTTTCAAGCACAAACTCCGCCATATGGTTGAGTTCCTCACTGACAATTACCGGTAGCCCAGCAGACAAATAGGTGAAAAGCTTGCTGGCCATGGTCTCCCGCAGGTGAGATTTTCCAACCGCGAGACCCCGGTCGAAGTCGAACAACACCAAACCGTAGTCATACTTTCCGTGCAAGGCGCGTATGATATCCGGCATATCAATTCCCTCGCGGAACACAAAGCGTGGATTGTTCCGCATCTCCCGGTGATAATCACTAAACAGATCCTGGCAAAGCTCCCGGGTTGAGAATACGGAATTAAACACCGTCAACTCCGCTCCTTGTTGCGTCAGCTCGCGAATCAAACTCAAATAATCAAGATCCCCGAACACCGCAACCGGCGCCTGATTGTTCATGACTTGCCCGGCATACACCAAGCGGATTCCGCCGGCCCAACCATGCCGCTTGGGCGCTTCCATCCACTGCGACGGGGGACAGGGATACAACTGCATGGATGAAGTTTTCGCCTCCATCAATTTCCCCTCAATCCAACTTCCATTATCCTTATGGATCAGTAAATCACTATGTTGCCGCGTATAGGCCTCGTCTTCGATGATCGTCTCAATTTGCAATTTATCGAACATCCCGGAATCGATAAACTGGCGAGAATCACCGATAAATGACTCCATCCAATCGTAGACCTCATGTGCAATTTTCAACCCGGAATTCAACTCGCGAATCCTTCTGAACAGGAAAATCCAGCGCCCATGCGCCTGCAAATAAAAATGCACCGGAGGAAGCTGACTGACGATTGCGTCAAGGTCTACCAGACTCTTGTCACAATGAAACAGGGCATGATATACATTTTTTGGTGGCCGCGACTTGAGATAAATCCCATAGGTGCGATACTGGCCCTTATCACTGATGGTCGACGCGATGTATTCAATGCTGGGAAAATTCCCACGATTTACTGCAACGAACACCAATACAGGAACCCCATCGCAGATCGACATCCTGATATCCGATACCAGTTCTTCAGGAGTCGAAAACAAAACCTCGTTATTTTGTTGGTTGCGGGATGATGAAGGCCTGACTACTGTATTCACTATCATATCCATTAGAAATGCCGAAATTCTATTAGTCAGGTAACGCCATTGAAGCGCAACCTATTATGTTACATCAAAAGCGAAGTTCACTCGGCCACTGTCATCGCATCAAGCTGCGGTTGACACATGTTCCCCGCATCAGTTTCGTTGGGTTCGGTGAGTGTGAACGATTGATTCCAGGAAAGTATCCTGTCGCTGCTGACACCAGCCTTCAACAGAAGATCCATGGCAGCCCGGTACTCAACCCAGGGCAGGATCAGAAAAGCGGCATGAATATTATCTTGTACACTGCCGGGGTCGAGCATCTTCGTGACCTGCCCCAGAAACATCTCCCCGATACGGCCTTCCCTGCTGTCCAACACTGCGGTCACATTTAGGCCGCGCAGTGAAATATCGTCACTAAATACCGAAAAATAGCGATCCATCGCCGGCAATACCACTACCTCTGTGCCGGTAAGTACCAGCCGATCAACATGCTGCTGAAAATTCGCGAAAATATCACTGATATGGGGAATTTGAATGGCGGCCAAATGCATCTTTCGACAGCAGGAGGGGCATAAAATATTGACTCCTAGCATCCCGATGGGCGCGTCCCGATTTACATAACCATCATCACGGGAATCCAAGGGATACCGGAAATCGGTGTGTATATTATGCGTGCACGAAGGACACTCAATGACCAGTTTTGACAACCAGCTGCCCGCATACTTCGATGCCTTTACCCTGGCCAGCCGCTTGCGGTGGTTCAGATCATTAACCTCGCGTAGCTTGATGTACCAGTCCGCATATTGTTCATCAGTCATTCGGGTCATGTTGATCTGGTGCTTGTAGAGATAATCAGAGATATTGCACTGACTGCGAATGAATGCCTCCTTATCCTCGATCAGCCCCTTATTGAAGGCACCATCGAATATCTGCGTTCCGGCATAAGGGATGACTGCCGACCAGTCGGTGAAATAAAGCTCGTTTTCCTGCTGAAAGCGCAGGCTCTCCTCGATTGTTTCCATGGATTCAGCGGGGTCGCCGAAGAGAAAATTTGCCTGAAATCCGACATTGGCCTTTCGAGATATCTTTACTGCATTAGCAATATCTGAGGCCTTTATCTTTTTCCTCATGCTGCTCAGCACTGTATCTGAGCCACTTTCAAAACCAAAGGAAATATAGTTGCATCCCGAATTTTTCATTAAATTCAACAACCCCTGATCCAGTTGATCCACACGCAACTGGCAAAACCACTTGATATTCAGCTGCCTTTCCAGAAGCAGCTCGCAAAATTCTTTTATACGCTTGCGGTTCGCTGAAAAAAGCTCGTCATAGATGGAAATACATGAAACCTTATATTTCTTAATGTATTCCTCAATCTGATCCACCACCCGAGAAATATCATGACGTTTGTATTTCCCCATGCCAGCATGGTGACAGAATGTACACTTGAATGGACATGAACGGCTGGCCAGGATCGGTATGGACTGTCCCATGTCGTATCGAACCAGGTGATAGCTGACTTGTGCACTCCTCTGAATGGCGATATGCCGCTCAATGCCCATCAAATCCAGGTCTGGCTCCTCCAGCGTATTCAGGTCCTCAACCTCTGGACCCTTTCCGGTATAAAACGGTGTATCTCCCATCCAACACCAGATCCCAGCCACTGAGGAAGGAGGATACTCACCAGCAATGGCCTTGAGAAGGTTGACAAAAATCACCTCCCCCTCATTGACAACCATGTAATCAGGTTTCAGGGTTCGCATCACAAGCTCCCCCTCACAGGAGGTAATTCCTCCCCCCAATACAATGGGGGTTTTGAGACTGACACTCCTGATCGTCTTAATCAATTTCTCAATTTCGTTGAAACAGACGGTGAGCCCGGTGATACCAATCACGTCGTATTGCCCATCTTCAACGCGACTCATCAATAATGCGTACCGATCCGGGGCAGGATAGTGATTCAGGTTGAATCCATCGACGTCATGCCCTCGCGCTTTGGTATAGGAAGCCACATAAGCCAGTCCCAAGGGGAAGTACGCTGCATTGACCTGCGGATGATAGGACGGTGCCAGCAGAAGTATTTTCATGTTGTTATCTGTAACTCCCCATTGTTGTAGTCATCAATAGTTTTCGTGCTCTATGTGCCCAGACCAGTGCACCAGACACCGTGTCAAACGTTGCCCGCGAATATTCATCAACCCCTTTGGACAGCATGATCCAACTCATCCTGATTCTGGAAGTCGCCATCACTCAGGCATGTCTTTTCCACGATCGGGTGTGGCACATCATTGCCAAAACCCAATACTCTCGCTAGATTTCCCAACGTATTATCATCCACTCAGTTCAAGCCCATGGGCACATTCCGTACATGTGGAACCCTATCGACAAGGCAAAACTTGTGCCAACAAAGCATACCGCCTAACCTCGAGAAGCTGTCACCTATTTTCATTTCCGGCCAACGTGTTTAATATCGAAAAATTTTACCCGCAGCCGGTTCGCCGATTTCGAACAAAATACCTGTTTTATTCAGGGCATATACCTGCCAGAACCTGGGAAGGATTGCCACTTGCCAGTCAATACCCGGCCATCCAGTGATAAAATGTCTGAACCATGAACGAACCAATTCACACACCTAGACAGCACAGGCAAGGCTCCAATAGAGAAGTAATGTCCCGCGAGCAATATTTTCCGTGTATTGGCACAAAATATGCTCTGTGCACCCAAGACAGCAATAAGCAGACTTTAGAAGGATGCCATGAAACCATCACCCCTCGTCTCTATCGACGCCCCCATACAGCCGGCCACGCCCACAGCGACACTCGATCGCTTCGCCATCGACAGCCACAAGCTGATCTACCACCCCCATCGTGTGGCCCAGTGGCTGGATGCGCGGGACGACTGGGACGCGGCACGTAGTGTGTACCCCATCTATGTAGAGATGTCCCCGGTGGGGGCCTGCAATCATCGCTGCCGCTTCTGCGCGGTGGACTACATCGGCTACCAAGCCAAGCGCCTGGATCTGGAACAGATCACCCCCAGACTGCAGGAAATGGGAAATTTGGGGGTGAAAAGCATCATGTTCGCCGGCGAAGGCGAGCCTCTGTTGCACAAGCAGCTGCCAGAGATGATTGAGGTCTGTGCCGACAGCGGTATCGACACCGCCATCACCAGCAACGCCACGGTGGTGTCCGACAAGTTCCTCGACCGCGCCCTGCCCCACGTGTCCTGGTTCAAGGCCTCGGTGAACGCCGGCAGCGCCGAAACCTACGCCGATATCCACCAAACCCGTGCCGATGATTTCCACAAGACCCTGGACAATCTGCAGCGCCTGGTGGCGCACCGCGACCGGCACGGCCATCGCTGCACCCTGGGCGCACAGTCCCTGCTACTGCCGGAAAACCGACACGAAATGGTCAAACTGGCAAGATTGTGCCGCGACCATATCGGCCTCGACTACTTGGTGGTCAAACCCTACTCCCAACACCTGTTCAGCAATACCCACACCTACGAAGGCATTATCTACGAGGACATGAACCAACTGGCCAGCGAACTGGCGGCGGAGAACCGTGACGGTTTCAGCGTGGTATTCCGCAGCAATACCATGCGCAAGCTCGGAGAACAGCAGGAACAGCGCTATCCCCGCTGCGGCGCCACGCCCTTCTTCTGGGCCTACGTGATGGCGGATGGCTCCGTGTACGGTTGCAGCGCCTACCTCACCGACCGACGTTTCAATTACGGCAATCTCAACCAGCGAAGCTTCGAGGACATCTGGCAGGGCGAAGAAAGGAAAGCTAATTTCAGTTATGTGCAAAAACAACTGAACATCCGCGACTGCCGCACCAATTGCCGCATGGATGATATCAACCGCTACCTGCACGCCCTGGCGACGGACAGCGTGGCGCATGTGAACTTTATTTAACGATGGCCATTGAGCAGACAACACAACGGCAAGGCTTGTGCAAAAACCACTGCAGGAGCGACTGTAGGATCGGACCCTTGGGCCGCAATGCCAAGAGTGGGAAAATCATTGCGGCCCAAGGATCCACTCCTATACATTGTTCAGGGCAATAAAATTATTTCGCTGCACCAAAAGTAGGCGCTTGAGGCGAGCAGCGGGGAATCCAACCCGAAGAGATTAAAACTGTTTGTTTTTGCATTGAGGAGAACAACCCATGAAGGCACTGGTCACTGGCGGCGCGGGATTCATCGGCAGCCACCTGGTCGAACGACTGATCCGCGACGGCCATCAGGTCATCGCCCTGGACGACCTTTCCAGCGGTCGCTGGGAAAACCTGGCGCCGGTAAAGGATGTCCCGGGCCTGCAACGGATCGAGGCCGACATCACCAACAAGGCAACCATCCGCCCTCACTTCGACGCTGTGGACTGGGTGTTCCATCTGGCAGGCAAAGCCGACATCGTGCCTTCCATCGAACATCCCGATATTTATTACGCGGCCAATGTGCAGGGAACTTTCAACGTGCTGGAATGTAGCAGGACGGCAAACATCAAGCGGCTGATTTATGCCGCCTCCTCTTCCTGCTACGGCATCCCCGACATTTTTCCGACACCGGAGAGCGCCGAGATCCGCCCTCAGTATCCCTACGCCTTGACCAAATATTTAGGCGAGGAAATGGTGTTGCACTGGGCGCAGGTCTACGGCCTGCCCGCCCTCTCCCTGCGCCTGTTCAACGTCTACGGCCCGCGTTCACGCACCACCGGTGCCTACGGCGCGGTGTTCGGCGTATTTCTTGCCCAAAAACTGGCGGACAAGCCCTACACGGTGGTTGGCGATGGCAACCAGAGCCGCGACTTCACCTACGTCAGCGACGTCGCCGATGCCTTTGCCTGCGCTGCTGCGGCCAATATCAGTGGCAAAATTTTCAATGTTGGCAGCGGCCACCACTACAGTATCAACGAACTAGTCGGCCACCTCGGCGGTACAGTGGAATACATCCCCAAACGCCCCGGCGAACCCGACTGCACCTTCGCCGATATTCAGCGTATTCGCACACAACTGGGCTGGGAGGCCAAGGTGGATTTCGCTACCGGTGTCACCCGCATGCTCGAATCCATCGAACTTTGGCACGAGGCGCCGTTGTGGGACGCTGACTCCATCCACAACGCCACCCGCAACTGGTTCAAATATCTCGGAGATCACTGACATGCTGACACGCACCGCTTTCATCACCCATGCCCGGGAATTTTCCAACATCGTCAGCGCGGGCATCTTCAGCGAAAAATCCACGCAAGAGTTTTCCCACGACCAAGGTATCGAACAACTGATCCACCTGCTGACTGACATCCGTACCCGGGGCGGTGACCTGTACATTATCGGCAATGGCGGTAGCGCCGCCGTCGCCAGCCATGCCGTCACCGACTTTTTCAACGTCGGCGGCCTGCGCGCCATGACCCTGCACGATTCATCCACTCTCACTTGCTTCAGCAACGACTACGGCTACGAAAACGCCTTCTCGCGCCGTGTCGAACGCCTACTCACGGCAAACGACGCACTCATCGCCATCAGCAGCTCGGGACAGTCAAAAAACATCATCAACGCCTGCCGATGCGCAACCGCCTGTTCCGCAAAGGTGATCACTCTCTCCGGCTTCCGCACCGACAACCCGTTGCGCCGCCTTGGAGATATCAATTACTGGTTAAACTCAGACGACTACGGCATGGTGGAAATCGGCCACCTGTTCCTGCTGCATTACATTGCCGATCTGCTGGGTCTGGACTGGAGTAATGAAGACGATGGCTAAGGGAAGCGTGGTCAAACTCAAACCGCAGGAAGCAGCAGAAAGCCCGCCCGGAAAGCTCATGAGCCTGCCGGCGCTGGCGGCCTTTGCCGCCGACTGCCGCCACTGCGGTGAACGCATTGTGCTCTGCCACGGCACTTACGACCTCATGCACATCGGTCACATCAAGCACCTGCAGGCGGCACGTAAACTTGGTGATCGGCTGCTAGTGACACTGACCGCCGACACCTTCGTCAACAAGGGCCCGGATCGACCCGTATTTACCGAAACCCTGCGCGGCGAAAGCATTGCTGCACTGGACTGCGTGGACGGCGTAGCCATCAATGCCGCCGAGACCGCCATCCCCGTCATCGAGGCCCTGCGCCCACACATCTACGTCAAGGGCAGCGACTACATCCGTGCGCAGGACGACGTAACGGGAAATATCCACCGCGAGCAGGTGGCTGTGGAAGGTGTGGGTGGCCGCATCCACTTCACCCAGGAGGCCACCTTCAGCTCCAGCAACCTACTCAACGAACACTTCAGCGCCCTCGACGACGAGGTGCGCAACTTCCTGCGCGGCTTTCGCCAGCGTCACGACGCTGAAAGCCTGAAACTGTGCCTCAACCGCCTGGCCGGCCTCGAGGTGCTGGTGCTCGGCGACATCATCATCGACGAATATCACTACACTCGACCGCTGGGGCAAACCGGCAAGGGCAACGTGCTGGCGGTGCAATACGAAAGCCAAGAGCGCTTTGCCGGTGGCGCCATCGCCGTGGCCAATCACGTTGCTGGCTTTACCCGCAAGGTCACCCTGCTGGGTGGCCTCGGCGGCCAGGCATCGCACGAAGATTTCATCCGCAAACACCTGCGCGATAATATCCAGCCACGTTTCTTCACCAATGACACCGCCCATACCCTGGTCAAACGCCGCTATATCGGCGACGACGCCAGCAAGCTGTTCGAGGTCTATTTCGGTGGCGAGGCCCTGACTTCAGCGGAAATAGAGAGTGATATATGCCGCTGGCTGGACGGCCACCTCGAACGCTTCGACGCCGTCATCGTTCCCGATTTTGGCAATGGCTTTATTACCTCCGGTATGATCGACAGCCTTGCCGGCGGCGCACGCTTTCTCGCCGTCAACACCCAGGTCAACAGCGGCAACCGCGGCTATCACGTCATTACTCGCTACCCACGCGCTGACTTCGTCTCCCTCAACGAACCGGAGCTGCGCATGGCTGCGGGCAACCGCCAGGGCGACATCGAGCACATCGCCCGCGACATCGCCGTGCGACTGGGCGCAGCACATCTCGCCGTCACCCGCGGCACCCGTGGCGTGCTGATGCAGGAGTGCGCCATCGACGCCAGTCATGCCATCCCGGCGCTATCAGGACGAGTGGTCGATCGCATCGGCGCCGGCGACGCCTTTCTCTCTCTGGCCGGGTTGTGCCTATGTGCTGACATCCCGGCGGACATCGCCGCCTTCTTTGGCAGCATCGCCGGGGCCATGAACGTGCAGACCGTGTGCAACCGCGAGCCGGTGGATCCGGTGCAGTTCCAGAAATACCTCACCACCCTGCTGAAATGAGCGCCGCCATGGACGAACCGGTGTACTGCGTCGCTCTTGGAGGTGCATTCAGTGAGCCACAGCGCGGCCAGATGCAAGGCGCGGCTGCGCCGGAAGGGCTGTTCCCTTTCAAGCAGCCGCAACGCCGCAGGTGGTCGCGCTGTGGCTCACCCGGAGGGAGCCCCCCAAAAACACCAGGATCGCGTTGCGGCACTTGTAAAGGGCTGGGCCATTCACTGCGTGCCGCGCCTTGTCCTGGCACTTTTGGGGGGCTCTGAATGTACCGCCAAGAGCAACGCAGTACACTAGATCTGTTCCGACAAATGCTACGCATCCGCCGCGTCGAAGAGGCGCTGGCCGAGCGCTACACCGAACAGAAAATGCGCTGCCCGATGCACCTGTGCATCGGCCAGGAAGCCACCGCAGTAGGCGTCATCTCCGCCCTGGCGGAAGAAGACCGCGTATTCAGCGGCCACCGCGCCCACGGCCACTATCTGGCCAAAGGCGGCGATCTCACCGCCATGATTGCCGAACTCTATGGCCGCGCCAGTGGTTGCAGCCAGGGGCGCGGCGGCTCCATGCACCTAATCGACACAGATGCCGGTTTCATGGGCTCCACGGCCATCGTCGGCGGCACCGTGCCAATGGCGGTGGGTGCCGCCTGGGCCAGCCAGCTACGTGGCGAGGGCCGTGTGGTCTGCCTGTTCTTCGGTGACGGCTGTTTCGAGCAGGGCGTGATGCACGAGTCGATGAACTTCGCCGCTCTGCACCGGCTGCCGATCCTGTTCGTGTGCGAGAACAATCACTATGCCGTCTATACCCCGTTAGAAAAAAGACAGCCCGGGCGGCCGATCCACGCCATCGCCGACGCCCATGGCCTGCACGCGCAAGAACTGGACGGCAACCGTCTACCTGCCGTGCGCACCGCAGCCGATAAGGCCGTGCACCGCACCCGCGCCGGCGACGGCCCACAGTTTCTGGAACTGCACACCTGGCGCTGGCGTGAACACTGCGGCCCGGATGTCGACGACCACCTGGGTTATCGCACCCCCGAGGCGCAGGCCGACTGGCTGGCCCGCTGCCCCATCGAACACGAGGCTGTGCGTCTGCGTGCGCTCGGACTGCTCGACGACAACGACAGGCAATACCTCGAAAACGCTATCCAACATGAAATAGACCTCGCCTTCGACAGCGCCCTGCGCGCCCCACTGCCCCGCGTGGAAGATATGTATGGACACCTCTATGGTCAGTAAGCCATTGGCCGATATTTCCCCGTCACTCGCCGTACGCGAGCAAACCGGCATTGAGGCCCTCAACGATGCGCTGAGCCTGTGCCTGCAACGCGACCCGACGACCCTGCTGATCGGCGAGGGCGTGCCCGACCCCAAGGGCATCTTCGGCACCACCAGCGGCCTACGCCAGCGCTTTGGCCCACAACGCGTGCTGGACATGCCGCTGGCCGAGAACGCCCTCACTGGCATCTGCATCGGCGCCGCCATCAGCGGCCTGCGGCCGATCATGGTGCATCAGCGCATCGACTTCGCCCTGCTGGCCATGGATCAGCTCATCAATAACGCCGCCAAATGGCGCTACATGTTCGGCGGTCAGGCCCAGGTACCGCTAGTGGTGCGCTGTATCGTCGGCCGCGGCTGGGGTCAGGGGCCACAGCATGCGCAAAGCCTGCAAAGTCTGTTCGCCCATATCCCGGGGTTGAAGGTAGTGATGCCGGTATTCCCCGACGACGCCAAGGGCATGCTGTGCGCCGCCGTCGCCGACAATGACCCGGTGATCTTCATTGAGCACCGCTGGATACATCCGCTGCGCGGCAAAGTCCCTACCGGCTATTTTGAAACACCACTGGGCAAGGCGCGGCGACGCCGCAAAGGCAGTGACATCACCATCGCCACCTTTTCCTATATGACCATCGAAGCTCTGAGCGCCGCGCACAGTCTCGCCCGCCTGGGTATCGAAGCCGAAATTATCGACATGCGCAGTGTCAGTCCGCTGGATGTGCCCGCGGTGCTGCGTTCGGTGGCCAAGACAGGCCACCTGTTGGTGGCGGACACGGGGCACCAGAGCTTTGGCGTCACCGCCGAGCTCATCGCCCGCGTCAGCCGCCAGGGCTTCGACCACCTGCGCGCCGCGCCCGCCAGCGTCGCCCTGCCCGACCTGCCCTGCCCCACCTCGCACGCCTGGGCCGGACACTATTATCCGACCGCCGCCAGCATCGCCGAGCAGGCGCTGCGGGTGTGTGGCGTTCGTATCGGCGAAGCCCAGCGGCATGAACTGAGCACACTGCAACCGGATACGCCAGCCGATATTCCCAACCCCGATTATCGCGGCCCTTTCTAGTACTTCATCAAGGTAATAACGAACCGCAAGGAAACACCATGTCTAACAACCAGCCACAGAAAAACCGCTTCGGTAACACCGTGCAGACCGACCTGCCCGACGATGCACCGCGCGCCCGGCAGCCCGGCCACAAGCTACGCACCTCCAACGACATCGTCGACCGCAGCGAATTGGAATCCGGCAATACGCAGAGCGCCTCGGTGCACACCCTGCAGGGTCAGCAGATCCAGTTGGTGCACATCGAAGAGCAGGTCGGCCTGGTGCGCCTGGAAACGGCACAACCGGCCAGCGTACCGAATCAATTCACCGGCCCCAGCTACCGCAATCACAGCGAGCGCTTCCGCTTCGATGGCCACAAGATGCTGCACCACCTCGACCGAGTGATGGCCTGGCAGAACGGCGAACGTTTTTCCCCCGTGCACATCGACATGGGGCTGACAAAATTCTGCAACACAGCCTGTATTTACTGTTATGCCGTAGTGCAGAACATGACCAAGGGCACGATGATCGAACGTGACGCCCTGTTGCGTTACATCGAGGACTGCGGGCGTCTCGGCGTGCGCTCGCTGGGCTTCATCGGTGACGGCGAACCGACACTGAACCCGGCGCTCTACGACGCCACCGTACTGGCCGGACAACAAGGCATTGACACATCCATGGCCACCAACGGCCTGCTGCTGGACATGGATCGCGTCCATGAGCTGCTAGCCAATATGTCGTGGATTCGCTTCAACCTCTCCGCCGGCACGCCCGAAGGCTTTCAGCGGGTGCACCAGTCCAAGGCCAGGAACTTCGATCTTCTGGTGGAAAAGATTCGCAGTCTGGTAGCCATCAAAAAAGAACACAACTACAACTGCACCATCGGCCTGCAAATGGTGCTGATCCCCGAATGCTATGACCAAGTGCTGGCCGAGGCGGAACTGGGTGCGGAGCTGGGCGTGGACTATTTCGTCATCAAGCATTGCTCCGATTCCGAGTACAAGGAAATCGGCATCGACTACAAGGACTATGCCAGCATCGAAGACGTGCTGAAACAGGCAGAAAGCCTGTCAACCGAGGATTATGTGGTGCAGGCCAAGTGGAACAAGATTCGTGCCAGTGAAGAAACGGAGCTCTATCGCAATGGCTACCGCAAGTACGACGTCTGTATGGGCACGCCCTTTCTGCTGCAAATCTCCGGCAACGGCAAGATCTACCCCTGCGGCCCCTTCTTCAACAAGGAACGATTTTATATGGGCGACCTGCACGACGGTTCATTTTTCGATCTGGTCAACAGCGACCATTACTGGAATGTGCACAAGGACATCGCCGAGTCAGTGGACGTGCACAAGGACTGCGCCATCGGCTGCCGGCAGGATTACGTCAACAAATTCCTGTGGGATATTCATAATCCGCCGGAGCATATTAATTTTATTTGAGGGAAAATGGCTAGAGACTACATTCAAAACCCCCATATACTCTCTATGCATGTGATATCAACGATGGCTCTGTTTCATTCGAAACGTCAAATCAATTTAGTCCAGTGGCTTCTTGCTAGCCCGGCGCGTCACAGGCCACTCCTCTTGAATTATTAAACAATGTCACAAGTTTACGAGCATCTGCAACATTTACCTTTCCATCCACATTGAAATCAAAAGCGACATTGTACTCACCGGATGAGCTTCGGATCTCGGCAAAGATAACGTTTAAATCTGTTCGATCCACACACTCGTCATTATTTAAATCACCTACCAGTACCGGTTTTGGTATGGAAGAAAAAATTAAGGCTCGGGGCGAACTGACAAATGCAAACGTACCTTTAGAAGTTCCGGTCTGACCATCATAACGCATAATACCACCTTTATGAGAACCACCAACAATATTAGCACTTACATAAAGATCTCCTTGTGGACCAAAAGCCATCCCCTGCGGAGAACCCAAACCACCATTGCGTGAAGAAGAAATAAATTCGTCGATAAAAAGCCCCGGATTGGATCCAAAAGGTCCTTGATAGCGCAAAATATTATCCGTTTCACTTGCAATATAAAGGTTATTATCTGACCCGAAGGCCAAGTCCCTAGGCCTAATCAAACCACCACTGCCTGATTGAACGAATTCACCTATAAAGGCTCCCGCGTCAACGGCAAGTGGCCCATGAAAGCTCAACACGTTGCTGCCTCCACTTACAACGTAAAGATTACCATTCGGTCCAAATGTTAGTTTTGTCGGAAAATTTAACCCACCACTACCCGAAGCAACAAACCTATCAATGAAAGCGCCCGGGGTATTCTCAAACGGCCCCTGATAACGGTTGATAGTGTTGTTGAGGGGGTCGCTAACATAGATATTGCCATCAGAACCAAAAACTAATCCTCCAATACCAGCGAGACCTCCACTGTCGTAACGAATGTACGCAGCATCTTCATCATCGAATTTCCCAAACTCTCCTGTCACACCATCGTAGCGTTTAACAGCGATACCGCTTAAATCAGGCCCATAAATACCTATCATAGCGTCAGCGACATAAAGCCTGCCATCCGGACCAAAAGTGAGATCAACCGGATGTTCCGCTCGCCCGCCACCCTCACACGTATCACTCCACGGGTTGATCAAAATACAATGAGGAACAAACTCACTGGCATAAACCCCCGTCTCGCCATCGTGACGCAAAATTCTTCCTGCAGACTTAATGCCTGAAGGTACATTGTCACTAATGATTAACAGCGAATTAAATGGCTGATTAATGATAAACTGCGTAGTTTCTGTGGTGTTAGCTAGAATTTCATTGGAAATCGTGTTGACAAGGTTTAAATTAACCGTTGCCGTATGACGCCCACTTTCCAGTGTAACTGGAATATCAGCATTCAATGGACTGTAGCTTCCTTCTTGTGAAAAAATTTTCAGTGAATCTAAGAAAAGTTGCAGCGTGAATTTTTCGTCGGCTTTCACTCCGCCAAATTTAGATACACCTTGCGTACTTAACATCACACGGCTTTCATCAATATTCGTTCCGTCAATGGGTGAAAGACGGGTTATCTCTGTTTCCGGTACACGTAAATTTATTATTTTCTCTGCCTTGTCCAGTGTTTTCCCGGATTTAATTAGTTTTGCGATGAATGTTACTCTATGATCTCCACCAGCGAGCTGAACCGGCACCTTTAAGCTCAAAGGTGTACTAGTTGATTCTTTCAATCCAACACTTGTTGAGTTTAAAAGAAGTTCTAACTGAAGTATTTCACCCACTGGCAATCCACCAAACATTGATGCAGCTGAAGCACTCAGCACAACTGAGCCTGCTTTGACAGTGACCCCATTCATGGGCGAAAAGTTTGTTATATCTACATCTGGAACCCGTATTGTTGAAAATCCTATTGTGTTTGAATATTGTCGGCTTATTTGACCTGTCCCACATTTTACATCGCTAATACGAATACGGGCTTTAGCGGTATGTGAACCCAAGACAATTGAGTGACTCTTTGTTACCTTTTTAGTACCACTTCCTATATATCCTTCATTGTACTCGTTACCATTAATAGTCAGGAATAATTGAACACTACGACAGCCAGATAACCCGGTAATTGATTTTATTTTAAAGTCGATAGACGTTTTATTTTGAAAAGTCTGTCTATTTTCAGGCTCCAGAATCATAACGCTGGCATGTGCAATACCTACATATGTGAGAATTAAACTAAAAACAAGCATCGCAATCCATCGCCCCACCCTTCGCGGATAAATCACAAACAAAGCGTGAACTATATTTCTTACATAACCAATGACTGAAAAATTTCTGATGTTCATAGCCATCTCTCTATTAGGTTAGTCCGTATTTTTTACAAATTTAACGGTACTGAGGGACAATAGGGGACAGACCATTATAATTCCGAATCGTCTCCAAATTCTCCCCCAGCTGAAACCGTGATCTGACTCCCATTTATGCATTCCTTAATCGTTAATCTTATAGCACCCCTCGTGGATTTCTGAAAGTTAAAAGTGGCAGCCCCTTGCACCGCTAGAACTATCTTAGTTACAAGATAATCCTCTTGGATTAGTAAAGCGGGTAACAAGAAATCTCGCATCAGCAATATTTACGCTTCTGTCACCGTTGAGGTCGTACAATGTGTTGTTGGTGGCTGGATCACGAATGTCTGAAATTATAATATTTAAGTCGCCCCGATCAACACAGCCATCATTATTTATGTCATAGAAACTTGGCTCATGTGGTGCCAAATCGGTACCTATGACAAGGTCGATGGCAGCGTGGAAAATACGGCCACGATCATCAAATTCACGCACCAAATTCAGCATAGTAGCTAGATCAGACTCCACTAAGTCGTTGAATATAATCTCGCCATTAACCTTTACTATGACAGGTATATCGAAGTCCACCATAGCAGGATGTAAGTACAAAATAGCTTCCCGAACATTTTCTGAGGTGATTTCAAAGAGGTTATTACCTTTATTGACTGCCCAAGCTCTTTGTACGATGTTTGCATTGTTAGCAGGGCGCAGTCTCAACCAGTGGAACGTCGATGCGGGAATCGGGCGCTGGGCAACCCAAGTGACACCTAAACATGCGTTCTGATCAGCTGTATCAAACTGTAGATTCGGAATATCCAAACCGCCCGGTGCTCCCCAAGGGCCGGCACCTGCAAAGACCGATTGTCGATACAGATTACGTGAGTTCGCAAGAAACAGGTTTCCTACGTCATCGACATATTCTTGGAAGATTGCATGTCCACCACCCGGTTTTTCCGGGTCTTCTGAAGAATCTGTGGGTAAACTATTGATCAATTTAGGCAAATTTGCATCACATTGAGTCTCTGTTCATGATGGTAGTTACAACACCAGCATCAATGAACAGGAAACCCAATGCGAATAAG